>NZ_JYFE01000081.1 GCF_000877395.1 Jannaschia aquimarina | reverse complement strand
TCTCCCTTCTCCCTTCTCCCTTCTCCCTTCTCCCTTCTCCCTTCTCCCTTCTCCCGTCTCCCTCTGGCAAAAAACTGGAGAGGCCGCAGAAGCCGGTTCACTTTTCGGGCGAAGTCCAAGTCGGTCCTCGGGCGCCTCCGGATCGAAAAATCTGGGAGTGCGTGATGTGCATACGGGATAAGGTAGGTCGTAGCCCCGCCCCCGTGCGAAGCGCCTGCCCGATAGAGCGGCCCTGGGTGAGCATCGGATCGGAGATGCGACCCGCTTTTCGGACAAACTGCCGATTGCATCTGGGTTATGCTCTGCCTGACGGCGACACCTGGTTGGGCCGTCGAAGTCCGCAAGGCGCCTCGGCGGCAAGGGCGACCGGCTCTGTCTCGCATATCGCCGGAGGGGTTCCGGTGCGGGGACCAAGTCCTCTGTGGCAGGATGAACGGGGCGTCGAGTTCCAATTCGCAGGTCGAGCTGCTGGTCGCGGGCGGCCGTAGCCAACCGGACGGCGCGAGGCGGTCGGCCGACGTCGCACGTGCGAGGAACCGGCCGCGATGTGAACGGATCCGGCGCTGGCCTTTGTCCATACGACGGGAAGGTTCGCGAAGATCCGCCCGCCGCCGATCTCGCGATAATGGCTGGCCGTCGCGCTGTTTCACGCGGGAAGAGCGCCGTCGCAATCGGCTGGACCGACCGGAAACGGAATGCCTTCTCGACGAAAGGAAGGCTGGAGGAGGCTAGCTATCGCCACTTCCGAAACCCGTGGGCCGCAGGGCCTTTCACACTCCGCTCGTGCCGCTTCTCGGTCCGGCGGGCCGACGGGGAGGCGTGCGTTTCAAAGGATTCGCTGTGCCGAGATTTCAATGGCGGTCTCCGCGACACTGGGATCTGGCGGACCCTTTCTCGTCCACCGGACATACGCCAGAGAGAAGAGAACCGGGTCCGATCGACAGCGGTTCGATGGCTTTGGCAGGCCCGTGACGCGGCTTTGCAAAGGTGCAACAGGGCGGGCCGCGAATTTCGGGGCGCTTCATGGTTTCCGTTGCGGTTTGCCCGCCTCGTCTGACTTACATCTCGGAAGGGGTGAATTGAGGTGAACGGCAAGACGAGCGGAAGATAACCGCCGCGGCGCCGGGGACAGGACGAGACATGCAGAAAACCCGACCTGTTCGGATGTGGGCGCGACGTGCGTGTGGCCTAAGGCGGCTTTGCGCGACGGCCGGGATCCTGTCCGCCCTGAGTGCCGGGAGCGCCGCAGCCCAGCAGCAGCTGATCACGAACGGCCGGATCGACAATCATCGCGGCAGCGACATCGTCGATATCTCCGGCCCCACCTCCACCTATAGCGGGTTCAGCTACGATATCGTCAGCGCCCAGAACCGGGCCGTGATGGTCGTGGTCTATTCCGAATGGCGGGACGAGCGCGACACCCGCAATCCAGGCGCGAACACCAATCGTCGCCGGGATGTGACCGGGGTCACGCTGGGCGGCGTTCCGATGACGATCATCGGTCAAGAGACCAACGGCACCAGCACCAATACGACCAAAGACAACCAGATGACCGTGGCCATCCTGCCGGAGGCGCAATTGCCCGGCTCCGGGTCGCAGCAGGTGGTCGTGTCCTACGAGGATGGCGTGGACGAAGGATTCGGGGCCGTCATCTTCGCGGTGACCGCGCAGAACGTGGATCAAGTGACCTTGCCGGCAGCGGTCTCGTTCCGCACGGGCTGTACACCGGCATCATCGGTGATCGGTGGTTCGCTCGTGCCCGGGGCAGTGACCGCCGATCCGGGCGAGGCGGTGCTTGCGGTGTTCGGGGTCGGCGACTCGACCCCCGGCATGACGCTGCCGTCCAGCCCGTTCATCATTCCGCCCGAGCCGTCCGAGCAGCGGATCAGGTCGGCCACCGGCCCCGGCTTCACGATTGGCTATCAGCCTTACGACAACACGACGACCGCGCCGGTGACCTTTGCGGATGCGGCACAGATCTCGGGCGGATGCGACAACCGGCCGATCCAGTTCCAGACCCTGTTCCAGCCGATCGTGGTTGCGCGGGACGACGTCGTGTCCATTCGCGGCTCGAGTGGCGGCGAAGACATCCTCGATGTCCGGCAGCCGGGGGGCGGGCAGCCCGCAGACCGGATCAGGGGCGATCTGGCGACCCCTGCGAACTCGGTGGTGACAGTGGAGGATCCCGCGGATCCGATCGGTGGGTCCCCGAATGTGCCCGTGATCGACGCGGGCGGTCTGGTCGACGTCCCGCCGGGGACGCCGCCGGGGACCTATGACATCACCTACCGGTTGCGAACGCCGAACCCGGATGCGGGGCCGGGGGACACGGCCACGGTCACCGTGACGGTTCTGCCGGACCCGGATCCCCCCGTCTCTCCGCCGGCGCCGCCCGAATACGCAGCCTGCCGAGCGACGGACAATTGGAGCATCGTGGCCTATACCGGGAACGGCAGTGGGCCCACGCAGGATGGGCGCGTCACCGTCTCGGCGACGAGCCGCAACCTGGCGGGCGGCAGCCTTGCCCCCACCTTCGGCGGCTACGAGACGGATAGCCGTTACTTCGACGGACCCGAGCACGATCTCAAGCTTTCGGGCATCGGAAAGACCGAGCTTTTCGTCTCGAACGGCAACCCGTCCCGGGTGAATCGCGAATACACCCAGGTCTTCGGCGGGGACCCTGTCTTCGAAGTGCGGCAACACTGGAACAGCTTCGATCAGCTCGGCTGGGTCTTCGATCCCGCGCGCAATCCGAATGTCGGCTGGGAGTTCCTCTCGGGGAGCAACGACACCGCCAATGCGGGGACGTCGGCCAACCCGTTCCTCGTGGACGGCATCGACGAGGATCAGGACACCTCCGTGGCCGATGAGCGTCTCGACGGCGATGCGGGGTTCTCGGCGGATTTCTCCGTCCGTTTCTATAGCCGCGACGGCGCGCCCATCGAGCAGATCGTTTGGGCCCTGCGCTTCGATCCGGACAGCGGAAACGTGACCGAAGGCTTCCAGACGGCGATGGAGCTGTGCGCTGCCGCGCCGGAGATTGAACTGGTCAAGTCCGTGACCGCGCTGGAAGATACCAGCGGGGACGGCATTCGCGGCAATGCCGGCGATACGGTCCGTTACGCATTCGCGGTGACGAATACGGGCGAGGTGCCCCTGGCGGATGTCGCGGTGACCGATCCCGGCACCGGGGTCACGGGGACGATCGCCACTCTCGCCCCGTCGCAGACCGATACTGGCAGCATCACCGGGGCGCGCCTCATAGACGAGGACGACGTGACCGCGGGCCGGGTCATCAACACGGCCACTGCCACGGGGACGGTCGCGCGCGACAACGGAACCGCCGTGACCGGCGGCGCACAGGCGACGGACGCCTCGGATACGGGAACGGAGCCGGTTTTGGACGGCACGGATCCGGTCGCGATCGCCGATCCGGCCGCGACGGACTCGCCCGGCGCCGACGGGTCGACGGATGGGGATCCGAGCAACGATCCCACGATCCTGTCGCTCTTTGCGATCGACGCGATGGATGACGCCTTGGATGCGCCGCTCGCGTCGGCCGATGGCGGCACGGCGGTGCTCAATGTCCTGGACGATAACGGCAACGGGGCGGACACGGTCAATGGCGCGCTTGCGACGGTTGCGACGGTCGAGATCACGCCGGTCGGGGTTTTGCCCACGGGCTTGACCCTCAATCCGGATGGGACCGTGGATGTCGCTCCGGGCACGGCCGCTGACAGCTACAGCTTCGACTACCAGATCTGCGAGACGGCGAACCCGACCAATTGCGACGTGGCGACGGTGACCCTGTCCATCGTCGATTCAGAGATCGTCATCGAGAAGACCGCCGACACGTCGGGTGTATCGACGCCGCCCGCCGTCGGGGACGAGATCACCTATACCTATGTCGTCGCCAATCCGGGCCCGTTGCCGTTGTTCGACATCTCTGTGGCGGAGGCTTCGGCCGATTTCACCGGGACCGGCACGCTGCCCGTCCCTGCCTACGTGTCGGGCGGCGGAGATCTGGACGGGGACGGGGATGCGGCCGATCTTGCGACGGGCGAGACCGCGACCTTCCGCGCAACCTATGCGCTGACCCAAGAGGATATCGACGCGGGCGGGGTGACGAACCAGGCTACCGCGACCGGCCGGACCCGTGACGGCAATCCTGTCGAAGATCGCTCGGACGATCCGGTCGACGTGACCGACAGCGATCCGGATGCCGACGGCGATCCGGACGACCCGACGCGCATCGCGCTGACCGGCGCGGCCGGGATCGAGATCGTCAAGTCTGTCGCCGCGGCTCCGGATACCAACGGGGACGGCCTGTTCGGCGGCGCCGACGATGTGGTGACCTATGCCTTCGCCGTCTCGAACACCGGCAACGTCACCCTGACCGACGTCACCGTGACCGATCCGCTGGCCAGCGTCACGGGTGGCCCGATCACGCTTGCGCCGGGCCAGACCGACACCCGCAGCTTCACCGCGACCTACACGGTGACCGAGGCGGATATCGCAACGGGATTCGTCGAGAACCGGGCCGAAGCGACCGGGCGCGCGCCTGGCGGAGATCCCGTCACCGACACGTCCGATACCGGAACCGATCCCGAGGGCGAGACCCTCTCGAACCCGGAGCGGACCGAGACCGCCGACGGGACCGGGGCCACCGATGGCGACCCGACGAACGATCCGACCGTCCTGCGCGTGCCTTCGAACCCGTTGCCCCGACTCGACGTGGTCAAGTCGGTCGCCGCGATCGTGGATCGCGATGGGGACGACCTGACCGGTGCGGGCGACGAGGTCCGCTATGCGTTCACGGTGACGAATACCGGAAACGTGGATCTTGCGGGCGTCACCGTCAGTGATCCGCTCGTTGCGGTCAGCGGGGGGCCGATCCAGCTGGAGTTCGGTCAGAGCGACAGCACCACCTTCACCGCGACCTATATCCTGACCGACCGTGATGTCGCGCGCGGCTTTGTCGAGAACGTGGCGACCGCGACCGGCGGGGCTTCGAATGCGGATGGCGATCCGATCCGCGACCCGGCGACGGGCATTCAGTTGACGGCAAATGCGCGTTCCGATGCCGGCACGTCGCCCGTACCGGGATCGGACGGGCAGCCGCAGACCGTGGCCGATCCGGCCGGGACCGAGACCGCGAATGGCGATGGCACGCGCGACGGTGATCCATCCAACGATCCGACCGTCGTCGTCATTCCGCAGCCGGGGCTGAGCGTGGTCAAGTCGGTCGCGGTCGTGCCCGACACCAACCTGGACGGTCAGTTCGGCGGGCCCGGCGACGTGATCTCCTACGAATTCCTCGTGATGAATACCGGCAATGTGCCGCTTTCGGGCGTGACGGTGACGGATCCGCAGGTCACCCTGACCGGCGGCCCGATCGACCTTGCCGTGGGGCAGGGGGACAGCACGACGTTCCGGGGCACCTACACGGTCACATCCGCCGACATCGCGGCGGGCGGCTTCGAGAACACGGCCGGGGCCAGCGGCAATGCGACCACGCCGTCCGGAGATCCCCTCGTCGGGCCGACAGGGCAACCGATCACGGTCACGGACGTCTCGGATGCGGGCACGGACCGGACCGGCGGCGATCTGAGCGGGCCGGAAACGCAGGAGACGCCGGATCTGGGCGGCGGCACGGACGGCGATCCTGCAAACGATCCAACGGTCATCGACCTGCCGGCCAATCCCCGGCCCGCGATCGAACTGACCAAGGCTCTGACCGGGGTTGCGGATGCAAACGGGAATGGCATGGCCGATCCGGGCGAGGTGGTGACCTACGCTTTCACGGTCGCGAATGTCGGTTCCGTCGCGCTGGCCGACGTGGCCGTCGAGGATCCGCTGGTCTCCGTCTCGGGCGGGCCGGTCGATCTGCCCATCGGGGGTGAGGACGCGACGACCTTCACGGCGCGCTACACGTTGACCGAGGCCGATATTGCGCGCGGCTATGTCGAGAACACCGCGATGGCGACCGGCGCGGCCGTGAACGCCGCTGGCGATCCGCTTCTGGACCCGGTGACCCGCGAGCCGTTGGAGGCGACCGACATTTCCGATAGCGGAACCTTCGCCACGCCGGGCGCGGACGGACAGCCGCGTGCGGTCGCGGATCCGGCCGGGACCGAGACGCCCGATGGTGTCGGCGCGACGGACGGCGACCCGACGAACGATCCGACCGTCCTGGTTCTGCCACGACCTGCGATCACCGTCGTGAAATCGGTTGCCGCGATCCTCGACAGCAACGGGGACAACCAGTTCGGCGGCGAGGGGGATCTGATCCGGTACAGCTTCGTCGTCACGAATACAGGCAACACGCGACTGGCCGACATCTTCGTGGACGATCCGCGCGCCGTGGTCTCGGGCGGCCCGATCGCCCTGTCGCCCGGAGAGACCGATACCCGCAGCTTCACCGCCAGCCTGACGGTCACGGCGGCCGACATCGCGGCGGGCTTCGTCGAGAACACGGCGACCGTCTCCGGCACTGCGACCGATGCGGATGGGAGGCCCTTTACTGGTCTGGATGGCGATCCGCTGACGGCTTCGGACGTGTCCGATACCGGGACCGATGCCGACGGTGCCCCCATCGCTGATCCCGGCGCGACCGAGACGCCGGACGGCACGGGCGACGTTGACGCCGATCCCGGCAACGACCCGACCGTCGCGCGCGTCCCGGCGAGCGTCGCCCCCGCGGTCGAATTGGTGAAGTCCATCACTGCGGTCGAGGATCTGAACGGCAATGATCGTGCCGATGCCGGCGATCGCGTCACCTACGGCTTCACGGTCACGAATACCGGGAACGTCGCGCTGGGCGATCTGCGGATCACCGACCCGCTTGTCGAGGTGAGCGGTGGGCCGATCGCCCTGCGTGCTGGTGACAGCGATATGACGAGTTTCACGGCGACCTACATCCTGAGCGACGCAGATGTCGCGCGCAGCTATGTCCAGAACAGCGCCCGGGTCGATGGTACCGCACTGAGCGCGAGCGGCGCTCCAATCCTGGAATTCCCAAGCGATGGGCCAATTGGCGGAGTTCCGGTCACCGTGAGCGACGTCTCGGATGCAGGGACCCGGCCCGAGCCGGGCGACCAGGGTGTCCCCGCAGCGGTCACCGATCCGGCCGCGACGGAAACGGCAGACGGCGCGGGGGCGCGGGATGGCGATCCGACCAACGACCCCACGGTCCTCGCACTGCCGGATCCTCGGATCACGGTCGTGAAGTCCGTGGCCGCTGCGCCAGACACGAATGGCGACGGCCTCTTCGGCGGCGAGGGCGACGTGGTCGAGTACGCATTCCTCGTCCGGAACACGGGCAACGTGGCCTTGTCGGATATCCGCGTCACCGATCCTTTGGCCACGGTCGCCGGAGGTCCGCTGACACTGGCGCCGGGCGCGGCGGATGCCTCGACCTTCACCGCGACCTACCGTGTGACGTCAGACGACATCGCGCGTGGCTTCGTCGAGAACACCGCGCAGGTGACCGGGACGGCGCAGGGGCCGGACGGTCTGCCGATCGCGGCCCCCGGGGGCGGTGCGTTGACGGCCAGCGATGTATCCGACAGCGGAACCGACCCGACAGGGGCGGGCGTCCCGACCCCGGAATCGGTGGAAACGGCCGATGGCGGCGGGGGCACGGACGGCGATCCGACGAATGACCCGACGGTTCTGTCGGTGCCGTCAGGCGCGCGTCCCGAGATCACGCTGGTCAAGTCGGCAACCGGCGTCGAGGATACCAACGGGGACTCCGTCTCCGGCGGCTTCGACGACGTGGCGAGCTACCGCTTCACGGTGACCAACACCGGCAACACGGCCCTGACCGGCGTCGTGGTCACCGATCCGCTGCTGGGTGGAGAGGTCGGCCGGATCGCCCGGCTGGAGATCGGTGAAAGCGCGACCCTGACGGTGACCTACGTCATCACCTACGAGGAATATCTCGCGGGCTTCGTCGAGAACACGGCGACGGCGACGGGTCTGGCCGTGTCCGGCACCGGCGCACCGATCAACGATCCCGACACCGGAGAGCAGCTTCGCGCGACGGATATCTCTGACACGGGAACGACTCCTGACCTGACGGAGATCGACCTGCCCGGATCGACCGAGACGCCTGATGCGGAAGGTGAGACCGACAGCGACCCCGGAAACGATCCGACGGTTCTGACCGTGCCGCTGGTCCCCTCGAACGTCGCGGTGAGCGGCAAGGTCTTCCTCGATGCGAACGACAACGGGCTGTTCGACGAAGGGACGGATACGCTTCTGGGCGGCTATCTCGTCGAACTCGTCGATGAGGACGGGCGTGTTCTGGCAACGGTCCGGACGGACCGGGATGGCGCCTATGAGATCACCGGCTTCCCGGTCGGCAGCAACTACTCGATCGTTTTCTCCGATCCCGATGGCGTGACGGAAGTGGCCTCGATCTCGGGCCTGACCTTCCGGCCCGACACCGTGATCCGCGATCAGGACGCGTTCGTCGTTCAGACCAACCCGGCCGATATCCGGATCACCAAGGCCGCCCTGATCGAGGAAGTCGTGATCGGCCAGCGCGTGCCCTACGAGATCCGGGTCATCAACGACGGTGCGACGGATCTGGCGGATCTGTCCGTTACGGATACGCTGCCACGCGGCCTCGGTTTCGTGCCAGAGACCTACGCCGTGGACGGGACCGTGGTGGAACCCGATATCCGGGGCGCCACGGCGACCTTCGGCAACGTGACCGTTCCGGCGGGCGACGAGGTTCTGATCTCGCTTCAGGCGACCGTTCTGCCCGGCGCACCGACAGGTGATCTGGAGAACATCGCCCGTGCGATCGACCCGGTGACGGGGCAGGTGCTGTCGGTCGCCACGGCGGTGGTCCGGCGGATCCCCGAGGCGGTATTCGACTGCTCGGACGTGATCGGCAAGGTCTTCGACGACCGCAACTTCAACGGCTATCAGGACGACCCGCGCGACGTGAACCGGCGTCGCATCAGCGATCAGGACTTCCTCGTCGGCAAGGGCAAGCTGCCTGCGCCCGCGCTGGAAGAGCCGGGCCTGCCGAATGTCCGGCTGGTCACGCCCACCGGCACGATCATCACCACCGACGAGAACGGGCTCTATTCCGTGCCCTGCGCCGAGCTCCCCCGCGAGACCGGATCGAACTTCACGCTGAAGCTGGACGAGCGGACCCTGCCGACCGGCTACCGCGTGACGACCGAGAACCCACGGACCATGCGCCTGACGGCCGGCATCATGGCGGAGATGAACTTCGGCGCCACTCTGGGCCGTCTCGTCGACATCGACCTGACCGCCGCGGCGTTCACCGGCGAGGCGCCATCGGAGCGGTTGGAGCAGGGCGTGTTGAGACTGCTCGATGAAATCCGTGCGACGCCGTCCTTTGTCCGCATCAGCTATTACTACGACGCCGAAGGGCAGCGCGGCGCCAAGGCGCGGGTCGACGCGCTGGAGCGGCTCATCCGGCGAAACTGGCGTGGATCGGGCCGATACCGCCTGATCGTCGAGACCGAATACCGGCGGATGCAATGAGGGGCGGACCGATGATCAGACTATCTTCCACCCCCGCCACCCTCGCGCTGCTTTCGGCCACGGCGATCGGGATCGCCCTGCCGGTGCAGGCGCAGGACGCGAATTGCATGGTGCCCCTGGGCGGCGCGCTGCCTGCCGGGTGCGAAACACCGGATGCCGGCGACGTCGTGTCGATGCCGACCGGTGTGAATACCGAGCCGGAGGCGGCGCAGCCGGCGCTCTCGAATTCCGGTGGCTTCGTGCTGTCCCTGGACGGCGACCCGGTCGATGCCGATCCCACCGTCGAGGACCGCATTCGCCGGACTGATATCGCCCTGGCGCAGGCGGAGGTGCAGGTCACCTTCGATGGGCTGGAGCCCGAGCCGACGCTGGATCTGGAAATCGCGGGCGAGGCTCGTGCCTACCGCCCCGGCGATCGGGTCGAGCTTTTGAGCCAGACCAACTACCCGGCCTTCATCGAGCGCGCCGAGATGCGCATCTTCGATCGCGGCGCGACCGGTGGTCCACGGCTGCTGGCGGTGGTCCCGGTCGCTCCGAACGGACGCGTCGCCGTGACCTTGCCCGACGGCCGGGATCTGGTCGCCGTTCATCGTGTCTACGACAAGCGCGGCCGTTACGACGAGACCGGCCCGCTGCCGCTGGGATACCCGGACGATCGCGGTCTGGTGGCCGACATCGAAGAGGTCAGCGACTTCACGGCGCGGCGCGGCATCCCGATCCGGGGCGGCATGGTCACCGTGCGCGCGAAGAACGCCGCACCAGGCGCCAAGCTCTACACGCTGGGCACCGAAGTCCCGGCCAGCCCAGATGGCACGATGGTCATCCGCCGCATCCTGCCCGCGGGCGAATATGCCGTGGGCGTCGAGGTGAAGGGCGGCGCGACGCCGGTCGTCGAAAGCTACCACGACGTCGAGATCCCGGGTGCCGAATGGTTTTACGTGGTTGTGGGCGACGTCACGGTGGGCCGCTACGAGGACGGCCGCACCGGGGATAGCGAGACACGCAGCGACGGACGCCTTCAGGTCTATGTCGATGGCGAGACCGAGGGCGGGATTGGTGTCACCGCCTCGCTGGATACGGGCGAGTTCGAACTGGACGAGATCCTCGACCGCTTGGAGGACAAGGATGTCGAAGGCATCCTCGACCGGATCGAGCAGGGACTGGGCTATCCGACCTATGGCGACGATTCGACCATCGAGGACAACACCCCCACCTCGGGCCGCTTCTACCTGCGGGTCGAGCGCGAAGGCTCTTACGCGCTGTGGGGCGACTATCAGGCGCGCCTGACGGGCAATGCTTTCCTGCGCAACGAGCGGACGCTCTACGGCGCGCAGGTGCATTACGAAAGCCAGGCCACGACCGCACGGGGCGACAATCGCGTCACCGTCGATGCCTATGCCGCGCAGCCGGATCAGCTTGTCGGCCGCGACGTGTTCCGCGGCACGGGCGGCAGCGTCTACTTCCTGTCGGCGCAGGACATCGCCGTCGGCACGGAAACCCTGACCGTTGAACTGCGCGATGCGGCGACCGGACGGGTCGTGGCCCGCGAGACGCTGGTTCAGGGGCAGGATTACGACATCAACTACGTGCAGGGTGTGGTCACTCTGCGGCGGCCCCTGTCCGGTTCGGTCAGTCCCAACCTGATCCAGACAAATCCGGGCGGCGACCAGAACATCAACCTGGTCGCGCAGTACGAGTTCACGCCCGCGACCGGGGACGTGGATTCCTACAGCATCGGCGGGCGGGTCGAAGCCTGGGTGACGGACGATGTCCGCCTCGGCTTCACGATCCAGAACGAGGATACCGGGACCGCCGACCAGGACGCGGTCGGCATCGACCTGCGATGGGAGTTCGGGGCCAACAGCTTCGCTCAGCTCGACTATGCCGAAACGGACGGGCCGGGCTTTGGCACCTCGTTCTCGCTGGATGGCGGCCTCAGCCTCGACGGAGAGGACCCGGTCGATGGCGATGGCCGGGCGATCCGGTTCGAGACGCAGATGGATCTGGCCGATCTGGGCCTGAGGCAGAGCGGCATCGTCGGCGCCTATTACGAACACCGGGAAGAGGGGTTCTCGACCCTCGACTATCAGGTCGACGCCGCCACGGGCGACGAGACGATCTATGGCGTCTTCGGCCGGATCGAAGCGAACGAGCGTCTGTCCTATGCCTTCTACTTCGACCGCTACGAGAACGACGAGGACGTGGACCGGACCGAGATCGGCGCCGAGGTGGCCTTTGCGCTGACCGACCGCCTGGATCTCGCCTTGGCGGTCGAGCATCTGGAAGAGGACAGCCCGGACGAGGACGGCAACCGCACGACGGTCGGCGGTCGCCTGTCCTACGCCGTCGCGGAAGGCACCGAGATCTATGGCTTCGGCCAGTTCACCGCCGACAGCGACGGGCTGGACGATTTCGACCGCTACGGCGTGGGCGTGGATCACGATTTCCGCAACGGCTGGGAAGTCGAGGCGGAGGTGTCCGGCGGTGACGGCGGGACCGGCGCGCGCCTGCTCGCCAACTATGCCCGCGAGGACAATTCGTCCTACTACTTCGGCTACGAACTGGATCCGGGCCGCCGCGTCGATCCCGACCTGACCGGCGAAGATGGCGGGCGGTTCGTCATGGGTGGACGCCAGCAGATCAACGACGATCTCATCCTGTTCGCGGAGAACAGCTACGATCTGTTCGGCGAGCGGGTCGAGCATCTGGAAACCTACGGCGCCGAGTATCGCGCCAGCCGGTTCCTGACCTTCACGGGGTCGATCGAGGGCGGCGAGGTGAACGATGGCGTCGACGGTGATTTCGACCGCCAGGCCTATTCGCTGGGTGTCCGCTATCAGACCGAGCGGCTGACCGCGCGCGCCCGGATCGAGTACCGCGACGATGATACCGAGCGGGACGATCTGGGCGACACCGAGTTCATCTTCTTCGCCGCCGATGCCCGCTGGCAGATCAACGACGAGAGCCGGCTGCTCTTCCGGCTCGCCCATGCCGACAGCGACAGCGACGGCGAGAGCGTGGCCAGCGGCGACTATACCGACCTGAGCCTCGGCTACGCCTACCGTCCGATCGAGAACGAGCGCCTGAACGTGCTGGCGCGCTATCGCTATCTGCGGGACTTCATCGGTCAGGAAGTCGACGGGTCCGAGAATGACGGCCCGATCCAGGAAAGCCACATCTTCAGCGTCGAGGGCAGCTATGATCTGAGCCCGGTCTGGACGCTGGGCGGCAAGCTGGGCGGACGTCTGGGCAAATCCGCGGCCGGAGAGGGCGAACCGCTGGCGGATAACGATGCCTATCTCGCCGTGGTCAATGTACGAGGACATATCGTCCACAACTGGGATTTCCTGGTCGAGGGGCGATACCTCGACGCAGTGGACGCCGAGACGTCGCGCTCTGGCGTGCTGGCCGCCGCCTACCGGCACTTCGGGAACAACCTGAAGGTTGGGGCGGGATACAACTTCTCGACCTTCTCGGACGATCTTTCGGACCTGACCTACGATGACAAAGGCCTGTTCCTGAACGTGATCGCCAAGTTCTAGGCGCGGCCCGAGCCCGGCCCGGAAGCCATCCGGGCCGGTCGTCCCGATATCTGATCGTCCTGTTCGGCTCGTCTGCCGACCGCTCGCGCCCCGACGGCCGGCCGCCGGGTTCAGGCCGTCCGGGTCGGTCCGGGTCAGGATCTACGTGGGCAGGCGCTTGGAACAGGAGGACACGAAAACGTCCTCCGAGGCGCTTTCCGGCGGAGATCGACCCATCGTGACCGAATCTCCCGCAGGGCGGTTACGGCATCGTCGTGGCGGTAGGCGACCCTTCGACGATCGTTCCGCCATGGGATGTGGTGGATCCGAGATAGGCGATGGGCCTGCCATCGTCGGTGCCCATGGACGATCCCTTCACGATCACGGCGCCGCACGCAGTCTTGTCGCCGACGCGGGCGACGGGCCGGCCGTCGACGGTGGCCTTTCCGCCTTCAACGATCATGTTGGGGCCGCAGCTCGGACAGATATGCTTGTCCCCCAGACGCGCTACTGGAAGCATCCTAGCCCTCCTCGCCCTTCTGCTTGACGCATTCCTCCACGAGGGGGAGCGCGTCGCGCGCGGCGGCCTTCAGCGTCGGCACTTGCGCACCGCCGCTGCCGCCCATCGAGACCGCACCCTTGAGCCGGATCTGCGGCGCTTCCAGCGTGATGCCGGATGCGTCGATCGTGATCTTGCCGCCGGGTCCCTTGATGACGAACTTGTCGAACGCCATCAGCGTGTGGGTCTTGGTGTTGTTGGTGATCGACTTGCCCACGTTCAGCACATAGCGCGAGCCTACGGTTTCCTCGTGGTTTCGGCCGGTGCTGATCAGGTGGTCGGCATAGATGTCCTGCTTGTGGATGTTGCCGACGACATGGACGTGGTCCTTGCCGTAGCTTTCCTGCTGGTTGCGCGCGACCTGATAGATGACGTCGCGGCCAACGGTGTGGCGAGCGTCCTGGCCGATGCTCTCCGTATGGTCGCGGCCGACGCCGATGGACTTGTCGCGGCCGACGGCCTCGGACTGGTCCCGACCGATCGACTTCGCCCGGTCGTTGAGGATGTCGATCTGCTGGTCCTTCTGGCCATGCATGTAGATCAGCTCTTCGTCGCGCTGATCCTCGAAGGTGAGTTCGTTGAAGCCGGACCCTTCATGGGTGTTCGTCTTGAAGACGGACTTCGTCTTGTGCTGCGGCAGCGGATAGGGCGGTTGGTTCGCACCGTTGTAGACACAGCCCGTGACGATCGGCTTGTCGGGATCGCCAAGAAGATGCTCGACGATCACTTCCATGCCGATCCTCGGAATGATCATGCCGCCCCAGCCGCGCGACGCCCAGTTCTGCGAGACGCGGCATCGCATCGAGTAGGCGCCGTCCAGATCCCATGGGAACTGGACGAGGATCCGGCCGTATTCGTCGCAATCTATCTCTCCCTCGCCCACGACGAGCGCGGTCTCGGGGCCCTGGATCCGCGGCAACTGGGTGCGTCTCTCGGGCCGCAGGGGCGTGGTGACCGGCATCAGCACGTAATCGCCGTCATAGGCCCGTTCGTCCCCGGACGCCTCACCTGTCCCATAGGCCTGGGCGCGGAAGCGGTGCTGCGCCTTGAGGCACATGAAGGTGTTGCCGGTCACGCCCGGGACGTCGTCGCCGGACACGGTGACCCGGGTTCCGGCAGCCAGACCGGCGACGTCACCAGAGGCGTGGTGCCGCGGAGCCTGGCCCCGCTCTTCCTCGACGCGGCGCGCGACGACCCCGGTACCTTCGCCGCGATTGAGATAGTCGCCCGGCCAATCGAAGCTTTCGACGTCGCCCTTGGCGTGGGACACGCCGCCGAGGCTGTCGACCTCCTGCGCGGCGTGGGGCGTCTTGAAGTTGTATTCCGTCAGGCGAACGGCGCCGGTCGTGATGCGCTCCCCGGCGAGCCAGAGGCGGAAATGCTCCTCCTCGGACATGTGGTGGCCTTCGAGCCCGTAATACGGACGCTTGCCGCCCTCGATCTCATCCAGGGCGTCGATGTCGTCGGTCACGACCAGGGTGTGGCTTCCCTCCGTGTGGGTCCAGAACCAGGACAGACCGTGACGCTCCATCTGGCGCCGGGCGAAGTCCGCGTCGCTCTCACCGTATTGAACCGTGTATTCGAGGATCGGATAATCGCCGGTCAGGCGAAAATCGAGATGGGGCTCGCCCAGGTCCGAGTAGTCCGCAAGCACTTCCTGCAGGATCTGGTCCACGCTTCGATCGTGGAAGATGCGCTGGTTGCGCCGCAGGCTTGCGACGTGCAGCCATGGTCTCAGCACGAGGTCGTAGCGAAAGCCGTTCTCGGTCGAGCCGCCGGCCGAGGCCTCGCAGACAATTCCGTCGAAGGAGCGCGTGCCGCCCGACATGTCGATCTCGACCGTGGCATGGCTTCCGAGAAGGCCGTGCAGGTCGAGGCCGGGCGTCTTGCTCAGGGCTTCGACCCGCCATTCGAAATCTCCTGACATCTCTTCGGAGCCGTCGAAGCGAAGGAGCACAAGCTGGTCCGGGCCGAAAGACGTCGTCAGACGGCCCCGGCGATTGGTCTGTAGAAAGGGAGCGTTCATAAATCCGACCTCAAACGAATCGTCTTGCCCCTAGAGCACCCCGATGCGCGAGCAATTTCAAGCATTCGGATCGCGGCCGAGCGGATGCAGACTGGAGATGTGGTCGCCGGACGCGGGATCGTTCGTCGGTCGCGCGCAGTCGGGCAGGAGGATCGGGATTGTCGCCAACCCCCGTCCGATGGGCCTATCCCTTGCGTTCGGCCCAGCCCGCAAACGTCTTCTCTAGCCAGACGACTGCGTAGTATAAGGCGATCCCCAGCACGGCGAGCGCGATCAGGACCGCGAACATGAGCGGGTAGTTGGAATTCGTCTGCCCCGACAGGAAGAGCGCGCCCAAGCCCCGGCCATGGGGGGAGACGATCTCGACGAGGTTGGTTCCGATGAAGGCGAGCGTGACGGAGACTTTCAGCGCGCCGAAGAATTCCGGCAGCGTCTTCGGCAGCGCGATCTTCCAGAAGATCGTCACCTTGGACGCCCCGAGGGATCGGAGGATATCCCGATATTCGGGCTCCAGCGTCGAAAGGCCGATCCCGACCGAGACGGCGATCGGGAAGAACGAGATGAGAAAGGCCATCATCACGGTATTGAAATCGTGCTGGCCGATGAACAGGAGCGCCAGAACCGGGACGAGCGTCGCCTTCGGGATCGCATTGAAGCCGACCAGCAGCGGATAGAGCGCATCGCGCATGATCCGCGAGAAACCCATGATCATGCCCAGCAGGAGGCCGACGATCACGGCAAGGACGAGACCCGCCACCGTTCGCCAGAGCGTCTGCCAGGCGCCTGTCAGGAAAAGCTCCCAGAAGCGGGCATAGGCAGCGGGCAGATCCGACGGAGAGGCCATCACGAAGTCCGGCCAACCATTCGCCCAGACGACGAATTCCCAGATCGCCGTGAACACGGCGAGTGCCACGACCGGCACGCCGACCGAGCGGATCATGCCGCGGCCTCGGAGGCGCGACCCTGAGCGACCTTGATCTGGTCCCGCAGGATATGAAGCATATCGCCGACCTTCGGCTCAAAGAGCACGTCCAGATCGCGGTCCGGCGGCAGATCCACGTCCATGACGTATTGCGTGCGGGCCGGACGTCCGGACAGGACGACGACCTGATCGCCGAGGAAGACGCTTTCGCGCAGGTCATGGGTGATGAGGATTGTGGTGAACGGCTCGGCCGCGCGCAGGTCGCGCATCGTCTGCCAGAGATCCTCGCGCGTGAAGTTGTCCAGCGCGCCGAACGGTTCGTCCAGGATCAGGACCGAGGGTTTGTGAACGATCGAACGGCAGAGCGAGGCCCGCTGGCGCATGCCGCCGGAAAGCTCCGACGGCCGCTTGTCCTCGAACCCATCGAGCCCGACCATGGCGAGAAGTTCCTCTGCGCGCGCCACGCGATCGCGACGCGGCATACGCGGCGCAACGATTTCGAGGGGCAGGATGACGTTGTCGAGGATCGTCCTCCACTCCAGCAGGACCGGATTCTGAAAAGCCATGCCGACTGTCTTGCGTGGGCTCGTCACACGCTCGCCAGACAGCCAGACCTCGCCCGCATCGGGTTTCATGAGCCCCGCGACCAGGCGTGTCAGGGTCGACTTTCCGCATCCCGACGGGCCGACGACCGCGCAGAACTCGCCCTCGGGCACGGAGAGCTCGAGCCCGTCGAGGACGGGCAGGGGCCCCGCTGGCGTCCTGTAAGCATGACGGACGCCCTTGATCTCGATGAGCGGCTTCATCGGCGAAGAGGCCGGGCTTTCCGACCCGGTCCCGTTCATTCGGACAGCATCAGCGCGTCACCTGCGGGCAGATATTTCCCATCGAAGAAAAGAGCCGGGTCGGGTTCTGACTGAAAGTCGTAAACGGACCGCGTCTGTTCGATCGCCGCGGCGAACCTCTCTGGATCGATGTTTCCCATGCCGTTCTGGGCAACGTAGTCGGTCAGAACGTTCGCCTCGATCGCCAGTTCGAGGCGCCTGGTCTCCAGATCTGCATCCGCTGCCGGGTTCCGTTCCAAGAGCGAAGCGATCGCCGCTTCGGGATCCGAGATCGCGGCCTGCCACCCCATAGCCACCGCGGTCAGGAAGCTGGTCACCGCGTCGGGGTTCGCCTCGGCGAAGTCCGTGTTCACGATGATCGCGTTTCCGTAGAGGTCGACGCCGTAATCGGCCATCAGCAGGACCGAGATATCGTCTTCGGGGACGCCGAGACGGATCAGGTTGAGCGTGGAAGAAAACGAAAAGCCCGTCACCGCGTCCACTTCGCCTTGGGCGAGCATGGGTTCGCGGGTAGGAAAGCCCACCGGCTCGACCGAGATCGCGTCCACGTCGAGGCCGTTCTCTGCCGCGAAAATCGGGAACTGCGCCCAGGCGCCGTCGGGGGGCGGGGCGCCCAGCGTCCGACCTTCCAGATCGCCCGGCTCGGTGATGCCCTGACTGATCCGGCCGACCACGGCGAAGGGCGGCTTGTCATAGACCATCATGACCGGGATCACCGGCGCGCCAGGGTTCTGGTCGATGAACCGCATGACGGAATTGATGTCGGCAAATCCCACAGGGAAGGCCCCGGTGGCAACTTTCGGGATCGCGTCGAGAGAGCCCGCGCCCTCGGTGACGGTCACCTCCAATCCCTGATCCGAGAAGAATCCCCGATCGATCGCGAGGGTATAAGGCGCTGCCGGGCCTTCGAACTTCCAGTCCAGTGCGAACGGCATCTCGGTCTGGGCAAACGCGGCAGAACTGCTCACTGCGAATGCGGCTGCGGTCAGGGCGATACGAGACATGGTTTTCCTCCGGGTACGACTTTGACGACACCGATCATGGATGGCCCGGGCGAGGGCAACGTCCCGGTGAAGCGCAGGCGCGATGCAGTAGAACCCCCTGCATGCCTTGCACAAGGATTGAACGTTTTGAAGGTGGATGATGATTTTTTGGACGCTAATGCTGCGCGACTGCAGCGTTTGCGGTATCCGGGAGCTTTCGACCCAAGATCAATCTCGCCTTCGGCATGGGCGGGTGAGGCTGCCTTGTGCGGAACGATCCGAGAGGTTCAGCCAGTGGAAGAAAAGAGGGTGTTCCGCATCGTACAGGAGAGAGCCGGGCCGTACGTTCCTCAGACCCGGAGCCGGTCAAGGCTGTGCAGTCTTTAGTATTCCCGGCGTGGGGCACGCCCTTGCGCGTCAGGTCTCGACGGGGCGCAAGGCGTCCTGCCTGGGCTAGTTCGTCTTGCCGAAATAACGCTCTGCCAAGGCGGCGTAGGTCCCGTCGGCGCGCATCGCCTCGATCGCCTCGCGAAGGTCGTTGGCGATGTCTTCGGGAAATCCGAGGCTGCCAGCGAGGTAGATCACGCCGCCCTCGCGTTTCGCACCGATGGTCAGATCGTTCGATCGCGCTTCCTGCCGCCAGACCCATGCGGCACGGAGATCATGGGTATACCATGCCGCCACCCGGCCGGAATCGAGCATTCGCGCAGCCCGCTCGGGGCTCTCGACTTCGAGGAACGGCGCGCCGGAGGCGGCGACGATCGATGCCTGTGCCGTTCCGGCGCGTGTGACCGTCTCGCCGGCGGATGCGGCCGTCTCGAACGTGTCGATGACCGTGCCGGTCGTCACGAATACGTTTCCGTACTCGATGATCGGCGCGATCCATAGGTAAAGCGGCTCGCGCGTTTTCGTCCGGGTCAGGTTGAATGTCAGAAGATCATCCGACTGCTGCGCGAGGAGTTGAGCCCGCTTCCACGGAAGGAACCGGATCTCGAGCGTATGACCTGCGCGTTCCGCCGCAAGGCGCGTGACTTCCAAGGTGAACCCGCTGCTATCCGCCTCGATGGCGTAGGGCGGCAGATCGGCGGTGACCGCGCGCAGAACATCCGCCTTAGCCGTCCCGAAGGTTGCAAGGGTGGCCAGCACGATCGCACGAAGGAGGGCTGAGATGCTCATGTTCCGCAGAAAGCATACGAGACCTTAACAAGGGATTAATGCAGTCGGACTTCGTCCCGCAGCTGCGCTTCCAGCCTTTCGCATCGCTCCGACCATCCCGGAGGACCAGGGAAGTCGAAGCTTCCAGCCGGAGATCTACCCAAGCGCTTTTCTCAGGATCGCAAAGCTCTCCTCTATGCTGCCGGTTCGGTCGGTCAGAGCCTTCTGGATCGCCGGTGTCTGCTGGATCGCGCTGTCGAGCGCCGGATCCCCGCCCTTTTCATAAAGTCCTGATGAGACCATCAGTTCGTTCTTTCGGAAGAGTTCGAGTGTGAGGCGGCATTTCGATATCACCGCGTTCTCGTCTTTTGTCGCCGCGCCGGGCAGAGCCCGCGACACTGACGCGAGCGCGTCGATCGCGGGGTATTGCCCTCGCTCTGCGATGTCTCTGGACAGGATGATATGCCCGTCGAGAAGACCCCGGGCCGTGTCGGCCACGGGTTCTTCCATGTCGGACCCGGCGACCAGGACGGTGAAGAGTGCCGTGATCGCGGTCTGACGCGGCCCGCCCGGCCCGGCCCTCTCGATCAGTCCGGCGAGTTCCGATACCAGCCCGCGCGGCACGCCGCCCCCCCGGTCATCGGATGCCGCATTCAGATCCCTGAAGGCTTCGGCATGGCGGGTGAGCGAGTCGCACAGAAAGAGGACGCGCGCGCCCTTGGCGCGAAATCGTTCCGCGACCGTCAGTGCGGCAGGTAAAGTCCGGCGGCGCACATTCGCCGGGCGATCCGATGTGGCTGCGACGATGATCGTGCGGCCCATGCCCGCCTCTCCGAGCACATCCCGCGCGAACCCCGCGACTTCCCGGCCGCGTTCGCCGATCAGGGCGACGACCACGACATCCGCGTCGGCCGTCTGCGCGAGATCACCGAGAAGCCGCGACTTGCCGACACCCGATCCCGCGAAGATGCCCATGCGCTGACCTTCGACGATCGGCAGAAGTGTATCCAGCGCGACGTATCCGGTCGCGAGCCTGTCCCCGAAACCGCGCCGCGTGCCGGCCTCGGGAGGGGGGTGCCTGATCGGCAGGGGAGGGCCTGATGCGACCCCACGGCCGTCGATCGCATTTCCGAAGGGATCGACGATCCGTCCGAGCCAGGTGTCGCAGGGCGAGATCGTCGGGTCGCCGGACACTTCTACCAAGGCGCCGACTTCGTGGCCGCTGAGGTCACCGCAAGGGACCGCGTCGATCCTTTCCCCGTGGATGGCGACCACCTCGGCAAGGGTTCCGCCCCGGCAACGGACCTCGTCGCCCAGAGAGACATGGCGTGAGAGCCCGGCAATCTCGATATGGCCGGCGCGCAACGCGGTCACGTGCCCGAGGGGCCTGCTCGCCTGCAGGGGCGCGATGCGGGCACTCAGGGCTTCGAGCGGATTGTCTGTCACGGAACTCTCCGAATCTTCTTCAACGATTACGGAATCTAAAGGAATCGCCCTTAACGCTTCGTTGCATCGAGGAGAGACACATGCAGATGCCCGCGTTGATGACGCTGGCGGCGCAGGCCGCACAGCACGCTGGAAGCCGACAGGCGCTGACCGCCCGAAACGTCGCCAATGCCGATACGCCAGGGTACCGCCCTTCCGATCTCGCACCGTTTAGACCCGAGGATCGTTTCGCGCCCCGCGCGACGCGGCCCGGCCACATGTCGGGCGCGACACCGCACCGGGACATCATCGACGTGAGTTCCACGCTGAAGGCCAACGGGAACGCCGTCGATCTCGAGGAGGAGATCCTGAGAGGCGTCGAGGCGCAGCGGCGCCATGATCGCGCGATCACGGTCTACCGCGCTTCGATGGATATCCTGCGCACCGCAATGGGCCGGGGACGCTGAGCCATGGCGGAATTCTCCGATGCCCTGAGGATCCTGTCATCCGGTTTGCGCGCCCAGGGTCAGCGTCTGCGGCATGTCTCCGAGAACATCTCGAATGCGGATACGCCCGGATATCGCAGGAAGACGGTATCGTTTCACGAAACCGTCGAAAGCGGGAGGCGAACCGGTGCGGTGGAAGTCGGCAAGGTCATGCTGGATCGGCGCGACCTGCGCGCCATCCACGATCCGTCCCATCCCTTGGCCGGCCCCGACGGTTTCTATGACGGCTCGAACGTCGATCTCGTGACCGAAATCGCGGACGCCCGCCAAGCTCAACGGTCCTACGAGGCCAACCTCAAAATGTTCGACCAGACGCGGCGGATGTCGTCGGCGCTGTTCGACCTGCTCAAGCGATAAGGAAGAAGTCCATGGACATCGGGAGCATTCAGGGGGTCAGCGGTTACGCGACCAAGACGACCGGTATTTCCGACGAGGCGATCGGCGCCGCCGAGGAGTTTCTTCAGATGTTGCAATCGGCCGAGACGCAAGCGGCCGCATCCGTCACGGGCGGCGGCGATCCGCATGAACTCGTGACCGCACTGGCCGAAAGCAAGCTTGCCCTCGAGGCGACGGTCGCGATCCGGGACCGTGTCGTCGAGGCCTATAACGAGCTTCTCCGGATGCCCGTTTGATGAGTGACGCCCTCTTCTTTGACACGCTTCAGCAAGGGCTTTGGGCGGCGGTAATGGTCTCCGCCCCGATCCTCGCGGCGGCCCTGGTCGTGGGGCTTGCGATCGGCCTCATCCAGGCGCTGACCTCCGTCCAGGAAATGACGCTGACCTTCGTGCCGAAGATGGCCGCGATGCTGGCCGTCTTCTGGGTCTCCATGGGGTTCATGACTCTGACATTGGGCAACTATTTTCGCGGCACGTTGCTGCCGCTGATCGCGGGAGGGTGAGCTATGGATGGAATACTCCCCGTGCTCTCGCGTCAGTCCGGTCTGATGCGCGAGATGGACATCATCGCCCAGAACATCGCGAATGCCTCGACGACCGGTTACCGGGCTGAGGCGACGATCTTCGCCGAACATATTCGCAGTGGCGATGATCTCGACGCGCCCTCGATGTCGATGGGGCATGCCCATGCCCGATTTACCGACCTGTCTCAGGGTGCACTGCAACAGACCGGCGGTGCCTATGACTTCGCGATCGAAGGCGAAGGGTTCTTCCAGGTCGCCGGAGAGGACGGCCCGCTGCTGACACGGGCCGGTGCCTTCGTCAGCGATCCCGTTGGGACCCTGGTGACACCGGACGGTCAACCGGTCCTCGATATCGGCGGTGCGCCGATTCAGGTCCCGCCGGGGGCGGGCGAGGTCTCCGCCGCTCCCGACGGCACCTTATCGCGAGGGGGCGAGCCCTTTGCGCAATTGGGCCTTGTCGTCCCTGACGATCCGAACGGGCTGACACGGACCTCCGCGACGCGGTTCCGTCACGATGGCGCGCTTCTTCCTGTCGATGACGGGCGCGTCCTGCAGGGGTTCCTGGAGCAGTCGAACACGGCCCCTGTCGCGGAGATCGCCCGAATGATCGAAGTCCAGAACGCCTACGGCCTGGGCCAATCCCTGCTGGATCGAGAGGATGAACGCCTTCGCTCCATGCTCCGTCTAATGGACCCAAAGTGAGGATCCGCTAATGAGAGCCTTGTCGATCGCCGCAACAGGCATGAATGCGCAACAGATGCGGGTGGAGGTGATCTCCAACAATCTCGCGAACATGAACACGACGGCCTACAATGCGCGCCGCGCCGAATTTGCCGACCTGCACTACCAGCAACTCGCGCGCCCCGGCACGATCGCCTCGGCCACAGGGACCGTCGTTCCGACGGGGATCCAGATGGGTCTGGGGGTACGTCCCGCATCGGTCACGATGGAGCCGCAACAGGGGACGATCGCACAGACCAATGGCGAGCTCGACGTGGCCATTCAGGGGCGCGGATACCTCGAAGTCACGCTGCCGTCGGGTGTATCCGCATATACCCGGGACGGGGCGATGAAGCGGACGGGCGAGGGCCTGCTCGTGACGTCCGACGGTCATCCTTTCGTCGACGACATCACGATCCCGGACGATGCGAGATCCGTTTCGATCAGCCCGGAAGGCGAGGTCTACGCCTATTTCATCGACCGGGTCGAACCTGAACTGCTTGGGCAGATGACGCTGGTCGGGTTCACCAACGAGAAAGGGCTCGAGGCGCTGGGATCGAACCTCTACGCGGAAACCGGGGCATCCGGGGCGCCCGTGCAAGGCTTCGCCGGCGAGGACGGGCTGGGGCTGTTCCGGCAAGGCTATCTCGAGGACAGTTCCGTCGATGCCGTCCGGGAGATTACGGACCTCATCGAAGCCCAGCGCGGCTACGAGATGAATGCGAAAGTAATCACTGCAGCGGATCAGATGCTGGGCGCGACGGCCCAGATCCGCTGATGTTCAGGCTCTTCCCGCTCCTCATGCTAGCGGCCCCGGCATGGGCTGACACGATCGTTCCCGTCGCGCTCATACGGGCCGGAACCGTGGTCGAGGCCCATCACCTCGAGATGGTCGACGGCATGGCTCCCGGGTCGATCTCGGACATGCGGGATGCGATCGGTCTGGAGGCGCGTGTGAACCTCTATCCTCATCGGCCGGTGCGTCCGGAAGATCTGGCCATGCCGACCCTTATCCGCCGGAACGAGCGGGTCATCGTGACCTACGTCTCGGACGGGCTCAGGATCTCGGCCGATGGCCGGGCCCTATCCCGCGCCGGCGCAGGCGAGGATGTCCGCGTGATGAATCTCAATTCCCGAACAACCGTGATCGGCATCGCAGTCGCCGAAGGCATGGTGGAGGTCCGCTGAATGATCCGTATCGTGCTTATCGCCGCATTGGCCGTCGGTGGCTGCAGCCGCCTTCAACAGGTCGGAAAGGCGCCGGATCTCACTGCGGTCTCTGGCGGCAATGAACACTTCGCGATGACGGCTGGTCCCGCCTTGCCAGCAACGGCCGAGCTTCGCGCCGATGATGCATCCTTGTGGGAAGCCGGTCGCCAGTCCCTTCTGGGGGATCGGCGTGCGGGACGACGGGGGGATATCCTGACCGTCGTAATCTCCATCGACGAACGGGCCGAGTTCGCGAATTCATCGTCGCGCAGCCGCTCGGGGAGCGAGTCGCTCTCTGTCACGGACCTGTTCGGGATTCCCCAACGGGCCGCCGACGCCTTGCCGGAAGGGGCGGACCTCGCGAATGCTGTCGATCTGAACAGCTCCTCGGATTTTGGCGGCGACGGCGCGATCCGCCGGAAAGAGCGGCTTGCATTGCGTGTTGCCGCGACGGTGGTCGAGGTCCTTCCGAACGGTGTGCTTCGGATCGAAGGCACTCAGGAGGTGCGCGTCAACAACGAGGTCCGGGTGCTGCTTGTCACCGGGTTCGTCAGACCGGAAGACGTGACGCGCCTGAACGAGATCACCTACGACAAGATCGCATCGGCGCGGATTTCCTATGGCGGGCGGGGGCAGATCACCGACGTCCAGCAACCGAGATACGGCCAACAGGTCGCCGATATCCTGCTGCCGTTCTGAAATGCGCCTCCTGATCGGCATCGTTCTGGTTCTTCTCGCCGCCATCGGCGGCGCAGGGGCTGCGTATGTGACACGCGCGCCCTCGTCCGATCATGCGGAACCACCGGAACCCTTGCCCCAGACCGAGTACGTCGCTCTGCGGCGGGAATTGATCATTCCGATCGTGGTCGATGGGCGAGTTCGGGCGCATGTCGTGATGGGCCTCGGCGTTCACAGCGAAACGTTACCGACCGAAGAGATCCTCCGGCGCGAGCCGATCCTCCGCGATCGACTTCTGGAGGCCTCGTTCCTTCACGCGGCTGCGGGGGGGTTCGACGGGCGTTTCACCGAGGTTCTGCGAATGAACCGGCTGCGTGTCGCCCTCGGAGAGGCCGCCTCGGCCGCGCTCGCTCCGCATGACGCACAGATCCTGATCCAGTCGATCGACCGCCGCGACCGTTAGATCATCGACGATTCACTTCGCCTTGAGGATCTTTTCGAGAACCTCTGCGCGCGCGAGGTCCCGGCCTGCGCTCTTCCGCAAGGGCTCCTGTTCCGCGCGGAGGCGCGACAGCTCCATGGTCAGACGGCGGCGCTCCAGTTCCGCCCAACTCTGCCAACAGGCCCGGTCGCGTGCGCTGTGGACGTCCGTCGGCTCGGCCTGCTCCTGCGGAAATGTGAGTGCGATCGCCGACTGGATGGACCGGACCCTCGCATCGGCCTTGCCGAGTTCCGCCTGACTGCGGAAACTACGAAGTCTCGCGATCTCGTGCAGTCTTTCGAGGTCCGCGCGCTTCATCCTCTCGCGCCCGCGATTGTCTTCAGATCCTGCGCGAAGCGGATGGCGACGGCGACGGCCTGGAAGTGTTCCCTCGGGATCGCGTCGCCCAGATCTACCGTCGCGTGCAGCGCACGCGCGGTCGGGGGGTCGCTATAGATCGGAATGCCCGCTTCTATTGCGGTCTCACGGATGCGGGCCGCGACCAGATCGACCCCCTTCGCAAGGCAGACGGGCGGGGACTGGTCCGTGGGCGTCCACCGCAGGGCCACGGCATAACGGGTCGGGTTTACGATCACGACAGTCGCCTCGGGAACATCGGCCAGCATCGTGTTCGTCGCGATTTCCTGCGCCCGCGCCCGCCGACGCGATTTCATCTGCGGATCGCCCTCGGCATCCTTCGATTCGTCGCGCAGTTCCTTGTGGTCCATGCGGTTCTTCATGAGATGCGCGTGTCTCTGGAAGTAGAAGTCCAGCGTGCCGAGACCTGCGGCGATCACCGTGACCGAAGCGAGAAACACCAGCGCCAATTGTGCCAGCAGGGTCAGCGATTGCCCCTTGGGCAAGGCCGCAGCGGCGACGAGACGCTCTGCCGACCAGGCGAGCACCGCAAAGAGGAGGAGGGAGTAGAGCGTCATCTTCGCCGCGGACTTCGCGAACTCGAACAGGCCGGTTTTCCCGAATTTGTTCGCGGCCCCTGCGATTGGCGAAATTCGGGACAGTTTCGGTGCCAGCTTCGTCGGAGCGAAGACAGCAGAACGTTGAAGAGCGATGGCCAAGAGAAGGACCGCGGCGGGCGCGGCAACCCATGCAAGGCTCAGTTTCAGAACCGTGCCGAAGACCATGGCCGATACCGCGTTGCCACCGGCAAGAGCGTCGGCCGCCAGAGTATCCGCGCCTGCCAGCATGCGGCCACCAACCTGCATCATCTGATGGCCCGACCACGGCAATGCGACGATCACTGTCAGCAACAAGCCGAGATAAAGCGCGAACGCGTTGAGATCCGGGGCTCGCGCCGTTTCGCCTTTTTCCCGGGCCTTCCGCAGTTTCTCAGCGGACGGCTCGAATGGTTTGTCGGCATTCTCGCTCATCTCAAGGCAAGCGGATCAGCGAGCACGGAGAGAGCCTCTTCGCGCCAAGTCGTCAGAATGAGGGCAGCCGACGCGGCCAGCAGAACGAGGCTCAGCCCCGTGATCGCAGGAGCGCCGACGAGGGCCACCATGAGCTGCGGCATCGCCTTGTTGATGACGCCCAAGGCGAGGTTGTACAGAACGGATCCGATCACGAAAGGCGCTGCCAGCGCCAGGGCCAGTGCAAAGGCCGACGAGACGCGGCCGAGGCCCCAAGTCGCCATGTCTGCGCCCGGCATGACCATACCGGGCGGAAAGACATCCCAACTGCGGAGCAGGAGGTCGATGACCAGAAGGTGAAGGCCCGCGGCCATCAGGAGGGAAAGGCCCGCAATGTTCAGAAGGTTTCCGATCGCAGAGGATGTCTCGGCCATCTGCGCCCCGAAGAGCTGCGCGAGCGAGGTTGCCTGGGCAGCGATCGCACCCGTCAGCAGAAGGATCTGCGCGGTGATCCGCAGGATCGCGCCTAGGGCCAGCCCGATCGAGGTCTCGGCGATGATCAGGCCGGGAGAGATCACTTCAGGGACGATCTCGCGCGGGATGAGCGGGCCGAGGACGATCGCCAGCATGAACGAGACAACGAGCCTTATCCGCGCCGGCAAGGTCCTTTCACCGAATGCCGGCAGGAGGATCATGACCCCCCCGACACGCAGAAAGGCGAGGATGGTCGCGACGACCGGCAGATGGAGCGCCTCGATCAGTGGGGCCAGCGCCGTCACGCCGCGACCGACCCGACCAAGGCGGGCCGCGCGCTCGGACCGACTTCCTCGTAGGAGATGACTGGATTCGTTAGTCCGGCATCTCGCATGACGGTGTGGAGATAGCGCCGGCGACGGGCCGAGGTAACGAGCGCGGGATAGGAGCCGTTCTCGGCGGCCTTCGCCATCGCTTCGGCGATGCCCTGTCTCAGCTTTCGGCCGGCATCGGGAGGCAGCGCTATCTCTGTGGATCCGCCTTGCATCTGGTGGCGCTCGAAATGCTCTTCCCATGCAGGTGACAGTTGAATCATAGGGACGGTCCCGTCGGGTCTGCGGAGATCTGCGAGGATCTGTTGGCTCAGACGCTGGCGCGTAATCTCTGCGATGACGTCGGTGGGCAGCTTGGCGTCCCGCCCCTCGGCGGCGCTCTCGAGGATCACAGGCAGATTTCGGATCGACACCCGTTCCGACAACAGAAGTCGGAGAACCGTCAGGAGAACGTCATAGGGCACTTTCGACGGGACGAGATCATCGATCAGCCGCCGGTTCTCCGCCGCTCGGTCGGGATCGGAGACACTTCGCCAGGCGTCGAGGAGTCGGTTCAGCGATTTGAGGCCGATCAATTGAGGGAAGGCGGATTTGACCACTTCCATGAGATGGGTGGCCAGGACCTCTCCGGGTGTTACGGCCGTCAGATCGGCGAAACCCGCCGGATCGGCCGCTCTCTCGTCGATCCAGCGCGCCGGCGCTCCATAGACAGGTTCCGCCACGTCGGTGCCGGGCACCGCCGGCAGAGGAGCGTCTCCTCGCAGAACCAGGAGATGGCCCGGAAACAGGCGGTCGCGCGCCATCTCCACGCCGTGGATCCGGATAACATACGTTCCCGGCGGAAGGCCCGCATCATCGGTCAATCGGATCTCCGGCAGGATCACGCCATAGCTCTGGGCGATGTGGTTGCGCATCCCTTCGATCCGGCTTTCGAGGCCGCGCGCGGGATCCATCGCGAGCGATACGAGATCCATCGCGAATGTCACGCTAATCTCATCGAGGTCCAGAACGTCCCCGATGGTCTTCTTGGGTGGGGCCATATCCTCCACAACCGGGATCTCGCTGGCCAGTGCGGTCTGAGCCTTGTGTCTGCGCCATCCAACGAAGCCCAAGACCGAGGCCCCAAGGAGAAACGGCAGGACCGGCAGCCCGGGGATCGCGGCAAAGACCGCCATGATGACCGCGACGGTCCCGAGCGCGAGCGGATTCCCTCCGATCTGAGCGAGGATTGCCGCATCCATCTTTCCCGATGCGCCCCCGCGCGCGAGCAGAAGGGCCGAGGCGATGGAGATCACCACAGCGGGGATCTGGCTGACCAATCCGTCCCCGACCGTGAGGACGGCGAAGGTCCGCATGGCTTCTGCTGGCGCCATTCCGTGCACGGCGAGGCCGACCGTCAGTCCGACGATCAGATTGAGCAGGGTGATCAGCAAGCCCGCGACGGCGTCGCCTTTCACGAATTTCGAAGCACCATCCAGCGAGCCGAAGAACGTCGTTTCCGCCTGTTCGAGCTCTCGTCTGCTGCGCGCCTCTTCATGACTGATCGCGCCGGCCGAGACGTCGCTGTCGATCGCCATCTGCTTGCCAGGCATTCCATCGAGGGCGAACCGCGCCCCGACTTCTGCCATTCTTGTCGCGCCTTTCGTGATCACGACGAAATTCACGATCAAGAGAACGCAGAAGATCACGAAGCCGAGGAACAGATTCCCCCCCATGACGAACTGGGCGAACCCTTCGATCACGGAACCCGCTGCGCCGGTCCCGGTATGCCCCTCCCCTATGATCAGCTTCGTGGACGACACATTCAGCGCCAACCGCAACATGAGAGACGCCAAAAGGACGGTCGGGAACGAGCTGAAGTCGAGCGGGCGCTCAACAAAGAGCGCGGTGGTGAACATCAGGATCGCCAGAGAGAAGGATGCGGCCAATCCGATATCGAGTAACCATGATGGGATCGGCACGACCATCATCACAATGACCGCCATCAGAGCCAATGCGAACAGGATGGTTGGCTGGAACAGGGCTCGCATCGGGGTCCTCTCGATTCTCCTTGGCGAGAGGTTTAGGCGGGTTTGGTTAACCCCGAGTTCACTGCTCCGGCGCGGCGGCGAGCAATCGTTCGATCAGGTCCGCCGAACGTCGGGCGCGCGCCAGGCGCTCACGTGCGCCGTTGATAGTGTCCAACGGACTTGTCTCTTGTTCACTCGTGAGATGGGCGGCCAATAGTCTTCTCACGTCTTCCGAGGCTCTGCCGGCCCCGGCGTCGCCACCCGGCCAATCCTGGCCCGGCCCGCGAGCTCCGATCACGGGGACCACGAGGGTTGGCGCCGTCGCGCGGGGATGCGGGCTCCACTGGTCCGCAATTGCCGACAGATTTGACCGTCGAAGCATCTCTGCGGCTTCTGTCCTGTCGGAGGTGGACGCCCTCTCTCTCCAGGAAAGCAGAATCGCCAAGACCGGCGCGGCCTTCTTCTCGGGGACGACGCTCAGCGCCTTGATAGCGGCCGAGAGTGCATCTGGCACGCTGTCATCCGGCAATGCCTTGAGGTGCTCTGCCAATGCGAGACCCTCGGATTGTCTGGCCAACGCAGCGGCGATGCCCTGTTCCAGGCCAGATCTCATTTCACCCGACGGCAATTCGGACAAAAGGAGCCGGGCGTTGTCGATGAGTGTCTGATCTGCGGATCCTGCATCCACGGCATCGAGGATCGTCTTCGCGGTTTCCATCACTTCAGAGAGTGGATCCGGAGACAGGTCTTCCACCGGCATGAGGGCGCGCAGTTCTGCAGCCAAGGCGTCGTCGCCCAGCTTGGCCAGATGATCCGTTGCTGACGGCAGAAAATCCCGCTTTCGCTCGTCCGGGAGGTCGCTGGAAAACGAGATCACGGCAGTCCTGTCGCCGGGCGTCAGGGCAGGAATGCTCTGCCCCGCTGCGAGTGAGATCAGCAGCGCGGCCGGACCGCATCTGAATGGGCCACCCTCGGGCGTTCCGACGTTTCTACCCTCCACAGCGGCGGTCAGGGTCTCCAACCAGCGATCCGCCCGGCCGTTGCTGGCGGAAATGTGCAAGGCTTCGGCGAAGAAGCCGGAATTCGCATACGAAAATGCAAGGGCGCGGACCGTCTCCGGCCGTTCGGGATCGTATCGTGCCAGGGCGTCGGGAAGCGACGCCCGAGCCGCGTCGGGATCCGCACGCAGGATACTCGCCAGCCTCCGCACCCCTCCGCATTCCGTCGGTCGCAAGATAGGAGATATCGGCGGCGGCGGGGTGCGCGCATCGCGAAGACGAAGCTGCTCCTCCGGATCCAGGCGCGGTGCATCTCTGACGGGGGTTCGAAAGACCGATGGCGGGTCGGCTTTCATCTCGCGAACGGCTCGATCCAGCCTGGCTGCAATCGGCACGCTGACGGTCGGAAGGACTAGCGGGAGAGAAACATCCGGGACCGCTTGCGGGCTGTCGGGCTGCCCTGTCGACAAGGAAACACTCGCCGGCGGCTCCTGTACCGGCAACGGGCGCTCCGCAGGCAAGACATCGATGGCAATCTGGTTCCGGTTCACTCTGCGCATCCGGACTGCGCAGGAGCATGCGAGGGTCAGGCCGAGTCGCCCGTTTTTCCATTCGATAGCCGCGATCCGGTTCCGGTCGATCCGCTCGAAAGCTCGTGTCACATCGAGATCCGGGAGCCTCTCTCCGAAGTCGATCGTGGCCGTGCGACCCTCTTGGCGAAGCTCCCACGTTAGATTTGACTCATCCGTAATGGCGAGGCGGGTGAAATCCCCATGCTCTCCGGACCGGAGGATCGCTGCCTCCGCGGCTGCCGCAAACAAGAGGGCCTGGGCTGCGATGAAGGCCGCTCTCATGCTGCTTTCGCGCCTCGCAAAGCCTCTTCGAGATCCGAAAAGCTGGGGCGGAAGTGGGTTGGCGTATTCTGGCGGCCGACCTCGATACAGATATTCGTTGCATGATTGTGGAGATTGGCCACCAGAACCTCGCGTATCAGGGCATAGAAATGCGCCTCTTCCTCTGCGATGGCTTTCAGTCGGACGGCAAATGGGCCGACGATGCCATAGGCCAGGAAAACGCCGAGAAACGTGCCGACCAAAGCGCCGCCGATCAGTTTGCCGAGCACCTCAGGCGGTTGATCGATCGATCCCATTGTCTTGATGACACCGAGCACGGCAGCAACGATCCCCAAGGCTGGAAGGCTATCCGCCATGGTCTGCAGGTTGTGCGCGGGATGGAGCGCATGATGGAGATTCTCCTCCATCCGCTTCTCGAGAACCTCTTCGACCTGATGCGGGTCGTCGTAGTTCATCGACATGGCCCTGAGCGTATCGCATATCAGCGCGACGGCTTCCTCGTCGGCGAGGATGCGGGGATAGTCGGCGAACATGCTCGATTCCTGGGGTTTTTCGATGTGAGCCTCCAGAGCGACGGTGTCCTGACGCCCCAGGCGTACAAGCCGGAAGAGAAGGCAAAGCAGATCACGATAATCGTCGGGGCTCCATTTCGGCCCCTTGAAGACTTTGCCGATTCCCTTGAGGGTCTGCTTGATCCCGCCGATGTCATTTCCGATCGCGAACGCCCCAATTGCCGCCCCGCCGATCATGGTCATCTCGAATGGCAGCGATGCGATGATGATCGACAGCTTTCCGCCGGCGGCGAGGTAGCCGCCGAAGACCATCACGAAGACAATCGCGATACCTACGATGCCGATCATCTGCGGTCCTCCGTCGCGGCGTTTGCATTCCGGCCGGCGATCGTCGCGCTTATCGCGTAGACATTCGTGGCCGGCATTTCCGACAGGATCGTCGCGGCCGCATCGGGCGCCATCCGTGCCAGGAACCCGGCCGCGAAATCCGGCTCCATGGTCTCGAAGACCGCAGCGGCATCCTTTGGCTTCATGCCTTCGTAGATCCGCGTCAAACGATCGACGTCCTCGTCGGACGCCCCCGCGGATGAGGCCATGCGGGCCTCGAGTGCGGCATCGGCCGCCTTCAGGTCATCGAGGGAGGCCGCGATCTCCTCTGCGGCAACCCGGAGATCCTGTTCCCGCAGGTCGAGCGATTCTTCGCGGCGGATGAGGTCGGTCTCTCTTCGATCGAGTTCCTCGAGGAGCAGCGCAATGCCTTCGAATTCGGGTTGCGCTGTCGCCTTGACCTCACTGCCATCGACGGCGAGGTTTGCCGAGACGAGCCTGGTCATCGCCGACACAAGCAGGAGGCCCGCGATGGCGGTGAGCGCCAACCGGCCGGCCCATTTCTTGAGGCTCCTCATCGCCCGGCCTCCATATTGCGCCGACTGGCAAAGCAGGTTTCCGGCTCCGGCGGCTCAGGTGCGATGAATTCATCGAGATCTCCAAGACCTGCGATGAGGACGGAAAGCTCTCCTTCCCGCTCTTCGGCGTCCTGGATCAGCCGGGAAAGCCGGTCGGACGCGGCCTCCGCCTCTGCGGTGGCTCGCGCGGCGTTCTGCTGCAATGCCTCGATCTGCTCACCGAGCACCGCGACGGACTGACCAAGCCCACCGTCCGAGGTCGCGAGCGTCTTGAGCCGCCGCGAGAGCTGCAGGCAGTAGTAGGCGAGGCCAAGCGCCCCAAGCACAAGAAAGACGTCGGAAATCAGTGCCATCGGCCCCTCTCAGTTCAATATGAAGTCAGTCACGAGCACATTTCTGACCCCCTCGGGTCCCGCGATCATGCGCGCACGCCGCAACATCTGCGCCCGGATACGCAGCAACCCGGCCTCTTCCTCCAGGGGGGCGGGACCGATGGCTCGGAGATAGCCGAGAAAGCCGTCCTGCAGCCGAGGCAGAAGGCCCTCTACATGCGAAGCCGCATCTGGCGTCACCTCAAGGACCGCCTGCATTCGCAATTGCCTGTCTCTACCACCGGTCCCCACGGAAACCGATATCGGCGGCATGTCGACGAAAACTACATTCGCGTCGGCAGGCGCCGGCGCGCGCGCGACCGATTCCTCTTCTTCGGCATGTTCTTCGTCGGAGAGGGCGAGCAGGCCATCGAGGGCACCCGACGAGATCGCGAACCAGCCGCCCGCACCGGCAACGAGTGCGAGAACGACGATGACGATCAGGCCTTTCTTGCCGCGCTTCGGCGGGGCTTCTTCGCTCGCGATCTCGTCAGTTTCGGCCACGCCAAATCTCCATCTGGGATGAGGCTCTCCTAACCGCGGGTGACTAACCGATTGTTAATGCGTTTCGGTTTTGTTGCCGCCAACCCGATTATGGGATCCGAGGACGGAGGGGCGGCGTGCAGAGCCTGGTTGAAGACTTCAAGCGTGGAAATTGGACGCGGATCGGAATTCTTGCCGGTGCGGGTCTTGGAACCTTCGTTCTGGTCCTCCTGATGGCGCGTCTGGCGATGGCTCCGACCATGGAACTCCTGTTTGCGCGCCTTGATCCGTCGGTCGCCGGTCAAGTCGTTCAGGAACTCCAAAGCCGTTCCGTTCCCCATGAAGTGCGCGGCGATTCGATCTACGTGGACGGCAGCCAGCGTGACCGCCTTCGGCTTGAGCTCGCGGGCGAAGGGCTGCCGGGCGCCGATGGCACGGGTTACGAACTGCTCGATTCTCTCTCCGGCTTCGGCACCACCGCGCAGATGTTCGACGCGGCGTACTGGCGTGCGCGGGAAGGAGAACTGGCGCGCACGATCCTTGCGGGCAAGGATGTCGCTTCGGCCCGCGTCCATGTCGCGACGCCGGGGGGGTCCCCCTTCTCTCGTGACCGGGGAGCCACCGCTTCGGTGACCTTGCGGATGAAGAACGGCGGCGTTCCCGCCGATTTCGCCGAGGCGATCCAGAGCCTCGTTGCGGGCGCGGTCCGCGGTCTGTCTCCCGACGACGTCTCGGTGGTCGATTCGCGCAACGGACGTGTCGTCTCGCGGAACGCCGAATCCCGCGGCGAGGCCGGCCGGTCCGAGCGCGTGGCAGAGATGCGCGCTGCAATCGACCGGATCCTGACCGCACGCGTGGGCCCCGGCCGTTTCGTGGCCGAGGTCAGCGTCGACACGACCACCGAGGTCGAACAGCTCCGCGAGCGTGTTTTGGACCCCGCAACCCGCGTCGTCATTTCGACCGATACGCAGGAGTCGAACAGCAGCGAAAGCGGGATTGGAGGACAAGGTGTTACCGTGGCCTCCAATTTGCCGGACGGGGACGCGGGAGGCGAGGGCGGCGGGCAAAGCCAGGCCGCCGAGACCCGCGAACGTGTCAATTACGAGGTGTCGGAACGCGAACGTCAGGTGACGCGCGGTGCCGGCGCCGTCGAGCGGATCACGGTGGCCGTGATGGTCGACGGGACCACGACGACCAATGCAGCCGGGGACGCGACCTGGGCACCCCGCTCGGACGAAGAACTTGCCGCGATCACGGATCTCGTTCAATCCGCAGTCGGCTACCTGGAGGAGCGAGGCGACGTCGTCACGGTCCGATCGCTTCCCTTCGAGGCCGGTGCTTCGCCTGACGGTAGCCTGCCCGGCGGCGCGTGGCTTACTGGGGCGCAGCTCGTCCGACTGGCGACGGTCGGGGGGCTTCTCGTCGCCCTGTTCGCCTTGTTGGTATTCGTGGTTAAGCCGCTTCTCGCGAAGACCCAGACCGCAACACCCGATCAGTCTCTTTCAGATGCCCGGTCTGATGGCACTGCCCTCCCGCCTCCGACGGAAACCGGTCCGGTGCCCGAGCAGGCGAGCCTCCCGGCGCCGACGGAGACCGGTCAAGACAAGAATAGGCCCGCATTGGAGGATCAGCGCGGTTCAAAGCCCCGGGAGTTGCCAGACCTGTCCGAAGACGGCGCCGAAGATCCGGTCGAACGTCTCCGCCGTCTGATCGCCGACCGTCGTGACGAAACGGTCGAGGTCCTGAAGGGCTGGATCGAGGAAGACGCACGCCGCGAGGAGCCGTCCTGACATGATCTTCGAAGACTTCTCCTCCGGCGCGCCGATATCATCGGCGGCGGTGCCCACCGCAGACCATTACGATGACGGGTATCGCCAGGGATGGGCCGATGCCGCCGAGAAGATCCGTGCCGACGATCTCCGGGTCGGAGCAAGGGTCGCCGCGCAGCTCGAGAAGTTCTCGCACACGCAGTCGGCCGCGATGAGCATTTGCCTCGCACAGCTCGAACCGCTGCTGACGGAGATATTCGACAAGCTGCTACCCCGCGCTGCCGATCGCGGTTTTCTCGCCCTGATCCTGCAAGAAGCTGAAGCCGCCCTTTCGGAGGCGGAGGGGAATAAGCTCACCCTGCGGGTGGCCCCGGACACGGTCGGCCCGCTCCGCGCCTACCTGGAAGCCGTCGGTGCGGATCTGACGGACTACGATATCCTTGCAGATCCAGACCTCGATCCCCTCCAGGCCGGGTTGTCTGCGCCAAGCATAGAACGTGAGATCGATGTCGGGCGCTTGCTCGATGCCCTCGATGAGGCCTTCGCCTCCCTGACCCCCGACCGGAGCACCCAGAATGGATGACCGTCCCGCCGCAGAACGCGGCCCCTTCGCACGCGTCCCCGTAGAAATCACGATCTCAGTGGGGCGCGCCCATCCGACCGTTTCCGAACTCATGGGCCTGGGGCCGGATTCCGTGCTCGCACTGGATCGTTCGGCATCGGATCCCGTCGAACTCTATGCGGGCGATCGCCTCATCGCGAAAGGCGTCCTGGAGGAGTCCGCAGAAGGGCGGGATCGGCTCGCGGTCCGTCTCACGGAAATCGCCGATCTGGATGGCGCTCTGTGAAAACGTTCCGGACGGTTGCCGTCCTGCTGTTCTTTACGTCCCTGCCCGTTCCTGCCTTCGCTCAGGGAACGGACCTGAACGAACTGCTCGGCGGCGCATCCCTCAGCCTCACGGCGGTGCAGCTTCTGGCGCTCCTGACAGTGTTGAGCCTTGCACCGGGCATCGCCGTCACGGTGACCTGCTTTCCGTTTGTGGTTACCGTCCTGTCGATTCTGAGGCAAGCAATCGGGCTTCAGGCCGCTCCGCCGAACATGCTGATCATCAGTCTGGCGCTGTTCCTGACATGGTTCGTGATGGAGCCGGTCGCGATGACCGCCTGGACGGAAGGTGTCAAACCCTGGACCGAAGGAGCCATGGGGCTCGCCGAGGCCGTGCCGCGGGCCATCGACCCTTTTCGGACCTTCATGTCCGCCCGTGTCGATCCGGACACGCTGGAGCACATGTCGGCCCTGCGTCCGGATGCATCGGCGGACACGCTTTCAATCCTCGTGCCCTCCTTCCTTCTGTCCGAGGTCAGCCGCGCCTTCCAGATCGGCTTTCTGGTCTTCATGCCGTTCCTCATCATCGACATGGTCGTGGCTGCGATTCTGATGTCGATGGGCATGATGATGGTTCCGCCGGCGATCGTATCGCTTCCGTTCAAGCTCGCGTTTTTCGTCGCCGTTGACGGGTGGGCGCTCGTATCGGGGGCTTTGGTCGCCGGGTATTCCTGACACAGTCGGAGAGAAGAGATGCAGAAGAAAAAGGCCGCGGCCCCCCCTCACCAAAGCGATGCACGCGCGCTGCTCGACATGCTCGAAAGCCGGCAGGACACGCCAGATCTTGGCGATATGCGCAGTCTCGCCGCAGAACTCGTCCGCCGGATCGAGACATCCCGGCGTGCCGACGAGACAGGGGATGATAACCGGTCCAACGGCGCCAAGCCTGCCCCGCCCCCCGAAATCGCCGCCCGACCGACCCGACCGACGAGCCTGACCAGCGATCTGTCCCGCCGGGCATTTCGTCTTTTCAGCGCGCCGTCGGCGGCCGAGAAACCGACACCTCAGGCCGAGCCTCTGCGTGCGCCGCCGCAACCCCTATCCGGTGTTTCCGGTGAGGTTATTCGCGCGCTGGCCTCATCTGCCGAGGCGGCTGGGCAGTTGGATGGGGAACATCCTGCTGTCATCGCGGACCTGCTCTCGGTGCGTCCCCTCCGCGACCAGGCTGCCGCACTTCGGTCACTGAGCGGGAGGCAGGCAAGGGCGGTTCATCGCATGTTGAAGGCGAACAACCGAACCTCGTGAGGATCCTCTCATCTTTCAGGAGTTGTGGCGGCAGGACATCTCGGAGCGTCATCCGTCAGCGAGGAGATCGGCGGTGCACGGCGCAAATCGCATCGGACCCGATCTGAAATGCGACGACCGGAAGGAGAAATTCGGCAGGTCACAGACCTGCGATCGTCGGTAAAGGGCCCGATCCGACATAACGGGCTGAACGTCCCTCGCCACCGTTCACGAAACAGATACGTCGACCAGCGTCTACCTCGCTCTGCGCCTCACCCCAATCGGACCACACGGATAGCGCAACACGGACGACCACCGTGGACCTCGTCCGAGACGAGCCGAAACATGACGGAGAACGCAGGAGGACCACTTCTGACGGCCAATCTATCAAGGCGGATATCCCGAGTCAGCGGGCGGGTCCCCCCAAGCCGGGGCGAGACGCAGACGAGAGGCCGGTACTTCTTAAGCCTCAGGCCGGTTCCCGCAGAATACGGGGCACCTTGAATTCGACATTCTCGTCCGCGGTCACGACCTCTTCGATGGTCAGATCGTAGCGCGCCCGGAAGGCATCCAATACTTCGTCGATCAGGATTTCCGGCGCGCTGGCTCCGGCCGTGACACCAACCGATGAGACGCCGGCCAGCGCACGCCAGTCGATATCCGCGGCGCGCTGGACAAGTTGCGCGTAGGAGCAGCCGGCCTTCGCCCCGACCTCGACCAAGCGCTTGGAGTTCGACGAGTTCGGTGCGCCAACGACCAGCATGGCCTCGACCCTCGGAGCCATCGCCTTGACCGCGTCCTGCCGGTTCGTCGTGGCGTAGCAGATGTCTTCCTTGTGAGGGCCGACGATCGCCGGAAACCGGGCCTTGAGCGCGGCGACGATGTCGGCCGTATCATCGACGGACAAGGTCGTTTGCGTGATGAAGGCGAGCTTCTCCGGATCGCGCACGTTCAACTTGGCGACGTCGGCGACAGTCTCGACCAGCAGAACCTCTCCCGGTGGGAGCTGACCCATCGTTCCGATCGTCTCGGGGTGCCCTTCATGGCCGATCATGACCATCTGAAGACCGTTTTCATGATGGCGCGCCGCTTCGATGTGAACCTTGCTGACCAGAGGACAGGTCGCGTCGACATACAGCATCTGGCGCTTGGCCGCCTCGGCCGGGACGGCCTTCGGAACCCCGTGAGCGCTGAAGATGACGGGGCGGTCGGTCGGGCATTCATCCAACTCTTCGACGAAGACGGCACCGCGCGCGCGCAGGCCGTCCACGACATAGCGGTTATGGACGATCTCGTGGCGGACATAGACCGGCGCGCCCCACTTCTCGAGCGCCATCTCGACGATCTTGATGGCGCGATCGACACCGGCGCAGAAGCCGCGCGGTGCGGCCAGATAAAGCGTCAGCGGCGGCTTGGTCATGTCCGGTCCTCCTGCTGCCCAACTATGGGGCAGAGGGGGGACGCGTAAAGTGCGACGGTCAGCCGCCGTTGGTATCCGCCAGCCAGCGGCCGACCACGACGAGGAAGATGATCGCCGTTCCAGCCGCCAAGAGCCAGTCCCCGCCTTGCCCGAGGCAATAGCTGTCGCCCGCGATGCTGATACATCTTTGCATGTCTTTACCTCGAATACGCACTTACACGCCATGACAATGACACGTCTTCCCGGCAAAAACGGGGCTGAAATCTGGCGGCTCAGCGGCGCCAATGTGTCGGCACGATGACCAATGCGCCGATCGACGCCAGGATCGCGTTCAAGCCCTGCGCCCGGAAACCGATCCCGAACATGATCGTCACGAAATAGAACAGGAATGCGCCCCTAACGCAGATGATGATGCTCTGGAGGATGCCGTTATGGGTGAAGCCCGTGCGTTCCGAAACGTATCCGACGATCCCGGCGATGACGACGGTGCCGATGAGGGTCGGAAACATCAGGGCGCCTTTGTCGTCACAGTGTCAACCAGATCGCCCAGGGGGCTGCCCGCTTCGAGGTGCGCGCCCCGGCGCCACTCCGAAGCGTCCATCGGCCCCTTGCCGGCGGGCTGCACCTCGAGGATCTCGACGGCCCCTCCTCCGGCTGCGACACGCAGCCCGGCTTCGCCCAGGACGGTTCCGGGATCGCCAGATCCCTCGGTCGCATGTGCCCGCAGCAGCTTCAGCCGCGCTCCGTCGCGGATGACGAAAGCGCCCGGGAACGGAGACAGGCCGTTGATCTGCCGTGCGATCTGTACGGCCGGGCCGTGCCAATTCGCCTGAGCCTCCGCCTTGTCGATCTTGGCGGCATAGGTCACGCCGTCCTCTGGTTGAGTCATCGGCGCAAGGGTCTCGATCCCCTCCAGGGCCCGCACCGTGAGACGCGCGCCGATCTCGGCCAACCGGTCGTGAAGGTCGCCGGTCGTGTCCGTCGGCTGGATGTCCGTCGCTTCCCGCAGCAGAACAGGTCCGGTATCGAGCCCCGCCTCCATCTGCATGATGCAGATCCCCGTCCTTTCGTCCCCGGCGAGGATCGCGCGGTGGATGGGCGCCGCCCCGCGCCAGCGTGGCAGCAGCGAGGCGTGCACGTTGAGGCAACCATGACGCGGAGCGTCGAGGATGGGCTGCGGCAGGATCAACCCGTATGCGACGACCACCGCGACGTCCGCGTCCAGGGCGGCAAACTCGGCCTGCGCATCGGCGTTCCTGAGGCTGGCTGGCGTCCGCACCTCGATCCCGAGCGCTTCGGCCCGCGCATGGACCGGGCCGGGCCGGGCCTTCTTGCCCCGGCCGGACGGACGGGGGGGCTGGGAGTAGACGGCGACGATCTCGTGACCGGCCTCGTGAAGGGCGTCCAGCACCGGCACCGAGAAGGCCGGTGTCCCCATGAAGATCACGCGCATTTCGCCGCCTTTCGCAGAAGTATGTCACGCTTCGTGCGTGACAGACGGTCGAAATACATCTTTCCGTCGAGGTGGTCGATCTGGTGCTGGACGCTGGTCGCACGCAGAAAGACGAATTCCTCTTCACGCGACTGCCCGGTTTCGTCGGTGAAGGCGACAGTGACCGCCCGTGGCCGCTTCACGACGGCCGAGACGCCGGGCAGGTTCGGGCTCGCTTCCTCGTGCGTCCGGAGCTGCGCGCTGGCGGCGATCACTCGCGGGTCCGCAAGGCGCGTGGGCCCGCTGCCATCGTCGACCACGGCGAGGCGGAGCATCACGCCGATCTGTGGCGCCGCCAGTCCGACGCCGGGCATCGCGTACATGAGGTCCAGCATCTCGTCCCAGATGCGGCGGTGTTCGTCCGTCACTTCGCCCACGGGCGTCGCTGGCGTCCTCAGGCGGGCGTCGGGCCAGCGCAGGAACGACCTCATGCAGCTTGCGGATGATCGAGGATCAGAACGCCGTCCAGATGGTCCACCTCGTGCTGGACGATTGCGGCGACGAACCCTTCGAAGGATTCTTGGCGCCGCCCGTTGCGGCCGTCATAGGCCAGAACGACCCGCCGCGCGCGTTCCAGGCGCCGGGTCGTTCCCGGGATCGAGAGGCAGGCCTCCTCGTTCACCTGATGTCCCTGCCGGGCGACGATCTCCGGGTTCACGAAGACGCGCGGGTCCGGAAGACCGTCGCGCCAGCTTGGATCCATCACGAAGAGGCGGATGGGTTCGCCGACCTGCGGGGCTGCAAGCCCCCGGCCCGGAGCGCGGTACATCGCATCGAACATTCCCCGGATCAGACCGTTCACCTCTCCTTTGGCGGGGGCGCAGACCGTCCGCAGGCAGGGATGCGGATGCTCAAGGATCGTCAGGATCTCTCTCATGGTGCGGATCATACTCCGAACACCGGCCATCACCCAACCGTCCTCGTGACCCAGCGAGAGGAAGATGCGTCGGACGCGCGGGACGCCGCCGGAAGTCAGGTGACCTCGCGCGCCCGCTCCCTCTTCAGCTTCTGCATCCTGCGGGTGATCAGTTGCCGCTTCATCGCGCCCAGATAGTCGATGAAGAGCTTCCCTTCGAGATGGTCGATCTCGTGCTGGACGCAGGTCGCCCATAGACCTGCCATGTCTTCCTGCTGCTCGTTGCCGTCGCGGTCGATCCACCGAACCGTGACTTCGGACGGGCGGGTCACGTCGGCGAACTGCTCAGGGATCGACAGGCACCCTTCCTCGTAGGTGCTTGTCTCATCCGAACTCGCGACGACTTCCGGATTGAACATGATCAGGGGCCGCGGGTCCTCGTCCTCGGCCTTAACGCAATCGAGCACGATGAGCCGATGCAATACACCGACCTGAGGCGCGGCCAGCCCGATGCCGGGCGCGGCATACATCGTCTCAAGCATGTCGTCGGCGAGTGCGCGCAACTCGTCCGACAGATCGGGAACGGGGGCAGCCACCTTCTTGAGGCGCGGGTCGGGGTGCAGCAGGATCGGACGCTTCATCGTGCCTGCGATCTAGAGACCGCCCGCCCGCCTTGCAACCGCCGCGCCCGCCGCTACGGTCTGCCCGACCCCAGCCGGAGGCCCCATGCCCAAGGATCTAGATCCCCGCTTCGACCCGATCATCGACCGCCGCGGCACCCATTGCATGAAATGGGACTTGATGGAGCCGCTCTACGGCGTGTCCCCCGACGATGGTCTGGCGATGTGGGTGGCCGACATGGACTTCCGGCCGCCCGACTGCGTGCTCCAGTCGGTGCGCGATCTGACCGATCACGGCGTTATCGGGTATTTCGGCAATGACGGCCCATACCGGGACGCGATCCGCTGGTGGATGCAGGAACGGCACGGATGGGAGGTCGACCGGGATGCGATCTTCACGACCCACGGGCTGGTGAACGGCACGGCGCTTTGCGTCGACACATGGACGGCGCCCGGCGATGGCGTGGCGCTGTTCACGCCCGTCTACCACGCCTTCGCGAAGGTCATCAAAGCCAACGGCCGCCGCATCGTCGAATGTGAGCTGGCCTATGACGGCACGCGCTACACGCCCGATTTCGAAGCATGGGACCAGGTCATCGAGCGCGAGGGGCCGAAGATGGCGATCCTCTGTTCACCCCATAACCCGAACGGGCGCGTCTGGACCAAGGCCGAACTGGAGGGGTTCGCCGCTTTGGCGCAGCGGCACGACCTGATCCTCGTCTCGGACGAGATCCATCATGATCTCGTCTTTCCGGGCCATACGCACATCCCGATGAGCCGCGTCATGGATGCCGACCGGTTGGTGATGATGACGGCCCCCACCAAGACCTTCAACATCGCGGGTGCCCATAGCGGCAACGTCATCGTGGAAGACGAGGGTCTGCGCACCGCCTTCGCGCAGCGGATGCTGGGACTGGGTCTCAGCCCGAATTCGTTCGGGCTGCACATGACGACGGCGGCCTATTCCCCCGAGGGGGCCGAGTGGGTCGATGCGCTGGTAGGCTATCTCGACGGCAACCGCCGCCTGTTCGATGAAGGGGTGAACGCGATCCCCGGCCTGCGGTCCGTGCCGCTCGAGGCGACTTACCTAAGCTGGGTCGATTTCTCTGGAACGGGCATGGAGAGGGCGGAATTCACCAAGCGGGTCGAGAAGGACGCACGACTGGCGGTTAATCACGGCCCGACTTTCGGCAAGGGCGGAGACGCCTTTCTGCGCTTCAACATCGCGACGCCTCGCTCGAATGTCGAGGCGGCGGTCGATCGGCTGAGCCGCGCTTTCGGAGACCTGCAGTAAGGCGCCGGACTGCACGGACCGGCCGGGCCGGTCCGTAACCGTGGCCTTATTTCGCGGCGACGGTCGCCTTCTTCGGCTTGGTGGCCGCCTTGCGGCGCGCGATCATTTCGGCCCGGCGTGCGCCGCGGGTCCAGGGCAGCACGGGCCGTTCGGTGCGAGCGGCTTCGGCGGCAGCGTCGATGAAGCGGGTGCGGGACATGGCGCGTCTCCGGATTGCAGCAAGGTTTCGTTAACCTTGATCCTGCTTGCCGGCGCTGGCGAAAGTCGGACCGGTCCGTGACGGAACCGGGGCGATTCAGAGCCGGATTGCGGCGATCAGCCTGCCATAATCGGGCTCTTTCCGGTGTGTTGTCCGCCGGTAGGAATAAAAGCGACCCTCGTCGGCATAGGTGCAATGGCCGATCCACTCCGCTTCGGCTCCCGCAGCGCGCAGACGATGCAGACCGTAGCCCGGCAGGTCCAGCATGTAGCGGTCACCTTCGCCTTGTGCGAAGAAACGGGCCGCCTCGTCGTCCTCTGCCAGAAAGTCGTCGAGCAGTTCGGGGCCGACCTCGTAGTTGCGCTGGCTGATCGCAGGCCCGATGGCGGCGCGGATCCGGGTCGCGCCCAAGGCTTGCATGGCGCGGATCGTCTCTTCCAGAACGCCGCCCAGGGCGCCTTTCCATCCGGCATGAGCGGCGCCCACCACGCCGTCACCCTCGAAGAGCACCGGCATGCAGTCGGCGGTGAGGATCGACAGGACCGTGCCGGGGCGATCGGTCACGAGGGCGTCCGCTTCTTCCCGCGGGGTCTCGTCGGAGGTCACGGTGATCACCCGGGCCGAATGGACCTGATGCACGCCGTGCAGGCGGTCGGCCCCCATCGCCTCCGCCACGCGGGCGCGGTTGGTCTCGACGACTTCCCGCTGGTCACCCGAGCCGAGGCCGCAATTCAGACCGGCATAGACACCCGCGGACGCCCCGCCCCTCCGGGTGAAGAACCCGTGGCGCGCCTCAAGCAGATCGGATCTCAGCGCTTCCAGCGTCATCGCATCCCCCTGTCAGACGGCTGACCCATCCACACCCGGATGGTCAAGGGGGCGGCTCGACGGGCGGTCCCTTGAGTTCCAAACGGTTGCCCCACGGGTCGCGGATATAGATCGCATGTCCCATGCCGCGTGCGCCCACCTGATGGACCTCGCGCTCGATCGCGACGTCGTGGGCGGCGAGATGGGTCCGGAGGGCGTCGGCGTCGAAGGGCCCCACCGCCAGCGCCAGATGATCCACGTTCGTCCCCGGCGTCTCGGGGGCGGCATAGGCGGCGCGCGGGTCGGACGCGTCCCACAGGCCAAGCCGGATCGCCCCAAACCACAGATGGACCATCGCGATCTCATCGTAGCGCGCGGCAGGCTCGCACCCCAGGACGTCCCGATACCACCGTTCGGCCGCGGCCAGATCGCGGACCCAGAGCACGGCGTGATCGAGGCCAAGGGGTCTGAATGGGGGTGCCATCGGCCCACCCTAGCCGCTAGGTCCGGGGGCGCACCAGCCAGGAGGGGGCAGGATGGACGAGCACGACGTGACGGCCTTTGCGGCCTCGGTCCCGGATACGGTGAAATACTATCTGGGCCGCACGCAACGTCTGCTCGACCGCCTCGCGCGAGAGCCGGATCCGGAGCGTCTTCTGGCGATCCGCCTGGCCCCGGACATGTTCGATACCGCCTTCCAGTTCGCGGTGGCGATCCGCTTCGCGGCCCGCGCGCTCGCCGTGCCGGCGGGGCAGGACGCTCCGGACATCCCCGAGGACGCGACCCTCGATGATCTGATGGCCTATTGCGAACGGATCACCGAACTCTGCGATCCCCTGGGTCTCGATCAAATGGCTCCGACGGTCATCCACCGCGCTGGCGAGGCCGATCTGGAGCAGGGCGTCGCGGGCTACGTCACCTGTTTCGCGCTCCCGAACATGCTGTTCCACCTGTCGATGGCCTATGCGGGCTTGCGGCATGGAGGCATGGGGGTGGGCAAGGCGGATTTCGACGGGTTCCACGTCTACCGTCCCGCGACGATGCGCTGAGCTCCGTGGGGCAGGGGGCGGGGCCGCTCCCTCATCCTGCCTGAAATATCCCGGGGGTGCGGGGGCAGAGCCCCCGCACAGGTGACGTAGCCCGCGACGCCCTGCTCCAGATCGGCCTCGCCAGCGCGGTCCGATCCCATCGCTTTCAGGTCAGCCGCAGCGCAGCTTTTCGGGATGGATGACGTGGTCGCGGTGGTCGCGCACATAGGCGGCGATGCCCGCGATGCAGCTCGGCTGCCCGCCGAAGCCATCCCACGGCTTGAAGTGCGGCAGGTGCCAGACCGTCGTCGCGTCGCGCTTGAGCAGGTTGGCGAAGACCGTGGCCACGATCGCGCCGCCCGCGCCGGTCAGCTTGCCGTGCCCGTGCTGCTCCGCTTCCTGGAGCGAGTAGAACCATAGCGGCGTCTTGTCGAAGCCCTTCGACTTCAGTTCGTCGGGAACCCCCACCTCCGGCGTGCCCAGCCGCGTGGCGACATGCTGTCCGCTGGCCAGCTGATAGGTGTAGCGGTCGCGGACCATGTTCCGCAGCGCGAGGTTGCGCGATTGGGGCAGGGTCAACGTCTCGCCGATCTCGGCCAGTTCGATCTCCTCGTGAACGAATGGCAGGTTCAACAGCGGCTCGCCCAGCTTCGGGCCGACGGGACGTGCCTTCTGCGCATCCGGGCCGTGGCTGTGGGTGAAGAACAGGTCCATCGTCAGGTTGGCATGTTCCGGCCGCGGCCCGAAGCCCAGCGTCTCGAAAAGCTGCTGCGGTGTACCGCCCTCGGTCAGCGTGTATTCGAACTGCGTCGTCGCATGGCCGAAGCGGTAGCAGGCGCCCGAGAACTCGACAGGCATGACCGGCGCGTCCCAACCGAACAGATGCTCGGTCGCCGCGCGCTCGAGGCAGGCCTTGTCCACGAAGGCCGGCAGGAACTCGTTCCAGACGATCCACTGGTAATGCAGCCGGATGAAGCGGCGCACTTCCTCGAAGCTCTCGAGCTTCTTCTTCACATGGTCCATCCAGACCTGCTTGGAGATCCCGTCATGGGCACAGGCGCGGATGTCGGCAGCGGGGCCGTCATTCTCCATGACCTTCGACATCAGGATGTTGTGAAGCTCGATGAAGAGCGAATGGACCTGCGCCACGATGATGTTCTCGTCGTTCCGGGGATCCCCGATCAGCGCCTTGCCCGCGCAGGTGCGGGCCAGATCGAGCGGGTTCTCGTCACGCCCATAGAGCAGCATCTGCTCCTGCTCGCCCTCGCCGTAGAGGATGTTCGAGGCCTCGGGGCCGGCGCCGTAGACGCAGTCCAGATCCAGGGCCGGGGTCCGCACGTTCGGGATCGTCGCCGGGTCGATCCGCGTGCCCAGGGCAGACGTCGCGTCGAGCGTGACGTCATGGTCGATGAACTGACCCAGGAAGGTCATGCCCGCATCGGCGGGGCCGTCCTCGTTCACGGTCGCGCTCATGCCCTGGGACAGGTCGTCGAGCGCATGGATCACGTCAGCATGGGTGATGTTCTTGATGTGGACGGGGTTGGGCGGCAACAGCCGGCCCAGCGTCTGCGCGAAGGGCCGGGCCGGGCCGTCCCCGTGCAGACAGGTCTTCATCAATTGGTCGAAGCGGGTAAGGCCGTGATGCGTGCCAGCCATGGCCGGTCTCCTCATGAAATCGTTAATCGTTACATCGGGGCACACGGGAAACGAGCGACCCGGAGCCACGCGAAAGTTAACCGAAGGCCAGGCCGGGCGCCGGTCCGGGATTCCTTACCTAAGGGAAACCTTACCTCTGGAGATCAGGCGCGCTCGTCCTTGGGGCTGCCCATGACGACGTAGGTGGTCAGCGAATGGACCTGGGGCAGGACGCCCAGCACCTCGGTGTGGAAGTGCTTGTAGGCGGCCAGATCGGCCGCCTCGACCCGCAGCAGGTATTCGACCGTGCCGGTGATGTTGTGACATTCGCGCACTTCGGGCGAGCGGGCGACGGCGCGTTCGAACGCCTCCTGCCCGGCCTTGGTGTGATCGTTCAGGCCGACGGCGATATAGGCGGTAAATCCGATCCCGGTCCCGACTGGATCCACGATGGCACGATAGCCGCGGATGATGCCCGCACGCTCTAGCGCCTGCACCCGCCGGAGCGTGGCCGAGGGCGAAAGCGCAATGCGATCCGAGAGCGCCTGGTTCGACAAGCGTCCGTCCCGCGATAGCTCGCGCAATATCCTGCGGTCGATCTCGTCAGTTTGATGCATGGATTGCTTGCATACCTATGCAATCGCAAAGAAAGCAAGGATCTGTCGCCGGCCGTATGGCAGAACTTGCGCATGACGCCCGATCTTGCCCTCGCCCTTGTCGGCTTCGCCTTCGTCACCTCGATCACACCGGGGCCGAACAATCTCATGCTGATGGCGTCCGGCGCCAATTTCGGCCTTCGCCGAACGGTTCCGCACATGCTGGGCGTCGGGCTGGGCTTCGGCTTCATGATCGTGTGCGTCGGGCTCGGCCTCGCCGGACTGTTCGAGATCTTCCCCGCGGCCAAGCTGATCCTCGCGGCGCTATCGGTTCTCTACCTGCTCTGGCTGGCCTGGAGGATCGCCAATGCGGCCCCGCCCGAACCGGGTGCCGAAGCGGGGCGCCCGCTGACCTTCCTGCAGGCGGCGGCGTTTCAGTGGGTGAACCCGAAGGCGTGGACGATGGCGCTGACGGCGCTGTCGCTCTATTCGACCGGCGCCCTCTGGTCCGTGGCGGCGGTCGCGGTGATCTTCACGGCGGTGAACCTGCCCAGCGTCGGAAGCTGGACCTTGCTCGGGCAGGGGATGGCGCGGTGGCTGACCTCGCCCGCGCGGCTGCGGGCATTCAACTGGACGATGGCGGGGCTGCTCGTCGCGTCCCTCTGGCCGTCGGTGGCGCCGCTGATCTGACGCCTTCGCCGCGCCATCTCGACAGGCGCCCCGTGCCGCGGCACTGTCCGCGCCGATGCCCGATCTCGACCTGTCCCATCCCGCCATCTCCGATCTGCGCGCATCGGCCCGCAGACGGCTGCCCAAATTCGCCTTCGAATACGTGGACAGCGGCACCGGGACCGAAGGCGGCGTGCGGATGAACCACGCGGGTCTCGACGCGGTTCGCTTTCAACCCGCGATCCTGCGCGGGCCGCTCGAGTTCGACCTGTCCGCCCGTGCCTTCGACGATCACCCGCTGCCCTTCGGGATCGCCCCGGTCGGCTATGCGGGCCTGATCTGGCCCGACGCGGAACGCCACCTCGCCCGGGCCGCCGTGCGTCACGGGATTCCCTACGGCCAGAGTACGGTCGCCACCGTCGATCCGGAGGCGACGGGCCCCATCGCCGGGGATCTGGGCTGGTTCCAGCATTATCCGGTCAACGATGCCGGCATACGCCGCGACATGCTGCGCCGCATCGCCGCGTCCGGCTGGAAGGTGCTGGTCGTGACCGTCGACGTTCCCGGAGAAAGCCGGCGGGAGCGTCAGCGACGGGCCAACATCTCCATGCCGCCGATCATCACCCCCGGAATGGTGCGGGACATGATCCTGAACCCGGCCTGGTCGATCGGGCATGCCCGCGTCGGCAAGGGGCGAAAGCCGCGCATGGTCTTTCCCGAAAGCTATCTGAAGGATCTGTCGGGTGCAGACGCCTTCGTCCATGCGGGCCGCCTGATCCGAGGCTACCCGGACGACGCATATATCGCCGCGCTGCGCGAGGAATGGGACGGCCCGCTGGTCGTGAAGGGTGTGCAGGAGGGCGCGGACGCCGAACGCCTGCTGAAGCTCGGCGTCGACGGTATCTGGGTCTCGAACCATTCCGGCCGCCAATTCGAGGGCGGGCCCGCCGCCATCGAAAATCTGCGCGAGGTGGCGGCCGCGGTCGCGGGCCGGGCGCGTGTCTTCTACTGCTCCGGTCTCCGGGGCGGGCTGGACATCCTCCGGGCCTATGCGCTTGGCGCCGACTTCGTGTTCCTGGGCAAGGCCTGGTACTTTGCGCTGGCCGCGCTTGGACCGAAGGGCGTCGATCATCTGGTGCACATCCTGTCCGACGACATGCGCTCGAACATGGCGCAACTCGGCATCACACGGCCGCAGGACGCGGCGACGCGGCTGCTCGGTTCGCAGGCATCGACCGCCCGATCCGAAGGCTGAGCCCGGAGAAGCCGCCGCATGGCCCTGTCCGGGCTTGGCATCCCGGCCCAGTCCCCTAGACTTCTGGGGCGGAGGGACCCGCCATGATCCGAACGCTCCTCGCCCTGCTGACCGCCGCCCTTGCCCTGCCCGCCGCCGCGCAGGAGAGGCGTCCCAGCCATTGCATCGCCGTCGCCGAGGTGCCCGGCGTGAAGGTCTGGCGCGCGGCTTACGGCGCGCCGCTGCCGGACGAGTTCACGGTGCGGTTGAACTACGTCGACCATTCCATGTTCCTGATTGAGACGCCGGGCGGCTTGCGCGCGGTGACCGATTACAACGGCTTCATCGGAGCGGGCGTGCCCGTGCCGGACGTGGTGACGATGAATCGCGGCCACATCACCCATTGGACACCCGACCCGGACCCGTCCATCCCCCACGTTCTGCCCGGCTGGTCCGACCGGCCCGGTACGCCCGTCGACCATTACGTCGATCTGGGCGAGTTGCTGGTTCGCTCCGTCTCCACCGACCTTAGGCCCGGACGGGGAGGGGAGGAGAACGGCAACTCGATCTTCGTCTTCGAAGTGGGCGGCCTCTGCATCGGTCACCTGGGCCACCTCCACCACGAGCCCTCGGAAGAGCAATATGCCGCGTTGGGCCGGCTCGACGTGGTGATGGCGCCCGTCGATGGCGGGCTGACCCTGCCGCACGAGACGCTGACGCGTGTGCTGACGCGCCTGCGGTCCAGCGTGGTGATCCCGATGCACTGGTTCGGCGAGGGCACGCTACAGCGCTTCCTCGACGAGATGAGCGGCGCCTTCCCTGTCGAGCGGCGCGCCGAAAGCCATCTCGAGGTCTCCCTGCGCGATCTGCCGTCGCAGCCCACGATCATCGTCCTGCCGCCGCGCTTCCTGAGCCAGCCGGAATGACCCCAGCCTCCGCCGTCGAGCCCGCGCTGCGCGCGGCCCTTCCCGCTGCCGTCTTCCGCGATCTCGAATCGCGCTATCTCGAAGAGCCGCGCGGCCGCTTCATCGCGCGCGGCGGCCTGCTGATTGCGCCTGAGAACGTCGAGCAGGTCTCGACAATCGTGCGCGCCTGCGCCGAGGCGGGCGTTCCAATCGTCCCCTATGGCGGCGGCACCGGGCTGGTCGGCGGCCAGATCGGCGACGGGTTCGAGCCGGTCGTCGTCTCGATGGAGAGGATGGCGGCGATCCGCAGCGTCGATCCGGTCGAGAACGCGCTGGTCGCCGAGGCGGGCGTGATCCTCCAGAACGTGCACGAGGCGGCCGCAGAGGCCGACCGCCTGTTTCCCCTGACCATCGCGGCTCAGGGCAGCGCGCGGATCGGGGGGATCCTCGCCACCAATGCGGGCGGCGTGAATGTCCTGCGCTACGGCAATGCGCGCGATCTGTGTCTGGGATTGGAGGCGGTTCTGCCGGATGGATCGGTTCTCCGGGGCCTGTCGCCGCTTCGCAAGGACAATGCGGGTTACGATCTGCGCCACCTGTTGGTGGGCGCCGAGGGAACGCTGGGCCTGATCACGGCGGCGACGCTCAAGCTGCATCCGCGCCCGCCCGCGCGGGCCGCGGCGATGTTCGTCGTGCCGTCGCCCGCCGCCGCGCTGGACCTGCTGAACCTCGCGCGGGATCGGGTCGGGGAAGGCGTCAGCGCGTTCGAGCTGATCGGCAGGCAGGGCCTGGAGTTCCTCGCGGAACACCTGCCTCAGGTGCGGCTGCCGCTGGGCCAGCCGGAATGGTCCGTCCTGGTCGATCTGGGCCTTGCGGGGGACCCGCAAGCGGCCCTCGAAGGGCTGTTCGAAGCGGCGGTGGAGCGGGGTCTGGCCTCGGACGGGGTGATCGCCCAATCGGAGGGGCAGCGGACCGACTTCTGGGCCGTGCGCGAATCGATCCCAGCCGCCAACCGGGCCGTGGGCGCTGTCAGCAGTCACGATATCTCCGTGCCTCTCGGCAAGCTCGCGGCCTTCATCGACCGCGCGCCGGCGGTGCTGGATCCCATCGGACGGTTCCGCATCAACTGCTTCGGCCATGTGGGGGACGGCAACCTGCATTGGAACGTGTTCCCGGTGCCCGGCCGGACCCGCGAGGATCATCAGGACGACCGCGACGCGATCAAGCGTGCGGTCCACGATCTGGTCCACGACATGGGCGGGTCCGTCGCCGCCGAACATGGGGTGGGCCGCCTGAAGGTCGAGGATCTGGAACGCTACGGCGATCCGGCGAAACTGACGGCGATGCGCTCGATCAAGGCGGCGCTCGATCCGAAGGGGATCATGAACCCCGGTGCGGTCCTGCGCGCCGGGTGAGTCAGCGGCCCCTCGGAAGGGATGGCTTCGCCGGCTGCGCCCCACCTGCGTCCGCCCAAAATAGGTGCGCCCCACCTGGGGGAGGCGGGGCGCGGGGGGGAATGGGTGACCGTCTGCGAGGCCACACTCCGACTTTGGCTGCGAATTCTTACCAAACCGTTTACGCGCCGGGGTTTTCGACTGTCGCAATCGCAAGATGCACGACTTTGCCTTTCAGGGGCGGTCGGGGCGGCGGGCGGTCCGGCAGCAGCATCGCCTCACGCACTTTGGAACCGTCGGCCCGGACCCGCTCGGCACGCCTTCTCTCGATTGCCCGGGCGACGCTCTCGACCCGACCTGTCCGGATCATGCCTTCGTCACGATGCGAAAGCGGGACTGGCCGGCGCGCGCCCATCCGCTAGGCTCTATCGTGGAAGGAGCTTCGGATGGATCCAGTTCTCGGCATCATCGGCGGATCGGGCCTTTATGGCATAGAGGGGCTGGACGGCGCATGGCGCGCGGTCGACACGCCCTGGGGCGCGCCCTCCGACGAGATCCTCGACGGGACGCTGGGCGGTCTGCGCGTGCTGTTCCTGCCGCGCCACGGGCGGGGCCATGTCCACGATCCGGCGACGATCCCCTACCTCGCCAACATCGCCGCGCTGAAATCCCTGGGCGCGACCCATGTCGTCAGCGTCTCGGCCGTCGGCTCCTTCCGCGAGGAGATGGCGCCCGGGCACTTCGTCGTCGTCGACCAGTTCGTCGACCGTACGCGCGGCCGCCCCGCCAGCTTCTTTGGGACCGGCTGCGTCGCGCATGTCAGCCTCGCCCATCCGATCTGCGACACGCTCGCCACCGCCTGCGCGGCCGCTGCGCGCGAGGCGGGCGCCACGGTCCATGAGGGCGGGATCTATCTGGCGATGGAGGGCCCGCAATTCAGCAGCCTCGCGGAATCGGCGCTCTACCGCGCCTGGGGCTGCGACGTGATCGGCATGACGAACATGCCCGAAGCCCGGCTCGCCCGCGAAGCCGAGCTGCATTACGCCACCATCGCGATGGTCACCGACTACGACAGCTGGCATCCCGATCATGGCGCCGTCGAGATCGCCGAGATCATCGCGACGCTGAAGGCGAATGCCCATCTCGCGCGGGCGACAGTGGCGGCCCTGCCCGCGCATCTGGATGCCTCGTGCGGAACCGGGTGCGCGACCGCGCTGGATCATGCGATCATGACCGCGCCGGAGGCGCGGGACCCGGCCCTGATCGAACGTCTCCGGGTCGTCGCGGGCCGCGTCGTGTGAGGCGCACCGTCCTCATCGCCGTCCTTCCCGCATCGGCCATGGCGCAGGAATTCGTCGAGTTGCCGGCCGGGATCGACGAGACCGCCTTCTACCGCGCGGTGGCCTGCGCGGCCCCTCCCGGTGGGGAATGCGGCAAGCCGTTCCTGCGCTGGCCGGGACGGACGGTCTCATTCGGGCTGGCGCAGGTCGCGGGGCGAAACGATGCGCGCCTTGCATATTACGGATCCGCGCTGGACGGCGCGCTGGCACAGATCAACGCCCTGGATCTGCCGTTGCGCGTCACGCGCGAAGACCGGCGGCCGGATGTCTCCGTCCACATCGTGGCCACGCCGCCCTACCACGTGATCGACGGGACCGGGTTGCCCGAACTCGACGGCGCGCTTCTGGAGCTTGGCCGTGTCGCGCTGACGTCCCGGGACGGGGAGATCCTGCGCGGGGCGATCGCGATCTCTGCCTTTGCGCCGGAGGACGAAGTCGCCTCGATCCTGCTGGAGGAGGTGGTTCAGGCGACCGGCCTCATGACCGATCTCCAGGGCCCTGGTGCGGACGGATCCCTGTTCGCGGAGGACGGGAACGATGTCGTCCGCCTCGAAGGGCGCGATGCGATGGCTCTGCGACGCCATTACGGGGATGACCCGGATAGCTGAACCGGGCCGTTGATCCGCCCGGCCGGGGCGGCTAACCCGGTGCGGGCGCTGTGTTGGCGCCCTGAGCGCAAGAGGCCCCGATGCAGTCCAAGACCGTCCGCGACTACATCCGTACGATCCCCGACTTTCCCGCCAAGGGGATCATGTTCCGAGACGTTACGACGCTGTTCGCCGACCCGCGCGGGATGCGGCTGGCCGTCGACCAGTTGCTCGCCCCGTTCGCCGGTCAGACGATCGACGCGGTCGCGGGGCTGGAGGCGCGTGGCTTCATTCTGGGCGGGGCGGTCGCGCATCAACTGGGCACGGGCTTCGTGCCGGTGCGCAAGAAGGGCAAGCTGCCCGGCGAGACCTACGAGCAGGCCTATGCGCTCGAATACGGCGAGGCGGTGATGGAGATCCATGTCGACGCGCTGGAGGCCGGGGCGAAGGTCCTGATGGTGGACGATCTGCTCGCCACCGGCGGGACGGCCGAAGCCGGGATCAAGCTTTTGGAGCGGCTGGGCGCAGAGGTCGTGGCCAGCGCCTTCGTCATCGACCTGCCCGATCTGGGCGGCCGCGCCCGGCTGGAAGCGATGGGGCAGCCCGTCCACGCGCTCTGCGCGTTCGAGGGCGATTGACGCCAAGCGCCGCCCGGCGGGACACCCCCGCCGAGGTCCGGGCACGAGGTGGCCACGTCTCGCGGGGCCCGCACCGCGGAACAGCCGTCAGCCCCATTGCCGGTGCCGCCGAGATGGGAGATGCGGATAAGGTGTCGCAATGACGCAATGAAGTCGGGTCTTGCGGACGAAGCACGGATTTGCCGCGTCCCGTAGGACCGTGCGTTTCAGATGTGCCCGCGCTGCAACCGGACGTGACGTGATCCGATCAAGCCAGATGGCGACGGATATGGTCGTGCCGCAATTCGATCGGGGATGGGAACGGGCCTCAGCCCTTGACCGCCCCCTCCGACAGGCCCGCGACGAGGTAGCGCTGCGCGATCATGAAGACGACCGTGATCGGCAACCCGGACAGGATCGCGGCGGCGGCGAAATCCCCCCAGAGATAGCGGAACTCGTTGAGATAGAGGCGCGAGCCCACGGCGAGGGTCAGTTGCTCTTCGGAGCGCAGCAGCACCGAGGCAATGGGGTAGTCGTTGATCACTCCGATGAAGCTGAGCACGAAGACGACCGCCACGATGGGCACCGCGAGCGGCAGGAACACGTGCCGGAAGGTTTGCCAGGGCGTCGCGCCGTCGATCTGGGCGGCTTTGTCCAGCGCAGGATCGAGCGCGTCGAAATAGCCCTTGATGGTCCAGACATGCAGGGTGATCTGACTCATGTAGATCAGGATCAGGGCCGTGTGGGCGTCGATGCCGAGGATCGGGGTGACCTCGCCCAGATTGTCGAAGATCGCGAAGAGCGCGACCAGCATTAGCGTCGTCGGAAACATCTGGATGATGAAGAGCGCGTCCAGCATCCCCGCCCGCCCGCGGAACCGGATGCGCGAGAAGGCGTAGGCCGAGATCGTCGCCAGCGCCACGATCCCCGCCGAGGCGACGAGGCCGATCTTCACGCTGTTCCACATCCAGCGCAGGACCGGGTAGGGCGGCTCGACCACCGTTCCGTCGGCGCGCACATAGTCGAGCCCGAAGGCGAGATACCAATGCTCCAGCGTCGGATTCTCGGGCAGGAGCGAACCGGTCGTGAAGTTCCCCTCGCGGAACGAGATCGAGACGACGACGAGAAAGGGGAACATGATCAGGACAAGGAACCCGATCAGAAAGCCATGGGCGGCGATCTTCTTGAGGCGCAGGCGGCCCGGATGCTCGACGATCATATGATGCGTCCTCTCATGTGCCGCCTCAGGTGCCCTTGAACCGCCGGTCGGCGGCGCGCCGCATCGCGACGAAGTTGGCATAGGCCAGGGCCGCGACGACCACGAAGATCAGGAAGGTGATGGCCCCCGCGAGGCCGAATTGCTGGGCGCTGTCGGTGAAGGCGATGCGATAGGTGAAAGAGCCCAGGATGTCGGTCTGGCCCGCCGGAATGACCGTGCCGGGGATGTCGGGCAGCCCGCGCGTCAGCAGCAGGATCAGCACCAGGTTGTTGAAGTTGAACGCGAAGGTGGCGATCAGCAGCGGCAGGAAGGGCGGCACGATCTGGGGCAGGGTGATCGTGAAGAACACGCGCATCGCGCCCGCGCCTTCCAGGGCGGCGGCCTTCTTGTGGTCGGCGGGTACGTTCTGAAGAAACCCCATCGCCAGCAGCATCATGTAGGGATAACCCAGCCAGATGTTGACGATGACGATCATCGTCCGGGCCAGGCCGCCATCAGTGAACCATTCCGGGCGGAGGCCGAACAGCGCCTCGAGGATCAGGTTCACCTCGCCGAAGTTCTGGTTGAAGAGGCCGCGGAAGACGAGGATCGAGATGAAGGCCGGCACCGCGTAGGGCAGGATCAGCAGGATCCGGTAGATCCCGCGGCCCGCGAGATGGGGCCATTGCAGGATCACCGCCAGCGTCAGTCCCACTGCGAAGCAGCCCGCCATCGAGAGGAAGGCGAAGGCCACCGTCCAGAGGAAGATCGACACCATCGGACCCCGGATGCCTTCGGAGGCGAAGATGCGCTCGAAGTTCTCGAGGCCCACGAAGACGCGCCAGCCGGGGGCGACCGCCTCACCGGTCTCGGTCTCGTAGAAGCCGATCTCGTGGTTGGGCGTCAGCACGTCGCCGCCGGCGCCCAGGAGCGTGCCGTCGGGCCGGGGCGTGTATTCGGGCGTGATCGCCGCGAACCTCCGCAGGCCGCTGGATTGCAGGCGCAGCCCATCGGGTCCGGTGAGCGTCAACGCCTGGAGGGCCGCGCGACGGGCGACGACATCGCGCATCGCCAGCGGCTCGGCCGCCGGGGTGCCGGGAGCAAGGACGATCTCGGTCTCGGTGCCGTCGAGGGCGAGCGGCTCGGAGATCAGGCCCGCCTCGGGCAGGGCGAGGCGCAGGCCGTCGCCGTCCGGGATCAGGGCGAAGGGCTGCTCGGTCTCGGGGTCGACCGTGCCGCGCGAGAGGATCACCTCGGTCGCGCGCTCGAAGGTCAGCAGGTTGAAGGACGAGTAATTCGTGAAGCCAAGCCCGATCGTGTAGGCGACCGGGAAGGCGATGAAGACGGCGACGGCGACGAGGCCGGGAAAGATGAAGCGCGTCGCGTAGAAGGCGGGGCGCGAGAAGATCGCCGCCACCGCGCCCGCCAGCACCAGCATCAGCACGCCCAGCAGGGGCTGGCCCGCCAGATAGAGGGTGAAGGCCGCGTAGAGCGTGGCCAGCACCACGAGCCCCACCACCGCCAGTCCCGCCCAACGCGCGGCGGCGGCGGGGGCTGGATCTGACGCCTCCAGGGTCGTCACGGACGCCGCCTCGGCCTGCGCCTCACTCGCCCAGGATGCGGGTGGCCGCGTCGTCCAGCGCCGCCTGCGGCTCCTGCGCCTGGCTGGTGATATTGGTCAGCGCCGGGGCCATCGCAGCCCAGAACGCGCCCATCTCCGGATTCGATGGCATCGGCACCGCGTCGGCGGCGACAGCCAGCATGCCCGAGACGTTGGCATCGTCCTGCGCCTCGGCGGCGGAGGTGTCAGCCAGAGCGCCCAGCGCACCTGAGCCGTTCCATGTCGCAAGCCCCTCGTCGGTCAGGAGATAGTTCTCGATCAGCTCGACAGCGAGGTCCGTGTTGGGAGAAGCCGCGTTGATGCCGAGCGCGATGACCCCGAGGAAGGGTGGCGCCGGGTTGCCGTTGACCGTGGGAATGGGTGCGACGGCGAAGGGGATGCCGCTGTCTTCGAGCGCACCCCAGGCCCAGGGGCCGTTGAGCACCATCGCCACCTCGCCCTTGTTCATCGCCGCATCCATGACGCCGTAGTCGACGCCCGGCGGCATCACCCCGTCCTCGACGAGCCCGTCCAGCACCGTTGCGCCCGCGACGGCGCCCTCGGTGTTCACGCCCGTCGTCGTTCCGTCGTAGGAGCCGTCGACCTTCTGGAAGGCATAGCCGCCGCCAGCCATCAGAAGCGGCATCGTGAAGTAGGTATTGTTGTAGTCCCACATGATCGGGGCCACGCCCTCGGGCACCTCGAGCGACGCAACCTCCTCGAAGGAGGCGGGCGGCTCGGAGATGAGGTCGGTGTTGTAGATCAGGTGGACGGCCTCGACCGAGACCGGGTAGCCCCAGACGCGGCCGTCGAAGGTGACCGCGTCCATGGCCGAGGGTAGCACGCCGTCGGTCCACGCCCCCGAGGGCTGCACCGGCGCGATCAGCCCGCCCGAAGCCCATTCGCCTAAGCGGTCATGCGCCCACATCACGATGTCGGGCCCGTCGCCGGTGGCGGCGGCCTGCTGGAATTTCTGCGGCAGGTCGGGATCGACCTCTTCCACGACGACCTCGATGCCCAGATCCTCGGTGAAGCCCGCGATGGCGGCGCGCAGGGCGTCCTGGTCGCGATTCGCGCCGGTCCAGATCACGATCGTCCCGTCTTCCAGGGCGGCGGCGGGCAGGGCCGTGCCGGCGAGCAGCAGGGCGAGCGTCAAGGTTCTGGTCATTCGAAATCCTCCCTGGGGTGCGACCGGCGGCACCGTTGCGCCCTGCGGCCGATGGGCGCAGGATTGCAGCGCCAACGGCCGCGCGCAACGCGGCGGCCCGCCGCGCCGCGGCCACGGAGGAGACCCGCCCATGACCGACGCGTTGAAGGTGACTGCCCTGCGCAAGTCCTATGGCGCGGTGGATGTGCTGCGCGGCATCGACGCAAGCATCGCCCAGGGCGAGTTCCTGGTGCTCGTCGGCCCCTCGGGCTGCGGCAAGTCGACTATGCTCAACTGCATCGCGGGCCTGGAGGAGACGACCTCGGGCACCATCGAGATCGCGGGTCGGGACGTCACCAACCTTCCCCCGCGCGAGCGGGACATCGCCATGGTGTTCCAGAGCTACGCGCTCTACCCGACGATGTCCGTGCGCGAGAACATCGCCTTCGGCATGAAGGTCCGCGGCATTGATCGAGACGTCCAGCGCGCCAAGGTCGAGGAGGTGGCAGGGCTCCTGCAGATTGGACCGCTGCTGGACCGGCGCCCCGGCCAGCTCTCGGGCGGGCAGCGGCAGCGTGTCGCCATGGGGCGCGCCTTGGTGCGCGATCCGGCGCTGTTTCTCTTCGACGAGCCGTTGTCGAACCTCGACGCCAAGCTGCGCGTCGAGATGCGCGCCGAGATCCGGCGGCTGCATCAGACCACGGGCGCGTCCATCGTCTATGTCACCCACGACCAGATCGAGGCGATGACGCTGGCCAGCCGGATCGTCGTGCTGGACGGGGGCGTGGTACAGCAGGCCGGCACGCCCGCCGAGATCTACGATGCGCCAGCCAATACCTTCGTTGCGGATTTCATGGGCTCGCCGTCGATGAACCTCGTGCCCGCGCGACTGGGTGAGGGGCGGCTCGAATTCGGGGACGGACGGTCGATCGCCTTGTCTGCGCCGCCCGCCGGGGCCGCGCCGGGGGCCGAGGTGATCGCGGGGATCCGGCCCGAAGCCTTCGGGCCGGGTGGCGACCTGCCGGTGCGCCCCGACATGATCGAGAATACCGGCTCGGACCTCTATCTACGCTTCGATCTCGCCGGCAAGCCGGTCACGGCGCGCCTGCCTGCTCGGGCGGGGCTGGGCGCCGAGCCCGCGCTTGCGGTCGACACGTCGCGCATCTGCTTCTTCGATCCGGGCGAAGGCGGCCGCCGCTTGGGTTGAGGCGAGGCCAGGAGCCTCTCATCCGTGCAATCCTGCTTGCGATGCTGGGCTCTGCCCTCCGGATCCGTCGTCGGTCTAGCCTGATCCCGCGCCGCCGCATCGGTCGGCGGCCGGATGCGAAAGGCCCGCCATGATCCAGACCCGGCAATTCGGCCGCAACGGCCCCATCGTCTCGCGCCTGTCGCTTGGAACGATGACGTTCGGAGCCGAGACGCCCGAGGCCGACGCCATATGCCAGCTTGACCCCTTCGCGGAACGCGGCGGCACCTTCATCGACACGGCGGATGTCTCTTCGGGCGGTGTCTCCGAGGAGATCATCGGATGCTGGATCGCCGCACGCGGGGTGTTGCAACCATTCAGAAACGTCACTCGGCTTGCAAAGCAGAAGCGTCACCGCAGTGCGCGACGGCAGCAAAGCCTGACAGGGCGGAGACCTGAGATATCGCAGCCCTGGCTGGCTTTGCGGGATAGGGAAAAGACTGCTTTTGCAGTGTTGAAATGCGTAGCGATGTAAGCGCCGCCTTATTGGTCCGTGCGCTCATCGACGGCAGCTTGGCATCTACCCGGTAAAGCTCTTATCACACTGAATTGGAAAAACACTTTCGGGCTTGGTGGCGGGTCCAGATTGGGAAGTATCTGACGCATCACCCCTGTTACGGCAGGTTGGTTCGCAAGCACTATCCCGTTTTCTAGGACGTCACACCGAGCCACGACAAAGCCTGGCTGCTGGGTGTCCGTCAAATCAATGCTTCCAGACACCGCTAGGCGATCTTGATGCCAACGTCTGGCCGCCCCTTCGGCTTCTTCCCACTCGACCTAATCTTGCCATTCGTTTGCGAACTCGGCCTCAAAATCGGGATGTCCTCCCCACAAGATACAGCCGAGCACAGTGTTAAACGGTGGCGGGAGAATCGTGGCTACCAGTGTTCCGACTTCGGTGTCCAAGCGGATGCGTTGTTGGTGTTCGTTTTGGTCAATGACATCGCCTAAACTCAGCAATGGGGCATTTGTGCTCTGAACTACGCTGACTTCACATGCATCGAATACTTCGTTTAGAGAAACGTCGGCATATGCTTCAGAGGACAACAACGATAAGGCTGCAAGGCCAGCCGAAGTAAAAGGATATCGCAACAAGATCGTCTCTCCGTTGTTCGGGGGGGCTACCGGCAACGCACTGATGAAGCAACATGGCGTTATCGCCGCGTCTATTTTTCGAAACTACGCAAACAGCGCGATATCAATCGTTTACAAATTCTGAAGCTTCTTCCACCCGTTCTTTGCGACACCCTTCATAATAGGCTTCCATTTTTGAAGCTCGGCCTCGCGGTCGGCGGCCAGTCTTTTTGTAGACATTCTTCGCGCTGACCGGTTTGACCTTTGGTGGCGGCGCGGCCTTTTCTTGTTCTTCCTTGATGTGGGCCAGGACGGCGCTCAGGTATTTGTTCTCTGTAATCGCGGGATGGGTGACGCGCTGTTGGCACGGATGCGCGGGTTCAGGATCCATGATGCGGACGCCCGTACCCTCGAACGGGCTGATCTTGCGGGATGCGATCCCGGCGCTGCGGGCGCGGTCGCAGAGCCGGTCCGATTTGCGTCACTGATTCCGTCAGACGTCTCCTCCGCGTCTCCGAACAGCTCAGTCGCTCTACCGGAAGATGACGGACGGCCGTCGGCCTATGTCGCGGGGGGCTGCGCCAGCGGGACGTCGAACCCGGCGCTGAGGAACTCGCCCGATCCGAGCCGCAGGTCGGTGTAGATGAAGCGGGCCTCGTGCTCTGCGGCCTTCGAAACGTCCAGCCTGGTGCCTGACTCGAATATGTTGACGCCAGGATAGAGGATCGGCGGAAGCTGCCCGGTAAACGCCTGAAAGGTCTTGCGATCTTCTGACTTGACGCGGACCTGGATCGTGCAGTCCGACCGCCGCAAATCGATCGGGATCCCGGTGCCGTTGCTGATCACTACGGCATGCGCGATCCCGTCGGTCCCGATTGCGACGGAGCCATTCAGGGTAAAGACCCTCAGCTTGCGCCGATGCTCCGGCCCGATCGGGACGCGCGGCTCGTCGCCCTCCGCGGGCAACTCGTTGACCGCGACGATCTCCGCGGCCGTGCAGGGATGATCCATCGTCAAGACGGTCTTTCCCAGACCGATCAACCTGACATGTGCGAGGAAGAGATGCGGCGCGATCCGCACTGTCCGAACGCTCCGGCCGTCCTGGTCGAGACCGAGCGTTCTTCGATCGTCCTTGGTCTGAAGGAGCAGGCCGACCTGTGCACGGTCGGACTCGAGCGCAAAAGGCAGCAGGGACAGGATCAGCGAAGGGCCTTCGACATTGATCCGCGTGTTCCACGCGTCGGACCAATGCGCGCGGTCTCCAAGCTGGACCGGAAACCTCTGCCCTCCGACCAGGGCGTCGATCGCCTTCACGGCGGCCTCGCCTTCCGGACTGCCTTCCGTCCGCGCCGCATTCAGCAGGCTGCCATACTCGAAACGGTGGCCGCGGCCCCGGACGCGGGAGCCGCCGGCGGCATGGACTTTCGGGATCTGCGTCTTGTCGACGACCCCCTCGGCACCCGTCCCCTTCAGCTCTTCCGCCGTTTCCTCGATTCCGCGCTTTCCGCCGAAGGAGTAGAACAAGGGCGAGTTGAGCGATGGCCCCTTCCGCGGCGTGCCGAGGACGCGTGTCGGCCCAAGCCCCCTGATCTCGCGGAACTTGATATCCCGCACGAGACGAACCTTCGAGCCCGCGAAATCCCGGCGTTCGTCGTAACTCGGCGTGCCGAAGGAGTAGACCCTGTCCGTCAGGTGAAAGAGGAACCGGCGGGCCGCGTCCCGATCGAACGCGAGATCGGTTTCGCACAGCTCGATAAGGCGCTTGGCGTTGGAGGCCGCGTAGGTTGCGCCCTCGACGTCGTAGAAGGTCTGCCCGCAGGTGATGACAGGCGTATCGAAGGCCATCGACAGCACTCCGGTGCCCGAGTTGATCAGCACGACCTTTTCCGCCAGTTCGATCAGATCGTAGATATTCGCGTCGTCCGGCACGACGTGAGCATTCGCCAGCGGAGGCACCGTGTCTTCGAGCGGATGCTTCTTTACGACGATCTCCCAGCGACTGGGATCAAGTCGCTCTGACAGGCTGTCTATCCATGAGGCGAAGGTCTCGACCCGGCCGACATCGCCCGCGAAAAACCGGATCACTGTGTCATTGGGTCGTTGGAGCGGAATGAAGATAACATTGCGATTGCCGAGACCGAGCACTTGGCGCCAGTATTCGGGACCTTTCCGGCTTCCGTTGCTTTCGAGCGTCGCGCCGCTGATCCTGAGGTCACGCACATAGCGATCGATCTTGAGGCGCTCCTCCGGGGTCAGCTCGGCGGGGCGATTTGGGACGTGGTATGTCGCGCTGTCGGCGTTGAAGCCGCCCGGATCGAAGAACCAGCTGTCGGGAAGTGCGCCACGATCGAAGGTCCAGAGCGGGAGGCCGCGCGCGCGGACGCCCTCATAGATATGCCGCCTTAGCCGGTTGCCGTAGGGATTAAGGAAGCCGATCCGCGTGATCGCATGGTCGTCAACGTAGCGCAGCACTCCGTCGACGTCTGTGAACCGGGCCTCCGGCACGCGGTGGATCCGACCCATGTCCGGCTTGGCGAACCGCATCGCACGATCGCTTCGGCTGTCGGGCTCGACCAGCAGCAACGTCCGCTCATCGCTCTGGACATCTTCGAGAGGGTCCGGCCGATACCCGGACCGATCGAACTGCACCATGACGTTGCGCAGAATCTCGAAGTTACGCCGTGACTGGAAATAGTCGGGGATCCGGCGGCGGGGATGGTTAAGGTGGACGAAGAATACACCGCGTTGAAAGACATCGATCCCGTAGAGTGCGAAGTACGGCCGGAAACCAGCATATTCGGTTATGTTGTTGGACTTTCGGTCCTCGTAGTAGCGCGCAGTGCGGGGCCCCTTTCGGCAAGTATCCGCAAGGCGGTGTAGAAGGTCGTAATCTTCGGCCCCATGGCCGTAGAACTGCCGATTGTGCCCGCCCTGAGCGAGATACGTGTGGCGGTTCGCCACGATCGCTGAGCTGCCGTAGGCGATCGAGTCGACGAAGCCATGGGCCCCTTCGATGACCCGTGCGTGCCAGCCGTAGATCAATTCGTCCGCCTGAAGGGTGTCGTGCTCCTCGCGCCAGGTCTCGGTGCCCGCCTCGCTGAGGAATAGAACGGGCACGCAGAAGAAGTCGTAGGCGTTGACGTCCATGCGTCGGCCATAGGCTTCGGCATGGATCTTGCGATACATCTCCGGCGGCGCGGTAAAATCGATATCGTGAAACATGACGATATCGGTCCGGGCGTGCTGTACGCCGATGTCCCGCGCCTCACCGATCGAAAATGCCCGGTCTTCGGCCTCGACCCGGACGACATGGACGCCCTCGATGCCATCGCAGATCTCGTTGATGCGACCGGCTTCCTCGGCGCTGCTGCCGAAATCGACGACGAGCACGTCGAAGGTGTCCTTGGGAACATTGCTCACAATCGACCTGAACCGCGCCTCGCCTTCGAAGACGCTCGCCCCGAGCCTGACCGGCACGATAGCGGTCAACTTCCCAGGCGTCCGATCGTCAGAACCCATTCCAGTTCTCCAGTTTTGCCTAGACCCGTATCGCCCCGGACCAGCTACAGCCGTTCAAAGAGCACAACCGCGCCGACGGAGTTGTCGGGATCGTAGCCAAAGCCCTGCGCGTGAAGGGCTTTGAACAACCGCGCGATCCCCTCTTTCCCGGTCTGCGACTTGTGCAGCTCGAAATAGAGGCGCTCGACGCCGCGAAAATCCGTCGCCGGCACGAGGTCGACTTCCGCTCCTTCAATGTCGCAGATGATCACGGTTGGTGCGAACCGGTCGATGAGCTTCTGCAGATCGAGCTTGGCGATTTCTATCTTCTTTTCGTAGGCCGCGGAGCCGTCGAGCGACGATCCCCAGAAATTCTTGCGCAAGTAGAATGCAGCCGTCTCGGCATCGTCGTCGCTGGGCGGACAGGCAAGGGCGTTGATGACCTCATAGTCAAAGCCGTTTCTCCGATGGGTATCGCGGATCGTCTCGCACAGGACCGGGTTGGCTTCGACGACGCAGCACGCATCGAGATTGACCGTCTTTCCGGCGAGCGCTGACAGGTAGCCGACGCCACCGCCCAGTTCGAGAAGGCGGTCGCCATCCCGCAGGAAGCAATGGAGGTAGCGCGCTTCAAGCGCCTCGTACTTGCCGGACTGAAACGCTTCCAGCATCCGTTCCGATAACAGCGCACGCGGGATGCTGAGTTTGACGCCCCGTAGCGCGAATCGTCCGGCATCTGGATCGCTCATCTGTACATCGTCCCCATCTGTCCGGCCCGGGCAGCGCAGATCGGCCGGCGCCTTTGCCGTTTGCACGGTTGGGTCTATTGTGCTGCCTTTCCGGGAGCAAGCGACGGCTGGGCAGTCGAGGGCACGCCGCCTCCGATCCCGGGCTGGACAGCGCGGCGCGATGTTGGCCTCGTGCTTTCGCAAAGTGATCTCCCAAATGCCCCCGAATGCGTTAAGGGAAATCACTTGATGAAACGAAGTCCCGGATGCCTCCCAGTACCCCAGCATCCTGTCCGGGCGGCTTGGCAGAACCTGCGTCACCCGCGACCGTGTGATCGAGAGCGGGCGCCTGTCGCGTGCCGCAATGTCGGAGGTGGAATGCCCGGGCCAGACGGCCGTCGAGATCCTGGCGGGAGAACCGATCGTCCGCAGTGTTCAGACCAACCGTTTCGCATCGCCGTCCTCCCCCTGCGGCGCACGCTAGGAATTCATCCGTAAGGCCGGCCCACGCGCAGCGTTGGGTTGATCCAAAGTCGTTCGCCAAGACCGTGGTGCAGGGCCCTCGTGCCTGGCACGAGGCAGAAGTATAGGATCGCATCGAGCCGGTGCAGCAGGAGCCGCTGCTGCACCGGGCTCTCCAGCTGGAGTCGGAGGACAGTGCTCCGTGATCGACCGACGTTGCCGGCGCGATCCACACGCGATCAGTCTTGGCGGCATGAACTGCGCCCAGCCAACGAAACGGAGGAGACAGAGGGACTATCAATAGCCCATCAGGCTTTCGTGACGGGCCGGCCTTCCGCATTCGTGAGCCGCCCGCGATCCGGATCCATCCGGATCGCTGCGGGGGTTTCGCAACCAGCACGGCGCGCCAGCCGAGGCTGTCTGCCCGGTCGGCGAAGACGGCGAAATCGGGCATGTCGACACGGCTCCGCTGAGGCGTGCGGACGACCGACGCCATGGGACCGGTGCGCAGACGGAGCGCTCGATGCGGCCGCGGCTGGAAGCGATTAGCCAACCCGTCCACGCGCTCTGCGCGTTCGAGGGCGATTGATGCCAAGCGCCGCCCGGCGGGACACCCCCGCCGAGGTCCGGGCGCAAGGTAGCCGCGTGGCGCAGGTCCCGTACCGCCGGCCTCTCTCCGGACAGGGTCGGGGCCATGCGAATGTGCCGGGGGCGGTCACGATTCCGCAGTCCTCCGAAGACTGGGTAGCCCCGCCACGAATTGATTTTGGCGGAGGACCAGCCGGCCCTCTGCGAGGAGGACGTGCAGCGGCGAGAGCATCCAGTCGGAGCCGTTGTCGTCCGGAAGGCCGATCTGTCTGGCGACGGATCACCTTCTCGGTGCGATCTGCACCGTCAAGACGTCGAGGCTGACCTGGCCGGACGTCCCATCGTCCCACAACATCGCCCAAGGCGCGACGATCAGAATACAGGTCGTATCATCGCAAATCCGGCCACGTCCCTGAAGTATCCCGGCCGGAAGTCCTTCGGTCTCGGGGGATTCTCGAACACTATCGAGCCCGATGGCGTCGATCCGCTCGTTCAGCCGGTCGTACCACGCGTTGATCGCATCGACGTCGGGTTCGACACGACCGAGGTGCAGGGCGCCAACGCATGACGTGACGTATTGCAGATCGGGCGAGTCGATCGTCTCTTGCGTTCCAAAGACCAGCGCATTGAGAGCCGGAGGGTAGGGTGAACCCTCTCCGAAGGGATCGTCCAGATCCCACACCTGCCTGGCCGTCTCGACCGGCACCGTCGTGCAGGTCACGTCATGATGCCGGTAGGGCAGATCCTCTTGAATCGTCAGGTTCCATCCTTCGAAGGTGAGCCCGGCCTCGTTCTCGAAAGCCAGTTCGGACGTGTCGCGGATCTCTTGCGTGCCAAGCGCAGGAGCGAGGGCCCGAGCCATCTCTTCCGGCGATCGCGGCGTTGCCAGGGCGGCGGCAAATACCGCGTCTTCCATTTGTGTCAGGCGGTCGGGCGATTGCCCCATCGCCTGTGTCGCATGAACGGCGAGCAGAACCATGACCCACCGGAAAGTCGCACACGTCATCCGTTCATCCCGTCATCTGCCAGTCCGTGCCTTCGCTCGCCTGAAAAACGGGAACAAAGTGGGCGGCCGCGTGACGATTCTCGGTTGCGGGTCTTTCCGTCGGCCCGCCGCCGACGCCGCGGCGCTGGCCTATCTCCGGCAGGCAATGACCGGAGAGGAGAGACATGCGGACGTCGCGGGCCAATTCCGAAGCAAGAGCACCGACCCCACCGCAGACAGGCCCTGCGGCCCCCGGAACGGCCCCTAATGCGTCCAGGCGCCTCGGCGGTTGGTGGCGAAGTTCTCTCCGTAGCCGCCGGCGCGGATGTTCGTCTTCCGCTTCTGCGGCCGCAGGACCACGTAGTCGATGCCGCGATCCCTGGCGTAGTCCTCGGCTTCCTCGCGGCTCTCGAAAGACAGGCGCACCTGCGCCTGGGTGTCCCGCGATCCGGTCCAGCCGGTCAGCGGATCGATCTCGCGAGGCGTGTCGGGCACGAATTCCAGCACCCAGTCCCGGGTCTTCGCGGTGCCGGAGGACATGGCCGTCTTGGCGGGCTTGAAGATGCGGGCGCGCATTGGGGCTCCGTAGGATCGTTGCGGGGACCAGATAGCGGCCCATCCCCGCCCGAGGCAAGGGGAGGCAGGCGGGCAAAGGGTCACGGCCCGCCATGGCAGCAGCCCGTCCCGCCGCCCTTGACCCTGACCCGCCGGGCACCGACATTTCCCCTTCATTCCCGGAGAGCCCCATGGACGTGATCGACGACCTGCCCATGATGTCGCGCGCCCCCGCCGCGCGCCCCAAGCTGGAAGGCGGCAAGCGCCTCGTCATGAAGACCGATTTCGCACCGGCGGGCGATCAGCCCACGGCCATCGTGGAGTTGGCGCAGGGCGTCCTCGACGGCGAGCGCGATCAGGTCCTGCTGGGCGCGACCGGAACGGGCAAGACCTTCACCATGGCCAAGGTCATCGAAGAGACGCAGCGCCCCGCCATCATCCTGGCGCCCAACAAGACGCTCGCGGCCCAGCTCTACGGCGAGTTCAAGGGCTTCTTTCCCGACAACGCCGTCGAGTACTTCGTCAGCTACTACGATTACTACCAGCCCGAAGCCTACGTGCCGCGCTCGGACACCTATATCGAGAAGGAGAGCCAGATCAACGAGCAGATCGACCGGATGCGCCACTCGGCGACCCGCGCGCTGCTCGAACGCGACGACGTGATCATCGTGGCATCCGTGTCCTGCATCTACGGCATCGGCTCGGTCGAGACCTACGGCGCGATGACCCAGGACCTGCACGCCGGGCACGAGTACGACCAGCGCAAGGTGATGGCCGACCTCGTGGCCCAGCAATACCGCCGCAACGATGCGGCCTTCGCGCGCGGCAGCTTCCGGGTGCGGGGCGACAGCCTGGAGATCTGGCCCGCTCACCTGGAGGACCGCGCCTGGCGCCTCTCCTTCTTCGGCGAAGAACTCGAAAGCATCATCGAGTTCGACCCCCTGACCGGCGCCAAGCAGGCCGAGATGGACAAGATCCGGGTCTACGCCAACAGCCACTACGTCACGCCGCGCCCGACGATGCAGCAGGCGATCAAGAACATCAAAGCGGAACTGGCCGTCCGCCTGAAGCAGCTTCAGGACGAGGGCAAGCTGCTGGAGGCCCAGCGGCTGGAGCAGCGCACCAATTTCGACATCGAGATGCTGGAGGCCACCGGCGTCTGCAACGGGATCGAGAACTATTCCCGCTACCTCACCGGCCGCGCCCCCGGAGAGCCGCCGCCCACGCTCTTCGAATACATCCCTGACAACGCCATCGTCTTCGCCGACGAAAGCCATGTCTCGGTGCCGCAGATCGGTGGCATGTATCGCGGCGACTACCGACGCAAGTTCACCCTCGCCGAGCACGGGTTCCGCCTGCCCTCCTGCATGGACAACCGCCCCCTCAAGTTCGAGGAATGGGACGCCATGCGCCCCCAATCCGTCTTCGTCTCCGCCACCCCCCAGGCATGGGAGTTGGAGCAGACCGGCGGCGTCTTCACCGAGCAGGTCATCCGCCCCACCGGCCTTCTGGACCCGGAGGTGGAGATCCGCCCCGTCGACATGCAGGTGGACGACCTGCTGGACGAGATCCGCCGCGTTTCGGCGCGAGGGTACCGCACGCTGGTCACGACGCTGACCAAGCGCATGGCCGAGGACCTGACCGAGTACCTGCACGAGCAGGGCATCAAGGTCCGCTACATGCACAGCGACATCGACACGATCGAGCGGATCGAGATCCTGCGCGACCTGCGGCTGGGCGCCTTCGACGTGCTGATCGGCATCAACCTCCTGCGCGAGGGGCTCGACATTCCCGAATGCGGGCTGGTCGCGATCCTCGATGCCGACAAGGAGGGGTTCCTCCGCTCCGAGACCTCGCTCGTGCAGACCATCGGCCGCGCCGCGCGCAACGCCGACGGCCGCGTCATCATGTATGCCGACCGCATCACCGGCTCGATGGAGCGCGCCATCGCCGAGACCGACCGCCGCCGCGCCAAGCAGATCGCCTATAACGAGGAACACGGCATCACCCCCGCGACCGTCAAGAAGAACGTCGAGGACGTGCTGGCCGGGCTCTACAAGGGCGACGTCGACATGAGCCGCGTCACCGCGAAGGTCGACAAGCCCATGGCCGGGGCGAACCTGCAGGCCCACCTGGACGCCCTGCGCACCCAGATGCGCAAGGCCGCCGAGAACCTCGAATTCGAGGAGGCGGCGCGACTCCGCGACGAGGTCAAGCGCCTGGAGCAGGTCGATCTGGTGGTGTCCGACGATCCCCTCGCGCGCCAGTCGGCGGTGGCGCAGGCGGTCGAGGACGCCCGCAAGGCCGAGGGGCGGAGTACCGCGGGGCGGCCAGGGCAGCGTGGGGGAAATGTTAAGAGGCGGAAGAAGGGCGGGGGGCGGTAGCGAATCGTTGACATATCCGGCAAAAGTTCTCAGGACGTTCCGTGAACAAATAGGTCCGTCGTTATGATCAGCGTCAGCTTTACAAAGTTTCTCGATTTCATCGCGCAGAGTGGAGAGCCGAAAGCGACTACTGCTCTGCAAGCTTGGAGGCAGGGTAATACGCCATACGATGCTAAAACTGATTACCATAAGCGTGTGCGAGAGAAGCTCAGGAACTACGAGCGGTCAGGCGTCGCGCCTGATTGGGAAGAGTTTATCAACGCGCAGAACGAGAAGAAGCAGAAAAACTTTAGGGAAACGATAGACTGCTATTTAAAATGGAGGTCGAAGCAAGGCACGGTATCTTGGATCGATCCGCCAACGGCGTCGATCGACACGACTGAATTCAGAGTTTCGATCAACCCAGAAATGGGATTAGTTATTGATGGCGACAGATACGCCATCAAGCTATTCCTGAGGAAAGCGAAGCTCTCCAAGCTGAAGGCACAGGTAGCAGGCCTCATGATGAGGAATGCGCTGGCCGAATATAATCCTGATATGAAATTTGCAGTCTTCGATGTGAAGGCAGGGACCTTTCACACGTTTCCTGGATCTTCCGACAAACTAAAGTATTTGCTGCGGGGTGAACTTGCTCATATGTCGGCAATGCTAGAAGCGATCAGGGAATAATCTAGACAATATCGCTAAATGATACGAGCAGATCTGCTTAAGCCGCCTCACCGCCAATACCGCCCGCATCCCCACGCCCCGAAAGCAACCCTGCCACTGACACATCTTCGTCCAGCCCTTCCCAGTGCAACCCGAATGCGCTGATCTCCACGGCCTCCCGCTCCGCCTGCGACGCCCCCATCAATCGAGGAAACCAAGCCAGCGGCACACCTAGTACACGGCCATCGCTCAGCGAGACCCACATCTGGTCCTGATCGAACCGCACGCTCTCAGCGGAAATGCTCATCCCAAGCCCTTTCGATCTCGTTCGCGTGTTCTGCGACCACCTTGGCCAGCCGCCGCAACGTCCGCGCGTCCAAACCATCGGAACGCGCAACAGTCACATCCGGCATCAGCCAGAACTTAACCTCACCGCCCTGCCCCATCACGTGGATATGAACCGGCTCTCTCGGATCGCCTTCATTCGAATAGAAGAAGAACCGGAAGCCATCATGGCGAAACACAGTCGGCATCGGCGCAAACGCTAGCCCGCTGACGTCCCATCGGGCAAGCGTTCGTTCCTATTCCCGCCTCCACCACTCCGGAACCATCCCCCACACCCCCTCGTTTCTCCCTCAGTCACAAGGAGAAACCCATGGAATATGGCATCATCGGCCTGCTGGTCCTCGCGCTCAACATCTACGCGATCTACCACGTGGTCACGTCCGGCGCCTCGACCATGGCGAAGGTCCTCTGGACGCTGGGCATCCTGATATTCCCCGTCCTGGGCGTCATCGCCTGGTTCATCGCAGGCCCCAAGGGCCACGCGACGGCCTGATCGCACGACGAAGGCAAGACCGCACGCCCGGGGCTCTTGGCCTCGGGGACATCGTCTCACCCCTTCCGCGACACCGCCCGCACGATCCCCACGATCACCGCCGCGCCCACGGCCCCGACCGCCGCAACCAGCAGGATGCCCCCGGCGGCCAGCACCGTGACGCCCAGCGCGGCCAGCAGGAACGGGGTCGCCATCGCCGCCACCGCGCCGATCAGGGCGTAGACGGCCACCTTGCGGCCGGTGATCAGCCCGATCACGCCGCCCACGCCCAGGCCCACCAGCGCCAGCACGATCAGCGCCGCGAGGCCCAGCCCTTCGAAGAATGCTTCCATACCCGCCTCCTTTGCGTTCGGTCGTGATCTAGCACGCCTTCCCGGAATGCCGAGGGGCGGGCCCAAGCCGCCCCCGGCTTGGGGTCAGAGGTGACCCTCGCCCACTTTCAGGATCACCGGGACGACGATCTCTTCCTCGTCGGTCAGGTGTCGGTCGAGGAAGCGGTGCATCTGCGCCACCCGCGCCTCCAGCGGGGCGGCAGCTTCTCCGCGCAGGACGGCATTGGCCTCGGTGGCAAAGCCCTCCAGTTCCTCGTGGAGCGCGTGATGATCGGCGTCCAGCAGCTCGAACCCCCGGGCCAGCTCGGGCGCATGGGCGGCAAGCTTGGGGAAGTAGACCTGATCCTCGATCGTGTGATGCTGCTGCAATTCGCCCAGGAACATGCCGCCCAGCCGCGACAGCCGCGCGGCGTGGTCGCGCGGATCCAGCTTGCCATCGACGCGCGCCGTGAGATCGCCTTGCAGCAGATCCAGCAAGCGGCGGAAGTTGAGGTGCCGCTCCAGCCAGAACTGCGTCAGCGGCCCGTATTCCGGATGATCCTGCCAGCCCGAACGCGGCATCTCGGCCAGCAGGACGCGTAGGGCCTCCGGCAGTCCGTCGCGCGTCGCGAGATCCAGCGATCCGTCCATGGCCCGTCCTCCTGCCCGTCCATCGGGCCGATCCCGTAGATCGGGCGCGGCCGAGCCGTTTACCAGTGTTAACGAGGCGCAGGTCTGCCGCATGTCTGCACAGGGGGTGTACGGGGGGTGCACAGGGGGTGCACAGGTTTTTCGGGGTATTTCGGTGTCCGGTTAACCTTCGTGAACGGCTCTCACCAGCCTTCGGTCCCCGGTCCGCCCTTGACGATTCCGGTCAGGTTGGGGGTCACCCAGCCGCCGTAGAAATCCCCCGGCTGAGGGGTCACCGGCACCCCGCCGACCCGGCATTCATCCATCGCATGAGCGTAGATCGCGAAGTGATCCTTCAGCGCGGAAAACCGTTTCGTCGGAGTGGGATAGTCCCAGGCGCAGCGCGGCGCGACCGTTCCTCCGGCGGCCAGCGACCAATACCGCGCGACCCCCTTCCATTCGCAGAAGGACCGCCCCCGCGCCTGCGTGATCTCCGCCCCGATGGCGTCGCCCGGGATGTAGTAAGTCGGCGCATGGTGCGTCTCGCAGACGCGCCAAGCCTCTGACGTATCGACAATTTTCTGGCCGCCCAGCCGGATCTCTACCCGCTGCGGCACCCGCTCCAAAGCCGGTGGCCGGGGATAGTCCTGCACGTTCTCGGCGGGCAGGCCGGTCATTCGTTTGGCGTCGTGTCGCCTTCGACCGTGGTCGAGCCGTCGCTCTCCACTCGCACGTCGACGTCGATCTCGGGTTGGATGAGCGCGATGATCTCCCGCGCCCAGTCGCCGATGATCGGGATGAAGTCGATCTGGCTCAGGGACCACGCCAGCACCGACAGGAGGACCGACGCCCCCAACACCGTTCCCAACCCGAAGGCTAACCCGCGTGCGAGTTGGAACAGGATGAGACGGGGCATCGAATTGTGCACCTTGATGAAGCGGTGACGGTTCATCACCGCGATCTCCCGCCTCAGGGCCGCCACTTCGTCGAGAAATGCATCGCGTTCGTCGCTCATGGGCGGACCCTACCAGCGCGCGGGGTCAGAGCAAGGCGCGGAAGGCGATATACGCGGCCGCCGTGGCGGCATTCGCGAGGTTCAGCGACCGCACATGCGGGGAGCGCATCGGCAGGCGCACGACGGTCGCCTCGCCGGTGATCCGCCGAGGTAGCCCCACAGTCTCGGATCCGAAGACGAGATGTGCGTCGGTTGGCCAAGCCACATCGTAGACGGAGGCCTCGCCCCATTCCTCGAACGCGAAGAGCGCCTCAGGCGCCCGTCGCGCAACGAAATCGTCCCAGTCGTCATAGATCTGCAGCGGCACATGGGGCCAGTAATCCAGACCCGCCCGCTTTACCGCCTTGTCGGCGATGTCGAATCCCAGAGGGCCGACGAGGCAAAGATCGACCTGAAGCGCCGCGCAGGTCCGCGCGATGGTCCCGGTATTTCCGGGGATCAGCGGTTCGACCAGGACGATCGCGGGGCCCGCGCTCACGCGTGGACGGCCCACCACCGCTCGATCAGGTCGAATTGCAGGCTGCGCGCGCGCCGCCCCCAGGCGCGGCCCCCTTGCGGGCGTTCCCGCTCGGAGACCGACAGGCCGGCCCGGCGCCGCGTATCGGCGCAGAAGGTCGCAAAGGCCAGCGGACGACCGGAGGAGGCGTTGAAGTAGCCGCCCAGGCCGGACACGAAGTTCAGCGTCCCGGTCTTGGCCTGGATGGGGATGTTGGCTTGCGTGCCCTCGATGGTGATCTCCTTGAGGATCGGCCGCAGGATGCCCTCGGCTCGCGGCGCCGTCAGCATCTTGACCATGCCGATGCCACTGAGGCGCGTTGTCCCGTTGAGCCCCGAATGATCGTCGAAGTCGGCGCGCGTCACGCTGGCCCGCTGGCCCAGCCACCGGGTCATCAGGTCGCCCGAGGCGTCCAGCGTCGCCCGGTCCAGCCCCCGCTGTGCCGAGGCGGACAGGCCGATGACCTCTGCGGTGAGGTTCGTAGAATAGCGCAGCATGGAGCGTGCCACGCGGTTGAGCGCGGCCCCCGTCTCCGTGGCGATCGTCTGTCCGGCGGGCAGGCCCGTCATGCGCTCGGCTGCCGGAACGACGATGCCCTCGGACCTCAGCATCGTGCGCATCACGTCGCCGGCATAGAGCGCGGGGTTCCGCACCGGCAGCCAGCGCGATCCCGATCCGCCCAACTGCCCCCGCGCCACGGTCCAGGCATCGACGCTGCCGCGCGTGTCGTAGGTATAGACCGGCATGCTCCGGTCGGCGATGCGCATCGTCGACGTGGTGACGTCGGGACGGAACCGGCCCGTCCGGGCGTCCATGGTGGTCCGGTATCCGTTGCCCCCCCGTTCCCACGAGAAGTGGACGCGGTTGAAATTCAGGTTCAGGCCCGACACGGCGGGATTGTAGCCGACATGCTCGGGCTGGGACCGGTCGATGCGCTCGATCGTGGGCAGTGCGCCGGACGACACGAGAAACCGCCCCGTCACCTCGCGCAGACCGGCGGCCTTGGCGGACGCGGCGAGGTTGTGCAGCCCGTCGGTGTCGAGCGAGGGGTCCCCGCCGCCGACGAGCACGAGGTCGCCCTCCAGCCGTCCGTTCGAAATCGGACCCGTGGCGACGAGCCGCGTGGAGAAGCGATGCTCCGCGCCCAGTGTCTCTATGGCATAGAGGGCCGTGACCGCCTTGGTGACCGAGGCCGGCGGCAATGCGCGGATCGGATTGTAGGTCTCGAGGATCTCGCCGGTTCGCGCATCGGCGACCACTGCGGACACGTCTCCGCCCAGATTGGCGGAGGCGACCAGCCGTTCGGCCGCAGCGGCCGACCGGGCGAGGATGTCGTCCGGCTTGAGGACCGGACGCGCTGACGTCTCCGGCGCGTTCGCACAAGCCGGAAGCGCGGCCGTCGTCAGAATGCCGGACAGAAAGCTGCGCCGATGCATCATTCACGTTCCCCTTTCACCCAACATGCTTTTGATGCCCCGCCCGGCGCCCGTTGTGAAGGCCGTGCGCGCCTGTTAGCGCGCTGTGTATGGATCGCCACACACTCGGATCGGTCGCGCTGATGTTCGCCGCGATGTCACTGATCCCCATGGGCGATGCGGCCGGCAAGCTGCTGACCGGCACCTACGGCGCGAGCCCCCCGTTCGTCGCCTTTGCGCGCTTTGCGGTCGGGGCGGCGATGGTCGCGATCCTGCTGCGCGAACGCGTGATGTGGTGGCTCTACCGGGACTGGCGGATCTGGCTGCGCGCGGGCCTCATCGCGGGCGGGATCGGATGCATTCTGGCGGCGCTGCGGACCGAAGAGATGGCGACCGTCTTCGGCGCGTTCTTCGTGGGGCCTCTCTTCTCCTACGGGCTGTCGGCCTGGCTTCTGAAGGAGCGGATCTCGGCGGGGCAGTCGGTGCTCGTACTGGTCGGGTTCTGCGGGGTGCTGCTGGTGGTCCGTCCCGGCTTCGGCGTGACGTCCGGGGTCGGCTTCGCGCTGGCGGCGGGCCTGCTCTACGGGGCATTCCTGACCACATCGCGTTGGCTGGCGACGATCGCCCCGCCCAGACAACTGATGATGACCCAGACCTTGCTCGGGACGTTGATGCTGGCGCCGCTCGGGCTGGCCGGGACGGTCCCGGCGATGGATGCGACTGTGGCGGGGCTGCTTCTGGTTTCGGGCGTGGCATCGGCATCGGGCAACCTGATCCTGATCCTCGCCTTCCGCAGGACGGGGGCGACCGTGCTGGCGCCCTTCGTCTATTTCCAGCTGATCTCGGCCACCTTCTTCGGCTGGGCGGTTTTCGGGAATTGGCCCGATGGGATCACGCTTGCCGGTCTCGTCCTCCTGCTCTCCGCAGGCTTCGGTACGCTCGCGTTCCGGCGCTAGGACCAGTCTCCGGCGCGCCGGATATCGGTCGAGGAGGCCGGATGCATCGGAACGTTGATGAGGCACCAGGCCGGCGGGTCCGTCCGGCCCAGCCGGTGGCTTTGCGCCTCGGGGAGTTGCCACCTGCGAAAGGCGTGGGCCGCCGGTGACATGCGCGCGCGCATGCGTTCCCCCGGCCGGGCGACGATGCCGACAGGCGTCGTCCGCAGAATGGTCCGCCAATCGTCCCACAGGTGGAACTGCGCCAGATTGTCCGCGCCCATCAGCCAGACGAACCGCCGGCCGGGATAGAGCAGCCGGATCGCCCGAAGGGTCCGCGCGGTGTAGCGGGTGCCCAGCCGGCTTTCGAGATCGGTCACCTCTACGCGGGGATGCCGCATCATCGTACGGGCCCGTCCCAGCCGCTTGTCCAGCGGCGCCGGACCTGACGTCTTGAGGGGGTTCCCCGGGGATACGAGCCACCAGACGCGGTCCAGGCCGAACCTGCTGAGCGCGGCGCGCGTGATGTGTACATGTCCGGCATGGGCGGGATCGAACGACCCGCCCAGAAGACCCACGACCATGCCGGGCCGGGCAGAGGGAAACGCCAATCGCATGCCGCGCAGCTAGGCCCGTTCCGGCGGGTAGGGCAAGGCGGACCGGATGGCGGCCATCATCCTTCGGCCGGGTGGTGCGCCGATGCGTTGCGCCCGCCGCGCGCCCCGACTACATCCCGGCCAAATCCCGAAGGGAGCGCGACAGATGGCCAGCTATCAGTATGTCTACCACATGGACGGGGTCTCGAAGACCTATCCGGGTGGCAAGAAGGTGTTCGAAAACATCCGCCTCAGCTTCCTGCCGGGCGTGAAGATCGGCGTCGTCGGCGTCAACGGCACGGGCAAGTCGACGCTGATGCGCATCATGGCCGGTCAGGACAAGGAGTTTCAGGGCGAAGCCTGGGCCGCCGAGGGGGCAAAGGTCGGCTACCTCCCCCAGGAGCCGCAACTCGATGAAAGCCTGACCGTCCGCGAGAACGTGATGCTCGGCGTCGCCGAGAAGAAGGCCAAGCTGGACCGCTTCAACGAACTGGCGATGAACTACTCGGACGAAACCGCCGAGGAGATGGCCAAGCTCCAGGACGAGATCGACAGCGCGGGCCTGTGGGATCTCGACGCGCAGATCGACATCGCGATGGAGGCGCTGCGCTGCCCGCCGGACGAGGCGATGCCCGCCAACCTGTCCGGTGGCGAACGCCGCCGCGTGGCGCTTTGCAAGCTGCTGCTCGAAGCGCCGGACATGCTGCTGCTGGACGAGCCGACGAACCATCTCGACGCCGAGACGATCGCGTGGCTTCAGCGGCACCTGATCGACTATAAGGGCACCTGCCTGATCGTCACCCACGACCGCTATTTCCTCGACGATATCACCGGCTGGATCCTCGAACTCGATCGGGGCCGGGGCATTCCCTACGAGGGCAACTATTCGGCCTGGCTGGAGCAGAAGGCCGAACGCGTGGCCCGCGAGGCGAAGGAAGACAAGTCCCGCCAGAAGACGCTGGAGCGGGAACTCGAATGGATCCGCGCCGGCGCCAAGGCCCGTCAGGCCAAGTCCAAGGCCCGGATCCAGGCCTACGAGCAGATGGCGAACCAGTCCGAGCGCGAAAAGGTCGGCCGCGCCCAGATCATCATCCCGAACGGGCCGCGTCTCGGCTCCAAGGTGATCGAGGTCGACGGGCTCAAGAAGGCCTATGGCGATCGCCTGCTGATCGAGGACCTCACCTTCGCCCTGCCGCCCGGCGGGATCGTCGGCGTGATCGGGCCGAACGGCGCCGGCAAGTCGACCCTGTTCCGTATGCTGACGGGACAGGAGCAGCCCGACGAAGGAACGGTCGAATACGGCGACACGGTCAAGCTGTCCTATGTCGACCAGTCCCGCGATGACCTGAACGCCGACTACACGGTCTGGGAGGCGATCACCGGCGGGGCCGAGCTGATCAAGCTGGGCGACGCGGAGGTCAATTCCCGCGCCTATTGCTCCAGCTTCAACTTCAAGGGCGGGGACCAGCAGAAGAAGGTCGGCCTGCTCTCGGGAGGAGAGCGAAACCGCGTCCACATGGCCCGTCTCCTGAAAGAGGGCGGCAACGTTCTGCTGCTCGACGAGCCGACCAACGACCTGGATGTCGAGACGCTGCGCGCCCTTGAGGATGCCATCGCCGATTTCGCAGGCTGCGCGGTGGTGATCTCGCACGACCGGTTCTTCCTCGACCGCCTCTGCACCCACATCCTCGCCTTCGAGGGCGAGGCCCATGTCGAATGGTTCGAGGGCAACTTCGAAGCCTACGAGGAAGACAAGGCGCGACGCCTCGGTCCCGATGCATTGGAGCCGACGCGGGTGAAGTACAAGAAATTCACGCGGTAAAGAGGACCCTGCCATGTCGGACGCATGTTGCTCTGGCATGGGCCTGACCCTCCGCAGGGGGGCGCCGGAGGGCGCGGCGGGGATCTGACCCGCGCCATGTCGATCCAAGCGTTCCGTGGTGGGGCTCGGCCTGCCGCGTGCAGAGGACGATCCGGAGAGAGGCGAACGGTCGGGTCGCGCTGGACACAAGGGGCGTGGCGAGTTCGAGGGACGCGGATGCGCCGCGTCCGGATCGGAAAGCGATGAAGGGTGCGCGAATGGCGAAGTTCGGGGGGCGTCACCTGTGCCACTGGGTCTGCCGCCCCTTCTCCCTTCGACCCGCCGCATGCTACCGGCCCCTCGAAGATCGGGGAGCGTGATGGCGGCATTGGGCAGGTTCGCGTGGCTGGTGGTTCTGCTTTCAGCGATCTGGGTTGTGCAGGCGGTCAACTGGGTCACGGGATATGTGCTGAACGGCTGGCTCGGCCTGATCCCGCGAACCGTGGCGGGGCTGGACGGGGTGCTGTTCATGCCGCTTCTCCACGGGTCGTTCTCGCATGCCGCTGCCAATACCGGGCCGCTTGCTGTCTTCGGCGGATTGCTGACGTTGACGGCGCGGGCCCATATCGCCCCGGCCACCGCGATCGTGGTCGCCCTGGGCGGTTTCGCGGTCTGGGTCCTTGGGGGCGCGGCCATCCATATCGGGGCATCCGGCCTGATCTTCGGCTGGTTCGGCTATCTGCTCGCGCGGGGTCTGGTGGACCGCCGTCCGGTGCCGTTGCTGGTGACGGTGGGGGTGGCGCTGATCTACGGCACGATGCTCTGGGGTGTGCTGCCGGGCCAGCCAGGCGTCAGTTGGGAGGCGCATCTCTTCGGCGCCGTCTCGGGCATCTGCGCCGCCTTTCTGCTGCGCGGACGCCTGCGCGCGCTCTGACAGGGCGTGCGGGTCGCCGAAAGCGCCCGACACGCCCCGGCGAAAAACGCACTGAAAGGGGTGCAAGGTTACGGGCGGTCGGTCACATCCTTGATCCATGAGAATCGCCGCTTGGTCAGGTCCCCGAAATCTCTCGACGGCGATGATGTACAGCTTCGCCGCCAGACCCGATGTCGACGCGGTGGACGAGCCCTTCTATGCCGCCTTCCTCGCCCGCAGCGGGCTGGAGCATCCGATGCGGGAGGTCGTCCTGTCTGCCCAGCCGACCGATCCGGCAGAGGTCGCCGCCGGCCTGGCCCGCGAGGGGGCCCGACACAGCTATCAAAAGCACATGGCTCACCACATGGAGGGGATGCCGCTCGATTGGGCCGGGGGCTGCGTGCACATCCACCTGATCCGCCATCCCGCCCGCGTCATCGCGAGCTATGCCGCCAAGCGCGAGAACCCGACCGAGAGCGATCTGGGCTTCGCGGCGCAAGCGACGCTCTATGACCGGCTGGGCGGCGTGGTGGTGGACACGTCCCTGCTGCGAGAGAATCCCCGCGCCATGCTGGAAGCCCTCTGCGCCGAGATCGGGCTGCCTTGGGACGACGCGATGTTGCGATGGAAGGTGGGGCCCAAGCCCTATGACGGGGCTTGGGCGCCGCATTGGTACGGTTCCGTCCATCGCTCCACCGGGTTCGCGTGGCCGGAAGGGCCGTTGCCAGAGGTGGCGCGGGACGACCTGCTACGTGCGGCGATGCCGTTCTACCGCGCGATGGCCGCGCGGGCGTTGCGGCCCTGAGGGTGGTTCAGCCCTCGGCCCAGAGTTCCTCGTAGACGCGGCCGATCCCGTCGGCCTCGGCTTCGATGGAATGCAGCTCGACCGCCCTTTCACGGGCGCGCCGGGACATCTCGGCATGGCGAGGCGGATCCGACAGCAGCGCGTCGATCCGGCTTGCGGCCTCCTCGATCAGCTCTGCCTCCTCGACGACCAACCCGGCTTCTTCGCCCTCGGCGAAGGCGCGGAAGTTGCCGGCCGTCGAGCCGACGAAGGGCACGCCCGAGGCCATGCCTTCCAGCGGCGTCATCCCGTAAGGCTCGTAGCGGGGGACCGGCACGGTCAGGGACAGGGCGCGAACGAGCGCGGGCATCGCGTCGGGTCCGATCTCTCCGGGGAAGAGCAGGCGGTCGGCCAGGCCCGCCGTTTCGACCTTGCGCTTGAGACCGTCCAGAAAGCCCTGATGCTGTGGCTGCGCCTTGCCCAGAACAAGCGCCGTCAGGTCGGGCTGACGGGGGAGGACGCGCAGCATGATCTCGACGAAGCGATCCGTCCCCTTCGACGACCTGATGCGCCCCACCGCCGCCACCCCCCGCGTGCCGGGAAACCCCGTCGCCGCCCAAGCCGCCGCGCGATCCTCTGCCGGGTGCCAGACCGTGCAATCGACGCCGTGGGGAACGACGGCGCGGACATGGGGCTTGCCCTCGGCTGCCGCAGGGATGGTCGCGATCAGGGCGTCCATCCGCGACATAAGCCAGCGCGGAAAGGCCGAATGGCGGTGCGTTCCCGCGCTGGTGAAAACGATGCGGATCGGCAGCCGCAAGACGTCGCGCCCGAAAAGCGCGGCGCGCATCTCGTTGTTGCGGCGCACATGCCAGATGGCGAAGGGCTTCCCGGCCGGAGCTTCGCGGGTCAGGCGCCATGCTTCCCGCACGCCGACAGGATCGGGGCAGCCGGGCAGGGCGGTGCCGCACAGGACGGCATCGTAGCGGTGTCGCTGCACGCCCAGAACGCGGGCGGCTGTAGAGGATACGCCGGTAAAGTTGCGGTTCAGGTTGGTGACGACCAGTTCGGTCATGCCGCCTGCTCGATCTGAGTCGCGGCGAGTTGCGCATAGAGCCCGCCTTCGGCCAGCAGCTCGCCATGGGTGCCGCGCTGGACGATGCGACCCTGCTCCATCACGAGGATCTGGTCCGCGTCGCGCACGGTCGAAAGCCGGTGCGCGATCACCAGCGTCGTCCGGTCCGCCGAGAGCCTGGCCAGCGCGTCCTGGACCAGTTTCTCGGACTTGGTGTCGAGCGCGCTGGTCGCCTCGTCCAAAAGCAGGATCGGCGCGTCCCGCAACAGCGCGCGGGCGATGGCGACGCGCTGGCGTTGCCCGCCCGAAAGGTTGCCGCCGCGCGGCCCGGCCGGACTGTCGAGACCCTGCGGCAGCCCCGCGGCGAAGTCGGTGACATGAGCGGCCTCGAGTGCCGCACGCAGCCGATCCTCGGGGACCTCGCGGCCCAGGGTCACGTTCTCGCGCAGCGTCTCGTCGAAGAGCAGCGTCTCCTGGCTGACGGTGCTGAAGAGGCCGCGCAATGCCGTCAGGTCGAAGTTGCGCAAAGGCTGGCCGCCGATCGTGACTTGCCCGGCATCGGGGTCCACGAGCCGGGTCAGGACGTTGAAGACCGTGGTCTTGCCCGCCCCCGACAGGCCGACCAGCGCCGTCACCGTGCCCTGCCGCGCCTCGAAGTCGAGCCCACGCAGGACGGGCGCGTCACCATAGGCCAGCTCCACGCCCTCAAAGCAAACATCCAGCCTGTCGGGCCGGGCCGCGACCGGGGTCGCGGGCGACAGGATGGTCGGCGCCGTGTCGCGCAGGGCGTAGATCCGCTCCAGCGAGGCGGTCAGGGTCTGCCATGTTCCCGCCAGCCCGGCCAGCCGGCGCAAGGGCTGGAAGGCCAGAGCCATGGCGGTGAAGAACGACATGAACTCGCCGATGGTCTTTTCGCCCGCGACGATCTGGGGGCCGCCATAGAGGAGCACGGCGAAAAAGCCGATCCCCACGGCGATGTCGACCAGCGCGGGCACCGTCGCTTGACCCGCCGTGGTGCGGATCGTGGCGCGGACCATGTCCTCGGTCGCGGTGCGGAAGCGGGCCTGCTGATAGGCCTCCATCGCGTTGAGCTTGATCGGTGCGATGCCGTGGAAGATCTCGTCCAGGCGCGTCGTGCGGCGACCGGCGATGTCGCGCAGCTTGTGGGCCTTGCGCTTGATGTAGCGCTGCACCACGAGGCTGGGCAGGATCAGGAGAGGGGCGCCCACGACGGCGACCGCCGTCCAGACCGGATCCACCGACAGGGCCACTGCAAAGAGCGAGATCAGCCCCACGGCATCGCGTCCGAAATTGGTGATGATCGTGGTCCACTGGGTCTGGATCGCCTGCACATCGCCCTGCACGCGCTCGATGAGCAGGCCCGGCGACCGGGCGGCGAAAAACGCGCTGTCGAGGCGCAGCACATGGGCCAACAGATCCTGTTGGAGTCGCGAGGACGCCCGAAACGAGACCCGCGCCATGATCACGCGCTGCGCCACGCCGGCGAGGCCGCGCACGAGGAACAGCGCGAAGATCGCGCCGCCGACCCAGGCGATCAGGTCGGTGCGGCCCTCGACGAAGACGGTGTCGAACATCGGCTCCAGCATCCAGGCCAGCGCACCGACGGCACCGCCCTCGATCGACATGAGCAGCGCGGCGACCGCGATCCAGGGCCAGGAGCGGCGGAGATATTCGCGCCACAGGCGGCGGAAGGGGTGCGGTTGCGCCATGACTGGCGCCTAGCGCGGCGGCGGGGGGTGCGGCAAGCTCGCACGTGATGCCCTATGCGCGCGACAGCCTGTTCACGCTGGAAGCCTGGCAGATCGCAGGGGTTCTTGCGGTCGCGGGCCTGCTGGCGGCGATTTGGGTTGGCTTGGCTTTGCGGACGAGTGGGCCATGGCCCGTCCGTTTGGCATTCGGTGCAGGGCTGGCCTGGTCGTTCGAGTGGCTCTCGCCGCAGGTCTTTTATCTCTACTACCTGGCGGTGTTGGAGGGGCTGCCGCTGCAATGGGTCATCGGCTGGCCCCCCGCCCCGGCACGTATGCTGGAACTGCTGACCTTCGGGGAGGCGGAAAGCCTGTCCGGTCTGGGACGCGGGTTGTTGGGCTGGGTGGTGATCCTGCTGTCGCTCTGGCGGCGGGGGCGAGGGGCCAGCCCCTCGCGCTCCCCGGGATATTTCTAGCAGGATGAGGGAGGGTCGCGCTCTCCCTCTTCTGGGGTCAGATCGTACCGTTCCGCAAGTTTCCAGACATGGCCGGGGACCATGTGGCGCATCCTTTCGGGCGCGGCACGGCGCAGGTGCAGGATCGTCTCGACGGCCTTCATCTCGACACGCGCGCGGGCGAATTCCATGCCCTTGGGTCCGATCCGGGGCTGGAGCCAGGCGACGATGGGGCGCAGCCAGTCCGGCATCCGGCGGAGCGGCAGCCCGCCCGCCGCCCGTTCGGTGTTGGCCTTGAAGCCCTCCACGGCCGCCTGCCGCTTGCCCCGCGACGTCAGCGGCTTGAGCGCGACCGTGTCGCCCAGACCCGCCAGCATCTCCGCCCCGCAGGCGTTACGGACGATCAGCCATTGATCGCCGTCCCCGCCCATATATCCGACCGTGATGTCTGCGAGACGGTTGGTGTAGTCCACGCAGGTCCGGCAGGTCAGCGGGAAGAAATCGGAAGGCAGATCGGAGAGCGGCAGCTTCAGGAACGGGATCAGGCGTCTGGCGCCGTCCGAGAACCGCATCTCGACGCGGTAATCGGCACGGAATTCGAGATATGTCACATCGCCCGGTCGGTCCGTGAGGCGTCCGAGGAAGGCGTGAAAGTTCTCGGTCGTGGTGTTGTCGCTGCAAGGCGTGCCGATCACGTAGAGCCGCTCCAATCCGAGCTGCGTCTCGATCGCGCGCAGGGCGTAGACCTGACAGGGAATTCCGATGACTGCGATGCGCCGGTGGCCCTGCGCCATCGCAGGCTCAAGCAGCGCGAGAAGCGGCGCATAGCCCATCCGCATGCCGCGGACCTGAGCCATGCCCTCCGGCGCGGTGACGATCACGGGGACGGGCCGGAACGGATCGTCCTCGGCCGGTGCCAGGGTCAGGACGGCGGTGACGGCACCGCTTTCGAGCAGACCTTCGGCCAATGCGGTGGTGATGCCGGTCCATTGGGCGCCGGGCGCGGGGTTGCGCAGGGCCGCGCGGTGCATCGCGAGATGCGGGCCGAAATGCGGGTCATCCGCACGGTCGCCGTGGATCTGGTGCTGCGACGCCGGATAGTCCGGCACGGTGAACTGGCAGGCGCGGCCGCATTCCCGCGCGAGGCCCATCCGCGACAATCCGCAATCGGTACACATCCCGCGTCGGGCCGGGGGCGGCAGATCGGGTGCCTGGACGGCGCTGACATCCGGATTGTCTCGCATGACGAACAGCGTGGACCGCGCGCGCGGCCACGTCCACCCCGCGCGCGATGGCTGGACGCGGCGTGGCCGTCATGATCTGCCTGCCCGCCGGAGGAGACCCATGAAGATCGGCATCGCCGCCCTGACGCTCGCCTACGTGTTGAGCCAGTTCTACCGTGCGTTTCTCGCGGTGCTCGCCCCGGAGCTTGAGGCAGAGCTGGGTGTTGGTGCAGCGCAACTGAGCCGGGCGTCGGGCATCTGGTTCCTGGCTTTCGCGGCGATGCAGATCCCCGTGGGATGGGCGTTGGACCGGATCGGTCCACGCATCACGGCCTCGACATTGCTGGCCCTGGGTGGTGCAGGGGGCGCGGCCCTCTTCGCGCTGGCGGGGGCGGGCTGGCAGATCGAGCTGGCGATGGGCCTGATCGGCATCGGATGCGCACCGGTTCTGATGGCCAGCTACTACATCTTCGCGAGGACCTACCGGCCCGCGGTCTTTGCCACCTTGGCGGCGACATTGGTCGGGGTCGGCTCCCTCGGCAACATCGCAGCATCGGTACCCCTGGGCTGGGCGGCCGAGACGGTGGGCTGGCGCGGCGCGCTCTGGGCGCTTGCGGCGGTAACGGGGCTCGTCGCGCTGGCGGTGGCCCTGCTGGTCCGCGACCAGGAGGCGGCCGATGGCGCGGGTGACGGATCGCTCTGGGACGTGCTGCGGATCCCGGCTTTCTGGGCGATCCTTCCGATGATGCTGATGAATTATGCGCCCGCCGCCGGGCTGCGGGGCCTCTGGGCCGGGCCCTACATCGCCGAGAGCTACGGCGCGCAGTATGTGGGCGTCGTCACGCTGGTGATGGGGCTTGCCATGATCGCGGGGAACTTCGCCTATGGCCCGCTCGACCGGCTGACGGGGACGCGGAAGGGCGTGGTGCTGGGCGGCAACATCGCCGGCGCCCTCGTGCTGGCGGCGCTGTGGTGGGTGCCCGTGCCCGGTCTCTGGGCGGCGGCGGCGGCCCTGGCGCTGGTGGGGGCGCTGGGGTCCAGCTACGCCGTGGGCATGGCCCATGGCCGCGCCTTCGTTCCCGCGCATCTGACGGGGCGGGGCGTGACGCTGCTCAACCTCTTCTCGATCGGCGGTGTTGGCGTGATGCAGTTCGCCACCGGCCCGATCTTCGATGCAGCCGGGGGCGGGACCGAAGGCTATCGCGCGCTCTTCGGTCTCTTCGCGCTGGCCCTTGCGGCGGGCTGCGCGATTTATGCCTTCGCCCCCGATCGGACGGATTGATCGAACCGAATCGGCCCGTTGCCGGTTGGCCCTCCGAAGTCCCAACGACGGAGCGAGCCATGGCCGACGCGAAAAAGACCGATCCAGACCTGTGGGAAGAGGTGAAAGAGGAAATCAAGGACTCCGACAAGGGCGGCGATCCGGGCCAATGGTCGGCACGCAAGGCCCAGATGGCGGTGCAGGAATACAAGAAGCGCGGCGGCGGCTACGAGGATGACGGCCCCGACCAGGAGGATACCGACCTCCACGAATGGACCGAAGAGGATTGGGGCACCAAGTCCGGCGGCCAGTCCGACGACACCGGAGAGCGCTATCTGCCCAAAAAGGTCCGCATGCTGCTGACCGAGGACGAATATGCCCGGTCGACCCAGAAGAAGAAGGATGGCGATCAGCAATTCGTGGACCAGCCCGACGACGTCCGCGACAAGGTGGCCCATATCAAGGAGAACGGCCCCACCAAGGAGATGCTGGTCGAGCGGGCCAAGGATCTGGATATCGACGGTTACTCGCAGATGGACAAGGACGAACTGCTGGACGCCATAGAGGACGCGACCGACGAGAATGGGCGGGGGAAAGGCTCCAGAGTTGCGCTGGAGCAGAAGACCAAGGACGAGCTGATGGAGATGGCGCAGGACTGCGACATCGACGGGCGGTCCGACATGTCCAAGGACGAGCTGGTCGAGGCGCTGGCTGGCAAAAAAGACCTGTCCTCGAAGACGAAGGACGAACTCATGGAGATGGCCCAGGACCAGGAGATCGAGGGCCGCAGCGACATGACAAAGGACGACCTGATCGACGCGCTGAAGGAGGCGTCATGAGCACGCCGCTCGAAGATCTCAACGTGGATGCCCTAAAGGATCTCGGTCGGGTGCAGAAGGTCGAGGGCCATAACGACATGACCCGCGACGAGTTGCTGGACGCGCTGGACGGACCCGCGGATGACGATCTGGCGAAATGGCTCGGCAAGCCCCGGTCCGAGATTTACGAGGCCGCCGGAGAGAAAGGCATCAAGGGCCGGAAGGACATGCAGAAATGGGAATTGCTGGAAGCACTGGCCAAGGCCTGACCGGGACCCGCAGGGCCGAGATGGCATCGCGCGTGACGAGGATGCTTTGCCTTAACGCTTAGGTAACCAATTTCATCGAATCCTCTCGCCGACCCTTGGCAGGAGGATCCGGCATGTCCATCGCATCGAAGCTCGCCATTCGCAGCCGGCGGGACATTCTGGGCCACCTCCGCTTCATCCCGCTTGCGTCGGACGTGGATCCCCGGAGGGCCGGGCGGATCGTTCAGTTGGATGCACCAGACGCGGACAACGCATCATGCGAACGCCACATCGTTCCGGATGCCGCCGGAACGGTCGTCACATTCGGCGGCATGCAGAGCGGGATGGGCATTCCGCGCCGGGAATTCGCAGGCACGCTGCGCGATCGGGGACGGAACCTGCTTTTCGTGAAGGACTTCGCGCAATGCTGGTACCAGAAGGGTCTGGCCGGTCTCACCACCAGTCGGGCCTCTACCGCTCTGTTTCTGGCGAAGCAGCTTTCCACCTTGCCCCGGCCGTGGACCTTCGTGGGCCTGTCGGCTGGCGGCTATGCCGCGATCCATTTTGGCCGCGCATTGGGCGCAGACCACGTCGTAGCCTTCTCGCCGCAGACCTCCGTCGATCACGAGGCATGGAACAGGTTCGCCAGCGTCTCGACGGTTCGGAACCGGTTCCGACTGGACGACCCCGAGAACGATCTCAGTGCTGCCAGCGAGGCGCCGGAGGTTCCGGTGGACCTCCATTTCCCCGCGCACAACCCCTATGATGCCGGGCAGGCGCTCCGGCTTCAGGGACAGGCGGGCGTCACGCTTCGACCGCATGGCCATGACGATCACAACGTTCCCCGGCAATTGCGCAATGCCGGGCGCCTGCATGCGACAATACTTGGTGGGGCCCAGCGGAACGAGGCGCCCGCCCTCGCCTGACCGTCCCGCGCGCGGTGGATGGTCAGGGCGATCGGGCGCGCATATGGTGGAGGCCATGCGGCGTCTCCTCCTTTCCATGGCCTTCCTCGTCCTGGCGGTCCCGCTCTACACGGCCGCGATGGCGCGCGTCGGCGGCACGGAGCCGCCGGCCCTGCGGCCCCCGGATCAGCGCGCCGACCTGATCCATGTCGACAAATCGGAGCGGAGGATGACCCTGCTGCGTAACGGTCACGTCTTGGACAGCTACGAGATCAGCCTGGGCGCCGACGGCGACGGAGGCCACAAGCAGCGCGAAGGCGACGAGCGGACGCCCGAGGGCCGCTATGTCATCGACTGGCGTAACGACCACTCCATCGCACATCTGTCGCTGCACATTTCTTACCCCAACGCGGCCGATAGGGCCCGTGCCCGCGCGGCGGGCGAGGATCCCGGCGGCTTCATCATGATCCACGGCATCGCCAACGGATGGGGCTGGCTTGGGCCGTTGCATCGGCTCTGGGACTGGACCGATGGCTGCATCGCGGTCACCGATGCCGAAATGCGCGAGATCTGGTCCCGCGTCGCCGACGGCACGCCCATCGAGATCGAGGCCTGACCGGCGGCCCCGGCCTGGGCTACGACCGCCCGGGGAAGCCTGCCGTGCCGCGTGCCTTTCCATCGCGTGGGCCCTGCCTAGATATGATGGTCAAGGAGAGGACGCCCAGATGACACCGACGACCCGCGCATTCGCGTTCTGGCTGATCCGCGTCGGCATCGCCGTGGCGCTGGTGATCGCGATCCAGGCGTGGCGGGGGCCGGATCCCCTCCTGTGGTGGCTGGCGGCGATCTACACGGTGATCTCCCTCTTCACGACGCTGATGATCCTGCGCAGCAAGCGGTGACGACGATCGGTCGCGTGTTGCGGGCCCGAGATCCAGCGCCGTCGCAGTCTCGGCCGCACGCCGGCGATGGGATCGAAACATGAGGCACCGGATGCGATTCGTTTTCCTCGTCTTGCTGGGGCTGGTCTTCCTGAATGCGGCGTCGATCGTCCTTTCAGTCGAGAGGCTCGCGCGTCTACCGGAGGGGGGATGGCAACTGGGCGGGTTCCGCGTGGTCGGGGCGGGGGCCGCGCTGCTCGTCGTGAGCACGGCCGTGGCGATGTGGCAGGTTGCACGCCGCGTGCCCCTTTCGGGCTGGCTGGTCCTGGCCTACCCGACCGGTGCGATCCTATATCTCGCGGGATCTGCTAGAGCGATGCTCGGCATCACGGGCGGGGATGCGTTGACGATCGGATGGCTCGCGATACTTGCCCTTCTGCATATCGTCGCAGCCTTTCCCCTGCTCAGAGCCCAGCCGCCCGGATGACCCCAGAACTCACCGCCCTCGCCGTCGCGATCCTGATCCAGGCGCTCCAGTTCGTGATCTACGCGATCCCCGCCAACCGGGAACTCGGCACCGGCTACACGATGTCCGCCCGCGACAGAGAGCCATCGCGCGGGATGTCGGACCGGACGGCCCGGCTGGGACGGGCGATGGACAACCACTTCGAGGGTCTGATCCTGTTCACGGCGGCGGTCCTGCTGGTCGTCGTCTCTGACCAGTACACTGCGATAACGGGGGGACTGGCCTGGATCTACGTGGCCGCCCGTATCCTTTACGTTCCCGCCTATGCCTACGGGTGGCGGCCCTGGCGGTCGATCATCTGGATGGCGGGGTTCACGGCCACGCTCCTAATGGTTATCTCGACGCTCATCTGACCCCCGGCCCTCGGGGCGCCTCGTACATAGATCGTATGCACGGGCGGTGCACAGGGGGTGTACGGGGGGTGCACGTCTAGATTCGCGCCGGAGAGGCTTCATGAGCGACCCCCAATCCTACGACCTGATCGTCATCGGCTCCGGCCCCGGCGGCTATGTCTGCGCCATCCGCGCAGCCCAGCTGGGGCTCAGGACGGCCTGCGTCGAGGGGCGCGAGACGCTGGGCGGGACCTGCCTGAACATCGGCTGCATCCCGTCGAAGGCGCTGCTGCATGCCAGCCACCAGCTTCACGAAGCCGAGCACAACTTCGCAAAGATGGGTCTGAAGGGCGCGGCCCCCTCCGTCGATTGGAAGCAGATGCTCGCCTACAAGGACGATGTCATCGGCCAGAACACCAAGGGCATCGAATTCCTGTTCAAGAAGAACAAGGTCGACTGGATCAAGGGCTGGGGCAGCATCCCGGCCGCGGGCAAGGTGAAGGTCGGCGATACGACCTACGAGGCCAAGCATATCGTGATCGCGACGGGTTCTGACTCCGCCCCCGTTCCCGGAGCGGAGGTCGAGGTCGACGAGAAGATCGTCGTGACCTCGACCGGCGCGCTGGAGCTGTCGAAGGTGCCGAAGACCATGACCGTGATCGGCGGCGGCGTCATCGGGTTGGAACTTGGTTCGGTCTATACCCGGCTGGGGACGGAGGTGACGGTGGTCGAATACCTCGATGCCATCACACCCGGGCAGGATGCCGAAGTGGCCAAGCAGTTCCAGAAGATCCTGGGCAAGCAAGGCTTGAAATTCGTCACCGGCGCCGCCGTCTCGAAGGTCGAGACGAAGGGCAACAAGGCCACGACGCATTACACCCTGCGCAAGGACGACAGCACCCACGAGCTGAAATCCGACATCGTTCTGGTCTCCACCGGACGGCGCCCCTTCACCGATGGGCTGGGCCTTGAGGAGTTGGGCGTCAAGACGACGCAGCGCGGACAGATCGCCGTCGATGACGAGTACCAGACGAGTGTCGCGGGCATTCGCGCTATCGGTGATGCGATCGAGGGACCGATGCTGGCCCACAAGGCTGAGGATGAGGGCATGGCCGTCGCGGAGATCCTCGCCGGGCAGGCGGGTCACGTGAACTACGACGTCATCCCCGGCGTGATCTACACGCATCCCGAAGTCGCCAGTGTCGGGCTGACCGAAGAATTGGCCAAGGAGTCCGGTCGGGCCTACAAGGTCGGCAAGTTCAGCTTCATGGGCAACGGCCGGGCGAAGGCCAACTTCGCCGCTGACGGGTTCGTCAAGATCATCGCCGACAAGGAGACTGACCGGATCCTGGGCTGCCATGTCATCGGTCCGATGGCGGGTGACCTGATCCACGAGGTCTGCGTCGCGATGGAGTTCGGAGCAGCGGCCGAGGATCTGGCCCGCACCTGCCACGCCCATCCGACCTATTCCGAGGCCATGCGCGAAGCGGCGCTGGCCTGCGGGGACGGTGCCATCCACGCCTGACGTCCTCTGCGAAAGAGCGTCTCCGCCTACTCGAACCGGGCGGGGACGGCCTAGGAAGCGCCGCAAAAGCGCGCAAGGCTCTCCACCGCTTTGCCGCATTCGCGCGCCAAGGGTTACGTCGACAAGACTTGGACCCGACATGCCACTCGCCCCGCTCGCCCTTCTGACCCACGCCCTCCGGCCCATGGATCCAACCGAGCCGCTGCACGTCCCCGAACCCTTCGCGACCATTCCCGCGGATTTCTTCGGAACGAACTGGCCTTTGGCACTGACGATGATGATCTGCGGTGCGGTTCTGATCGTGACGACCCATCGCAGGTTCGCCAAGCGGCGCCACAAGAAGCGGATCCTGATCCTGGGACAGGGCCGCGGTCCCGGTTTCATGCTGACCGACATCCTGTGCCACGCGATCCGGAAGGGGCCGATGGTCCATCCCGCTCGGCTGAGAAGGGCGGTGCAGGTCGCCAACGATCTGACCGGAATGGACTACGACGAAGAGACGCTGCGCCAGGCCGCGCGCTACGCCGACAAGATCGTGATGCCGCTGTCCTTCGCATGGATGCGGCCTGCGCTGGATCATGCCGGACGCCGCCGGATCGTCGAAGCGGCGACCGCGGTCATGCTCGAATCCGGACCGTTGACGAATGGGGACAGGGCCTTCTTGCGCACGGTGGCGACCTCGATCGGAACACCGCCGGAGCGTGTCCAGGCCATGCATTGGCTGCACCAACCGATCTGAGGAGAGACATGGGACAGGTGCTGACACTTGCCGCGGCCACGATGGCGGCCGCGATCCTTTCGCTCGCCACGCCGGCAGAGGCCGGGCGCAGCGACGGGTTCGATCTGCGGGCCGTGGGGCAGATGGCCAAGGGCGCCAAGACCTGGCTCCAGAGCGGCCTCTATCCGCTCGACCCGGCGGTGACAGTCGATCTAGGGCGGGGGCGGGAGACACTCTGCCATCGCCGCCAGCCCTATGCGGTCTGGCACATGCTCGGTCTGGTCGAGATGCAGGTCGAATATGCCTTGTCGCGCGAGGGATGCCGCGATCGCGGGGGCGAGCCGCTTCCGATGTCGGTCGATACGCTGCAATCCATCGGCCGGTTGCCGGCGACCTTGCCGGCTGCGCCCGCCTTCGTTCCGACAGAGCGGGACAAGCTGATCGCCCTGGGCCCCTGGGTCGCGTTCGGCGCGATCCTGACGCTGGTCTCGCTGCGGCGGGGAATGCGAAGCCGTCGCAGACGCATCCGCCGGGAGATTATGGGCCTGCCCGACGGTCCCGTCTTCCGCTTGATCGACGCGATGGCACATGCCGCCGCCTGCGATGGCGACGCCGCCCCCGAAGAGCTTGAGCATATCCTGCGCGTCGCGCGCGAGGTCACCGATCTGGACTACACGGCCGATCATATCTCGGAACTCGTCTCGCGCAGCGAGCGCCCGCGCAGCGTGGGAGCCATGCGCCGGGAATTCGCGGACGGCCTGACCGTGGCGCAGGGCAGGCTGATGCTGAACGCCGTCCTCTCCGTCGTTGCCGCCGACGGGCGCATGGCAGGGGCCGAGAAGCGCTTCGTGAACCGGCTGACCAAGGCACTCGGCTTCCGGCGAAAGGAAGTCCGAACGGCGCTTGCCGACATGCTCAGCCGGCGAGGAGACGCAGCCCCTGCGTGACATCCGCGCGCACGGCGAGGCGGAGACCCGGTTCGTCCCCGGCGTGGAGCGCGGCGACGATCAGACGGTGGTTCTTGGGGAGTTCCGTCCGGTTGAGCCGCCCATAGAGCGACCGCATCGTCGGACCGAGTTGAAGCCAGACCGTCTCGACCATTGCCAGCATCGCCGGCGCCTGTGCCCGGAGATAGAGTGTGCGATGGAATTCGAGGTTCGTCCGGATGTAACCCGGCGCATCGTGCTTCACGACCCGCTCGGCGATCGAGCTGTTGATCGCGTCGAGGCGATCCACGAGGGCCGGATGGGCCCGCGGCAGGGCGCGCGCGGCCAGTTCCGGCTCCAGCAGGGCACGCAGGCTGGCCAGTTCCTCGATCCGCTCTGTCGACAGCGCGGGCGTGGTCACGCGCCCTGATGCCGACAGCGACAGCGCTCCCTCGGCGACCAATCGGCGCATCGCCTCGCGCACCGGGGTCATCGAGACCCCGTAATCCCGACCGATCCCCCGCAGGGTCAACGCTGCCCCTGGCTCAAGTTCGCCGTGCATGATCCGGACCCGCAGACTGCGGTACAGGCGGTCGTGGGCCGCGCCGGCGCCTTCGGGGAGCGGGTTCAGAAGCATGGCTGCACCCTCTCTCACGGGTCGCCTGCGATCAAGCGCCCCTGCGTGACGCCCGGAGTCCGACGCCGCTTGGAACCTCGTCACCCGAAGTCGATGGCGTGAAGCGTTGCGCCGTTCTTCTTCAACCAAGCCCGGCGCGGCGCGTAGTCCGGCAGGAGACGCCCGACGCAGGCCCAGAAGCGCGGTGAATGGTCCATATGGGCAAGATGCGCGACTTCGTGTGCGGCCACGTAGTCAAGCACGTTGGGCGGAGCCATTGCCAATCGCCAGCTGAACATCAGGTCACCGCGTCCCGTACAGGACCCCCACCGGGATCGCGTATCGCGCAGCGTGATCCGGCCTGCCTGGCGACCGAGCGCTTCGGCGTGGCGATCGACCGCTGCGACCAGATGGCTCCGTGCGACCTCCTTCAGAAGGGCGGCGATCCGGCGCCCCGCCCGTTCGTTGTCCGGCACGGCCACCGCCTCGCCTGTCCATCGCGCGGAACGCCCACCGCCGACGATCACCGGAACCTCTCGGCCCAGAACCGGGATCCGCGCACCCACGGTGACCGGCCGGGCACGGGGGGCGGCTTGGACCTGACGCGCGATCCAGTCGGCTTGACTGGCAGCGAATCCCTCTGCCTCGTGATCAGGTACGCCCGGCGGCACGGTCAGCGTCACGTTTCCGCCGACCCGGGCCACCCGCAAAGTCATGCGTCGGACGCGGGCCGAGCGGCGCAACGCGACGTCCACCTCACCGATCCTGAGCGTCCGTGTCATGCAACTCCCGATCTGGTCTTGCCACCCGTTCCGGGAAGTGGCATCCGGCCCAGATTCCCGACCCCGCTGGGGCCTTTCCAGCCCGGAGGACACGACATGCCCAAGGAAGAATGGGGCGTCAAGCGCGTCTGCCCGACGACCGGCAAGCGCTTCTACGACCTCAACCGCGACCCCGTCGTCTCGCCCTATACGGGCGAGGTCGTTCCCGTCGATACTGGCACGAAGACGCGCGTCCTCGTTGCCGACAAGGCGGATGCCGACGCCAAGAAGGATGACGAAGACGAGGATCTGCTGCTCGACGAGGAAGATGACGTTCTCGACGAAGATTCGGACGATACCGATGACGACGTTCTCGACGACGATGACGATGATACCGTCAGCCTCGACGAGATCGGCAGCGACGTCGCCGACGACAAAGACGACGACTGAGAGAGCGGGCGCGAGGGTGGATTCCCTCTTGCGCCCCTTTCCACCGCGCCCTAGATGGGCGCACCTGATGGGGCCTTAGCTCAGTTGGTAGAGCGCTTGCATGGCATGCAAGAGGTCAGGGGTTCGACTCCCCTAGGCTCCACCAAACACCTTTCGCCAGAAAGGTGGCCCCCCTCTCCGCAGTGGACCCGAGCGACAGCGTGATCGAAGATCGCGCGAGAGCATCCAGCGTTCGAACCAGGTCCCGAAAGGTCCACCAGACATCATTTGCCAGACCATTTGCATCCTCTTCCGTTCCAGAGAGTGCGGGGGCCTGTCAGGCTCGAGGTGTCACGGGCGTTCACCCGTCAGACCTACCGCTCTTTCGTCATCACCGTATGAGCTTGCGCCCGTCCGGGGCGGACGATTTCGCCGGAATCCGAGTGGTACTTGCACGAGGAGCCGTTTGACGCGCTTTCGGGTTCAGACCGCTGCCCGCGGCGGCGCTGGCGCAATGTTGACCCTGCGGAATGGCGCTGTTTCGGCGCGGGGCGCTTGGCCAGCTATCGCGCATGTGACAGGTTCCTTCGCGTGTTTGAGGGGTTGACGATATCGTGGCCGAAGGATTTGGCAGCGCCCGTCCGCAATCCGCCATGATCCGCAGGCTGAACCTTCCCGACAGCGCAGAACCTGATCGGGAGGGGCTTCTTCACGCGCCATCTGCCGCGCGCAACCAGAAGCCAATCCTCGATGCGCTGGGACCGCACCTTCCGCATGGCGGCCTCTTTCTCGAGGTTGCCTCAGGAACCGGTCAGCATGTTGCCGCGCTCGCTGCGGAGCATCCGGACCTCCGCTTCCAGCCTAGTGAGCCGGACCCGGTGCGCCGTCGTGCGATAGACGCGCGAACGCGAGACCTGCCGAATGTTGCGCCGGCCCGATATCTTGATGCGTGCACGCCGGGATGGGGGCGTGGTCTGCGCGCGGATGTGATCCTGACCGTCAACCTTCTGCATCTGATTTCCGATGCGGAAATGGCCGTCCTGCTGGATGAGGCGGCGCAGGCGATCGTGCCGGGTGGCCTTCTGGCGATCTACGGGCCGTTTCTGCGAGGCGGGCAGGCCACCAGTGAGGGCGATGCAGGGTTTCACATGAGCCTTCAGCGCCAGGATCCCAGCATCGGCCTGAAGGACGCGGATCTCGTCGTATCGGTCCTGCAGGCGCTGGCCTTCGCGGTCGACATCGTGCCGATGCCTGCGAACAACCTCATGCTTCTGGCACGGAGCGGATCGAAACCGGGCTTCTAGACCTTGTCGGACAAGATATGCCCCGATCACATCCCGTTCGACGCTCCGTCTAGAACCTCCGCTCCGGACGTGGAGACCACGGGCGCGGGCGGACGATACGTTCCGCGTCCACCACCTCGCATTTGAGGACCGGCGGGGGCATGGCGAACCGTTCCCTGTCGATCAGTCCGATCAGGCAGGACAGCGGATCCCCCGGTAGGGATGCGTCGCTGTCCAGCGCGGGGCCTAGCCCGAAGGCGGACAAATCGACGATCAGGATGCGGGTCAGTCCATTCAGGGACGGCCGGTCGATCCGTACAGCGGCCGGTCTTTCAGCGCAGACCCTACCACAGAGACGGCCGAACCGGGGCAACGCTTCGAGGTTCTGCCATCGGCGCAGCAGAACGACCTGAACATCCGCCGTCTCCGGATCAGCGCTGTTCCAGGCCCCGGTCTTGTTGAAGAATACAGCGGCAATAGCGTCCCGACCGTCTCCGCTGAGATGTAGCCGTCCGGGCGAGGCCGGGACGAAGGCGCCGCGCAGGATCCAGCCGAACACCGCCCCCAGAACCAGCAGGATGATCGCTCGCGATCCAATTCGGCGCGTGCCGTCAGCCATCCGCGCGGATACGCGCGTTCTTCGGGTCGTAGGGGCTGTCCTCGGTCACCTCCGCATTCCACAGCGCACGCTGCATCCGCACCTTCAGCTTCGTCCCCGGTTCCACCAGATCGAGGCGGACGTAGCCCATGCCGATCGACTTCCCGGACGCGACCGAGTAGCCCCCCGAGGTCAGGCGACCGACGCGGGTGCCGTCCTCCGTGTAGAGCGCTTCGCGTCCCCACGGGTCAGCGTCGTCAGGACCGTCGATCAGCATCGTGACGCAGCGCGACCGGATGCCGGTCTGCTGCATTGCCTCCTTGCCCAGAAAGTCCTTCGAGAGATCCACGAACCGGTCGAGCCCCGCCTCGAGCGGCGTGGCATCGCGGCCGAGTTCGGTTCCGAAGGCGCGGTAGGATTTTTCCTGCCGCAGCCAGTTCTGGGCCCGGGCCCCCACCAGTCGCAGGCCATGGGCCTCGCCCGCTTCCATCAGACGGTCGAAAAGGTAGGTCTGCATTTCCATCGGGTGATGCAGCTCCCAGCCCAGTTCGCCAGTGTAGGCCACCCGGATCGCGTTGACCGGGCACATCTTCAATTCGATGTTCCGTTGGCTCAGCCATGGGAACCGGGCATTCGACAGCGCGGAGACGGGATCGGCGTCGCGGATCAGATCGGCGAGGATTGCGCGCGAATTCGGGCCGGCCAACGCGAAGACACCGGACTTCGCAGTCACGTTCTCTTCGTTGATGCGACCGAAGCGATCCTCATGCTCCATGATGGCCTTGTAGAGGTAGTCCTCGTCATAGGCCTCCCACGCGCCGGCGGAGACAAGGTAGAAATCATCCTCGGCCATTCGGACGATGGTGTATTCGGAGCGCGTCGTGCCTGCCGGTGTCAGGGCGTAGGTCAGGTTGATCCGGCCCACCTTGGGCAGCTTGTTCGTCGTGAACCAGTCGAGGAAAGCCGCTGCGCCGGGTCCGCTGATGCGATGCTTGGCAAAGGCGGTCGCGTCGATCAGGCCTGCCGCCTCTCGGATGGCCTTGGCCTCGTCGCGGGCGTGCTGCCACCACTTTCCGCGCCGGAAGCTGCGGGAGGTGAGGTCGAAATCCGCCTCGGCGCCGGGCACGAAGTAGTTCGGCCGCTCCCAGCCGTTGACCTGCCCGAACTGTGCGCCGGCCGCCTTCATCCGGTCGTAGCAGGGCGCCGTCTTGAGCGGGCGCGCCGCAGGCCGTTCTTCGTCGGGATGATGCAGGACGTAGACGTGGTCGTAGCATTCCTCGTTCTTGCGCATGGCGTATTCGGTCGTGACCCAGTCGCCGTAACGCTTGGGATCGAGGCTCGCCGTGTCGATCTCGGCCTCCCCGTCGACCATCATCTGTGCGAGGTAGTGACCCGTCCCGCCGGCGGCCGTGATGCCGAAGCTGAACCCCTCGGCCAGCCACATGTTGCGCAGGCCGGGTGCCGGCCCGACCAAGGGGTTGCCGTCGGGCGTATAGCAGATCGGGCCGTTGAAATCGTCCTTCAGGCCCGCATTCTCGGACGAGGGGATGCGATGGATGAAGGACATGTACTCCTCCTCGATCCGCTCCAGGTCGAGGGGGAAGAGGTCCGCGCGAAAGCTGTCGGGGACGCCGTATTCGAAGCGCGCCGGCGCGTTCTGTTCGTAGGGGCCGAGGATCCAGCCCCCGCGTTCCTCGCGGACGTACCACTTGGCGTCGGCGTCGCGGATCACGGGATGCTGATCGTTGGTCTTGCGCCACTCGACCAGGGCTGGGTCCGGTTCGGTGACGATGTACTGGTGCTCGACCACGATAGCCGGCATCTTGATACCCAGAAGGCGGGCCGTCCGCTGGGAATGGTTGCCGGTCGCGGTCACGACATGTTCGGCGGTGATGACCTGCTGTTCCTCGGTGGGCACGAGGTTGCCGCCCCGTTCGGCCATCCTGGTCACCGTCACCCGCCATTCCGAGCCGGTCCATTCGTAGCCGTCGACCTGCCACTTCCGCTCGATGGTCGCGCCGTGCTGACGCGCGCCCTTGGCCATCGCCATCGTGACATCGGCCGGGTTGATGTAGCCATCGGTCGGATGAAGGATCGCGCCTTTCAGATCGTCGGTCCGGATCAGCGGGTACCGATCCCTGATGTCCTTGGGCGTCAGCCATTCGTGCGGTATGCCGACCGTCTCGGCGGTCGCCGCATAGAGCGCATATTCGTCCATCCGGTCGTCGGTCTGCGCCATCCGCAAATTGCCGACCACGCTGAAGCCGGGATTGAGGCCCGTCTCGGCTTCGAGCGTCTTGTAGAACTCGACCGAGTAGGCGTGGATGTGGCTGGTCGCGTAGCTCATGTTGAAGAGCGGCAGCAGGCCCGCGGCGTGCCATGTTGAGCCCGAGGTCAGCTCGTCGCGCTCCAGCAGCATCGTGTCCCAGCCGGCCTTCGCCAGATGGTATGCGATGGACGTCCCCACCGCCCCGCCGCCGACAACCAGCGCCCTCACATGGCTCTTCATGCCCGTCCCTCCGTGCCGTCTTTCACGGTTGTGGCGCGCTGCGTCGGGTCAGGGGGCGCCGGCGGCGACAGGACGGCCTGCGATTGCGACGCGTCCGGCCTGCCGGGAGGATCGTAGGGGGAACTGCCGCGAGGGGGCCGGGCCTTTGCCCCTGACCCTGGGATATCTGCTGCAGGATGAGGGCTGGCGGAGCGCATCGGTTCTGTTCGCGCTCTCCGTTGGATGGCCGTCAGAGCACGCCCAGTTCCGCCAGAGCCACCTGCAACTTCGGTGGAAGCGGTGCTTCGGCGGCGCGGGCCGGATCGAGATCGGCAGGCGCATCGTCGGGCGTCAGGTAGCGCCAACCCTGAAAGGCCCGCTTGGGCGTCGGCGCCACGGGGACCAGCCCGGGTTGAAGGACGATCCCGCAGCGCGGGATGCCGTCCTGGCGCCGCACCTCCTCCAGCCTCAGGATCGGCTGACGGCATAGGACGACACCCTTGATGACCCAGTAGATCGAGCCGCCTTCCAGAAGTTCGGCCTCCCGCTTGGGCCACATCCGGGTGACATGCCGGGGGTTGCCGTCAGGCCCCTTCGCCCGCGCGCTGCGCTGCCACTTAGCCAGTCCGTCGATCGACGTCGTGCCCACGCTGAGCTTGATCAGGTTTACGGCCATGATGACTCCCCCAAGTCCGGTGGCTATATCTAGAGTCCTTGCGCCCGCGCGCAACCAGCCCTTGCCCTCGGAGCGTCCAAATGTCCGACTTCGCCGCCCCCATCGCGGAATCCATCTGGGACATGAAGTATCGGCTCAAGGCGGCCGACGGCACCCCGATGGACGCCACGATCGGCGCCACCTGGGACCGGGTCGCGGGCGCCCTTGCCGCAGCCGAGGACGACCCGGAGACCCACCTGCCTGCCTTCCGCGCCGCCTTGCAGGATTTCCGCTTTCTGCCAGCCGGACGGATCGTGGCGGGCGCGGGTACGGATCGCAGCGTGACGCTGTTCAATTGCTTCGTCATGGGCCGCATCGAGGACGACATGGGCTCGATCTTCGCCCATCTCCGCGAGGCGGCGCTGACGCTGCAGCAGGGCGGCGGGATCGGTTACGATTTCTCGACCATCCGGCCGAGGGGCGCGCCGGTCGCGGGCGTGGCGGCCGATGCGTCGGGGCCGCTGTCGTTCATGGATGTCTGGGATTCGATGTGCCGCACGATCATGTCGGCCGGATCCCGCCGGGGGGCGATGATGGCTACCCTGCGCTGCGACCATCCCGACATCGAGGATTTCGTCGCCGCCAAGGCCGATCCCGCCCGCCTGCGTATGTTCAACATGTCCGTCCTCGTGACCGATCCGTTCATGGAGGCGGTTGAGGCCGACGAGGATTGGGACCTCGTCTTCGGCGGCCGCACCTACCGGACGATGCGGGCAAGGCAGCTCTGGGACGCGATCATGCGCGCCACCTACGACTATGCCGAGCCCGGGGTGATCTTCATCGACCGGATCAACCGGACCAACAATCTCGCCTACGCAGAGAGGATCGCGGCCACGAACCCGTGCGGAGAGCAGCCGTTGCCCCCCTACGGCGCCTGCCTCCTGGGCTCGATCAACCTTGCCCGCCTCGTCCGCGATCCGTTCGGAGCGGGCGCGGCCATCGATACCGACGACCTGGCCCAGCTTGTGACGACCGCGATCCGCATGATGGACAACGTGGTCGAGGCGTCGCGTTTTCCGCTGCCGGCCCAGGCGGACGAGGCGCGCGCCAAGCGTCGCGTGGGATTGGGCGTGACCGGGCTGGCCGACGCACTGGCCATGTGCGGGCTGACCTATGGCAGCGCTGAGGCGGCGGAGCGGACGGGCGGTTGGCTGCGCGCCATCGCCAACGCGGCCTACCTCGCCTCGGCAGATCTGGCGCGGGAAAAGGGCCCTTTCCCCCTCTACGACCGGGATGCGATCCTCGCGGCGCCGATGATTTCGCGGCTGGACCCCGAGGTGCGCGAGGCCATCGCGGCCCATGGCCTGCGCAACGCATTGCTGACTTCGATCGCGCCGACAGGAACGATCAGCCTGCTCGCAGGAAACGTCTCCAGCGGGATCGAACCGATCTTTGCGCTCGATTACACCCGCAAGGTGCTGCTGCCCGACGGGACCCATCGCGAGGACGTGGTCGAGGACTACGCCGTTGCCGAATGGCGCCGCCTGAATGGCGACGCGCCCCTCCCGGAGACCTTCGTGACGGCGCAGACACTCGCTCCCGAAGCGCATGTCGCGATGCAGGCCGCGGCGCAGGAATGGGTCGACAGCTCCATCTCGAAGACGATCAACGTGCCCGCAGACATCGCCTTCGACGCATTCAAGGACGTGTACCTTCAGGCTTGGCATACCGGGTGCAAGGGCTGCACCACCTACCGCCCGAACGACGTGACGGGCAGCGTCCTGTCGGCCGAGCCCGCCAAGCAGAAAGTCGTGACCCTGTTCGACCCGCTCGACCGGCCGGAGACACTGGAAGGCGCGACCTACAAGCTGCGCTGGCCGAACTCGGAACATGCGCTCTACATCACCATCAACGATATCGTGCTCGACGGACGACGGCGGCCGTTCGAGATCTTCGTGAACTCGAAGAACATGGAGCATTTCGCCTGGACGGTCGGCTTGACCCGGATGATCTCGGCCGTGTTCCGACGCGGCGGCGATGTCAGCTTCGTCGTCGAGGAACTCAAGGCCGTCTTCGATCCGCGCGGGGGGGCCTGGATGGAGGGCCGCTACGTTCCGTCGATCCTCGCGGCGATCGGCGGGGCGATCGAGCGGCACATGATAGAGATCGGGTTTCTGGGCGCCGAGGGAATGGGCCTGAAGACGGACCCGGCGCTTGACGGGTTCGGCCGCGTTGCCGTCACGCGCACCGACACGTCCCCGCCCGCCGCGGCCTGCCCGAATTGCGGTGCGCCCGAGTTGCGCGTGGCGGAGGGCTGTTCCACTTGCGCGAATTGCGGCTTTTCGGAATGCGGGTGATCGACCTGAAGGGTCTTGCGGTCCGTGAGCCTCTCGGTGGAGTCCGTGAATAGGCGGATATGGAGGGGTCGCCAAAGCCGGGCATGACGGCCTGTTCCCTTTTCGCTGGGTCTTTTCAGTCTGCAATTCGTCGGAGACGGGTCGCCGAAGTTCGGCTTTGTGGACGCTCCTGGCCGCTTCCGGTTTCTTACGCTGCGGGGCCGGAACGGCGCCACGTCCATCGCAGGACGAAGGCCGTGACGGCGACGACCGGCAAGGCGCCCAGGACGAGCAGTGTCCAGCCGAAGCCCGCCACGAGCGCTCCGGAAGAGAAGGCGGCGATCGTGGACGCCAGCGCGATCGCCGTATCGTTTATGCCCTGGATCGAGGCCCGCTCCTCCGGGGCGAGGGCATCGGCAAGCAGGCTCGTCGCACCGATGAAGCCGAAGTTCCATCCGACGCCCAGCACGATCAGAGAGACGTAGAAATGGGCGAGGCTCAGACCCGTCGCAGCGATGAGAGCCGATATGGCCAGAAGGGCGAGGCCCGTCAGGACGATGAGTGAGGCGCCGAACCGCTTGATCAGGAAGCCGGTCACGAAGCTGGGTGCGAACATCGCGACGACATGCCAGCCGACCACGCTTCCCGCCGTCGCGGCATCGAAGCCGCAGCCGACCATCACGATGGGAGTGGGCACCATGAGCAGCGCCATCACTCCTTGGGAAATCGCGGCCGCGAAGACCGCGGCCGCAACGGTCGGACGTCTGAGGATAGCCAGCACGTCGATACGCGCCTGGGCAGGGCCGCCGGATGTGACCGGCCGGGGCATTCCGCGGACGAGCAAGAGCGGCAAGGCGCCGATGACGGCAAGGCCGATGATCGCGCCGTAAGCGCCCGCAAACGGGAAGGGGGCCAGCAGGCCCGTCGTGCGTGCGAAGATCTCTGGGCCGAGCAGCGCGGCGACAAGACCGGATGTCAGCATCAGGGATATCGCGACCGATCGCCATTGGTCCGGCACGACTTCGGCAGCGGCAAAGCGGAAGAACTGGAAGCAGGTCAGCGCCGCTCCAAGCAGGAAGTGCCCCGCAAGCAGGAGGAGGAAGCTCGACTCCATCATGCCGAACAGACCCGCCGCGCCCCCGGCGGCCGCACAGGCAGCACCCAGCAGAAAGCCTGCCTGCCTGCCAAAGCGCCCCATGAAGAGCGAAAACGGTGCCGCCGCGATGAGCCCGGCCAACGTCGAGATGGAGAGGGGAAGGGTGGCCAGGCCGGGCGTCGGTGCCAGCATCAGGCCGGCCAACCCGCCCAGCACGATGAGCATCGGCAGCGCGGAGGCGAGAATGGCATTCGCACTCAGAAGAAGTGCGAAGTTGACGATCCCGGCTGGTGCGGTCTCTTCGGCGATCTTCATGCATGTCCCTCGCCGATAGCAGTCACCGAACGGCTGCCCTTTGACACTGATCTAGATCGCCGTGCGAAAACGACTGCCCGGCATCGGAGGCACGAGAAATCCCGACGCGTGGGATTTCTCGACTGGCATGGCCCGAAGACCACTCAGCGCGTATCTTGCCGGACATCACATCACTAGATGCCCTGCTTCTCGCCGGGTGGGGATTCCACCAACTCGCGGTAGAGATCTCGAAGACGGATAGTGACCGGACCCGGAGCGGCGCCCAGAACCCGTCCGTCGATGCTCTCCACCGGGGTCTGTGCGCCGAAAGTGCCGGTCAGGAAGGCTTCTTCGGCGCAGTAGCAGTCGACCAGACTGAAATTGCGTTCGTGGCAGGGGATGCCATTGGCGCGGGCGAGGTCGATGACGGCCTGACGGGTGATGCCGTTGAAGCAATAGTCCCCCGTCGAGGTCCAGAGCCCCCCTTTCTTCACGATGAAGAAGTTGCAGGCATTCGTCGTCGAGACGAAGCCGTGGACGTCCAGCATCAACGCCTCGTCGGCGCCCGCCTTCTCGGCTGCGATACAGGCGAGCACGCAATTCACCTTGGAATGGGTGTTGAGCTTCGGGTCCTGACTCATGGGCAGGCCGCGGATATGCGGAACGGTGGCCAGTCGGACGGGACGGGGGGCGGCCGGGACCGAATGTTCCATGATGATGACGAGCGTGGGCGCCGTCTCGGTCAGGCCCGGATGCTGGAACGGCAGGCGCTTGCGACCGCGCGTCACCATCAGGCGGGCATGGGCGTCGGAGGTCATGGAGTTGGCCTCGCGCGTGGCCTCTAGCGCGGCGAGGATCTTTCCGCGCGGGGGCAGGGCGATGTCCAGGGCGCGCGCGGCCTCCTCCAGCCGGTCCATATGGGCGTCGAGGAAGGCCCAGCGACCGTCGTAGAGGCGCAGCCCCTCCCATACGCCGTCGCCCAGAAGGAAGCCGCTGTCGTAGACGCTGACCTTGGCCTGCGGGCGCGGGACGAGGTCGCCATCGACCCAGATCAGGATGTCGGCATTGCGCGGATCTGGCAGGGCTTCGTGGGTGGAGAGCGTATCCATGGGCGCAGCGTTGGGTCACGGGCCCGTGATTTGCAAGCCGTCGGGGCAGGGGCGAAAATGGGATTGTCGAAGAGGGAGATGTCCCATGACACAGACGGGCTATAATATCAGGCTGATCGTCCTCGCCGCCGCCATCTTGGTTGGCGCAGCGCTCCACAAGGCCGAGGGCGGCGAGATGGCGGGCAAGACTGGAGACTGCGTGGAGACGGTGGTTCTGGGATAGGTCAGTCCGGCGTGGGGGCGACCAGATCTCGCAGACCCCTGGACCCAAGATTGCGAGGTCTGTCCTCTTCTTGAGACGATAAGCTTGCTGCCGGTCTTGGTCCGTCGAGAGGCGAGGAATGCGATCCGCCGCGGATCACGCGTTTGCGGTTATTCCAACTGCTCTTTTCGACCCGTTCTGATGCCGTGTTCCAGTTCCTGATCCGCGATGTCCGGCACGACAGCGCCCATTCATGAGCGTTTCCCGCCATGTGCCGCGGGCCCCAGCCATTTGCAGCATCGAGGTCTTCGACAGGTCCCGGCCTGACGTTTTGCTTCGGATCCGGTCGCTCGGAATGCTAGGTGAAGTCAGTGCCAGACCAAGAGAAGGCGGCCTGATCGGTTGTCATCGCATGGCCAGTCACGGACGGCGTTTCGGTCCCGGCCCGGGCGGCGTATTTCCATTCCGCCTCGGTCGGCAGCTGTAGACCTCGGCTCCGACCCGGCCGTTCAGCCATCGAACGTAATCTATCGCGTCGTGATAGGAGATGCGGAAGGCAGGATGGCTTCCGCCGATCTGCTGCCATTCTTCCGCGCCTTCCGGCTGACACTTTCCCGTGTCCCTCCCCCTGTCCCTCAGGATGCGCGTGGGCAGATCATTCCGCGGCCTGCTCCCCCGCGATGGGCGAGGATGTGGCGCCTCAATAGAACCCGCAGGCCGAGGGCAGGTTGTTGCGGATCACCGTTTGCAGCATGAAGATGCCGAGGATCGCCACGAGCGGTGCGAGATCCAGCCCTCCGGTCGCCGGCAGGACGCGGCGGATCGGGCCGTAGAGCGGCTCCAGCAGGCGGGTCAGGCCGTCCCAGATCTGCCCGACGATCGGCTGGCGCATGTTCAGCACGCCGAAATTGATCAGCCACGACATGATGACGTGGACGATGATGATCGTCTGCGCCACCGAAAGCAGCGTCGAGAGGATCTGAAGCAGGGAACACATGGGCGGCGCCTTCCGGGTCTGTCCGGCCCTAGCTAGGGGCGCGCGGGGCGGGGGGCAAGGCGGGTGCCGCAACGCCCGGCTTGACGTCCGCGTCACGTCCACGCATCGGGGCGCCATGTATCCCTTCGTCCGCCTCGCCTGGCAGATGTGGCGCAACCGCGCCGCGCCGCCGCTCGCCCTGACCGAGACCCATGTCAGCCGGCATCTCTGCTGGCCCTGGGATCTGGACGGCTTCGGCGAGATGAACAACGGCCGCGTCCTGACGCTGATGGATATCGGGCGGTTCACGTCGGGCATGCGCTACGGACTTCTGTCGATGTTGCGGCGGGAAGGATGGGGGCTGGCGGTTGCCGGAAGCTCGATCCGCTACCGTCGGCGCATCCTGCCTTTCGCGCGGATCGAGATGCGGACTAGGCTGGCGGGGTGGGACGCGCGGTTCTTCTACGTCGTGCAGGAGTTCTGGATCGACGGCGATTGCGCCTGCCAGGCGTTGTTGCGCACGGCAGTCACTGCGAAGGGCCGCGGGGCCGTTCCGACCGCGGAGGTGCTGACCGCTCTCGGCCGAGACGATGCCCCGCCCGTCCTGCCCGGCTGGGTGGCCGCCTGGATCGACGCCGAGGGGCAGCGGCCCTGGCCGCCGGTCGCGGCCTAGCCCGGCGCGGCGGATCCGCCGACACGGCGCCGTGGGGCCTTCAATCAGGACCGGCGGCTCGCTCCGTATCGCCTTATCCGCGCAGCGCCGGAAGGCCTACGCCGGTCGCCTCGAACCCGCCATCGGCGGCGAGGACCTGGCCGGTCACGTAGCTCGCCTCGTCCGAGCAGAGGAAGGCGATGCAGCTCGCGATCTCCTTCTCGGAGCCGTAGCGGTTCAACGGGATCGCATCGTGATAGGCGTCGACGATCTCCTGCGTGTGGACCGCCATCGCCAGCTTGGTGCGGACAGGGCCGGGGCAGATGCAATTGGCACGAATGCCGAACTCCCCAAATTCGGCCGCCTGCTGCTTCGTCAGCTGGATCACGGCGGCCTTGGAGGTCCCGTAGGCCACCCGCAGCGTCGATGCCCGAAGCCCCGAGATCGAAGCGATGTTGACGACGCTGCCCCGGCTTTCTTTGAGGGCGGGCAGGGCTGCCTGCGTCACCAGGAACGGGCCGTCGAGATTGGTCGCCATGACCTCGCGCCAAGTGTCGAACCCGGTCTCTTCGATCGGGCCGAACAGGGCGACGCCCGCATTGTTGACCACCGCGTCGATGCGCCCGAACGCCGTGCGCACGTCGTCGATCATCGCGGCGACCTGATCGGGGTCGGACACGTCGCACAGAAAGGCGCGCGCGTCCCGAAGCCCATCTGCGGCGGCGTCGAGCGCCGGGCCATCCCGGTCGATCATGGCGACGGTCCAGCCGCGGTCCAGCATGAGGCGGGTCGTGGCGAGGCCGATGCCACGGGCGGCGCCGGTCACGAGGGCGAGATTTCTGTCCATGCGGCCTGTCTGCCGCAGGGAGGACACGGCCCGCAAGGGAGCTATCGGCCCGGGACACATCGCCGTTGCGCGGGTCTGCCATCGCTCCCATGATCCGGGCGAGGGAACAGGGACAGGCCAGATGACCGACGTGACGGGCCCCGTGCGGGCGACTGCCGAGCAGAGGCGGCGCATCCGCGGCTGGATGATGTTCGACTGGGCGAGCCAGCCGTTCTACACGCTGTGCCTGACCTTCATCTTCGGGCCCTACTTCACGGGCGTGCTGGCCGACGCGCTGATCGGCGAGCTTGGCGAGCAGGCGGCGGATGCCCGCGCGCAATCCATCTGGTCCTGGACGCAGACCGGCATCGGTGTCTCGATCGCTCTGACCGCGCCGCTCCTGGGGGCGCTGGCCGACCGGTCGGGGCGGCGGATGCCGTGGATCGTGACCTTTTCGGTGCTCTACGTGGTGGGGATCGCTGGGCTGTGGTTCATGGCGCCGGACGCGTCGGGCTTCTGGCTGGCGGTGGGCGGCTTCGCCTTCGCGATGATCGGCGCGGAATACACCACGATCTTCACCAACGCGATGCTGCCAGACCTTGCCCCCCGCGAGGAGCTGGGCCGGATCGGCGGCACCGGCTATGCGCTCGGCTATGCGGGCGGGGTGACGGCGCTGTTCCTGATGCTCGGCCTCTTCGCCGACAACGAAAACGGACGGACCCTGCTGGGGGCCGCGCCCGCCTTGGGTCTGGAAGGAGAAGCGCGGGAGGGGACCCGTTTCGTCGGGCCGTTTTCGGCCTTGTGGTACGTGATCTTCATGGTGCCGTTCTTCCTGTGGGTGAAGGACCCGCCGGGCTCGGGCGGGCGGGCGACGATCGCGGAGGCTTGGGCCGACCTGAAGGCGATGCTCGCCTCGATCCCCGGGCGGACCAGCCTGATGGCATATCTGGCGGGCTCGATGCTCTATCGGGACGCGCTGGTGGCGCTCTATGCGTTCGGGGGCGTCTATGCGCGCCTCGTGCTCGACTGGGAGACGACGCAGATCGGCGTCTTCGGCATCGTGGGTGCAATCACGGCGGCCGTGTCGGCCTGGATCGGCGGACGGCTGGACGGCGCCTTCGGGCCGAAGCCCGTCATCACCGGCGCGGTGCTGGTCCTGACGACGGTGGTGATCCTCCTTTGCGGAATGACGCCCGAAGCGCTGTTCGGGATCCCCTTGTCCGACCGCGCGCCGCTGTCGGGCGCGGCAGCCTTCATCTTCGGCGCCGAGATGGGCGGGGCGGATGTCATCTTCTACGTGCTGGGCGCGGTGATCGGAGGCATGGGCGGCGTGCTGCAATCGGCCAGCCGCACGATGATGGTGCGTCACTCGGATCCGGCCCGCTCGACCGAGGCGTTTGGGCTCTATGCGCTGTCGGGGAAGGCGACCGCGTTCCTGGCGCCGATGTCGATCGGGATCGCGACCTGGGCCACCGGCTCGGCGCGGTTGGGCATCTTTCCGATCGCGGTGCTCTTCCTTCTGGGTCTCTTCTTGCTACGGTGGGTCGATCCCGAGGGAGATTGTTGATGATGCTTCGACTTCTGGCCTGCCTCGCCCTTCTTGCCATGCCCGTGCCGGGGCCAGCCCACGCGCAGCTCGCCAAGGAACTGTTCGGCGCCCAGCCACGAGCCAGCGCGCAGCGGCCGCAGCCCATCGGCAGCTATTCGAACGGCTGTGCGGCGGGGAACGTGCAATTGGCCGAGACCGGTCCGACCTGGCAGGCGATGCGCCTGAGCCGGAACCGCAATTGGGGCCAGCCCGTCCTTGTGGACTTCGTACAGGATCTGAGCCGCCGCATGACGCAGGTCGGCTGGCCCGGAATCTATGTCGGCGACATGAACCAACCGCGCGGCGGGCCGATGCTGACCGGCCATCGCAGCCACCAGAGCGGGCTGGATGTCGACGTCTGGCTGATGGAGCCGCCGCGCCTGAACCTGACCCGCCGCGAGCGCGAGAACATCTCGGCCGTCTCGAAGCGGCGGGCTGATGGGGCCTATGTGAACACCCGATGGACGGCCGAACATATGGAGCTGGTCAGGGCCGCCGCGTCGGATCGGCGCGTGGCGCGGATCTTCATCTTCCCGGGCGCGAAGGTGTGGATGTGCGAGAATGCGCGCGGAAACCGCAACTGGCTGCGCAAGGTTCGGCCGTGGTGGGGCCATCACTACCATATGCATGTCCGGCTCAGTTGTCCGCGTGGCGCGCGGGCCTGCGTCAACCAGGATCCGCCACCTCGCGGCGACGGCTGCGCCGAGGCGCGCCAATGGCAGCAGAATATCCTCAATCCGCCGCCCCCCGATCCCAACGCTCCGCCACCGCGCCCCCGGCGCGAGTTGCGGATGGCCGACCTGCCTCAGCAATGCGCTTCCGTTCTCTCTGCGCCGGCTGCGCGCTAGCCCTCGCCCCCTCGCTGGCTTGGGCCGATCCCCGGCTGCTGGGCTCCCATGGCTGGGAGCCGGACTGGCAGGGCGCGGGCGGATTCTCGGCGCTATGGCTCGGGCCGGACGGCCGGGCCTTTGCTGCGCTGTCGGACCGGGGGCAATGGGTCGAGGGGCAGCTGTCGCGGGACGCCGATGGTGCAGTCTCGGGTGTGGATGTCACCGGGCGCGGCCCGCTCCTGCATTCGTCGGGAGAGCGGTTGAGGGTCAGCGAGCGCGATGCCGAAGCCATCGCCCGCACCGACGACGGCTATTTCCTGGCCTATGAGGGCGTGCACCGGGTGATGCGGCACCCTGCCTTGGGCAACGCGCCCGACCGCATTCCCCAGCATCCCGCCTTCGAGGGTCTGCAATCGAATTCCGGGCTTGAGGCGCTGGCTGCCGATGCCGAGGGGCGTCTCTATGCCATTCCCGAACGGTCGGGACAGATCGCGCGGCCTTTCCCGGTCTACCGCTACGAGGATGGCGAATGGACCATCCCCTTCGCGTTGCGCCGAGATGGGCCGTGGCTGGTGACAGGGGCGGATATCGGCCCGGACGGGCGGCTCTATCTGCTGGAGCGCGATTTCGCGCTGATCGGGTTCCGGTCGCGTGTGCGGTCTTTCGATCTGACCGGCGGGGACGAGCGGCTGGTGATCGAGACGCCTTTGCGGATGCATGACAATCTGGAGTCGCTCTCCATCTGGCGTGACGGGAACGGACGGCTGCGGATGACGCTCTTGTCCGACGACAATTACAGCGCCTTCCAGCGGACCGAGTTCGTCGATTACATCCTGTCCGATCCCGCCGACCCGTCGCCCGGCGACGGCTAGGCGCGCCGTCAGGCCTCGACCCGGCCGGGGATTTCATCCCGGCGGGTGCGGGGCAGGGGCCAGTCGTCCAGAAGAGCCAGTGCTTCGTCGGCGGTATCGACGAAGCGGAAGAGGCCCAGATCGTCGTCGCCGATCGTGCCCGCCTCGCGCAGCGCATCCCAATTCACGATCTTCGCCCAGAAGTCGCGCCCGAAGAGCAGAAAGGGCACCCGCTCCATCCGGCCGGTCTGGATCAGCGTCAGGCTCTCGAACAGTTCGTCCAGCGTGCCGAAGCCGCCGGGAAAGACGCAGATCGCAGCGGCGCGCATCAGGAAGTGCATCTTGCGCACGGCGAAGTAATGAAAGTTGAAGCTGAGATCGGGGGTCACGAATTCGTTGGGCGCCTGCTCGTGCGGCAGAACGATGTTAAGGCCGACGCTGCGGCCGCCCGCCTCGTGGGCGCCGCGGTTGCCCGCCTCCATGATGCCCGGACCGCCCCCGGTGACGATGACGTTCCGACGCCCGCCGCTGTCGCGCAGGCTGTGTTCGGTGACGATGCGGGCGAAACGGCGTGCCTCCTCGTACTGGTCGGCCAGGCTGCGAAGCGTCTCGGTCCGGGCGCGGTCGCGATTGGCGGGCCGGGGGATGCGGGCGCCGCCGAACATGACCACCGTGCTTTCGACCCCTGCCTCATCCATGCTGAGCGTCGTCTTGAGGAGCTCCAGTTGCAGGCGGACCGGGCGCAATTCGTCGCGGCACAGGAAATCCTCGTCAGCGAAGGCGAGGCGGTAGGCCGGCGAGCGCGTCTGCGGCGTGTCCGGCACCGTGTGAGAGGTGTCGCGATCCTCGCGCGCGTGGCGCATCGGGTGGTTGCGGTCTTTGGCCATGTTCGTCCTTGCATCGGTCTGGTCCGGCCCTTCTAACGACCCCATGACGGATTGGCAGTCGGAAATCGAAGCGGCCGCGGCGCGGATCGCCGGTCACGTGCGCGTCACACCGGTCGCGCGGCTGACACTGGGTGGCTTCGACGTCGAGATCAAACTCGAGCAGATGCAGCATACCGGCAGCTTCAAGGCGCGGGGGGCGTTCAACACGCTTCTGTCTGGATCCGTGCCGCCGGGCGGCGTGGTCGCGGCATCCGGGGGCAATCACGGCGCTGCGGTGGGTCATGCGGCTGCGGCGCTGGGGCATGCCGCGCATATCTTCGTGCCCGAGATCGCGGGGCCGGCCAAGATCGCCCTGATCGAACGGACCGGCGCAACCTGCCACGTCGTCCCTGGTGTCTATGCCGATGCGCTGGAGGCTGCGCAGGATCACGAGGCGCGCACCGGCGCGATGCAGGTCCATGCCTACGATGCCGTGCAGACCTTGGCCGGGCAGGGAACCTGCCTGCGCGAATGGGAGGCGCAGGGGCTGGAGGCCGAGACCGTCCTGATCGCGGTCGGCGGCGGCGGGCTGATCGGCGGCTCGCTCGCCTGGTTGGCAGGGCGACGCAAGGTGGTGGCGGTCGAGCCGCGTCTGGCACCAACGCTCCACACCGCGTTGCAGGGCGGGCGGCCCGTGGATGTCGAGGTGGCTGGCGTGGCGGCGAATGCGCTCGGGGCGCGACGTATCGGCGAGCTGGCCTTCGGTTTGGCGCAGGGGATCGAGAGTGTGCTGGTCGAGGACGAGGCGATCCTTGCCGCGCGCGATCTGCTCTGGCGGGAGGCGCGGTTGCTGGTGGAGCCGGCGGGGTCCGCAGCTCTCGCCGCGCTCATCTCGGGGGCCTGCCGGCCGGACCCGGGCGAGAGGGTCGCCGTGCTGATCTGCGGAGCGAATCCCGCGCCCGACCCATTGGACTGATCCGGCGTACGCGCGCGGCGTCCCTGCCCCTGGGGGCTCTGCCTCCTGCGAGCGCAAGCGGTCGCGCCCCCGAAATTTATCGGGCAGGGTGAGGTTGAATGGACGTGAGAAAGCCGATGGCCCTGACGGAAACCGACGCTGCCGCATTGGGGACACCGTGCCCGGATTTCGCACTCCCCGACCCGCGGGGCCGGGTCTGGACGCGGGACGAGGTGTCAGGCCCCAATGGTCTGGTCGTGGCCTTCATCTGCAACCACTGCCCGTACGTGATCCGCATGATCGACGGCTTCGCATCCGACCTGGACATGCTGGGGGCCGAAGGCGTCGGCGCGGTCTGCGTGATGTCCAACGATTGGCATTCCTACCCGGCCGACGCGCCCGAGAGGATGGGCCCCTTCGCCGAGACCCACGGGCTGGCGGTGCCCTATGTGATCGACGCCGATCAGGCCTTCGCCCGCGAGATGGGAGCGGTCTGCACACCGGACCTGTTTGGTTTCGGCCCGGATCTGCGGCTCGCCTATCGCGGGCGGCACGAGGACCTGGTCGCGGCCATGCGAGCGATTGCCGGCGCCGATCCGGTCCCAGAGCAGACGCCTGGGATGGGCTGCTCGATCAAATGGCGGTCATAGGCCGAACGGATCAGGCGCGCGACAGGACAAGGCCGCCGGCGACAAGGGCGACGGCCAACACGCGCTGTGGTGTGATCTGGTGGACCGGCAGGCCGAACATTCCGGCTGCATCCATCGTCAGAGCGACGACGAGTTGACCCAGGATCATCGCGGAAACCGCTGTCACGATGCCAAGCTGTGGCACGCACCACAGGATCGCCCAGACGTAGAACGCGCCCAGCAAGCCGCCCAGCAGCAGCCGTCGGTCCACATGGCCGATCCGTGTCAGTGCGCTGCCGTCGCCCTGCGCCCATGTCACCGCGAGAAGGCCCGCGAAGCCCACGCCGAAGGACACCGCCGCGGCCCCCGTCCCGCTTCCCAGCCCACGTCCGAGCGCAGCGTTCATCGGCGCCTGTACCGCAGCCAAACCACCGGCCAGTACGATGAGGAACAGGGGAACATACTGAGCCATGACGGTCTCCGCTCGACACATGAGCAAAGTGCCTGCGAAATGAGCGTTGCGGAAAGTGAGGAATACCCGACCTTCCGTCCGAGGCGGTCCGCTCCGGTTGTGCGGCGTTGAGGCGGAGGATAAGGACCGCGCAGTCATTCCCACGTCCGGAGGCCGTCCATGCAGACCGACCAGCTCGAAGCCGCGATAGAGGCCGCGTGGGAGGCCCGTGACACGATCACCCCGCAAACGACAGGCAAGGCGCGCGACGCGATCGAGGCGACGCTGGATGCGCTCGATGCGGGCGAGTTGCGTGTCGCCGAGCCGCGCGAGGGCGGGGACTGGCATGTCAACCAATGGGCCAAGAAGGCGGTCCTGCTGGGGTTTCGCCTCAAGGATATGGCGCCGCAATCCGGTGGGCCGCAGGGCGGCACCTGGTGGGACAAGGTCGACAGCAAGTTCGCCGGATGGAATGCCGCCCGGTGGGAAGCGTCGGGCTTTCGGGCCGTGCCGAACTGTATCGTGCGCCGCAGCGCCTATATCGCTCCGGGCGTGGTGCTGATGCCGTCTTTCGTGAACCTGGGCGCCTATGTCGACAGCGGCTCCATGGTCGATACATGGGCGACCGTCGGATCCTGCGCACAGATCGGCAAGAACGTGCATCTGTCCGGCGGCGTGGGCATCGGCGGCGTGCTCGAGCCCATGCAGGCGGGCCCCACGATCATCGAGGACGATTGCTTCATCGGCGCCCGGTCCGAAGTGGTCGAGGGCTGCATCGTCCGCCGCGGCTCGGTCCTAGGAATGGGGGTCTTCATCGGCAAGTCGACCAAGATCATCGACCGTGAGACCGGAGAGGTCATGTATGGCGAGGTGCCCGAAGGCTCTGTCGTGGTGGCGGGCTCGATGCCGTCGAAGAACGGCGTGAACCTCTACTGCGCGGTGATCGTGAAGCGCGTCGACGAGAAGACGCGCTCGAAGACATCCATCAACGAGCTTCTGCGGGACTAGGGCCCTCCGGCTGCGCCGATCGGGCGGGGGCGCCGGGTCGGATGCGGCGCCGGTTCCACGGCCCCGCACCCGGCGCGCGGCGAACGTGGTGCCCGCCCGGACCCAGGCAGGGCGTCAGTTCCCCCCGAGGAGCTTCGACACGAGGCGGCTCAGAAGTCCGGCCCTAGACCGGTCGCTTCCAGCGAGCCAGGCTGATTGACTTGCCTTCTCCTGAGCGTTGAAACGACGAAGGTTCTCGACGAAGTAGGTCGACTCGGTGATCCAGTCCTCCATCCAATCGAGGAAGCCGGACATCCGAGCCGCGTCTGTGGCCATTTCGAGCCGCGCGTCTTCGAACCATGGATGGGTGTCACACCGGGCCAGACCCTGAGGCCAGAGCAATCCTCCAACCTCCGTCTCGCCCGCATCCATCCCGTTCCAGTCCCGGTAGAAGACCTTTCCGGACAGGTCGCCGGTCAGCGGCATGACGAAGTCGAAGGTGCATCCCCCATCCCCGAGAAAGAGCAGATCGGGCCCGCCATCCTTTTCCCGGGTCGTCAACTCCGGAGGGACGTTGCGCCCGCCATGTCGGTCCGGCGGCCCGTGCCAGGCAGCGTCGAGGCGGATCTGCACGTCGGCGCGCGTCACGTCCGTCAGACGGCGGAACGCCCCCGCTTCCGGATCGTCGTCGGGCTCGAACGGATAGATCTCGGGAGCGAGGCCGTAGCACGGGGCCGGACCGCCGCCGACACGGAGGAGCCACTCGCGCAGATCCTCCGGGAGGGGTGCGGGGCAGCGGCGCTCCAGGTCATGGATCTGCCGAAGGGTCCACTTTTGGGTGCGGTACTTGTGACCGTCGGCCCCGAAGACGCGGTTCCGACGGTCCTTCCGGGCTAAGCGGTCCAGGTCGCGGGCGAGGGCTTCGATCCGTGTCATGGCCCTTTGGACCGGATCGGGCGCCTGCGCGCAACGAAATCCCTTGACGCGAATCGCGTTGCGACGCCATTGGGAGAACCCGGCGGGACGACCTGCCGAAACAGCCGAGGGGACGGATCGTGACCACACGGTTCCATAATTTGCGCAATTCGCTGGCGGACGTTTCGTCCGGCCTGCTGCTGCGCAGTGAGCGGCTCCACACCTAGATCACGTCCCCCTCTCCCGCACCCCCGGGCGAGTTCCAGGGGCATTACGGGAGAAAACCCATGACTCATCTGACTGGGCAGGATCTGATCGATGCCGGCCTCGTGCCCGGCCCGGCCTTCGGGCCGTTGCTCGCGCGTGCCAACGCCGCCCCCGACCGGGACGCTGCGACGGCCATCGTGCGCGACGCTGTTGCGGCCGCGAAGGTCGAGGCCGACGCGCAGGCCGCGCGGGTCGCGGCCCTGCGCCCGCCGCCGCGAGACCCGCCGGACTTCCAGATCCACCTGGATCCGCAGTCCGAGGACGAGGTCGCAAACCTTGAGGCCGTGTCCCGCACCATGGCGATCCTGATGCGGACGCCGACGCTGGAAGCGGGCGTGGCGATGCCGGATGCCTGTCCGGCAGGTCCGCCCGGCACGATCCCGGTGGGCGGCGTCGTTGCGGCGCGCGGCGCGATCCATCCGGGAATGCACTCGGCCGATATCTGCTGCTCGCTCTACGCGACGGCCTTCGAGGGGGCCGAACCGAAGGCGGCGCTGGATGCAATTCATGGAGCCACCCATTTCGGTCCGGGAGGACGGCACGACTTCGATCCGGGCCCGGACGCGGATCTGTTCGAGCGCATGGAGGCCAACCCGTTCTTCTCGGATCGGGCGGTCAAGGAGGCACGGAGTCATTTCGGCACGCAAGGCGACGGCAACCACTTCGCCTTCGTCGGGCGGTCCGAAGGGTCGGGCCGGGTGACGCTGGTCACGCATCACGGCTCGCGCGGGATGGGCGCGCAGGTCTACAAGGCCGGCATGGAAGTGGCCGAGCGGTACCGCGCGCAGCTTTCGCCCGGGACGGCGAAGGTGAATGCCTGGATCCCCTGGGACACGGACGAGGGCCGCGCCTATTGGGATGCGCTCCAGATCGTGCGTGACTGGACCAAGGCAAACCACGCGGCGTTGCACGACGCGGCAGCGCGGAGCTTGGGCCAGGAGCCGGTCGACCGCTGGTGGAACGAGCACAACTTCGTCTTCCGCGATGACGCGGAAGGAGACGTGTTCTGGCACGCGAAGGGTGCGACGCCCGTGCATCGTGGCTTCCTTCCCGATACCGACGGGCGCCAGATCGTACCGCTCAACATGGGCGCGCCGATCCTGGTGGTCGAAGGCAAGCGGACCGATGCGGGTCTGGGCTTCGCGCCGCATGGGGCCGGGCGCAATCTTTCGCGGACGGCGCATACCCGTCGGCTGATGGAGCGGATGGGCGCGGCCTATTCGGAGGAGGCGGTCTTTGCCGCCGAGACCGACGGGCTGGATGCCCGGTTCTTCTGCGGCAACGTGGACGTCTCGGAACTGCCTTCGGCCTACAAGCGGCCCGAGACGGTGACCGCCGAGATGGAGCGGGCGAACCTCGCAACGGTGACGGACCGGATCCTGCCCTACGGTGCGATCATGGCCGGCGACTGGGAGCGGGACGCGCCGTGGCGCCGCAAGCGGGACGCGAAGATGCGTCGCGCCGCGGGATAAGAAAGGGCGGGGCCTCGCGGCCCCGTCCGGATACCGATGCGCCGATGGGGGTCACCGATCCAGTGGGGATCGCGACGGAGGAGCCGCCTGTCAGGGCTCTGGCCGCGCGCGTGTGGGGCCTTCGGCGGCAGATCGCCCGAGACGACCGGTACCGGCGCGCCGGATCGCAGCCATCGTCGCCGGGGGGCCGATCAACTCGAACAGGACGGTGCTTGCGATGGTGAGTGCCATGATCGTCTGGGCCCAATCCGGAAAGACCTCTCCCGCGACGAGCGCCATGCCGACTGCGACGCCCGCTTGCGGCAGCAGAGCAGGGCCGAACCAGCGTGCGGCCGGGCCGTCGATCTGACCGAGGCGTGCGCCGACCAGACCGCCTATCAGCCGCGAGCCAATCCGGAGCGCCATGTAGAGCACGCCGATCCAGCCGAGCGTGGCCAGCGACCCCAATTCCAGCGATGCGCCCGCGAGAAGGAAGAACAGAATCATGAAAGGCCACTGGATGTTCTCGATCTCGTGAAAAGCGCGATCATGATGGCGCGCCAGATTCGCGACGATCGCCCCCGCGGTGATCCCGACGATCAGGAAGGAGGCGTGCAGCCAGAGCGACAGGCCCGCGCACAGGAAGACGATCCCGATCGCCTCGGCCTGTTGCGGCTCTCCTGGCGAGAGGCGCCCGGTGAGGAAGGCGGCCGGTAGCCCGATCGCGGCGCCGAGCAGGAGGCTGCCGCCCAATTCCGCGGTCGCGGTAGACAGGACCCCGGTCCATCCGTCGGACTGCCCTGCAAAGACAAGCGCAAAGCTGAAGACGATCAGGCCCCAGACGTCGTCGATCGCGACGACCCCTTCGAGGGTATCCACGAATTCGCTTCGGATGCCGGATTGCCGGATGACGTCGGCGACCGCGGCGGGCGCCGTGGCCGTGGCGATAGCCCCGAGGATCAGCGCGAGCCCCGGTGGAACACCGGCCGCCATCAGACCAAGCGATACCATAGCAAGCGTGATGAGCACGATGGACAGCGAAAGCGCGAGGATCGCGCGCCCGTGCCGCGCCAGGTTGTTGCGTGACAGCGACCCGCCCAAGAGGAAGGCGACCATGGTCAGCGCGATGATCGAAAGGGCTTCGAACCATTCGGCCACCGCATCGGGAATGAGGTCGAAGCCGGCCTCCCCGGCCAGAAGACCCAGGATCAGCAGCATCGTGACGCGGGGCAGACGGGTGAGCCGCCCCAACTGGTCGGCTGCGAGACCGGCGAGAAAGAGCACTCCGAATGCCGTGAATGTCAGGGCGAGATCCATGAGCGCCCGTTTCTCACCCCCGGCGCCGCGGCACCCTGATCCGGATCATCCGCGGGAGGTGATTTGTATACTCTTCCCGTCCTGCCTTGCGGCCATCTCGAGCTCGCGGCGGATCACGAGCGCGTCCTGTGCCAGCCGCTCGGCCTCGATTTCGTCCATGAGCCGCAGCGCCACCTTCTCTCGCCAGAGTGCGCGTCGCATCGCCTTGCGCCAGGCCCGGCGGGCCGATGTCGGGGACCAGGGCAGTGCGGCCTGCGCCAGCCAATGGCGCAGCACCGGTGGCAGGCGGTCATACTCCGCCATGTTGTGCCGCTGAGACCGGCTCAGGGCGAGCGACGTGCGCTGATTTGCCGATGCCATGACCCGAAGATGGAGCTTCGCGGCCCGTTTGGCGAGGGGAACCGTGTCGCGGCTGCGGCGTTCTGTCCCACACGCACAACCATTCGGAAGGAATTGCAAATGTCGGGTCTGGGTTGGATCGCCGCCATCATCGTGGGCGGCCTCGCGGGTTGGGTCGCCAGCATGATCATGAAGGCGGATACGGGGCTGTTCCTGAATATCGGCCTCGGCATCGTCGGTGCGATCGTCGCCAACTTCCTTTTGGGGCTCGTGGGTATCCAGGCTTCGGGAACTTGGATCGCACAGATGATCGTCGGCATCATCGGCGCCTGCCTGTTGATCTTCGTGGTCCGAAAGGTGCGCAGCTAGAAAATCCGGTTCAGCGGCTCGGGCACAAACGCCGTCGACCCGGGCCGCGGACCTGCCGCAACACCGTTCGGACGGCGTTGCCCCGGCTTTGGCACGCAGGTCTCTGCTACCGTGCCGCAAACCCCGCGCCGAACCATTCCCGCTGAAGATCGACATATGTCCCGTCTTCTTCGAGGCGAAGGAGCGTTCGGTTGATGGGTTCCCGCAAGGCCGAATTCGTCGGCAGGGCGATCCCGTAATATTCCCGCTGAAACACCCGGTCGATCAGGCGCGCCCGTCCGTCGGAGCGCGTTTCGATGTAGTAGGCCAAGATCGGACCGTCGAAGGCGACGGCATCGAGGTCCCGGCGTTCGAACGCGTCGAGCAGCGCATCCAGGTCATCGAAAGCACGATAGCCTACCCCACGCAGATCTAGATATCCCGCCGTCGTCGATCCGACGGTGGTCCCGACCCGGCGTCCGTCGAGGTCGGTAATGCGCTGCACGTCCCGACCGATCGCCTCAAGGGTCAGGTTCGCCGTCAGGTTCGCCACGAAGAGCGAGACGACGAACAGGCTCGCCACGATCATCAGCGTTCCGAATATGCGGCCCAGCGGGGAAGCCGGCGTGTCCTCCTTGTAATCGCCCGAGATCAGGACGTTGAGGGCCCACCAGAAGGCGGGGAAGGCGGCCTTGCCCGGCGTCTCTCCGAAGGTGCGGACGCGGCGTTCGAAGAGCCACATCGCCATACCCAGCAAAAGCAGGCCAAGGAACCCCGCAAGCAGAAGGCCGATCAGGCGCGGCGACAGCGCGGTGCGCAGCATCGTGCCGACCCCGCCTTCGGACGGGACCATGACCTGAACGCCGGCGGTGAAGATGGGCTGCGTGAAATCCATCCGCGTCTCGCGCTCGGAGTTGATGGAGATGTTGGCGACGGCGAGGTTCGCGCGGCCCTCCTCCACGGCGGTCAGCATCTCCGGGAAGGTCCCGTACCTGTCGATCCGGTATTGCAGGCCCAACTCGTCGGCGATCTGTCCCCAAAGCTGCAGGCTGAACCCCGTATCGACCCCGTCCACGACCATCGAGAACGGCGCTCGGGTGACGGTGGCGACGACAAGCTCGTCGCTGCGCGCGCCATCCTGGGCCTGAGCCGGAAGGGTGACGAGGAAAAGCAGGAACAGGATCACCCTTCGCATCCGCGCACCTTTCCCTTGCGTCACCCGGTTGACAAGACCGAACCGGGCGCGCACCCGCAAGCTATGTCCGACAAGCCCAAGCGCCCGCATCACGTCTACACCCTTCTGGTCGAGGTCGGCCGCAAGCCCGGCGACGGCCTGCCCGACGGATCGTCTGGCGCTGCCCTGATGTGCTACGCCTCGGGCGTGGACGAAGAGGAGGCCGTGCGCGAGACGGTCGCCATCCTGAAACAGGCCGACATGGCGGTGCTGGAAGTGTCCGGCTATGGCAGCCTGGAGGAACGCGAGGAAGAGGGCCATGACATCGCCGATGACGAGCGCGCGCTGATGGCCCGCGCTCTGGACGAGAACTCGGTCGTCGTCGCGCAGACCACCGTCTTCCGAGAGGGCGATGACCGGGAGGCGGGCGCATGAGCGTCGACCCGGTCGACCTGACGGCACGGCTGGTGCGCTGCCGCAGCGTGACGCCGGCCGAGGGCGGGGCCCTTGCCCTGCTGGAGGAGCTTTTGTCAGAGCATGGCTTCGCCTGCACGCGCGTGGACCGGAACGGAACGCCCAACCTCTTCGCCCGCTGGGGAGACAAGGGTGCGCGGACGTTCGGGTTCAACGGGCATACCGATGTCGTCCCGGTCGGAGATCGGGACGCCTGGACCCACGACCCGTTCGGCGCCGTGATCGAGGAAGGCTGGCTCTATGGGCGCGGTGCGACCGACATGAAATCGGGCGTCGCGGCCTTTGCCGCCGCGGCCTGCGATGTCGTGGCCGACCGGCCCGACGGCGCCATCGTCCTTGCCATCACCGGCGACGAGGAGGGCGACGCAACCGACGGCACGGTCGCGTTGCTCGACTGGATGGAAGAGCAGGGCGAGCGGATGGATGTCTGCCTCGTCGGAGAGCCGACCTGCCCCGACGAGATGGGCGACATGATGAAGATCGGCAGACGCGGCAGCCTGACCGCGTTCTTCGCCTTCCATGGCGTGCAGGGCCATTCCGCCTACCCGCACCGCGCGAACAATCCCGTTCATGCCTGCGCGACGCTGATGGACCGTCTGGCCGGTCACAGGCTGGACGAAGGGACGGAGCATTTCGACCCCTCCACCGTGCAGGTGGTCACGATCGACACCGGAAATGCCGCCACCAATGTGATTCCCGCCGCATGTCATGCGACGGTGAACGTCCGCTTCAACGACGCCCACGACTCGGGCACGATCCTCGACTGGATGCGGATGGAGGCCGACCGGGTCGCGGACGAGACCGGTATTCGCGTGGAGATCGTGTCCAAGGTGTCAGGTGAAAGCTTCCTGACGCCGCCCGGCCCCCTGTCGGACCTGGTCGGCGCAGCCGTGGCCGCCGAAACGAACCGGGTGCCGGACTTGTCCACGTCTGGCGGCACGTCGGATGCGCGTTTCGTGAAGGATCACTGTCCGGTCGTCGAATTCGGCTTGGTCGGGCACCGGATGCACGCCGTGGACGAGCGGGTCCGCGTCGAGCAGATCGAGGCGCTCAAGCGGATCTATGCGCGCATCCTGCGCGACTGGTTCGACTGATCGCGATCCCGTGGGGACAGGCTGGGGCTCTGCCCCAGACCCCGGAGTATTTTCACCGAGAAGAAGCTCACTGGCTGTGATACCGCCCTGCTTCTTCTCGGCAAAAATACTCCGGGGGAGGCGCAGCCGGGGGCAGAGCCCCCTCCGTCGGCTTTCGCGCGTGTCGCGCTTCCGGCACTTGATCCCGGCCTTCCCTTGATCTGTTCACCGCCTCGGGATCCCGTCACTGGGGATCCGGATTACTTGCCGGTCTTCGTGGATTGCGTGGTCTCGGTCGGCTCCGGCCACATGATCGGCGGGCCGAGATCGGGAATGAACGGCCCGGCTGCGACCTGGAGAGGAACGAGGAGGGCGGCGGCGAGGATGAGCTTGCGCATCGGAGGGTCCTTTCTTCTGTACACCCGATATCGGGTGCCCACGCGCATCGGAGAATGACCGCTTCTGCGCACGTGCTCTGCGTTTTCGCATATCCCCTTCGGGGCGGGACTGCGCTAGGGCAGAGCCATGTACGAATGGTCCGATATCCGCACCTTCCTGGCCGTGATGCGTCTGGGCTCCGCCGCGGCGGCGGCGCGCGAGCTCGGCACGAACCAGACGACGGTCGGGCGGCGTATCGAGAGGTTGGAGGCGGCGCTATCGCTCCGTCTTTTCGAGAGGGGCGCACGCGGCACGGAGCCGACATCGAACGCGCATGCCCTGATGCCGGAGGCGGAGGCGATGGAGGCCGCCGCGCTGGCTCTGGACAGCCACGCCCGGGGCATGCGGCGGCATCTGTCCGGCGTGATCCGACTGACGACGGTGCCCGGGGCCGCACGGTATATTTCTGGCCTCCTGCGCGCCTTCCGGGCAGAGCATCCGGACGTGCGCTTCGAGCTGGATGCGGACGATCGCGCGCTCTCCCTCGAGATGGGCGAGGCGGATGTGGCGATGCGCGCGGCCGAACGGCTGACAGGCGATACGCTGGTCGCGCGCAAGCTGTTCGATCACCCTTGGGCGCTCTATGCGTCGGAAGACTACGTGCAACGCCACGGGAAGCCGGCATCGCTGGGGGATCTGAAGGACCATCGCACCGTGCTCTATGCAAAGCTGGTCGGAGAGCGGGTGGATTGCGTCGGGCAGGTGCAGGACATGATGTCCGGAGACGAGGGGCCGCTGCGCGTCTCTTCGGTGGAGGCGATGACAGGCCTGTTGCTCGATGGCGAAGGGGTGGGGCTGTTGCCGCGCGCCAGCGGAGACGTCGAGCCGGGCCTGCATCTCTGCATCACCGAGCCGTGGATCTACCAGAGGTTCTGGCTGGTCTGGTCGCCCCAGGGCGACGCGACGCCCCATGTCCACGCCTTCATCCGGTTCGCCCTGGATCGTTTTCCCGGGTTCCTGAAGGCGCTGCCGAAGGAATGGTCGGCCTGAGCCAAGACCCGGCGACGGGTCAAGGTGTCAGCGCACCATGCCAACGATCTCGTAGGTCCGCGCGAGGATCGGAGCCGTGATCTTGCGGGCACGTGCCGCGCCTCTGGCGAGGATGCGATCGATCTCTGCCGGGTCGGCCATCAGGCGGGCCATCTCGGATGAGATCGGCGCCAGTTTCTCGACCGCGAGATCGGCCAGATCCTGTTTGAAATGGCCCAGCTGGCCGCCAGCCTTCTCGGCAAGGACCGCATCCACCCCGTGCCCCGAAAGCGCGGCGTAGATATTCACGAGGTTACGCACGTCCGGCCGGTCGTCCAGTCCCGCCGCCTCGCCCGGCAGGGGATCGGGATCCGTCTTGGCCTTGCGGAACTTCCTGGCGATCGTGTCCGCGTCGTCCGTCAGGTTGATGCGGCTGGCATCGACGGGATCGGACTTGGACATCTTCTTGGTGCCGTCCTTCAGCGACATGACGCGCGTCGCCACGCCCTCGATCACCGGTTCTGTCAGTGGGAAGAACTCGACGCCGTAATCGTGGTTGAACTTCGTCGCGATGTCGCGCGTAAGTTCCAGATGCTGCTTCTGGTCGTCGCCGATCGGCACATGGGTGGCGTGGTAGATCAGAATGTCGGCTGCCATCAGCGCCGGATAGGCGAGAAGCCCCAGCGACGCCTTCTCTGCGTTCTTGCCGGCCTTGTCCTTCCATTGCGTCATCCGGTTCATCCACCCCATCCGGGCCACGCAATTGAAGATCCAGGCCAGTTGCGCGTGTTCCGGCACCTGCGACTGATTCACCAAGATGGACCGCTCGGGGTCGATGCCTGCGGCGAGGAATCCGGCGCAGAGCTCGCGGGTGTTGTGCGCGAGGGTCGCAGGCTCCTGCGGTACGGTGATCGCGTGCAGGTCGACCATGCAGTAGATCGTCTCGTGCGTGCCTCGATCCTGCCAGTCGACGAACTTGGTGATCGCACCGAGATAGTTGCCCAGCGTCAGCCCGCCCGATGGCTGGATGCCGGAAAAGACGCGGGGGGTGAATTCGGCCATCTCTCGCTTCCACTGGTCTGGGGGCGCGCGTCGGGGTAGCCCCGTCACAACCGGTCGTCAACGAGGCCCGCCATGGACCCGCGCAACGAAAGCCCCTTCAACGCCCTGCCGCCCGTCGTCGTCGGGCTGGCGGTCGTCATCGTCGGCGTCGAGCTTCTGTTCCAGGCCGCGAGTCTGGGTCTCGTCGGAGGCGCGCAAGGGGTTGGCTGGCGGCTGACGGCCCTCGGGGATTGGTCGGTCGCCGACCCGGTCTGGCAATGGATGTGGACCAACCGCAGCTTTCCGCCCGAGCTTCTGGTGCGGTTCGTGACCTATCCGCTGCTGCATGTGAACTTCACCCATGCGCTATTCGTGGCGGTCTTCGTTCTGGCCTTCGGCAATGTGAATTCGGTCGCACTGCCCGGTTGGCGGCAACTCGCCATCTTCTTCGGCGGTGCGGTGGCGGGCGCGTTGGCCTTCGTGATGCTCTACGATGCGCGGATGCCGCTGGTGGGTGGCTTTGCCGGCGCCTACGCGATGATCGGGGCCTTCACCTACCTCACACGGCTGGGCCTGACGCCGGTGCCGCCGGATCGGGCGTTCCTGCTCATCGGATTCCTGCTGGCGCTTGGTCCGATCTTCGGGTTCGCGACGGGGGCGGGCCTGTCCTGGGTTCCGGACTGGACGGCCGAGGTCGCGGGCGCCGCGGCGGGGTACGGGATCGCCGTCCTGCTCTTTCCCGGCGGGATCGACCGGTTGCGGGCGCGCCTGCGTCAGCGCTGACGGCGGATCATCATGCGCAGGTCGTCGCGCGTGGCCGCGCCTGTCAGCAAGGCGAAGAGCGCGTAGGACCCCATTCCCACGACCACCATCGCCGCCAGCACGACCGCCCGCAAAGGCCCGATCAGCGTCGGACCGAGCACGAATTGCGAGGCCCACAGGACCACGCCCATAAGCGCCGAAGCGACCAGGATCCTCCAGACCCGCCCCCGTGCGCGGGCGTCGATCCGCCCCACATCGCCCATCCGGCGCACCCCTCGCCAGAGCAACAGGAGCATCGCCCAGGATGCCACGGTGGTGCCGAAGGCGGCAGCGGGCCAGCCGATGAACGGGAAGAGCCCGATGGCTATTGCGGCATTCGCCACCAGGCCGAACAGCGCGAAGCGAAGAGGGGAGCGCGTGTCCTCGCGGGCATAGAACAGAGGCTGCAGCACCTTTTGCAGCACGAAAGCCGGGAGGCCGATCGCGTAGATCATCAGGGCGAGCGCCGTTGCCGCCGTGTCGTCCGCAGCGAACTCGCCGCGTTCGAACAGGACGGACACGAGGGGGATCGGGACGACCAGAAAGGCGACCATGGCAGGGATCGTCAGAAGCAGCGAGAATTCGGCCGCCCGGGAATAGGCGGCCTTCTGGCCGGGGGCGTCTTCCGCGCGGATCCTGCGCGACAGTTCGGGCAGCAGGACGATGCCGATGGCGATGCCGACGACGCCCAGCGGCAGTTGGTACAACCGGTCCGCGTAGGACAGCCAGGCGATCGCTCCCTGCTCTCCGAGGCTTGCGACCTGGCGTCCGACGAGCAGGTTCACCTGCAGCACGCCGTTGGCCAAGAGGGCGGGCGCCGCGATGATCAGGAGGCGCTTCAGATCGGGGGTGAGGCGGGGTCTCCGGCGGGGCCAGAGCCTGTGCCCGGCCCGGCGCGCGGCCCAGGCCACGAGGCCAAGCTGAGCCAGGCCGCCGAATGGGACGGCAGCGATCAGCAGCCAGCCCACCGCTCGCGGCAGGGACGGCACGGCGAGCCAGGTTTGCACCGCCTCGGGCGCGATCCAGGCCAGCGTCATAGCGGCGATGAAGACCACGTTCAGAAGCGCCGGGGCGGCGGCGGCGGCCAGGAACCGGCGGTTCGAATTCAGCACCCCCGACACGAGCGCGCCCAGCGAAATCAAAAGGATATAGGGAAATGCGATGCGCCCGTAGGCCACGGCCAGATCGAAGCGTTCGTCCCCTGCGAAGCCCGACGCCATGGCCAGCACGAGCGCGGGCATGGCCAGGATCCCGATCACGGAGAACAGGGTCAGGACCAGCACCATCATCGCCAAGGCGTCGCGGGCGAAGGCGTCGGCTTCCTCCGGGTCGGCCTCCAGCTTCTTGGCGTAGAGCGGCACGAAAGCCATGTTGAACGCGCCCTCTGCGAAGAAGCGACGGAACATGTTGGGCAATGAAAAGGCTACGAAAAATGCCTCCGCCGCAGCCCCCGTGCCGAGGAAGCGGGCGATCAGGATATCGCGGACGAACCCCAGCACGCGCGAAAGCAGGGTCCAGCCGCCGACCGTGAGGAAGCCTTTGATCATGGACGGGGTATGTCGGATGCGCAGGCCGAGCGGAAGACGCGACGGAGGGGTGCCGTTGCCGGGGATCCGGCAAAAGGTTAACGCCGGAACGCTCCTGTCCGAGATATCCCTCAATTTCAGATATCTAAGTGATTCGGTGGGTCCCGGACCGCCATCGGCCCGGTATGCACCCCCCGTGCACCCCCCGTGCACCCCCCGTGC
>NZ_JYFE01000080.1 GCF_000877395.1 Jannaschia aquimarina | reverse complement strand
CCGGCGTCGTGTCGAAGATCGTCGAGTAATCGGCGATCTGACGCGCCAGCAAGGAGCGTGTCGAAGATCGTCGAGTAAGCGTGGCTCGCCCCGCAGGGGCGAACGCGCGAGAGCCGACAGCGCAAAGGCCGTCCGAAAGGGCGGCCTTTGTCGCGAGAGGCCAAGCGATCTGACGCGCCAGCAAGGAACGTGTCGAAGATCCCGGAATAAGGGCACTCTCTCGCCGAAGGAGTCTCCCTCGTGGGCATGCCTTCGCGACAGGGGCCCTTGCACCGCAAAGGCTCCTGAAAGCGGAAGATGCAGGACCCGGCAGCAACAGTGAGGAAGGGCGCCCCGACCAGGGCGCCCTTCTTTTCCACTGTAACTCTCGGTCCCAGCCCCTATCCCATACGCCCCCCGCAACTGGGCGACCTCAGAGACCTGGGAAGATTTTCAGCCGCAGGTCGCTGCGTCGCGCCAACCGCTCCGGTCCGAACTCGATCGCGCGGTCGACGGCGATCAGACCCTTCTCTATCCGCTCGACCTTGTCGGTGAAGCTGCGGAAATTCATCGATTTCCCCACCTTGAAATAGGAGAACCACACCCAGGGCCGCTGGCACAGGGATCGCATGAGCGACCAGGTGAAGACAGCGAAGGCATCGTCGAGCTTGTCGGAGATCACGCGATCCTGCTCCCAGGTGAAATGCCGATGGTAGAGATCCCGCAGGGTTTCCGCCGACGGCTTCGGCCCGTCCAGCGCCCTAGCGTAGTCATGGGCCAGGTCCGCCGGAATCCCCTCGGCGATGGCCCCTTCCGGCCCATGCCTCTTGATCGTGTGGATCAGTACATAGGTTTCGACCATCACCAGCTGGTTGATCTCCTTCAGGGCATCCACATACGTCGCGAACTGCCTGTAGCGCTTGGCTGGGGACATTCGCACCGTCGGGTCCAGCAGCGCGAGGGGGAGCGCCGCACATTTGGCGCAGGCCAGGTACCACGCCGCCCAGAGGGCGCCATGGGCCTCCACCAGCGCAAACAGGCACGTCCCATTCGGCGCATGGTAGAGGTCCAGATAGCCGCGCGCACGCCGTCGAAGGCTCGCGGCCGGCCCCGCCGCCCCTAGGGCGTCCTGGCGAATGGCGCGGATATCTGTGCTGCTGTCGAGCATGGTCGCCCTCCGCGTCCACCGAAGATCGGATCTTCGAAATCCCCGGAAGACCGCCACGGGAATGTGTTACCCTGTGGGCGTTCGGTGATCTTGTGGCGATGGGTGTGTTGTTGGGCCCGATACCCCCTTGCACCCCGCTTCCACCGGCGCTAAAGGCCCCCATCCACGGACGGGGCGGCCTTTGCCGCCCTGTTTCCGTCAGGGTCCGACGAGGGTGCGGGATGAGCCTGCATCGTCCTCTCGACTCTCACGACGGCGCCGACCTCTGTGAACGGGGGGCGTCGTGCCATTCGGGCGAACCCTATGAAAAGCCAGAATATCCGTATCCGGCTCAAGGCGTTCGATTACCGCGTGCTGGATGCCAGCACCCAGGAAATCGTGAACACCGCCAAGCGCACCGGTGCGCAGGTCCGCGGGCCCATCCCGCTGCCGAACAAGATCGAGCGCTTCACCGTGCTCCGTGGCCCCCATGTCGACAAGAAGTCGCGCGACCAGTGGGAGATCCGCACGCACAAGCGCCTGCTCGACATCGTCGATCCGACCCCGCAGACCGTGGACGCGCTGATGAAGCTCGACCTCGCGGCCGGCGTGGACGTCGAGATCAAGGTCTGAGGGGGATCACCAGATGCTCCGTTCGGGCGTTATCGCAAAGAAGGTGGGGATGACCCGCCTGTTCCAGGAAGATGGCCGCCAGGTTCCCGTGACCGTGCTGCAGCTCGACGCGCTGCAGGTCGTGGGCCAGCGCACTTCCGATCAGCACGGCTATACCGCGATCCAGCTGGGTGCGGGCACGGCCAAGGCCAAGCGCGTCTCCAAGGCGATGCGCGGCGTGTTCTCGGCCGCTTCGGTCGAGCCCAAGCGCAAGGTCGTCGAGTTCCGGGTCGATCCAGAGAACCTCGTCGAGGTGGGCGAGGAGATCATCGCCGACCACTATTTCGAGGGCCAGTTCGTCGACGTGACCGGCACCTCGATCGGTAAGGGCTTCGCCGGTGCCATGAAGCGGCACAATTTCGGCGGTCTGCGCGCCTCGCACGGCGTGTCGATCAGCCACCGCTCGCATGGCTCCACCGGCCAGTGCCAGGACCCCGGCAAGGTGTTCAAGGGCAAGAAGATGGCCGGCCACATGGGGGCCGCACGGGTGACCACGCAGAACCTGCAGGTCGTCAAGACCGACACCGACCGGGGTCTCATCATGGTCAAGGGCGCGGTGCCGGGCTCCAAGGGCGGCTGGGTGACGATCAAGGACGCGGTCAAGAAGCCGTTCCCCGAGAACGCCATCCTGCCCGCCGCGCTGATGAGCGCGCGCCGCGAGGCCGAGAAGGCCGCGGCCGAGGCCGCCGCCGCAGCGGAAGCCGAAGCCAAGGCCGCCGAAGAGGCGCGTCTGGCCGAGGAAGCCGCCGCCCAGGAGGCCGCCCTCAAGGAGGCCGAAGCGCAGATCGCCGAAGAGAAGGCGGGCACCGACAATTCGGACGCCACCCCCGAGAAGAAGGAAGGTGACGAATGAAACTCGACGTCATCAAACTGGACGGCGGGAAGGCCGGCTCGATCGAGCTGTCCGACGACGTGTTCGGCCACGAGCCGCGCATCGATATCCTGCACCGTGTCGTCCGCTGGCAGCGCAACAACGCGCAGCAGGGCACGCACAAGGTCAAGCAGCGGTCCGAGGTCAGCTATTCGACCCGCAAGATCGTCCGTCAGAAGGGGTCGGGCGGCGCCCGCCACGGCTCCCGCAAGGCGCCGATCTTCCGCGGTGGCGGCGTCTACAAAGGCCCCACGCCCCGCAGCCATGGCCACGAGCTGCCCAAGAAGGTCCGCAAGCTGGGCCTGATGCACGCGCTCAGCGCCAAGGCCCGCGAGGGCCAGCTCGTCATCCTCGACGCGGCGAATGCCGAGGGGAAGACGGCGGCGCTTGCCAAGCAGGTCAAGGATCTGGGCTGGAAGCGTGTGCTGGTGATCGACGGGGCCGAGGTGGATGCGGGCTTCGCCCAGGCCGCCCGCAACCTCGACAACATCGACGTGCTGCCCAGCCAGGGCGCGAACGTCTACGACATCCTCAAGCGTGACACCCTGGTGCTCACGAAGGCGGGCGTCGAAGCATTGGAGGCTCGGCTCAAATGAACACCTACGACGTGATCCGAAAGCCGATCATCACCGAGAAGGCGACCATGGCCTCCGAGGCGAACGCGGTCGTGTTCGAGGTCTCGATCGACGCGGCCAAGCCGCAGATCAAGGCTGCCGTCGAGGAGCTGTTCGGCGTGAAGGTGAAGGCGGTCAACACCACCATCACCAAGGGCAAGACCAAGCGCTTCCGCGGCCAGATGGGCAAGCGGAAGGACGTCAAGAAGGCGTACGTGACGCTCGAAGAGGGCAATACGATCGACGTGACGACGGGGCTCTGACCCGTAGGACGGGCAGTTCCGGGCCTTGGCCCGGGGTCGCCGACCGTTTTGAGATGGAGAGCCCCGCCGGAGACGGCGGGGCTTTTCCGTTCTACTTGCACGATACGAACACATTCCCTTTTTAATCTGCAACGGAAGTGACTTACTTTAGAGAAGAGGCCTCCTTGCTTGGATTCATCAAAGACCGACAGAAAGCGAACGAAGAGAATGCTGTGTTGGTCGCTCGATGAATAATCCGCTCTGACGAGACCGAGTGGGAACAGACGCGGTCATGCTTGGGCGGGCGACCTCCTGTCGATAAAGCGACGTGGCCTCGTTGGATGCACTGTATCGCGCAGTTGGATTTGTCTGAGATAGCCGCTCAGAACGTAGCTGTTCGGTATTCACTCCCAGACACCGGCCTCTTGGTATTCTTTGCCGACACTGATTCGTTCTCAGGGTCCGATCACCAAGGAGCTGTTTGCTATGTTCCAAATGAAGAGCTCGATAAAGAGCATGAACCTCCAGTGCTTCGCCCGGTCTACGGCGAGGATTGGAACTGCTACGATATAACGGCAGGTTCAGTTTCTCGGAGTGATGCACCCACGATTTTTCCGCGCTGGCCCATCAAGTAGTACCCGGCACATCAATTATGGGAGGGAGTAGATGCATTTACTCCCGACCTTGAGACACTCACCGGAAAAAGGGCGAGTTCCGTATATCTTGACTTGAGTGAATATGCGCCATCATCTCATGATAGCGACCGAACTTCTCTGGATGGAGGGATCTGGCCTTTTCCTGCTCGAGCTGCTTCAGCAATCATCCGAGATTTACTTCGGGTCGCGCTAGAATATCGAAATAGCCGACCAAAGCCAGATTAGGATGTAGTAACATCAGTAATTGAACACATTCGAGGGTCGTCTGAGATCGTTGGAAAGATCGTTGATTGCGTGGAGCATTGGCAGAACATTCTCTCGACATTGAACCCTGATGAACCTCTTGACGAACACTTGGCTCAGGCCTTCGCCGTTGATCTTAGGTCGATGGAAGGGCGGTTCCGTAAGGACGGAAAGAGTGTGAGATTTGGGGCTGGAACGACGGTCACGCGATCCGCAGCTTTGTCCTCATACTTTGAGATGTATTGCGGGACCCGTCGGATCTTTGACTTTATTCCTGATGTCATACGCAGACAGATTGAGACCACCCGGATGCGGAGTGCCTATAGCTCGTCCCCGCACCAGTTATTTGGCTTCGGTACGAACCCGCAGGAAAGTGATATGATCGAGCCGGGCATGGTGCTGTTGTTTCAGGTAGCAACCGACGAGGCGGTCGGCTTTATGTGGGGCGACGTTGGAGTTCTTCAGTACTGGATATCTCCGGAAGATCTTGCCGAGCGTCGTTGGGACAAGGTGGAATTCATAATGGACGGTCATTGAGGCACGAATTACCGGTACAAGGCACCTGAGTTGTACGGCGTCCGAAAGCGCCCTTGACCCCCCACCGAAACCCCCCTACACGCCCCCATCCGCAAGGCCCCGGATTCGTCCGGGGCTTTGTCGTCGCGCCGGCCCGGCAGGGTGGGGGCGGCATCCAAGCCGGGGACCTACGGGGCCCTATACCCACGGCGGGGCGACCCGTCTGACATAGCAAACGGAAGACAGCTGACATGGCACTCAAGTCGTACAAGCCGACGACGCCGGGCCAGCGCGGGCTGGTGCTGATCGACCGTTCGGAGCTGTACAAGGGCCGTCCGGTCAAGTCCCTCACGCAGGGCTTGACCAAGAAGGCGGGCCGCAACAACACCGGACGGATCACGATGCGCCGCCGCGGCGGCGGGGCGAAACGCCTCTACCGGATCGTCGATTTCAAGCGGAACAAGCGGGACGTCACCGGCGCCGTCATGCGGATCGAATATGATCCCAACCGCACCGCGTTCATCGCCCTCATCAAGTATACCGATGGCGAGCAGGCCTACATCCTGGCCCCCCAGCGCCTCGCCGTTGGCGACCAGGTGGTGGCCTCCGAGAAGGCCGACATCAAGCCCGGCAACGCGATGCCGTTCCAGGGCATGCCAATCGGCACCATCGTCCACAATGTCGAGCTGAAGCCCGGCAAGGGCGGCCAGATCGCGCGCGCCGCCGGCACCTACGCCCAGTTCGTCGGCCGTGACGGTGGTTACGCCCAGCTGCGCCTGTCGTCGGGCGAACTGCGCCTGGTGCGTCAGGAATGCATGGCCACCGTGGGAGCGGTGTCGAACCCCGACAATTCGAACCAGAACCTCGGCAAGGCGGGCCGCGTCCGCCACATGGGCAAGCGCCCGGCCGTCCGGGGTGTCGTGATGAACCCGATCGACCACCCCCATGGCGGTGGCGAGGGCCGGACTTCGGGTGGCCGCCACCCGGTGTCGCCTTGGGGCAAGCCCACCAAGGGCGCGCGCACCCGCAACAAGAACAAGGCGTCGTCGAAGCTGATCGTCCGCTCGCGTCACGCCAAGCGTAAGGGGCGCTAACAGATGTCTCGTTCCGTATGGAAAGGCCCCTTCGTGGACGCCTACGTCCTCAAGAAGGCCGAAACCGCCCGCGAGAGCGGGCGCAGCGACGTGATCAAGATCTGGTCCCGCCGCTCGACCATCCTGCCGCAATTCGTCGGCCTCACCTTCGGCGTCTATAATGGCCACAAGCATGTGCCTGTGAACGTCTCCGAGGACATGATTGGCCAGAAGTTCGGCGAATACGCGCCCACGCGCACCTACTACGGCCACGCGGCCGACAAGAAGGCGAAGCGCAAATGAGCAAGGACAAGAACCCCCGCCGCGTCGCGGATAACGAGGCCATGGCCAAGCTGCGGATGCTGAAGACCAGCCCGCAGAAGCTGAACCTGCTGGCCGCAATGATCCGCGGCAAGAAGGTCGAGAAGGCGCTGAACGATCTGGCCTTTTCCAAGAAGCGGACCGCCGAGGACGTGCGCAAGTGCCTCCAGTCGGCCATCGCCAACGCCGAGAACAATCACAACCTGGACGTCGACGAGTTGATCGTCGCCGAAGCTTGGGTCGGCAAGAACCTCACCATGAAGCGCGGGCGTCCCCGGGCTCGTGGCCGGTTCGGACGGATCACCAAGCCGTTCGCCGAACTCACGATCAAGGTACGCCAGGTAGAGGAGCAAGCCTGATGGGTCAGAAGGTCAATCCGATCGGCATGCGGCTTCAGGTCAACCGCACCTGGGACAGCCGCTGGTACGCCGACACCAAGGACTACGGCGATCTCCTGCTCGAGGATCTGCGCATCCGCCAGTTCATCGAGGAAGAGTGCAAGCAGGCCGGCATCAGCCGCGTCATCATCGAGCGTCCGCACAAGAAGTGCCGCGTCACGATCCACACCGCCCGCCCGGGCGTGATCATCGGCAAGAAGGGCGCCGATATCGAGACGCTGCGCCGCAAGCTGGCCCAGCTCACCGATAGCGAGCTGCACCTCAACATCGTCGAGGTCCGCAAGCCCGAGCTGGACGCCGCGCTGGTCGGCGAGAGCATCGCCCAGCAGCTCGAGCGTCGCGTCAGCTTCCGCCGTGCGATGAAGCGCGCCGTGCAGAACGCCATGCGCATGGGTGCGCTGGGGATCCGCGTGAATCTCGCCGGCCGCCTCGGCGGCGCCGAGATCGCCCGGACCGAGTGGTACCGTGAGGGGCGCGTTCCGCTCCACACCCTGCGGGCCGACATCGACTTCGCCAATATCGAAGCCAAGACCCCCTATGGCATCATCGGGATCAAGGTCTGGATCTTCAAAGGCGAGATCATGGAGCACGATCCCCAGGCCCGCGATCGCCGCGCCCAGGAAATCCAGGACGGTCCCGCCCCCCGTGGCGCCGGCGGCCGTCGCGACGACCGCGGCCCCCGCGGTCCTCGCCGCTGAGGAGTAGAGACCAATGCTGCAACCGAAACGGACCAAGTTCCGCAAGGCGCACAAGGGCCGGATCCACGGCAACGCCAAGGGCGGCGAGACGCTGAATTTCGGCACCTACGGCCTCAAGGCCGTCGAGCCGGAGCGGATCACCGCTCGCCAGATCGAGGCCGCGCGCCGCGCCATGACGCGTCACATGAAGCGTCAGGGCCGTGTCTGGATCCGCATCTTCCCCGACCTGCCGGTCACGTCCAAGCCCACCGAGGTGCGGATGGGTAAGGGCAAGGGCTCGGTCGATTTCTGGGCCTGCAAGGTCAAGCCCGGCCGGGTGATGTTCGAGATCGACGGCGTCTCCGACAGCATCGCGCGCGAGGCCCTGCGCCTGGCGGCGATGAAGCTGCCGATCAAGACCCGCACCGTCATGCGTGAGGATTGGCACGTCACCCAGTGACGTGCTGCCCGCCCCCGGGCACGGGGTGTGGGGACGGATATGACACGAGGGGCGCCTCCGGGCGCCCTTTTCCGTACTGGCGGGTTGTCCCGTTCGGATACGGTCCGGAATCTGCCGGATGGGGTGAGCTTCGTCACAGATTTGCCGTCCAACCCGTCTTTCATGCTGCTGCAGGGTCCGGCGGATCCGCGCCGGCGGAAGACACGGGGTCACACGATGACAAAAGAAGCAGGAGCGAAATCCGGCCCGGTCCGGGTCTGGTTCGCGGCGGGCAGTGTGGACAACAACGCGTCCAAGCCAATCTGGCAGGTCGGTCAGCACGATATCGACGTGGATCCGCTCACGAAAGAGCAACGGATTGCGCTGCGAAAGAAGAACAAGGTCGTCAGACAGGCCTACCGCTCCGGCGTGGAGGTCTCCGCTGCGGATCTCGGCCCCACATACTCTCTCATCCCGGATGAAAGAAAGCCGTCAGGCCCGCAACCATTCATGTTATTCGGCGGATTGGAGACAATCGTCACCGCCGAGACGCGCGCGCTGCTGGAGGAGCTGGATCCCGGCCCGCTGCGCTTCCACGCGATCGAGGTGCTGAACGCCGCCCGCACCGCACCGCTCTGGAAGGGCGCTGACCTGCACGTGATGCAGGTGCTGACCTGCCGGCGCGCAGTGGTGGTCGCGGAGTCCCGCGCCCTGGGCGATCCGGTCGGAAAGTGTCCCGACGGCGAGGCGCTGTACATGGTCTCGACCTCCCACGAGATGAAGGACGCGATGGTGGTTCTGCCGCCACCGGAGGGCGCAGCCGAGATGTGGCTCGACGATCGCCTCACCGGCGCGCTGTTCGTGTCGGACCGGGTGGCCAAGGCCCTGCGCGCGGCGAAGCTGAGCCGCGGCTGACGCCTCAATTCGTGCGTCGTCAAGACGGTGCACTGATGATCTGGAAGGTCCAGACGTCTCGCGCCCGCCCGTAGACCCGATCCGCACGAACGCGGTCGACGTCCGAGGCGTCCGATCCACCGTCTAGTCCCGCGCCTCCCGCAGCCACCCGTCCTCGAACCCGACCGAGCGGACCCCGGCCAGCCGCGCTGTCCGCTCCAGTGCCGCCTCCAGCCGTGCGCGCCGCCCCGCGCCGAAGCGTACCCCTTGCTCGGGCCATAGCGCGCGGACCTGCAGCCGGTCCCGGTCCCGCTCCGCTTTGATGTCGATGCGCCCCACGATACGGTCCGCTTCCAGCAGCGGGAACACGTAGTAGCCATAGATCCGTTTGGCTTCGGGCACGAAGATCTCGATCCGATAGCGGAAGCCGAACAGCCGCTCCGCCCGATTGCGGTCGCGCAAGGCCGGGTCGAACGGGCTGAGGACGCGCATCCGCCCCGGCGGCTCCGCCACGGGTTTCTCCAGCGTCTCGGGCCATGCCAGGCTGCGCCGTCGCCGCCTGTCCGCGCACTCGATCTCCACTTCGGTCACCTCGCCACGTTTCAGCGCCGCCTCGACCCAACCTTTCGCCTCGGGAGGCGTGATCAGATCCCAGAATGCCGACAGCTCCCCGCTCGTGGCAAAGCCCAGCCGGTCCAGCGCCGACCGGCACGCCCAATCCACCGTCTCCTCCTCCGTGAACCGGGCGTTCAGCCATTCCGGCGGGATTACGTTCTCGGTCAGGTCGTAGACCTTGCGGAACCCGTCGCGCCGCGTGACCGACAATTCGCCTGTGCGCCAGAGGTATTCCAGCGCCGCCTTCGAAGGATGCCAGTCCCACCAGCCGCCCGTGGACCGGGCCTCGTCCTCGCCGACATCGGCCGAAGAGCAGGGGCCGTGATCCGCGATCCGCCGCAGCACCGCATCGGTTTTCGAACCGAACTCCCGGCCCCATCGCGTCCACTTTTCCGCCAACACGTCCGCGTTTCTTGCAAAACGCAGACGCCAATGCGGGAAATGACGCATCGCGATCATGCTGGCATCATGGGTCCAGTGCTCGAACACCCCCCGGTCGCGGTCATGCAGCCGGTGCAGCGCATCCGGCCGATAGGACGTGCGGCGCGCATGCAGGATCATGTGATGGGCCCGCGCCACGGTGTTGATCGAATCCACCTGCACGAAGCCCAGATCTTCGATGACGCCCTGCAGGTCGGGGCCGTGCCCTGGACCCGAGGGCGCCCCCGCCAGGTCGTGCCGCGCCAGAAACAGCGATCGTGCGCGGGCATTCTCGATCAGCGGGCGGGAGGTCATGCCCTGCGCTACCAGCCCGGATGCCCTCCGTCACCCGCGACGGCGGTCTTCCCGCTTCATCTCGGCCCAAATACTCCCGCCGGAGGCCCGGATCGGACGGGGCTCGATGCCCCGTTCGATCCGTTCCCGGGCGCGCCGCGTGATGCGGCGCGCAACCGATCCGGCATCGTCTGTGCAGACAGGGGGTGCACGGGGGGTCGAGCAGGCTCCCCGGGATCGCTCTGGTGGAGCGATCCGCCTGCGAGCGGGCGAAGCCCCGGGCACCGGACCGGTGCCGCTTGTGCAGACGGGGGGTGCACAGGGGGTGCACACCGATTTCGGTCCGAAATGCCGGGCTCGACAGACGCGGCGAACCTGCCATCATGCCCCCATGTGGCTGCGCGCCTTTCTCACCGCGACGCTCACATCCTCGGTCGCTTTGGCCGCCGACTGCACCGAGGATGCGATGATCGTCTTCGACGGCTCCGGCTCGATGTCGGAGGTGGGCTTCAACCAGCTCGACGAGCCCCGCATCTTCGAGGCGCGCCGTGCCGTGGCCCGCGCCATTCCCGAGATCGCGCTCCATCGACGCATCGGCCTCGTGGTCTACGGGCCCGGCGGCGGGGATAGCTGCACCGGCATCGACCTACGCTTCGCGCCCCGCGCGGATGCGGCGCAGGCTATCATCTCGGCCATCGACACGTTGGAGCCGGATGGCGCCACCGCCCTTGCCGATGCTGTGAAGATCGCCGCGGAAACCCTTGACTACAAGGCGAAAGCCGGGGCCGTTGTTCTGGTGACCGATGGGAAAGAAACCTGTTTCGGTGCCCCATGCCAGCTTGCGGCCGAGCTGGCGGCAACCGGCCGCGACCTGACGGTCCACGTGATCGGCTTCAAGGTCCGCGGCGACTTCTTCGCGTGGCAGAGCCAGGGCGAAAGCGACTATTCCGATGCCGATACGCCCGCCCGCTGCCTCGCCGACCGAACGGGCGGGAAGTACGTGACGGCCGAGACGGTGGACGAGCTGACGGCCGCGTTCCGCGAGACGCTGGGCTGCGCGCTTCTGTTCTGAGCCGCGACGGGGTAGGGGGCGCTCATGGCCGAGATCTCCTCCCTCTTCGCGACACGCCTCTACCGCGCCCGCCTGTCCGAACACGCCCCTGCAATCGACCCGCAGGAGCTCTACGACAGCTGCTATTCCATCGCCGAGGACGACGAAGCCGGCGACGCATGGTGCGAGGCGAACGGCTATCCCGGCTACACCTCCTACGCATCTCTGACCGACTTGCCGTGGCGCTTCCCGATCTTTGCCGATCTGGTCCGCGCGCTCGATGCCCACGTCGCGGCCTTCGCCAGGGATCTGGCCTTCGATCTGGGCGGCAAGGCGTTGGAACTGGAAGATATCTGGATCAATATCCTGCCCGAGGGCGGCAGCCATTCCGGCCACATCCACCCCCATTCGGTGATCTCGGGAACGACCTACGTGTCGATGCCGGAGGGCACGAGCGCCTTGCGCCTGGAGGACCCGCGCCTCCCCATGATGATGGCCGCCCCGCCGCGCGCGAAGGACGCGCCCGCGGAGTTGCGCGCGTTCCACTACGAGGCTCCGGAGGTCGGCGACGTGCTGCTGTGGGAGAGTTGGCTCCGCCACGAGGTGCCGCTGAACCGCAGCGAGGGCGAGCGTGTGTCGGTGAGCTTTAACTATAAGTGGGGTTGAAATGGCCCGAGCCGGTTCCGCAACGATCCCCCGCTCCTGCTCAAGAGGCACCCCATGCCCGTCGTGATCCATGTGGCGCATCGAAATGCGGACGCGCGTCGCTGCAGATGGCCCCGTCGGGGCGCCCGGTTACCCGCGCGAGCGATGGCCGGACCGTCGCCTCCGGTGCCTGGGGGCGACAAGGTCCGGTCCCAAGGGCGGATCCGACCGACGCCGATGACAAGTCGGCCTGTGGCTATCTCCGATGGCGTTCCGGCACCAAGGCGGCTGCCCATCCAGCGCTCGACGACATTGGGGTGATGCCGACCGAGACATACGTTTCGGTCATATCCCACGAGGGGTTTTTTCGGCATGTTGACGCCCTGCGCGAGGCGCGTTTTCTCGAGGGCGTATCGGCAGCCACCGCTATCGTTGTCTTCGTCCGCCCGCGTTCCCCATAATCGAGCACGTGGTCGGGACACAGTGCACCTTCCGAAACAGTGCCAATCCTTGGGCCATCCCCCGCGATCTGGCGGAGGCCATGTGCCGGGACATCGTCCGCGACACGCACCTCCGCCGGCTGACCTTGCAGATACACAACCGTCTTTTGCCAAGAGGCCAACCGTTGGGAACCGGTGATACATCTGGAATGGGAACGGAGTGGCGTCCATGTCCGCTGACATGACGTAGCAGGCGAAAACGATCGGTGCTTCGTTGAAGTGGGTCGGGCATGCGGTGGACTGGATGAGTCAGTCACATAAGCCGGGTCGAACCACCGATCTGCCCCTTGCGCCTTTTTGAACCTTCGTCTAAGCGGCGCGCTCCACCCACTCCACCGGGCGAAGGGTCACCCCACGCGGGGCCTTCCGGTGATGTTGCAAGGAGACAGGCGATGGACGCCACCGAACTCCGGGGCAAGACCCCCGACGAGTTGCGCACGCAGCTCACCCAGCTGAAGAAGGAGGCGTTCAACCTCCGTTTCCAGCAGGCCACCAACCAGCTTGAGAACACGGCCCGCATGCGCGCCGTGCGCCGCGACACCGCGCGCGTCATGACAATCCTCAACGAGAAGGCGAAAGGGGAAGCCGATGCCTAAGCGTATTCTCCAGGGCGTCGTCACCTCTGACCAGAACGCCCAGACCGTCACCGTGTCGGTCGAGCGCCGCTTCAAGCACCCGCTGCTGCAAAAGACGGTGCGGAAGTCGAAGAAGTATCGCGCACATGACGAGAAGGACCAGTTCAAGGTCGGCGACATGGTCCGCATCCAGGAATGCGCGCCGAAGTCGAAGACGAAGCGCTGGGAAGTGATTGCGAACTGATCGCGAGGGGTCTATAGGCCCCCTCTGACGAAGCCCGCCGCGCCAGCGGCGGGCTTTGGCCATACGAAACCCTGGGGACAAGGGCCGCATCGCCCCCCCACAGGTCGGGAGTAAACCAATGATCCAGATGCAGACGAATCTGGATGTTGCTGACAATAGCGGCGCGCGCCGTGTTCAGTGCATCAAGGTTCTTGGCGGATCCAAGCGGAAGTATGCCTCTGTCGGCGACATCATCGTGGTGTCGGTAAAAGAGGCGATCCCGCGGGGCCGCGTGAAAAAGGGCGACGTGCGCAAGGCCGTCGTGGTCCGCACCGCGAAGGAGGTCCGTCGCGACGACGGCACCGCCATCCGTTTCGACCGCAACGCCGCCGTCATCCTCAACAACAACAACGAGCCGATCGGCACCCGTATCTTCGGGCCGGTGGTTCGCGAGTTGCGTGCGAAGAACTTCATGAAGATCATCTCGCTCGCGCCGGAGGTGCTGTGATGGCTGCGAAACTCCGCAAGGGCGACACCGTGATGGTGCTGACCGGCAAGGACAAGGGCAAGACCGGCGAGATCGCCAGCGTCGACCCAAAGGCCGGCAAGGCAGTCGTCGACGGCGTCAACATGGCCATCCGCCATACCCGTCAGAGCCAGGCTTCCCAGGGCGGCCGCATCCCCAAGGCGATGCCGATCGACCTGTCGAACCTCGCCATCGTCGATACCAACGGCAAGGCGTCCCGCGTCGGCTTCCGTATGGAAGACGGCAAGAAGGTCCGCTACGCCAAGACCACGGGGGATGCGATCTGATGCTCGATCAAGCCAACTACACCCCGCGCCTGAAGACCTCCTATGCCGAGACGATCAAGCCGGCCATGAAGGAAGAGTTCGGGTACAAGAACGACCTGCAGATCCCGCGGCTCGAAAAGATCGTGCTGAACATCGGCGCGGGCTCGGAAAGCGTGCGCGACTCGAAAAAGGCGAAGTCGGCCCAGGAAGACCTGACCGCCATCGCCGGACAGCAGGCCGTCGTGACCAAGGCCAAGAAGTCGATCGCCGGCTTCCGGGTCCGCGAAGGCATGCCGCTGGGCGCGAAGGTGACCCTGCGCGGCGACCGCATGTACGAGTTCCTGGACCGTCTGGTGACCATCGCGCTGCCGCGCGTCCGCGACTTCCGCGGTGTGAAGGGCAGCGGGTTTGACGGCCGCGGCAACTACAACATGGGCCTCAAGGAGCACATCGTGTTCCCCGAGATCAACTTCGACAAGGTCGACGAGGTCTGGGGCATGGACATCGCTTTCGTGACGACGGCGCAGACCGATGACGAGGCGCGCGCCCTGCTCAAGCACTTCAACCTGCCCTTCGCTGCCTGAGGATCCTGATATGGCAAAAGAATCCATGATCCAGCGTCAGAAGAAGCGCGAGCGGCTGGTGAAGAAGTACGCCGCCAAGCGCGCCGAACTGAAAGAGATCGCGAACGACGAGTCCAAGCCGATGGAAGAGCGCTTCAAGGCGCGCCTGAAGCTGGCCGAGCTGCCCCGCAACTCGTCCCCGACCCGTCTCAACAACCGTTGCCAGCTGACCGGTCGCCCTCGGGGCTACTACCGCAAGCTGAAGCTTAGCCGCATCATGTTGCGCGACCTGGCCTCCAAGGGCCAGATCCCCGGCATGGTCAAGTCGAGCTGGTAAGGAGGATCTGACAGATGAATGATCCCATCGGCGATATGCTGACCCGCATCCGCAACTCGTCCATGCGCGGCAAGTCCACCGTCCGCACGCCGGCGTCCAAGCTGCGGGCCTGGGTGCTCGACGTGCTGGCAGACGAGGGCTACATCCGCGGCTACGAGAAGGTGACCGGCGAAGGCGGCCACCCCGAGATCGAGATCAGCCTCAAGTACTACGAGGGGGCACCCGTCATCCGGGAGCTCAAGCGCGTCTCGAAGCCCGGTCGCCGCGTCTACATGTCCGCGGCCGACGTGCCGTCCGTCCGTCAGGGGCTGGGCGTCTCGATCGTGTCCACGTCCAAGGGCGTGATGTCGGATGCCAATGCACGCTCCGCCAATGTCGGCGGCGAAGTGCTCTGCACCGTATTCTGAGGAGGGCGTCATGTCTCGTATCGGCAAGAAGCCCGTCGACCTGCCTTCCGGCGTGGAGGCGTCCGTCTCGGGCCAGACCATCAGCGTGAAGGGGCCCAAGGGCACCCGCCAGTTCACCGCGACGGACGACGTGACCCTGTCGGTCGCCGACAATGCCGTCACGGTCGAGCCGCGCGGCAAGTCCAAGCGGGCGCGTCAGCAGTGGGGCATGTCCCGCACCCAGATCGCGAACCTGGTGCAGGGCGTGACCAACGGCTTCAAGAAAGAGCTTGAAATCCAGGGCGTCGGCTACCGCGCCCAGGTTCAGGGCAATGTCCTGAAGCTGAGCCTCGGCTATTCCCACGACGTCAACTACGACATCCCCGAGGGGATCACGATCACGGCGGCAAAGCCGACCGAGGTCACCGTGGAGGGCATCGACCAGCAGCGCGTCGGCCAGGTCGCGGCCGAGATCCGCGCTTGGCGGGCGCCCGAGCCCTACAAGGGCAAGGGGATCCGCTACAAGGACGAGTACATCTTCCGCAAGGAAGGCAAAAAGAAGTAAGGACCGGACATCATGGCACTTTCCAAGCGAGAGCTGTTCCAGAAGCGCCGCATGCGCGTCCGGAGCAAGCTTCAGAAACTGGCCGCCGGGCGTCCGCGCCTGTCGGTCCACCGTTCGAACAAGAACATTAGCGTCCAACTCATCGACGATGCAGAGGGGCGCACGATAGCCTCCGCCTCGTCGCTCGAGAAGGATCTGGGTATCTTCGGCAAGAACAATGTCGACGCCGCCGCCAAGGTCGGTTCGGCGATTGCCGAACGGGCCAAGAAGGCTGGTGTCGAGGACGTGTTCTTCGATCGCGGCGGGTTCCTGTTCCACGGCCGCGTCAAGGCGCTGGCCGACGCGGCGCGCGAAGGCGGGCTGAAGTTCTGACGAAGGGCAGGGGGCGGTCCGCCGCCCCCTCGATGACCCGGGAGGGGTTCGTAGGTTTTCCACGGGCCGGCTCACCAGGGTTGCAGGAAACGTGAAGGGCGCCGTCCTTCCGCACGAGGAGATGCCGCATGGCAAGAGACGACAACAGAGGCCGCGGACGCGGCCGGGACCGGGACGAGAGCCCGGAATTCGCCGACCGCCTGGTCGCCATCAACCGCGTGTCGAAGACGGTGAAGGGCGGTAAACGCTTCGGCTTCGCCGCCTTGGTCGTCGTCGGCGATCAGAAGGGCCGCGTCGGCTTCGGCAAGGGCAAGGCCAAGGAGGTCCCCGAGGCCATCCGCAAGGCGACCGAGCAGGCCAAGCGTCAGATGATGCGCGTACCGCTGAAGGACGGCCGCACGCTGCACCATGACATCGACGGGCGCTGGGGCGCCGGCCGGGTGGTGATGCGGACCGCGCCGGAAGGAACCGGGATCATTGCCGGCGGCCCGATGCGCGCCGTCTTCGAGATGCTTGGCATCTCTGATGTCGTGGCCAAGTCGCTTGGCTCGCAGAACCCCTACAACATGATCCGCGCCACGCTGGACGGCCTGCGCAAAGTGCAGTCGCCCCGCTCGGTGGCGCAGCGCCGTGGCAAGAAGGTCGCCGATATCCTCCGCAAGGAAGACGCACCGAAGGTCGATGGCGAACAGGCCCCTGTGGTCGAGGAGGCGTAAATGGCAACCATCGTCGTCAAGCAGGTGGGCTCGCCCATCCGTCGCCCCGCCGAGCAGCGCGCGACGCTGATCGGTCTGGGCCTCAACAAGATGCACAAGACCCGCGAACTGGAGGATACGCCTTCGGTCCGCGGAATGATCAACAAGATCCCGCATCTGGTCGAGATCGTGGAAGAGCGCGGCTGAGGCTGCGCGGACGGTGGGTCCTTCCCACCCCGTGTTCCAGCGCCCCGGTCAGGAATGGCCGGGGCGTTTTCTCATGAGGGCAGGGGGCGATGACCTACCTTCGATCGAGACGAGGGCCAGATTGCAGAAGCGCGTCGGCGGCGCAGTTCTACATCCCGACCCGCTCCACCTGACCGAAGAACCGCTCGACCTCCTCACGCCTGCATAGCTCCGTCCCATGTGTCGTCACGGCGCTCGCCGCCGCCGCCGTGCCCCAGCAACAGGCGGTCACGGCATCCTCGCCTCGCGACAGCGACAGCGCGAAGGCACCCATGAAGCTGTCGCCCGCGCCGATCTTGGAATGCACGACCACGACCGGCGGACGGGTCAGGCCGCGCCAGTCGCCCGTGTCGATCACGGTTCCCTGCGCGCCAGCCGCGACGACGACGATCTCGGCCGCACCTGCCGCCCGCAGTTCCGACGTCAGCGCGGCGATATCGTGGAGGTCGCTCAGCGTGCGACCTGTCAGTTCTTCGGCTTCGGCGGTGTCCATCCGCAGCACGTAGAGACCCGCTTTCGCCTCCGCCGCACGGCTGAGCGCGGGGCCGGAGGTGTCGATGACCATCCGTGCGCCCTGTGCGGCAAGATCCGGGACCAGATCGAGGAAGAAATCCACCGATAGTCCTGGCGGCAGCGAGCCCGAGGGGATGACCAGCGCCCCGGGAGTGACGGCTCCCAAGATCGCGTCGCACGCGGCTTCTGCGTCGGATGCGGTCCAGTCGGATCCAGGCATCATGAACCGGTATTGAAGTCCCGTCGCCATATCCCGGACGCTGATCGATTGCCGTGTCGCGTAATCGACGCCGAGACTTCCGCATGTCAGGCCCTCGGCCTCGATCAGATCGACCAATTGCTGACCGGTCTGGCCCCCATACGCCACGAGGGCGCGGCTTTCTCCGCCGAGATTGGCGATCGCTCGGCTGATGTTCACGCCGCCGCCGCCCGGATGGATCAGCGGAGCCGTGCAGCGGAGCTTGCGGTCCGGAATGACCGCCGGTGCGTCGGTGGACAGGTCCAGCGCGGGATTGGCGGTGATGGTCAGAATCTCGGCCATGTGTCCTCCGTCGTGGCTATCCCCCGCGCGCCTGCCGGGGCACACGGACGCTTCCGGTCAGAGGACATCCCAAGGTGATGCGCAAGGCGTCCTCCAGTTCATCGACGGTTTCCGTGCCGAGAAACAGGCCGCCGGTTCGATCCGACAGGCACTTGGCGACCGTGTCGCCGGCGAAGATCTGCTGCTCAGGATTGTCCCAGGCAAAGAAATCACGGTTTGCGCGGAAACCGATGACGTGGATCGTTAGGTCACGCGCTTCTGCGGCCAACCGGTTCGAGAGCGCACAGGGCGTGCCGCCGCAGGTCTCGTTTCCATCGGTCACAAGGACGATGATCGCGGGCCTTTCGCGAAAGCTGAGCACCCCGGCCGCCTGCTCGACGGCTGCGGCCAGCGGAGTGAGCCCGGCGGGTGTCAGCGCATTCAATTCGGCGACGACCAGCGAGGCCGCGCGGTCGATCGGTGGGAAGGCAAGGCGGATGCCGGAACACGCGTCCTCGCCGTCCGGACCATAAGTCATGAGCCCTATCCGGCGGTAAGCTTCGATTTCGGGCATGACGCGCTCGATCGCCTCGCGGGCTTCGACGATCCGCGTCTTCAACCCGGTTTCGAACGTGATTTCCGACATCGAAGCGGATCCATCGAAAACGACCATCGCGTCGGTGGCGCAGGATGAAGCCGCCATTTGAGGAAAGGCTAGCGCGGAGAGGGCCAGAAGTGTTCGCATCGTCCCAGGTTTGCAGGACGTCCCGTGGGTCGCAAGGTCGATGGCACAGGTGATCTGTCGAGCGTCTCAATGATTTGTTCACTGCCTGCATGTCAGGGTCGTGCCGATTCCGAGGTCGAGGTCGCGCCATGTTCAGACTGTTTTCGCTCATTTTCGCTTTGGTCTCGGGCCTTCCGCAGGTCGGATCTGCCGAGACGATCCGCGCGGTGACGTCGGACTTCCTGTCCCCCCTGTCGATCGGCCCTGAGAGAGAGGACCCAGGTTTCAACGTCGAACTGATGCAGGCAATCGCACAGCGAGCCGGGCTGGATCTGGAAATCGAATGGATGCCCTGGAAACGCGCTCAGGCCGTTGTTGCACAGAAACCGGGGCTTTTGCTTTTCGGCGCGACCCGTACCGCTGCCCGAGAAGAGCGGTATGAGTGGGTCACTCCGCTCATAACGGCCGAGCGTGTGTTCATCACGGCCGGGGATCAGATCAACGATTTCGAAGGGGCTCGTGGGCTCGGGCTGATCGCGGCCCGATCGATCTATCGGGAAACGCTTCTCAAGATGGGCTTTCCGAATGTCGAAGAGGGGCACAGCCATTCAAACTACCAGAAGTTGAAGTCGGGTCGTGTCGATGCGATCTTCACAATCTCTGTCAGAGCCCGGTACATTTGGGAGAAAGAGCTCGGGTTCGCGGACGACGCATTCACGGTCGGTCGTTCGGTTTCTTCCTCCGATGTCTGGCTGGCTGCGAGCAAGGGCTACGACCGCGAGACTGCACGACGTCTCCACGAGGCTAGCCTCCAGATCCGCAGCGACGGCACCTTCGAAAAGCTGCACGAAAAGTACTTCGGAAATCTCCCGGTCGTGGAGCTGGCAAGACCGGACCAAGTCCCGACAACTCTTGCCGATTGATCCGGCATGTCAACATTCCAGAACCTGTCAATTCGGGCAAAACTCCTGTTTCCCGGGCTCTTTTGTCTCCTGCTCTGTGTGGGGCTGCTAACGGTATTCTGGATCCATCGGCATTCGAGTGCGCTTCTCACCGGCTTCGAAGACACCGTACGGATGAGTCAGCGCTTCGTTGCGCCGGGCCTATCCGCAGCAGTCTGGGAATATGAGGCAGAGCGAACCGCAACTGTTTTGTCAGGGCTGCACAATTTCGCGGCCTTCGAGGCCGCCTGGGTCATCTCCGAAGGTCAGATCTTTGCGGCGACCGGCGAAGAGCGAGCGGTATCGCCGGCGGTAGATGCCGCTATGTCGGACCCGCCGGACGAGTTCGCCGGTTTTCGGGATGACGGCACGTATCTCGCTGTGCTTCCCCTGTTCAGAAGTGAAGGGACGAGGATCGGAACTCTCATTTCCGTCTATTCTCCGGAGCCCCTGATGCGGGAGCTGGCACAGGCGCAGATGGTGGCCGGGGGGCTGGGACTCTTCTCTTTCCTGCTTTCCGGAACGGTCTTCTTTCTGGTTGCACGCTCCGTATCCGCTCCGATTCGGCGTCTCGTGAAACGTGTCGATGCGCTCAAGGCGGAAAAATTGGACATAGAGATCCCCGAGGCAGAGTACCGTGATGAGGTTGGACAACTTGGGCGTGCAATCGCGGGCTTCAGGGACTCCATAATCGCGAGACGGCGCCTCGAGGCTGCTGCCGCCGAGGAGCGTGAAGCTGCGGAAGCACAGAAGGCAGAGCTCGAAAGGGTTCAAAGGGAGCATGCGGAGGCGGATGCCCTCGCCGAATCGGAGCGGATCGAAGCGGAGAGAGATCGCAGACAAGCCGAGGTCGTCGAAGCCGAGCGTCACGCGCGCGAACGCCAGCTTCTCATCGATGAACAGGCATCCGTCGTCGAAGCGCTCCGGCAGGCGCTGGGCCGATTGGCCGATGGCGATCTCACAACGCGCATCGATGCAGTCTTCGAGGAAAAATACGAAGACCTTCAGGAAGACTTCAATCTGGCGGTCGAGCGACTTGGAGCAGCGGTTGCCCTTGCCGGAGAGAAGGTCACAGCCATCGAAGCGGGAACCGGCTCTATCTCGGACGCCGCGAAAGGATTTGCAGACCGCTCATCGACACAGGCTGCCGCGGTCGAGCGGGTCGCCAAGTCATTCCGAGAGATAACGGCGTTCGCCAAGGACTCGGCCGAGCGAGCCGCTGCCGCCAGACATCTCGCGGCAACCGTTCGGTCGGACGCAGAGAACGGGACGGAGGTCATCGAGGCGACCTCGAGTTCGATCCTACATATCTCCGAATGTGCGAAGAAAGTCTCCGAAACGATCCTGATTGTCGAAGACATCGCTTTCCAGACGAACCTCCTCGCCTTGAATGCCGGCGTCGAGGCCGCCCGAGCGGGCGAGTCAGGGCGAGGCTTCGCAGTGGTCGCGTCGGAAGTAAGGGCGTTGGCTACCCGGTCGGCGCAGGCAGCCAGCCAGATCGAGGAGATCACCCGGAAGACGGTTCTTGCCGTGGAGGACGCAACGGCCAGTGTGGCCGCATCGGATGAAGCCTTGGATCGGATCCTGAAATCGGCGACGGATATCAGCGACCAAACATATCGGTCGGCAGACAGCGTGGGCACGCAGGCAGATGATCTGGCGCTGGTCAACAAGGCGATGCAGGAGATCGATCAGACATCGGACGCGAATGGACAAATGCTCGGAGAGATCACAGCCGCGATCGAGACATTGGTCAGCCAGGCAGGGGATCTGCGAAGCGAGATGGTTCGGTTCCGGCTGGCTGAGGATACCCTGATGCCGGTGCATGGCACCGGAGGCTGCGATCAGCTTCGCGATCGGCTATCCGTGGTAGAGGATGCTTCAACAGTGGGACTGCGTACTGCACTCAAATAAAGCACGAGGAGACAAGAGGCTCGGATTGGGTCGTGCAACTGTTCCAAGACCACTCGGGCCTGTACTCACGGCAAGCTGATGTCCGGCTCGATCCAGAGCTTACCTCGGGACATATTGAGCAGCGGCTTCTCCCGCAGAGACTTGACGAGCCTACTCTGGCAATAAGCGCGTCGACCAGGGCTCGTGTGTAGCAGGCATCGGGGACGGCAAACGATGCCGGAGGTGTACCGAAGGACAGACTATGCGCAGCATACTCACCAGGCTCGGCGCGCTCGAAGCCGCTTTGTTCCATACGCCTCATCTGCCTGATCCGCTCTGCCCGCGGCGCTCACTTGAAATATGCCGCGCCCTTTTCCAGCCGTGCGCATGTGTCCGGGAGGAGGTCCAGGACCCGCCGCGTGATTCCCCGCCTTCCTGACACGCTGTGGTTTTGTACTCTTCGCATCCCACCCCCTCGCATGAGGCTGCAGATCGGCCCTTGTGTACAAGGCCGACGCCGTGTAGGCGCAGCCGTCCGAGATCAAAGTCTTCGGGTCAGTCGAGAAAGCCGTGTGCGTCCCGTTCGCTTCGGGGGCGTCTCCGGCAAGAGGAGAAGCGAAATGGTCAAACTGAACGAACTCCGGGACAATCCCGGCGCCACCCACAAAGCCAAGCGCGTCGGCCGCGGTCCCGGCTCCGGGCTGGGCAAGACCGGCGGACGCGGCATCAAGGGCCAGAAATCCCGCTCGGGCGTCGCGATCAATGGCTACGAGGGCGGGCAGATGCCGCTCTACCAGCGCTTGCCGAAGCGCGGGTTCAACAAGCCGAATCGCAAGAGCTACGCCGTCGTCAATCTCGGCAAGCTCCAGCAATTCATCGATGCGGGCAAGCTCGATGCCGGCGCGATCACCGAAGATGCGCTGGTCGCCAGTGGCCTCGTTCGCCGCAAGCTCGACGGGATCAGGGTTCTCGGCAAGGGAGAGCTGACGTCCAAGGCGACGATCACCGTCACCGGCGCATCGAAGGGCGCGATCGAAGCTGTCGAGAAGGCCGGCGGTTCGCTGACGGTGGCGGCTCAGGCCGAGTGATGTAGCGAGAGCGCCACACCGGGTTGTGGCCCGGTGCGGCCTTCCTTACATCTTCCCACGTGTTTCCAGGCGCCGCCGGACGGGACCCGTCGGCGGCGCCTCTCGCATCCAGAGAGGGGTTCGCATGGCATCCGCCGCAGAACAGATGGCCGCGAACATGAGCTGGGGCGCCTTCGGCAAGGCCAAGGAGTTGCGCGCCCGCATCCTGTTCACCATCGGCTTGCTGATCATCTACCGGGTCGGCACCTACATCCCCGTTCCCGGTATCGACGCCGATGCGTTGCGCGCTTTCGTCGATCAGGCATCGGCTGGTCTTGGTGGCGTGCTGAACATGTTCACGGGCGGTGCGATCGGGCGAATGGGCGTCTTCGCGCTCGGGATCATGCCCTACATTTCGGCCTCGATCATCGTGCAGCTCATGGCCGCCATGGTGCCGCAGCTGGAACAGCTCAAGAAGGAAGGGGAGGCGGGCCGGCGCAAGCTGAACCAGTATACCCGCTACGGCACGATCGCTCTCGCGACGCTGCAGGGGTATGGCCTCGCGATCAGCCTGCAGAGCGGGTCGGGCGGCGGTGTGCCGCTGGTTCCCGATCCCGGCTGGTTCTTCATCGCCTCCTGCGTGATCACGCTGGTCGGCGGCACGATGTTCCTGATGTGGCTCGGCGAACAGATCACGGCTCGCGGCATCGGCAACGGTATTTCGCTGATCATCTTCGTCGGCATCGTCGCGGAACTGCCCGCCGCTCTGGCCCAGTTCTTCGAGAGTGGCCGCACGGGGGCGTTGTCGACCCCGGTCATCCTCGGCGTCACGCTGATGTTGATCGGGACGTTGATTTTCGTCGTCTTCATGGAGCGCAGCCTCAGAAAGATCCACATTCAGTATCCGCGCCGCCAAGTGGGAATGAAGGTCTATGACGGTGGCTCCAGCCATCTGCCGGTGAAGGTGAACCCAGCGGGCGTGATCCCGGCGATCTTTGCGTCATCGCTGCTGTTGTTGCCGACCACGATCAGCACCTTTTCGGGCGGAGACCAGGCCGGTCCGATCATGTCGACGCTGCTGGCGTATTTCGGACCGGGGCAGCCGCTCTACCTGCTGTTCTTTGCGGGCATGATCATCTTCTTCACGTACTTCTACACCTTCAACGTGTCCTTCAAGCCTGATGACGTGGCCGACAATCTGAAGAACCAGAACGGCTTCATTCCCGGCATCCGGCCCGGCCGTCGTACGGCGGAATACTTGGAGTACGTCGTCAACCGCGTCCTCGTCCTTGGCTCGGCCTATCTGGCGCTGGTCTGTCTGATCCCCGAGATGGTCCGCAACGAATTGGCGATCACCGCCTATTTCGGCGGCACCTCGATCCTGATCATCGTCTCCGTCGGCATGGACACGATCCAGCAGGTGCAGTCCCACCTTCTCGCGCACCAATACGAAGGTCTGATCGAGAAGTCGCAACTTCGTGGTAGGAAGCGCGGCGCACGGAACAAAGGGACGGCTCGTCGATGAATATCATTCTGCTGGGCCCGCCGGGGGCGGGGAAAGGGACCCAGGCCAGACGGCTGGTCGACGAACATGACATGATCCAGCTTTCGACCGGAGACATGCTACGGGAGGCGCGGACATCCGGGACCGAGATGGGCGACAAGGTCGCTGCGATCATGGATGCCGGCGAACTCGTCACCGACGAGATCGTGATCGGTCTCATCGAAGAGCGGTTGAACGGCGACCGCAAGGGCGGTTTCATTTTCGACGGGTTCCCCCGCACCCTGAAGCAGGCCGACGCGCTCGGCGATCTTCTGGCGAACCATGACGAGCATCTGGACGCCGTCGTGGAGATGCGGGTCGACGATGTGGCGCTTGTCGAACGGATCACGGCCCGATCCACCTGCGGCAATTGCGGCGAGGTCTATAACGACATCTCGAAGCCGATCCCCGCAGATGGCAAATGCACCGTCTGCGGAGGCACCGAGTTCAAGCGGCGGGCCGACGACAACGCAGAGGCGCTGACGACGCGCTTGATGGAATACTACAAGAAAACCTCACCGCTGATCGGATACTACTACGCCAAGGGAGACCTGAAGACGGTCGACGGGTTGGGCGAAATCGACGAGGTGGCCAAGGCGATTTCGCAGGTTCTGCCTGAAATGGCTTGACAGCGATCCGGGGGCCTTGACGCTCCCGGCCATCCCCCCTAAGTGAGCGCACTCGCCGGGAATCGCAGGGTTCCCGGCTACGTATTTCTGGCCCGTCGACGCGCGACGGGCGGTTGTGAAAAAAGGGCCTGGGATCACGGGCTCGCAACGAAACAGGACGAGATAACTTGGCACGTATCGCAGGCGTTAACATTCCGACGGGAAAGCGGGTTCCGATCGCGCTGACCTACATCACGGGGATCGGCGACTCGTCGGCCCGCACCATCTGTGAAGCGGTCGGCATCGACCTGAGCCGTCGCGTCAACGAACTGTCGGACCAAGAGATCCTGCAGATCCGCGAGCATATCGACGCGAACTACACCGTCGAAGGCGATCTCCGCCGCGACGTCCAGATGAACATCAAGCGTCTGATGGATCTGGGCTGCTACCGTGGCCTGCGTCATCGCCGGAACCTGCCGGTTCGCGGCCAGCGCACTCACACGAACGCTCGGACCCGCAAGGGCCCGGCGAAGCCGATCGCCGGCAAGAAGAAGTAAGGAGCGCACAGCATGGCACGTGATACCCGCCGCGGCGCTCCCAAGCGCAAGGAACGCAAGAACATCGCCACCGGGGTGGCGCATGTGAACTCTTCGTTCAACAACACCAAGATCCTGATCTCCGACGTTCAGGGCAACGCCATTTCCTGGTCTTCGGCCGGGACGATGGGCTTCAAGGGGTCGCGCAAGTCGACGCCCTATGCGGCCCAGATGGCCGCCGAAGATGCGGGCCGGAAGGCTCAGGAGCATGGGATGCGTTCGCTCGAAGTGGAGGTGCAGGGCCCCGGCTCCGGTCGCGAAAGCGCCCTGCGTGCGTTGGCCGCTCTCGGGCTCCAGATCACCGCGATCCGCGACGTGACGCCGATTGCCCATAATGGTGTGCGTCCGCCCAAGCGTCGCCGGGTCTGATCCCACTTGCAAGTCTACCCCGGGGTCGTGTCACGCGGCCCCGGATCGCCGTTTGAAAAACCTCGAGCGTCCCGCGCATGCCGCCCCCGCGCAGGACAAGGATGGAGGGACAGGGCATGATCCATAAGAATTGGCAGGAACTCATCAAGCCCGCGCAGCTTGATGTCCGCCCCGGCAACAACCCGGCCCGCCAGGCGACCGTCGTCGCCGAACCGCTGGAGCGCGGCTTTGGCCTGACGCTTGGCAATGCGCTGCGGCGCGTTCTATTGTCGTCGCTGCAAGGCGCGGCCATTACCAACGTCCAGATCGACAATGTCCTGCACGAGTTCAGCAGCGTGTCGGGCGTCCGCGAGGACGTCACCGACATCGTGCTGAACCTCAAGGGCGTGTCCCTGCGTATGGATGTGGAAGGGCCGAAGCGTCTGACCATCCAGGCAAAGGGCCCGATGGTCGTCACGGCCGGCGACATCAGCGAGTCCGCCGGGATCGAAGTGCTCAACCGGGAGCATGTGATCTGCCACCTCGATGACGGGGCCGATCTCTACATGGAACTGACCGTCAATACCGGGAAGGGCTATGTCTCCGCGGACAAGAACAAGCCGGAGGACGCTCCGATCGGTCTTATCCCGATCGACGCGATCTATTCGCCGGTCAAGAAGGTCTCCTATGAGGTTCAGCCGACCCGTGAGGGCCAGGTGCTGGATTACGACAAGCTGACCATGAAGGTCGAAACGGACGGATCGGTAAGCCCCGACGACGCCGTGGCCTATGCCGCCCGTATCCTTCAGGATCAGCTCCAGACGTTCGTGAACTTCGAGGAGCCGGAGAGCGCCCGGTCCGGCGACGACGCCGACGATCTGGAATTCAACCCGCTTCTGCTGAAGAAGGTCGACGAGCTGGAACTCTCGGTGCGGTCGGCCAACTGCCTGAAGAACGACAACATCGTCTACATTGGCGATTTGATCCAGAAGACTGAGGCAGAGATGCTCCGCACGCCGAATTTCGGTCGTAAGTCCTTGAACGAGATCAAGGAAGTTCTTTCAGGGATGGGGCTCCACCTCGGGATGGACATCGTCGATTGGCCGCCGGAGAACATCGAGGAACTGGCCAAGAAGTTCGAGACGGATTTCTGAGCCTTTTCCGCCGCCGCGAGGGGGCGGATCCAATGCCCGCGGGATGCGGGGAATGACCGGGCAAGCTGCCCCAAGGTGAGGGCCCCGCAACGCATGGGGCCCCGGACAAAGCATAAGATGGAGATGGAAACATGCGTCACGCCCGCGGATACCGCCGCCTGAACCGGACCCACGAGCATCGCAAGTCGATGTTCAAGAACATGGCCGCCTCGCTGATCGAGCATGAGCAGATCAAGACGACGCTGCCGAAGGCCAAAGAGCTGCGGCCCATCGTCGAGAAGATGGTCACGCTCGCCCGCCGCAACGATCTGCATGCCCGCCGGCTTCTGGCTTCGCGTCTGCACGACGACGCGGCCGTCTCGAAGCTGATCGACGTGCTTGCACCGCGCTATGCCGACCGTCAGGGCGGATATGTCCGCGTCCTGAAGGCGGGCTTCCGCTATGGCGACATGGCGCCGATGGCAATCATCGAATTCGTGGATCGTGACGTCGACGCCAAAGGTGCCGCTGATCGCGCACGGCTGGAGGCCGAGGAGACCGACGTCGACGCTTGATCGGCGAGTCGCAGCAGAGCACAAAAAGGCCCCGGCGGATCCGCCGGGGCCTTTTGTCTTTCGCGAGCCGGTTGAACTGGCCTGCGGCTGGAGTTGACGCCACGTCATGGATCGGGAGCCGAGGAGCCGCGTTCCCTGCGACAGCCGGTCGCGCGATGCGCATAGTGCACCATGCGTTAATATCTTGACTGGCGATCATCTTAGTAGGACTGACGTTCCCCCGATAGGATTCACCATACGTTAACCTTTTTGACCACTCTAACGGAGTTCATGACAGGTTGACCGGAAAACGGCCTCCCTATCTAAAAAGATATGTCTGAGAAACGACGCCTCATGGTACGCAATCTGCAGGAACTGGAACGGATGGCGCCCAACGGCTACTCGGTGGGGCTCAACATCCGCTTCGCATCTCCGATGTACTTCAAGAGTACCTATCCCCAAGCGTGGCAGAACACCTACGCGCACAACAACTACGCGTTGCGCGATCCCCTGGTCTTTTGGGGCATCAGCCAAACCGGAGCGACGCGCTGGTCGAAGATCAATCTTCCAGACCCCTTCGGCGTCCTGAAGCAGGCACACGACCATGGGCTCACCTATGGAGCGGTCGCTTCGGTGGGCAAGATCACCTCGCGGTCCATCGTCGGGATCGCGCGTGACGATCGGGAGTTCACGGATGGAGAGATCGAGGAGCTCGAAGATCTGACGAGGCGGCTCCATGATTCCGCGGAACCCCCGGAAGAACTGACGCCCGCGATGGTCGAGGCCCTCGTCCTGATCGGACAGGGTTACCGCCACGCGTCGGCGGCGAGAGAGCTTGGAATTTCGGAGAGCGCGCTGAAAGCGCGGCTATCTTCTGCCCGGGAACGACTGGGCGCACAGACCACGGCCGAGGCGTTGAGGATGGCAAGAGAGTACCGGCTCATCTAGCGTTTCAGAGCCACCCAGACATCGCGAGACCCTTCGGCTTGGTGAACAGCTTCACCGGCAACAGGAGAGATTTGCCATGCAGACGACGACCCTTTCTTTCAACAACATCCACGCCCACGGCCCGCTCTTCGCAGACCTGCTTCGCGCCCGGCACAAGACCTTCATCGAGCACAACAAGTGGGATCTGCCCGCGGCGGACGGGATGGAGTTCGATCAATACGACACGCCTGCCAGCCGCTGGGTGGCCGTGCATCATAACGGGCGCATCATGGCGGGCGTCCGCCTGACGCCGACCACGCATCGGTGCGGCATCTACAGCTACATGATCCGAGATGCGCAACTGGGCCTCCTCGACACGATCCCTTCGGATCTCCTCTACGAGCCGGCGCCTGTGGCGGAGCATGTCTGGGAGTCGAGCCGCGTCTTCGTCTGCCATGACGTGCCCGCGAAGATGCGCATGCGGGTCCAGATGCAGCTCATCGGCGAGATGGTCCGCTCTGCGCGTGAACTGGGCGCATCGACCGTCCTGGGTCTCATCCCCGCGAACTCGCCCCGGCTTGCGAGACGGGTCGGGCTCGACTGCGTCGCGGCGGGACCGGTCATGGATATCGGCGGGTCCGACAGCGTCTGCGTGAACATCTCGATGCAGACAAAGATGCACTAGGTACTTTTATGGGTAAGGGGTCGGGGGCGCAGCCGGGGGGCGCGCCCTTTGTTTTTTGAAGGGACAATGGTCATATCACGCGCATGGCGGATCTCTTTGACATCCCTTCCGGACCGGCCGATCCGACGGCGGACAGCGGCACGGTTCCGAACGGCCCGCTGGCGGACCGCCTGAGACCAGCCCGACTTGAGGACGTGATCGGCCAGTCTCACCTGCTCGGATCCGACGGGGCATTGACGACGATGCTCGCAGGCCATCTTCCGAGCCTTATCCTGTGGGGGCCGCCCGGCGTCGGCAAAACGACGATCGCGCGGTTGCTCGCCGACCACGTGGGCGCCCAGTTCGTTCAGATCTCTGCGATTTTCACAGGGGTGTCCGAGCTTCGGAAAGTCTTCGACTCGGCTCGCAATCGCCGCGCCAACGGACAGGCGACGCTTCTTTTCGTCGACGAGATCCATCGGTTCAACAAGGCGCAGCAGGACGGATTCCTGCCCCATATGGAAGATGGGACGATCACCCTTGTCGGAGCGACGACGGAGAACCCTTCATTCGAGTTGAACGCGGCCCTGATGTCCCGGGCGCAGGTCCTGACGCTCAGGCGCCTGGAGCTGAAGGACCTCGAATTGATGGCGCAACGGGCAGAGATCGCCTTGGGCGCGAAGCTGCCACTCGACGGCCCGGCGCGGGATGCCCTTCTGGAGATGGCCGATGGCGACGGTCGCGCCCTCTTGAACCTGATCGAGCAGGTCATGGCATGGGTCGCCGCCGGACCGATTGACAGACATGCTCTGGCGACCCGTCTGCAGCGTCGCGCGGCCAACTACGACAAGTCCGGCGATGGACATTACAATTTGATTTCGGCGCTTCACAAATCGGTCCGCGGCTCCGATCCCGACGCTGCGCTCTACTGGCTGGCGCGCATGCTAGACGGGGGAGAGGATCCGCGCTTTCTGGGCCGTCGGATCCTGCGGATGGCGATCGAGGATATCGGTCTGGCCGACCCGGAAGCGCAGCAGGTCTGCCTTAGCGCATGGGAAACATATGAACGCCTGGGCACGCCCGAAGGGGAACTCGCTCTGGCGAATGCCGTCGTCTACCTCGCTCTCGCACCGAAATCGAACGCCGGCTACGCGGCGTACAAAGCTGCACGACGGGGCGCCAAGGCGCACGGATCCGCACCGCCGCCCAAACACATCCTGAACGCCCCGACGCGCCTCATGAAAGACGAAGGCTATGGCGAAGGCTATGCTTACGATCACGACGAGACGGATGGCTTCTCGGGACAGAACTACTTCCCCGATGGAATGAAGAGACCCGTCTACTACGTCCCCGTCGATCGCGGTTTCGAGCGTGAGTTGGGAAAGCGGCTCGACTGGTTCGTCGCTCAGCGGCAAAAGCGGCAATCGAAGGTGTGATCCTTCGGCGGATCGGGTAAGGTGCCCTCGATAGGGTACGGCGTCCATTTCCGCGTTTCTCTTTTCGATCAGAGATTATGGCGACCTGACCATCGGGCAGGTTGACAGCCCATCTGCGGGAGAAGAGACGGCGGCGATGTTTCCACAGATCCTTCATGTTGCCCTCGGGGGGGCGATCGGTGCAGCTTTGCGATACGCGATGTCGACCGCGCTGGCGCGTCCGGGCTTTCCCGTCGCCGTTCTGTCGGCGAACGTGATCGGGTCCTTTCTGATGGGCGTAGTCGCCTTCTGGCTTGTGCAGAGGGGCCTCACGACGTGGCAACCGTTCGTGGCCGCAGGCGTCCTTGGCGGTTTCACGACCTTTTCGGCCTTCTCGCTGGAAGCGTACGTTCTCTGGGAACGGGGCGAGGGGGCTCAGGCCGCGCTCTATATCGCTTTGTCGGTCGTGCTGTCGCTTGTGGCGCTGGCGCTCGGCGTCTGGATCGCGCGGAGCTGGCTCGCATGAGCGGGGTGCAGGTGGTGACCGTGGCGCCCGGCGAGGGCGGCCAGCGTCTGGATCGCTGGATGAGGCGGCGGTTCCCGCAGGTCACGCAGGGCGCGATCGAGAAGATGTGCCGCAAGGGCGAGTGTCGCGTCGACGGGGGGCGGGTGAAGGCCTCGACCCGTGTGGACGAAGGGCAGGCGGTGCGCATTCCCCCCCTGCGCGATGCCCCGTCGCCCGTCGCCACATCTCGTCCGAAAGTGTCCGCCGCGGATGCCGCGATGATGGAGGCGGCGGTCCTTTACCGCGATGAGCATCTGATTGCTCTCAACAAGCCGCCGGGCCTGGCCGTTCAGGGCGGGACGGGGCAGGGCCGCCACGTGGATGGCCTGTCCGCAGCCTTGCAGGGCGACAAGCCTGAGCCACCGCGCCTGGTCCACAGATTGGACAAGGATACTTCGGGCCTCCTGCTTCTGGCCCGTGACCGCGAAACGGCCGCCGCGATCTCGGATGCGTTCCGCGCCCGGGAAACGCGCAAGATCTATTGGGCCGCCGTCGCCGGCTCGCCGAGCCCTCGGATGGGGACGATACGCTTTGGCCTCGTCAAGGCTGGCGGAGAGACGGAGAAGATGCGCGCGATCCACCCGGCCGAGATCGACGAGGTGAAGGGCGCAAAGCGCGCGACGACAGACTATGCGGTTCTCGAAGACTTGGGCGGACGGGCGGCATGGGTTGCTTTGGTCCCGGTCACGGGGCGGACCCACCAACTGCGGGTCCACATGGCCGAGATGGGGCATCCCATCGTCGGAGACGGGAAGTATGGCGGCTCGGGGCAGGAGAATCTCGGCGACGGCTGGGGCGCGATGCTCGGCGGAGAGATCAGTCGCAAGCTGCATCTCCATGCCCGGTCGCTGGATTTCGATCACCCCGTGACGGGGCGGAGACTGCATCTTACCGCGCCCCTGCCTGAGCACATGGCGAAGACGTGGGAGATGCTGGGGTGGCGCGCAGAGGATGTGCCCGATGATCCGTTCGAGGATCTGGAATGACACGGCTCGCGATCTTTGACGTCGACGGAACGCTTCTGGACTCGCTCGGCGTCATTCACGATTGCCTGCGGGTGGCCTGTCAGGGCGCGGATACCGTACCCCCGTCCCGCAAGGATGTCGGTCGGCGCGTGGGGCTGTCATTTCCCCAGATGGTTGCGGATCTCTTTCCGGACCAGCCGAGGCGGAAAACCGACGAGATCATCGCGCGTTACAGGATCTGCTTTGTCGGAAAGGCGGGCGAGGCGACTCTCTACCCGGGTGTCGCTGACGGGCTGATGCGGCTGAGGCGCACGGGCTTTCAGCTCGGTCTCGCGACGGGGAAATCGCAGCGCAGTGTTGAGCGGATGATTGCGATGAACGGTTGGGAGAAGATGTTCTCGACCTTGCAATGCGCGGACCATCACCCATCGAAACCGCATCCCGCCATGATCCAGACAGCCCTGAGACAGACGGGATTTGCCGCCGACGAGGCGATCATGATCGGCGACACGACCTATGATGTCGCGACCGCGCGGGCGGCTGACGTCGATTGCATCGGCGTCACGTGGGGCTATCACGACGCACACAGTCTGAAGGAGGCCGGCGCGGTGGCCCTGTTCGACGACTTCGCATCCTTGACACAGCATCTGGAGAGCCTGGCGTGAGCGAATGGGCGGCAAGACGGTTCTGGTCCGAGGCGCGTGTCGAAGAGACGGCCGAAGGTCACGCGATCCGGCTGGACGGCCGTCCGGTACGGACGCCCGCGAAGACCGAACTGATCGTCCCGACCCGCCCCCTGGCTGAGGAAATCGCGAGCGAGTGGGACGCTCAGGACGGTGTGATCGACCCGATGTCGATGCCTCTGACCCGCGCCGCGAATGCGACGCTGGACAAGGTGCGCCCGCAGCGGGATGCGGTGATCCAAGAGCTTTCGGGATATGGCGCGTCCGACCTGCTTTGCTATCGGGCCGACGCTCCGGCCGGGCTGGTCGAGCGCCAGACGGAAAGCTGGGATCCGATGCTCGCCTGGGCCCGGGACGAGTTGGGTGCTGGGCTGAACACGACGTCCGGCGTGATGCCCGTCTCGCAGGATGCCGCAGCCTTGGCCACGCTTCGTTCAGAGGTGGCCAAGGCCACGGATTGGCAGCTGACCGCCCTCAGTGAATTCGTCACCCTGTCCGGAAGCCTTGTTCTCGGGCTCGCGGCCCTTGTGCGGAGGGCGCCGCTGGAGGCGCTCTGGGACGCCAGCCGCGTGGACGAGATGTGGCAGATCGAGCAATGGGGGGAGGACGTGGAAGAGGCCGAGAGGGTGGCCGTGAAGCGCGGCGCGTTCCTTCAAGCGGGCCGATTCCGCGATCTCGCCGCCGCCTGACCGGGCGCCCCTACCGTTCCAGCGCCTAGTTTGAAGGCATCTGCTCATTGAATCGGCCTCAGCGCCTTGACCTTCCGGTGCCCATCTCGTTTCTTTCCGCGCAGTGAGGGGATGACATCCTCACATGTCCAACAGTCCCGATGCGGCTCCTGCCCGTCGGGGTTCCACATGCGGGACAGCATGTGGGCCATCAGGAAGAGGTAGAAAATGAACAAATCCGTATTCTTCGGCGCACTGGCCTTTACCGGCCTCGCCGCGGCCGGTGCATCGGCTGCGACGCTCGAGGACGTGCAGGCCCGCGGGACGCTGAATTGCGGCGTAACGACCGGGGTTCCCGGTTTTGCCGAGCCGGATGCCGACGGCGTGTGGCAAGGCTTCGATGTCGCGGTCTGCCGCGCGGTCGCCGCAGCCGTTCTGGGCGATCCGAACGCCGTGGAATTCGTCCCGACCACCGGCAAGACGCGCTTCACGTCGCTCGCTTCGGGCGAGATCGACATGCTGGCCCGGAACACGACCTGGACCTTCTCGCGCGACACCGACCTGAAGTTCGACTTCACGGGCGTCAACTACTACGACGGCCAGGGCTTCATGGTCCCCGCCGACCTCGGCGTCAGTTCCGCGACCGAACTCGACGGCGCGACCGTCTGCATCCAGACCGGCACCACGACCGAGCTGAACCTCGCGGACTACTTCCGCGTCAACGACATGAGCTACGAGCCCGTGCCGATCGAGACCGGTGCTGAGGCCGTACAGCAGTTCCTCGCCGGAGCTTGCGACGTCTACACGACCGACCGTTCGGCGCTGGCCGCCCAACGGGCCGGCTTCGAGAACCCGGACGACTACACGATCCTCCCCGAAGTTGTCTCGAAAGAGCCGCTCGGCCCGCTCGTCCGTCACGGCGACTCCGAGTGGTTCGACATCGTGAAGTGGACGCTCTACGCCCTGATCGCCGCTGAAGAATACGGCGTGACGCAGGAGAACGTGGAGCAGCTGGCATCCGAAGCGACCGACAACCCCGAAGTGAACCGCCTTCTGGGCACCGAAGGTGAACTCGGCGCGATGATCGGTCTGAACCAGACCTGGGCCAAGGACGCGATCGCCGCGGTCGGCAATTACGGCGAGATCTTCTCGACCAACATCGGTGAAGAGACCGCGATCGGCCTCGCCCGTGGCTTGAACGCCCAGTACACCGACGGCGGCCTGATCTACGCACCGCCGTTCCGGTAAGAGATGAAGAGGAAAGGGCGCCGGGAAACCGGCGCCCTTTTCCGATTGCCAACGCTCATCGCAACCCAGACGGCGCAAAGCCGCAAGCGATGGTCCCAGGGGGAAATTTGATGACAGCCAGCGACCTCCAGGGCGCGGATCAGGGCTTCCGTATCGGGCAGCTGATCAACGACACGCGCTATCGTTCGATCACCTTTCAGGTCATCACGCTGATCCTGCTGGTGCTCGGCATCGGCTACCTGATCTCGAACCTGCTCGCGAATCTGGCCGATCTGGGCCAGGATCTGAGCTACGACTTCCTCGCCGCGCCGTCGGGCTACGACATCAACCAGCAGCCGATCCCCTATGACAGCCAGTCGACGCACTTGCGGGCTACCATCGTCGGGGCGCTGAACACGCTGATCGTGGCCTTCCTGGCCTGCGTCACCGCCACTGTGCTGGGCGTCATCGCGGGCGTGCTGCGCCTGTCGAAGAACTGGATCATCTCCAAGCTCATGGCCGTCTATGTCGAGGCGTTCCGCAACATCCCGGTCCTGATCTGGATCATCATCATCTTCACGGTCGTCGCCAACGTCTTCCCGCAGCCGCGGGATTTCCGGGGCGATGACGCCACCGCCTCGCCGATCTTCGGCGTCGTCGCGGCCACGAACCGGGGCGTCTATGTCCCGCGCCCCTATTTCACCAACGGCTTCGGCCTGAGCGACGAGGACGCCATCGCCGAGGTGGGCGACGATGCCGTCGCGCAAGCCGCCGCACAGGGCAGCGTCATCGACTGGCTGGTGATCCTTGCCGTCCTGATCGGCTCGCTTCTGGCCACGCGGGCGATCACGCGCTGGGCGGACCGGACGCAGGAAAAGACCGGCAAACGTCCCACGACCTGGTGGATGTCGCTGGCCGCCTGGATCCTGCCCATAACGATCGTCTGCTGGATCATGGGGCTGAGCTGGGAAATTCCAGAACTGCGGGGCTTCAACTTCCAGGGCGGCCTTTTGATGCGCGGCTCGCTCATCGCGCTTTGGCTGGCCCTGTCGATCTATACCGGCGCCTTCATCGCCGAAAACGTGCGCGCGGGCATTCTGGCCATCTCGAAGGGCCAGACGGAGGCGGCGGCGGCCCTGGGTCTGCGGCCGGGCCGGATCATGAACCTGGTGATCCTGCCCCAGGCGCTACGGGTCATCATCCCGCCGCTGATCTCGCAATATCTCAACATCACCAAGAACTCGTCGCTGGCCATCGCGGTGGGCTACATGGACCTGACCGCGACGCTGGGCGGCATCACGCTGAACCAAACCGGCCGCGCCATCGAGTCGATCCTGCTCTTGATGCTGTTCTACCTGACGATCAGCCTGCTGATTTCGTTCTTCATGAACATCTACAACAACTCCGTCCGGTTGAAGGAGCGCTGAGATGAGCGATACGCACGCCGAATCCGTCGCCTTCGTCCGCAAGACAGAGATCCCCCCGGCCCCGCCGCCGGTGACCGAAACAGGCGCCATCAAATGGGTGCGCGAGAACCTGTTTTCGGGGCCCTTCAACACGATCATGACGCTGCTGGGCCTTTATGTCGTGTATTGGCTTCTGTCCGGCGTGATCCCCTGGATCCTGAACGGCACGTGGGAAGGATCTTCGATCCGCGATTGCCGCGAGATCATCGGCGATACCGGCGGCGGATGCTTCGCGGTGCTGGGGGAGCGGTGGAACCAGCTTCTCTTCGGGTTCGAATACCCGTCCGAGCTGTATTGGCGGCCGACCCTGGCCTTCATCCTGCTTTTCGTGACGGTTCCGCAGGTCCTTTTCATCAGCCTGCCCCGCAAGCTGCTGATCCTGACCGGGCTCTATCCTTTCCTGGCCTATTGGCTGATCTGGGGCGGTTCGATCCTGATCCCGTTCTTCGCTTTGGTGGGCCTGGTCCTGGGCTACGCCGCGTTCACCCGGGCCGAACGGATCAATTTCGCCGCGGGTCTTGCCGCGTTCGTCGTGGCGGCGGTCGTCGCTTGGTGGCTGGGTGGCTTCCTGACCGCAGCCGCGCCGAACTTCCTGGCGCTCGAAGCGGTGGACAGCCGCAACATGGGCGGCTTCATGCTGAACCTGATCCTCGGCATCGTCTGCGTCTCGCTTTCGCTGCCTCTGGGCATCGTGCTGGCGCTGGGCCGGCAATCCCGCATGCCGCTGATCAAATATGTCTGCGTCGTATTCATCGAGTTCGTGCGGGGCGTGCCGCTGATCACGCTGCTCTTCGTGGCGAACGTCGTGCTGGCGTACTTCCTGCCGCCGGGGACCAATTTCGACCTGATCCTGCGCGTCATCATCATGATCACACTCTTCGCCTCGGCCTATATCGCCGAGGTGATCCGGGGCGGTCTGGCCGCGTTGCCCAAGGGGCAGTACGAGGCGGCGGACAGCCTTGGCCTGGATTACGCGCAGGCGATGCGGCTGATCATCCTGCCGCAGGCTCTGAAGATCTCGATCCCGGGCATCGTCAACGTGGCCGTGGGCCTGTTCAAGGACACAACGCTGGTCTCGATCATCTCGATGTTCGACCTCGTGGGCATGATCCGGGGGCCGATCCTGTCCTCGACCGACTGGGTGGGCGTCTACTGGGAGCTGTGGGCCGCGGCCTGCGTGCTGTTCTTTGTCGTCTGCTACGGCATCTCGCAATATTCGCAGTGGCTGGAACGCCAGCTGCAGACCGACCACCGCTAAGGAGGCCTGACCATGGCTATGGCTGACACCAATCCGCAGGGCATGACCGTCTCCGACGAGGTCGCGATCGAAATCAAGAACATGAACAAGTGGTACGGGCAATTCCACGTGCTGCGCGACATCGACCTCACCGTCCATCGCGGAGAGCGGATCGTCATCTGCGGTCCGTCCGGTTCGGGCAAGTCGACGCTGATCCGCTGCATCAACGCACTCGAAGAACACCAGCAGGGGAGCATCGTCGTCGACGGAACGCCGCTCTCGTCGGATCTGAAGAATATCGACAAGATCCGCTCCGAGGTCGGGATGTGCTTTCAGCACTTCAACCTGTTTCCGCACCTGACCATTCTCGAGAATTGCACCCTGGCTCCGCTCTGGGTCCGCAAGATCCCGAAGAAGGAAGCCGAAGAGACGGCGATGTACTTCCTGGAGAAGGTCAAGATCCCCGAACAGGCGGACAAGTATCCGGGCCAGCTGTCGGGTGGCCAGCAACAGCGCGTGGCGATCGCACGGTCGCTCTGCATGCGGCCGCGCATCATGCTCTTCGACGAACCGACTTCGGCGCTTGATCCCGAGATGATCAAGGAGGTGCTGGATACGATGATCCAGTTGGCCGAAGAGGGGATGACCATGCTCTGCGTGACCCACGAGATGGGTTTCGCGCGACAGGTGGCGAACCGCGTGATCTTCATGGATGCCGGCCAGATCGTCGAGCAGAACGAGCCGGAACCATTCTTCAAGAACCCTCAGAACGACCGGACGAAGCTGTTCCTGAGCCAGATCCTGGGGCACTGACAGGTCGGGCCGCTGTTGCCGGCGCCTGCCTTTTCGCCGGCGCAAGCCTCTTTTGTGGCATTTGTCGTGAAAGCGATCCGTGCCCTCATGGCGCGAGCCGTTCGTCGTCAGAGTTAGACGTATGGCCGAGAATGCCGGCAAATCCTGCTTGGATTGCGCGCGGCAGTCTGACCGGAACCCTCAACGCGGCTCGTTGTGACATCACGCGGTTCTGAGATGGTGGATCGGGTCCGAAATCGTATCGACCAGCCGCATCCCGCGCGGCATCTTGAATGTGAAGGTGGTCTCGGTCCCGCTCGACTCGACTTCGATGTCGCCGCCGTGCCCCTTCGCGATTTGTTTGGCGATGAACAACCCGAGACCGAGGCCATTCTGGCTGCTGCCGGGTTCTGCCCGGGTGAACGGCTCGAACAGAAGTGCCTTCACCGCGGCCGGGATCTTCCCGCCCTTGTTGCTGACGGCCACGGCTACATCCGCCCCGACGTCTTGGGCGTGTATCAGTACGGTTCCGCCGGGCTCTCCGTGAAATACGGCATTTCCCAAGAGATTGGAGACGAGCTGTGCGACTCGTTCCGGATCGCATGTGACAGGGTCAGAGAACTCGTACATCTGCTCGATCGTGACTTCAGGGTGGGCGAGCGCGATCTCGTCTACCGTTCGGCGGAGGACTGGTTCCAACCGCGTTCCCGGACGTGAGTCGATCCCGATATCGCCGCCGAGCCTCGCGCGGGCGAAGTCGAGAACGTCGTCGATGAGGTGTGACATGCGGCGAAGCGACTGGGTCGCGGACGTGGCCATCAACTCTCCGTCGGAAGAAAGCCCCTCGCGCATGCGGAGATTTTCGACGGCGCAGGCGGCACCGGCAAGTGGGTTGCGGAGGTCGTGCCCGAGGATCGAGATGAATTGCTCCCGCAACTTCGCCTCCTTGTCGCGCAGGGCCAGCGCAGTCCGATCGTCATGGGCCCGGGTGACGTCACGGGCCGAGCAATAGTAGAGATCCTCGACCGGCACGGCGTTCCACGAAAGCCAGCGATAGGTGCCATCGGCGTGGCGATACCTGTTGATGAGATCGAGGACCGGTCGCCCGTGTTGGACATCGACGAACGCTTTTGCCGTAATAGCCATGTCGTCGGGATGCAGGAATTCGAAGAACAGCTTGGTTTCGATGTCTTCCGGCGTCCGGCCCAAAGTCGTGAACCAGGCTGGGTTCGTCTTCATGAAGACCCCCTCCTTGTCCAAGACGCCTAGCAGATCCGGCGTCACCTGCCAGATACGGCTTGTTGGATCGTAGTTGTCGGTCATCGCTGCCTCGTCATGCACCTTTTGCCGGACCTCAATCGGCACGGGGCACACTGCCGTCTCCCTCCCTAACCGGGCCTTAATTCGCATGGCGAGAAAGAGGCGAAATCCACACGATTGTCAGAGAACTGAGATGATTGCCCCGCCACCGGTCCGATCGAGGGGACCTGCGAAAGCAAATGTCGCCAGCAGGTTGCGGGATATCCTTGCACGATTGATCGGATCGGTTTGTTTGATCGGACGTTCGCGACCAGCCGCTCAATTCTGGCCGAATTGTGGCGCGGGTCCAGCCTATCCGTCCAGGTCGCGCGGGACGGCAAATCCGGCGACTCGGCCCTTCCGCCAGTCCGGCCCATTGTCGAAATCGAGGATCGTGCACGCGGCCGTCGGATAGCGATAGAAGTCCGGGTGGTCGGGCGGCGTCTCGGCAAAGGCTTCGGCCGCTATGCCGATCCCGGGGTTGTGTCCGATGACCAGAACGCATCCCGCGCCTGGAAGGGCCCTGCGGATAGTCACAGCATCGGCATGATAGAGGTCGTCACGGAACGAGGGCGTCCCCGAAAGGCCCAGCAGGTCCCATGTCTCCCGCGTGCGGGCCGCGGATGAGACCAGGATCGTATCGGGGTCGGCATGTTCCGCGATCCATTTTCCGATCTTCGGCGCGGCGTTCCGCCCTCTCTTGTTCAGAGGTCGGTCGAAATCATCCTGATCCCGGGCGTCCCACGAAGACTTGGCATGGCGCAACAGGATCAACCGCATCGTGCCGTCCCTGTCGAAACCAAAACGGCACGCTGGGCACAGACAGCGGCGATGCCGCTCAAGATCAAGGTGATGTCAGAAGACCGACACTGTCCTGCGAACGGGCTTGTCCGCGGTTTCAGAGCATCTCTCATAACTTCGACCGAGGCTCCGCTTGGGCGATCGCCGCCCTGGGACAGGCGGGTCTGCGGGTCACCCCCCCGTGTGGCTCATATGGCGTGACATGCGTCCTTCGACCTTCTGGCGGGAATAGTCGAAGTCGTGTCCCTTGGGCTTGCGGGCAATCGCGGCGCGGATGGCGTCTTCCAACGGGGCGTCCGCGGTCGACGTCCGCAGGGGCGCGCGAAGGTCTGCCATATCATCCTGCCCGAGACACATGAATAGCTGGCCCGTGCACGTGACGCGGACGCGGTTGCACGACTCGCAGAAATTGTGGGTCAGTGGCGTGATGAACCCTATTTGCTGGCCCGTCTCTTCCATCCGGACGTAGCGGGCAGGGCCCCCGGTCCGGTGGTCCAGATCGGTCAGCGTGTAACGCGTCGCTAGCCGGCCACGCAGATCCCTGAGCGGCCAGTACTGGTCCAGCCGCAGGGTCCCGTCGGTGCCGTCTCCCATATCGCCCATGGGCATGACTTCGATAAAGGTCAGGTCCATGTCCTCGCGGGCGCACCATTCCGTCAGATCGAAGAGCTCGTCCTCGTTGAAGCCCTTCAGCGCGACCGTGTTGATCTTCACCCGCATTCCCGCGTCGCGCGCCGCGTCGATCCCGCGCAGCACCTTGTCGAGCGTTCCCCAGCGGGTGATCTCGCGGAATTTCTCGGGGTCGAGGGTGTCGAGGGAGACATTGATGCGGCGAACCCCGGCCTCGGCCAGCGGCGCGGCGAACCGATCGAGCTGCGATCCGTTCGTCGTCAGCGTCAGCTCCTCCAGCCCGTGCCCCAGATGCTGGGACATGCCTTCGAAGAAGGACATGATGTTCCGCCGGACCAGAGGTTCGCCCCCTGTGATCCGCAGCTTGCGGACGCCCAGCCGGACGAAGGCCGTGCAGAGCCTTTCAAGCTCCTCCAGTGTCAGAAGCTCTTTCTTCGGCAGGAACTGCATGTGTTCCGACATGCAGTAAGTGCAGCGGAAATCGCAGCGGTCCGTCACCGACACACGCAAGTAGGTGATCGCGCGGGCGAAGGGGTCGATGAGCGGCGCTTGGGTCATGCCCGGACGATACCGGCGCTGCATGGCCCCCACAAGGTCGAGACGCGAATGGGGGCTGACACCTTCGTCCCATGCGGTAGATGTCGCCTCGTCATCGCTTTGGGGGACAGGATGCGGACACAGATCGCCACGATATCCACGGTCATTCTGCTGGCCGGATGCGGCAACATCCCGTTTCTGAACCGTGATGCACCCGCGCCGGCGCCGGCGCCCCGACCTGCAACCGTCGAGACGATACCGGCGCCGGGTCCCGTGGTCCGCAGCCCCGTCTCGCCTCCGCGTGCCGTGACCAGCACGGTCGGGGCGCTGGACACGGTTTCGGACGCCGAGAAAGAAGAGGCGAGGGAAGCGGCGCGAACCTCCAGTGGCGGCGCGCTCGGATCGGCGACGGTCGCCTTGGGCGACCCGGCCGATGCCGGCCTGTGGGTCAAGACGGATCTCGTCTCGTCCGAGACGGCCGGCACGGTCACGGCCGCGGACGGAACCAGTGTCGCGGTCACGTTGCGGCCACTCGGCGGGGCGGGGGGCGCGCAGATCAGCCTGTCGGCCCTTCAGGCGCTGGGCCTGCCGCTTGCCGGACTGCATCCCGTGACCCTGGCGGGCGCCTCCTGACCACGTTGCGCGACGACCGCCGGACGCTCCCGCGTCTTGCGCCATGGCGCGAGATGCACGCGGATTTCCGATGGAACATCCCCGAGCGCTTCAATATCGCGGCCGCCTGCTGCGACGCCTGGGCCGAGACCGACCCCGATGGAATGGCCGTCGTCGATCTGTCCGCTGGACGGCGCGTCTGGACGTATCTCGACCTCAAGCGCGCATCCGACGCCTTGGCGGCACATCTGGCCGGGCAGGGCGTCGGTCGGGGCGACCGCGTCGCGATCCTGCTGCCCCAACGGGCCGAAGTGCTGGTGGCGCACTTTGCGGCCATGAAGCTCGGGGCCATCTCGCTGCCGCTCTTCACCTTGTTCGGACCCGAAGCGCTGTCCTATCGTCTGAAGGACTCGGGCGCTGTCGCGGTGATTGCCGATGCCGAGGGTCTGGCCAAGGTCGCGGACCTCCAGTTGCCGGATCTGAAGGTCGGCGTGGATGCCGACGCGCTGCCCGAGCACGGGCAAGTGACCTGCGCGGAGACACATGCCGACGATCCGGCGATGATGATCTATACGAGCGGGACGACCGGCGATCCCAAAGGTGTGCTCCACGCACATCGCTTCCTCTTCGGCCATCTCCCCTGTGTCGAGGCGGCGCTGGAAGGCTTCCCCAAGGCGGGCGATGTGGGCTGGACCCCGGCGGATTGGGCCTGGATCGGGGGCCTGATGGACCTCGCCCTGCCGTGCCTCTGGTTCGGCGTTCCACTCGTCGCAAGGCGCTTCGGCAAGTTTGACGCGGCAGCCGCGTGGGACCTCATCGCGGCGGAACGGGTGACGGCCGCCTTCCTGCCGCCGACCGCGCTCAAGCTGATGCGCCGGACGCCCGTGCCGAAGGATGCGACCCTGCGCGTCGTCATGTCCGGTGGAGAGGCGCTCGGCGCCGATCTGGTGGAGTGGGGCCGGACCGACCTGAGTGCACCGATCAACGAGATCTACGGCCAGACGGAGGTCAATCTCGTCATGGCCGCCTGTGCCGGCACGCAAGATGTCGAGCCGGGGACCCTCGGCCGGGCCGTGCCGGGCGTCGATGTCGAAGTGCAAAGAGACGATGGCGTGCAAGTGCCGGTCGGCCAGGTCGGCGAGATCTGCGTCCGCGGCTCTCCCGCCGCCTTCCTGCGCTACTGGAACAAACCGGAAGAGACGGCGAAGAAGTGGCGCGACGGCTGGATCAGGACCGGTGATCTGGGGGTGCGGCTAGCGGATGGCGTGATCCGCTATCATGCCCGCGACGACGATGTGATCACCTCTGCTGGCTACCGCATCGGCCCAACGGAGATCGAGAATTGTCTCAACGCCCATCCCTCTGTGGTCATGGCCGCGGTCGTCGGTCTTCCTGATCCCGAAAGGGGGGCGGCGGTGACGGCATTCGTGGTGCCCGAGGGGCGTGTCGACGGCCTCGAAGCCGAATTGATCGCATGGGTTCGTGCGCGCCTCTCGCCGCACATGGCGCCCCGTTCGGTCCGGTTCCGCGAGGCGCTCCCGATGACGGCGACCGGCAAGGTGATGCGACGCGCCCTGCGGGACGGTTGATCCGAAATCCGGGCTACCTCAGGATGCGTGTTCGGCTCCAAGCACTATCTTGGCCGCACCGTGGCGACATTGCCCGATATTTGGGCCTTCAATGACTTGCGCGCCACCCGAGCAGTCAGTGGAGGCACCGCTTGACGGGATCGAGAGCCATCCCCCGCAACTCTTCATTTTCCGACCGGTCAACGGCCCTATGTCGTCAGGGAGAAGTCGAGGTTCCCATGTTCCGATACATCTCCCTCCCGGTCATATCTCTGATGCTCGCGGGCCCCGCCCTGGGCCAGGGCGGACCGTCCGCGGTCGGCGTCGAGACCGTCGACGTCAGACGGTTGGCCGAGACCGTCCCGATCTTCGCCGAAGTCGTCACGGGACGCGACGGAGAGGTGGCGACCCGCGTCTCTGGCAGCGTCAGTGTCGTGGATGCCGTCGAGGGGAACACCGTGTCCGAAGGCGACCCATTGGTGACGATCGATCCCGAACTTCTGTCGATCCTTCTGCGACGCGCGGAGGCAGAGGTCTCCGTCGCCGAAGCGGGGCTGGGCGTGGCTCGCGCCCGGGCGGATACGTCCCGTGTGGCATTCGATCGTGTGGCAGGGCTGCAAGGCACATCGGCTTTCTCTGGCGGGCGCTTCGACGACGCGCAGGGCGAGCTCCTGGAGGCGGAGCGCCTGATCGCAGAGGCCGAGGCCCGCCTCGCTGTCGCCCGCGCCGCCGAAGCGGAGGCCGCCTATAACCTTGAGCGCGCCACCGTGAGCGCGCCCTTCGACGGTGTGGTGTTGGAGGTTCTCGTCAACCCGGGGGAATTCATCCAGAGCGGTGCTCCCGTGGTCAGGCTTCTCGACACGACGACCCTCGAAATAGAGGCCAGCGTGCCTGCGCGCTTCATTGATCTGATGGAGCCGGGCCTTGCCGTCGATGCGACGACCGAGACGGGCGAGCAGTTCGAGGTGGCCGTTCGGGCCCTGCTGCCGATCGAAACGGCGGCGACCCGAACGCGCCCGGTCCGGTTCGCCGCGCCGGATCTCGCTGAGGCGCGCACGACGGCCGTCGGGCAATCGGTCACAGTGATGATCCCGGTCGACGCGCCGCGCGATCTCCTGACGGTTCCAAAGGACGCGCTGGTGCAGGCGCAGGGCGGCTGGACTGTCTTTGTTGTCGAGGATGGCGCGGCCCAGCCCCGCACGGTCGAGATCGGCCTGGCCGTCGGGGATCGGTTCGAGGTCGTCAGCGGCCTGACGGATGGCGATGTGGTCGTCGTCCGTGGAAATGAGCGGTTGCGTCCCGGGCAGGAGGTCGCGCCGGTGACTGCGGGCCTTGGCCCAGGGCCGGGCGGCACGGCTGAAAGCCCGGAGGCATCGAACTGATGGACCCGATCAGGCTTGCCATCGAAAGGCCCGTCGCGGTGCTTGCCGCGGTCATCATGGCCGTCCTGTTCGGCCTGATCGCCGTCTCGCGCATCCCGATCCAACTTGCGCCCGACGTGCGCAAACCGATCGTGGTCGTCTCGACCAACTGGCCCGGCGCCGCCCCCGCCGAAGTCGAGCGCGAGATCGTGAACCCGCAGGAAGAGGCGCTGCGCGGGCTCGACGGGCTGGAATTGATGACCTCCCGGTCCCAGACAGGAGAAGCCGAGGTCACGCTCGAATTCGCGATCGGGACGGATATGTCCCAGACGCTCTTGCTCGTGTCGAACAGGCTGGATCGCGTGTCGGGATATCCGGACGAAGCGTCCGAACCATCGCTCGACACGTCAGGCGCCGACGACAGCGCAATCGCCTGGGTCATTCTTCGCGCGGCCGAGGGCAACACGAGGCCGATGCCGACCTATGGCGACTTTCTCGAGGACGTCGTGCAGGACCGGCTGGAGCGCATTGAGGGCGTGTCCGCCGTCAATATCTTTGGCGGCGTGACCCGCGAGCTTCAGATCGTGATCGACCCCCGGCGCATGGCGAACTTCGGGCTGACGGTGCCCGACATCGTCGCGACCCTGCGGCGCGAGAACATCTCGCTGTCTGCCGGGGACGTGGAGGAGGGCAAGCGTCGGTACGTCGTGCGCGCCGAAGGCAATCTGAACACGGTGGACGCAATCGGCTCGGTCGTCCTGCGCTCGGACATTGCGAACGGGTCGACGGGCCGGCTGCGGGTCGCCGATATCGCGGACGTCTCCTTCGCCTATCAAGAACCCAATGCCCGTCTGCGCTTTCGGGGTGAGCCCGGGCTGGCCTTCAATATCGTCCGTGAACCGGGTGCCAACGTCATCGAGACCATGGAGGAGGTCCGCCGCACCCTCGCCGAACTCGAAGCCGGCCCGGTGGCCGAGCAGAACCTGCTGATGCGTCAGGTCTATGACGAGACGATCTATATTCAGGGCGCCATCGACCTGGTGATCCAGAACATCTGGATCGGCGGGATCCTCGCGGCAACGATCCTGATGCTGTTCCTGCGGTCGCCTCGCGCCACGCTGGTGGTGACCCTCGCGATCCCTGTCTCCATCGTGGCGACCTTCGTCGCGATGGCCGTTACGGGGCGAACCCTAAATGTTATTTCTCTGGCGGGGATCGCCTTCGCGGTCGGCATGATCGTCGATGCGGCGATCGTGGTGCTGGAGAACATATACCGACTGCGCGAAAAGGGCCTCTCCCGCCGCGAAGCCGCCTACGAGGGGGCCAGGCAGGTCTGGGGCGCGATCCTGGTGTCGGCGCTTACGACCGTCCTCGTGTTCGTCCCGATCCTCGTGATGGAGCTGGAGGCCGGGCAACTCTTCCGCGACATCGCCGTTGCGATCTCGGTGTCGGTTCTGCTGTCGCTGTTGGTGGCGGTGACGGTCATACCCGCCCTTGCCTCTCGTCTTTTGAAGGGTGGGCAACAGGAGAGGTTCGGGATCTGGGGGTTGGACCATGCCGCGGCGGCCTTCCGGGCGGCGGTTATGGCCTATGTCAGGCTCACCGTGCGGGTGCGGACGATCGGCATTGCCATGGTCGCCGTGATCGCCGGCGGCGCGGCCGTCGCGACATGGGCTTTCCTGCCTCGGCTCGAATACCTGCCCGAGGGGAACCGGAACCTCGTCTTCGGCCTGATCATTCCGCCGCCGGGCTACAATCTCGACACGACCGAGACCATCGCCAACCGGATCGAGAGAGTGGCCCAACCGCTCTGGGAAGCCGCGCCCGCGATGGAGGCGGAGGGCGGCGTGCCTGCGATCGACAGCTTCTTCTTCGTCGCTACCCCCGGCAATTCCTTCGTGGGTGCCGCCGCCGTCGATGGCGCGCGCGCGGGCGAACTGATCCCGGTCCTGTCGCGGCCGATCTTCGCGGAGCCGGGGACGTTTGGGTTCATGACGCAGCCCTCTCTCTTCGGGCGCGGTGTCGGCGGCGGCCGCACGATCGAACTGAATGTCTCCGGTCAGGACCTGGAAGAGATCCTGGCGGTCGCCGGTCGGGCGGCCGGGATGGTGGCGGGGCTCCTGCCGCGGTCGGAAGGACATCAATTCCGCCCGATCCCCGGACTGGAACTCGGCGCGCCAGAGGTCAGGCTCATCCCCGACCGGTTGCGCCTCGCGGATGCCGGGCTCGATGCATCTGCGCTGGGCGCCACGGTCGACGCCTTCAACGACGGGTTGCGCGTGGCCGAGATCACCGTCGGGGCAGAAAGGCTGGATCTGGTTCTGAAAGGGGATCCGAACCTCCGGACGGGGCAGCGGACGCAGGACGTCGGCCGGTATCCGGTCGTGACCCCATCCGGAGAGATCGTGCCGGTCTCGGCCCTCGCCGAAGTCATCGTGACGGCCGGTCCGACCGAGATCCGCCACAGGGATCGCTTGCGCACGATCACGCTGGAGGTGCGGCCCTCCGACGCCCTCCCTCTGGAAGCGGCGGTCGAGTTGCTAGAGGCGGAAGTGGTGGCACCCCTGACGGAGAGCGGCCTGCCCGATGGCGTGCGCCTTACGGTTTCGGGGACCGCCGATCAGCTCAGCCAGACCTGGGGGGCGATCCAGATCAACCTGCTCGTCGCCCTTGTCATCGTCTTCCTCGTCATGGCGGTCCTGTTCGAGTCTTTCGTTCTGCCGCTCGTGATCATGATCTCCGTTCCGGTGGCGGCCGCGGGCGGTGTGGGGGGATTGGCGCTGCTCAACACGTTCCAGACGCAGCCGCTCGACATGCTGACCTTGCTGGGGTTCGTCATTCTGGTGGGGATCGTGGTCAACAATGCGATCCTGATCGTGCACCAATCGCTCTATCACCTGCGAACGGACGGGATGGCTCCGATCGAAGCAATCGAGGAAGCGACGCGGAATCGCATCCGTCCGATCTTCATGTCGACCCTCACGTCGATCGGAGGGATGCTCCCCCTCGTGGTGTTCCCGGGAGAAGGTTCCGAACTCTATCGGGGTCTCGGTGCCGTGGTCGTGGGTGGCTTGTCGATGTCGGCGTTCCTGACGCTGCTTACGGTACCGCCGTTGCTCCGGCTCTGCCTGCGCGCGCCGGAGGCGGAACAGGATGCGCCGCGCGAGGCGGTCGCGGCGGAATAGCCGGGCCGTTTGGCGGCGGGGCTGTGGCCCGCGTGACGCCAAGGGCTTACGCGGGTCCGATCAAGGTTCGAGGACGTAGGTGCCCGGCGCGTTGAGCCGCTTTCTGCCTGAGCCGCGAAGAGTGGGGATGGCCGGAGGGGTGCGTCGTGCGCCGGAACGGCAGGCAAGCCATTCTGCCATGCTCGGCCACCAGGATCCTTCCCGTTCCTCGCGTGAGGCTATCCAACTGTCAGGATCGACATAGAGGCTGTCTGGCTCGCGACGATCTATCCGATAGTGGCGCCGAGGGTGGCCCGGTTCGCTGAGGATGCCGCCATTGTGCCCGCCGCTCGTGAGGACGAAGGTCAGATCGCAATCCGTGAAAAGGCGGATCTTGTAGACCGACCGCCACGGCGCGATGTGGTCCGTCTCGGTGCCGACGACGAAGAGCGGGACCGAGATATCCTTGAGGGCGATCACCCGTCCCTCGACCGCGAAACGGCCGGCGGTCAGTCTGTTCTCCAGGAAGAGCCCGCGAAGATACTCGGAATGCATTCTGGCGGGCATCCGCGTGGTGTCGCCATTCCAGACGCCAAGGTCCGTAGCCAAGTCTTCCCGACCCAGGAAGTAGCGGTTGGTCGCCCGGCTGTAGATCAGATCTTCGGCACGGATCGAGGCGAAGGTCCGCGTCATCTGAGGACGGTCCAGATATCCTTGGTCCCACATGAAGTCCTCGATGAAGGCGACCTGGCTTTCGTCGACGAACAGGAGCAGTTCTCCCGCCTCGGCAAAGTCGATCTGCGCCGCCATCAGCGTCACGGAAGCGAGCCGATCGTCCCCGTCCCGCGCCATTGTGGCCGCCGCGATGGCCAGCAACGTTCCCCCGAGACAATACCCATTCGCATGGACTTTCGCATCGGGGACGATGCTGCCGATCGCGTCGAGCGCGGCCATGACGCCGTGTTTGCGGTAGTCTTCCAGCGACCAATCCGCATGTTCCATGCCGGGGTTCCGCCACGAGATCATGAAGACCGTGAACCCTTCACGAACGAGATAACGAACCATCGAGTTCTCGGGCGACAGATCCAGTATGTAGTATTTCATGATCCATGCCGGTACGAACAGGATGGGCTCGGGATGCACGTCGTCTGTTTGTGGTCGGTACTGGATCAGCTCGAACATCTTGTTCCGAAACACGACCTCGCCCGGTGTGCAGGCCAGATCCTCCCCGATCCGGTAGCCTTCCGGGGCGGGCTTCTTCGCCTGCAGCAGAGTCCGGGTAAGATCCTCGGCGAAGTGGGCCGCCCCTTCGACCAGGTTCCAGCCACCGCGCGTCGCGGTTTCCTCGATGATCTCCGGATTGAGCCACGGGAAGTTCGACGGCGCGACCAGATCGAGCGCCTGACGCACCTGAAACCGCGCACGATCGGCATCCTGCTTGCGCAGGCCCGGCATCGTGGACGTGGCGGCATCCCACCAATCCTGCGCGGCCAGGAAGCCCTGCTTCCAGAACGCAAAGGGGGGCTTCTCCCAGGATGGATGGTCGAAGCGATGGTCGTAGGGCCGGGGCTCGAACGGGGGATCTGCGCCCTCGGGAAGCGCCGCGCCCATCCCATGGGCCCCGAGTTTGGCGAAGTTCGCGGCGAACAGCTCGGCGAGCTCGAGCTGCCGTCCCGGCGAACGCGACAGGTGCAGCGCCCAATCCTGCCAGGCTGCGATGATGGAATGCGGCGAGACACCCCCCGTCAGGCGGGCCAATGCCGCCCGCGACGCCCGGTCCAGGATTGCGTGGGGATGACGCTCGGCCTCATTCCTGGCGTCTGGCACCGGCACGAGCGCATTCGCACGAGACATAGAAGTCCCTTGTTCCTTCGCGACTGTGCTCACGGCACCGTTGGGACGAGGATCGACCATGGTTTCGGACCGTAGCATTCAATGGGCTCCGCGCCCTGACAAAGATCAGGTCATCCGCGCGCCACGTTGATCCTTGTCAGGGTCGAATTGCGGCCGGTTCCGCAGGGTGGCCGCGAACGACGGGGGCCGGCATGGCAATGATCGAGGAAACCAGCGCAGCAGGCGGACCGACCGCGATGCTGCCGGCCTTCCGGACCGTCGGGCTGACGAAGGTCTACGAGACCGGGCCGGTCAGGGTCGTGGCGCTAGACTCGGTGGACCTGACCTTGCAGGCGGGCGAGTTGACCGTCCTCTTGGGCGCGTCGGGATCCGGCAAATCGACGTTGCTCAACATCCTCGGGGGTCTGGATCACGCGACATCGGGCCAGGTCTGGTTTCGCGAGACCGAGCTGACGCGGTTGGGGGGACGCGCCCTGACGCGCTACCGGCGCGATCATGTCGGCTTCGTCTTCCAATTCTACAATCTCGTTCCCTCTCTGACTTCGCGCGAGAACGTCCGGCTGGTGACCGACATTGCGGTCGATCCGATGCCCGCCGAAGAAGCCCTGGACCGGGTGGGGCTGTCGCACCGCATGGACCATTTCCCGGCCCAGCTTTCCGGGGGCGAGCAGCAGCGCGTCGCCATCGCCCGTGCCATCGCCAAACGTCCCGGTGTCCTGCTCTGCGACGAGCCGACCGGCGCGCTGGACAGTCGGACGGGCGTTCAGGTTCTTGAGGTGCTCGACCGGGTCAATGCGGAGCTTGGCACCACGACCGTCCTGATCACGCATAATGCGATGATCCGCATGATGGCTCACAGGGTCCTGCGTTTCGCGGACGGACAGCTGGTGCAGGAGGAACTCAACGAGACCCGCCTCAGCCCGTCGGAGATCCACTGGTGATCCAGTGGCGCGCCATAGATCTGAAGCTTCTGCGGGATTTGCGCAGGCTCTGGGCGCAGACGCTGGCGATCGCGCTGGTTCTTGGATGTGGCGTCGCCGTTCTGCTGATGTCGCTTGGCATGTCCGACGCGCTCGACCGGTCCCGGACGGCCTATTACGAACGAAACGCATTCGCCGACATCTTCGCCCGCGCCACCCGCGCGCCCCGGCTTCTTTTGGAAGAGGTGTCCGACATTCCCGGCATCCGCAGTGTCGAGGCGCGGGTGTCGCGCTTCGTCATTCTCGATCTGCCCGGACGGACCCGCCCGGCGACCGTGCAGATCGTCTCTATCCCCGAGCATCGTGCTCCGCGCCTGAACGTTCCCGTCCTGCAATCGGGCCGGTGGCCCGATCCGGGTGTTTGGGATGAAGTCGTCGTGAATGCCCCCTTCGCCGAAGCGCACGGGTACCGCCCCGGCGACCGCTTTGCCGCCAATCTCGGAGGCACGCGGCGGGATTTGCGGATCGTCGGCACGGCCCTCAGCCCGGAATTCATCTACACCGTCGCGCCCGGGGCGCTGATGCCCGACCCGTCGAGCCATGGCGTCATCTGGATGACGGATCGCGCGATGGAGGGGGCCTTCGACATGACCGGGGCGTTCGACGATCTGGTGCTCGCGCTCGACCGGAATGCGGATCCGCTCGCCGTGATCGACGCCGTCGACACGCTGCTCGACCCCCATGGCGGACGCGGGGCGCACGATCGCGACGACCAGATCTCCCATGCCTTTCTCGAAGCGCAGATCGACGAATTGCGGGTGATGGCGATGATCCTGCCGCCCGTCTTTCTGCTGGTGACGGTTTTCCTGGTGAATATGGTCATCGGGCGCATCGTGGCCCTTGAGCGCGCCGAGATCGGACTGCTCAAGGCGGTCGGCTATTCGGACCGTGCCGTCCTGCTTCACTATCTGACCCTCGCGGCCTTGGTCGCGTTATGCGGCATCGTCGTCGGATGGGCGGCAGGCACGTGGCTCGCGCGATGGACCTCCGCGATGTATGCGAGGTTCTACGACTTCCCGGAACTGCTCTTCGGCCTGTCATGGACGAGCTATGCCCTGGGCGCGTTGACCGGGCTCGTCTCCGCGGCCTTGGGCGCCTCGCGGGCGGCGCTCTCGGCAGCGCGCCTGCCGCCCGCTGTCGCCATGGCGCCCGCCCCGCCGCCGCGCTTCCGCCGGACATGGCTGGACCGGTTGCTGGCCGTGGTCAGGTTGCCCCAGACCGATCTCATGATCCTGAGGGCGATCTCGCGATGGCCGGTCCGGTCCGGCACGGCGGTACTCGGCTATGCTCTCGCGACAGCGGTTCTAGTCGCGCCGAGCTTCTTTCAGGACGCGCTGGACGGGATCATCGACTTGTCCTTCAATCAGGCGAACCGGCAGGATGCCATCCTCCTCTTCCCCAATGATGTCCAACGCTCCGCCGTGGAGTCGGTCAGGCGCCTGCCCGGCGTCCTGCAGGCGGAGCCCCAGATCTTCGCATCCGTCGCCCTGAGCCGGGGACCTTACACCGTCGATACGACATTGACCGGCATGGAGGCCGATGCCGATCTCGCCCGGGTGGTTCAGGATGGCGCGGCCGTGGTCTTGCCAGAGAGCGGCATAACGATCGACGCTCGCACGGCAAACAAGCTCTCGGCTCGTCTGGGCGACAGGATCCTGGTCGAGGTGAAGGACCGGGACGACGATCCCGTCCCGATGCCGATCACCGGGATCGTGCCCCAGATCCTCGGAACCGGCGCGTATATGTCGGCCGATGCGTTCGACGCGATGTTGCGGCGCGGCCCTCGGACGAGCCTGGTCAACGTGACCCTCCGCGCCGACCGGGAACCGGCCTTCCACGAGGCGGTCAAGATGGCGCCCTCGCTGGGCGGCGCGATCCTGCTGTCGGACAACCGAAGATCGTTTCAGGACACGATCGCCGCGAACATGAACGCGATGGCGCTGATCTATATCGGGCTCGGAGCGGCGATCGCGATCGGCGTGGCCTATAACGGGGCGCGGATCCAGCTTTCGGAACGTGCGCGGGAACTGGCGTCGCTGCGCATCCTCGGCTTCGGCGCAGGAGAGGTCTCGTGGATCCTGATCGGAGAGACGATGCTGTTGGCCGTGCTCGCGCAGCCTCTGGGCTGGTGGATCGGTCACGCGGTCGCGGAGCTGATGGCCGACCGCTTTTCGTCCGACCTCTACAACCTGCCGTTGGTCCTGACGCCCTCCACCTATGCGCGGGCGAGCCTGATCGCGCTGGCCGCGTCGCTTGCCGCGGTCCTGATCGTCCGTCGCCGGGTCGATGACCTCGATCTCGTGGCCGTCATGAAGACAAGGGAGTGAACCGATGCCGACCCTCCGGACCATTCTGCTGGGGCTGATCGCGATCGCGATCGCCGGCGCATTGTCGGTTGTGACATTCCGGACCGAGCCCTCTCCGGTCGACCTGCATGTGCTGGAACGAGGCCCGATGGAGGTCACCGTGAACGCTGACGGGATCGTCCGTGTCCGGGAGGTCTACGAGGTGGCCGCCCCCGTGGCCGGGATCGCGCGACGCGCGCCCGTCAGGCTCGGCGACCGCGTGGTCGCGGGACAGACCGTCGTCGCGGAGGTCGTGCCGGCCAATGCGCCGATCCTCGATGCGAGAAGCCGGGCCGAGGCCGAAGCGACCCTTCACGAGGCCGAAGCAGCACTCGCCGCGGCCATCGCCGAGATCGCGGCGGCCGAAGAGGAGGAGGCCTTTGCACGCACGCAGAACGACCGCATCAGCCGCATGGTGGACCGGGGCCTGTCGCCGCTGACCGCGCTGGAAGAGGCCGCGCGCCGGCTTGCCTCTGCCGAGGCGGCCCTGCGCGCAGCGGTATCACGCCGCGACATGGCCGGCGGATCCGTGGAACGCGCGCGCGCCGCCCTCAGCGATCCACAGGACGGAACGGGCACCTGTTGCCGCACGATCCTCGCACCTATCGACGGGGTCGTGCTGCGCGTCGACACGCTGAGCGAACGTCCCGTGCAGCCAGGGACCCTGTTGCTGGCAATCGGCGACCCGACCGACCTTGAGATCTCGGCCGATCTTCTGTCGTCGGATGCGGTCCGCCTGCCGCCGGACGCCGAAGCCTGGGTCGAGCGGTGGGGCGGCGAAACCGCGCTGCGGGCCCGTCTCAGACGTGTGGACCCCGTCGCCCGGACGGACGTCTCCGCCCTTGGCATCGAGGAGCAGCGCGTGGATGCGATCTTCGACTTCGTGTCGCCTTCGGACGAGAGGCCCGGTCTGGGCGACGGCTATGGCGTTCTTCTCCGCATCGTCCTCTGGCGCAGTGACGATGTGCTTCGTCTGCCTCTTTCGGCCGCGTTCCGCATGAACGGGGACTGGGCGGTCTTCGTGGAGGAAGACGGCGTTGCGCGCATCCGTGCCGTGACCCTTGGACGTATCGGGGAGGATGTCGCCGAGGTGACGTCCGGCCTCGAACCCGGGATTCGGGTCATCCTCCATCCGGGCGACGGGATCGAGGGCGGCACGCCGATCGCCCAACGTTGATCGCGGCTTAGACCCGCGCGGCCGTCCAGTCCGAAAGCGCAGGCAGCACACCGTCGAGCGCGGCCTGAAATGCGGCTACGACGGTTTGAGCATCGTCGGTCTGCGACACTGCTGAACCGGCGAATGTCCGGCTCGAGAGGAGTGCCTGATCCCGGTCGCGGATCAGGGTCGCAGCGATGGAAACGCGACTGGCGAGGCCTTCGCCACCAGTGATCGGCTGTGCTTCGAAGGCGTCGATGCGCAGCAGTAGGGCGACATCCGGGGTCGGCCCTCCTTCGGCCGGGCCGACATATCCCAGCCGATCCGTCCCGGCGATCGAGCGGACCACGAGTGATTGCACCAGCGACGGAACCTCATCCGACCAGCGCGCCTCCGGGAGGTAGGCGACCGACAGGGGATCGGGCCGGACCAATATGCGATCCGTCCGCAGTGCAGCCGTTGCGCTCGGCAGGACCACGGCCAATGCGACGCCACGGCGGCGCCCCTGGCCGCCCGGTACGGGGATCAGATCGTAGGTCGGCAAGGGCCGCGCTGCGCCGTCCAGCGCAGTGAGGGTTGCACAGCCGGGCAGCAGCATCAGCCATGGCAGGACGGCGCGCCTGGTGGGGAAAGCCATCTGTCTTACCTCCGGTACTCGGGCACTTGGCCGCCTTGGATGAAGCGGGCGGGATTGCGCTCTATTTGTCGGAACAGGTCGGAAAGCTGCCGGACGAGGCCACGCGCCTCGCTGGCGAAACGGTCGATCTGGGGAAGCGTCGAAGTGCCAAAGGTGCGCAGCGCCGGCGAGACGGCCCTGACGGCCCCGCCGATATCGGTAAGGACCGCCTCGGCCTGGCGCGTCAGACCGGGCAGGTCGCGGGCCACCGCGGCGGATGCTGTCCGGAGATCGGTGAGGGCCGGTCCGATATCGGTCTCGATGACCTCTGTCGCCGAGACAAACGCGCCGTCCGCCGAAGCGAGGGCCCGGTCGAGCGTATCGAGCACCGGCCCGGCCCGGTCGAGCACCTCCTGCGCCTCGGCAAGGGCGGCGCGCGCGTCCGTCGCCAGCGGGTCGAGTTGGCCGGTCGCCGCCGTCAGATTGTCCGAGATCCGGCCGACCGCCATCCGGGTCTCGTCTGCTGCGGCGCGGAGATCGGACATCAGCGCGGGCAGGTCGTCGCGTATCGCGGGTGTCGCGGCCTCGGTCGCTTCCCTCGCGGCGGCAAGGAGTGCCGCGCCATCGCCCGTGGACAGGACGGAGACGTCCTGCGCGGCGGTATCGAGGGCTGCGAAGGCCGCCTCGGCACTGGACAGCGCGTCGCCCAACCCCGCGCCCCCGCCGCGCCAGACCGTCAAGGTATCCGGCAGGTCCTGTGCCAACACGGCCTCGCCCGCCTCCAGGATACCGTCCACCCGCTCCAACGCGGGCGAAACCGCGTCAACGGCTTCCGTCACCGCGACCAAGGCTGCGTCCGCATTCCCGAGCGTCGTGCGGACGTCCCCTTCCAGCGCGCCGATCGTGTCACCCAGACCCGCGATCTGGGTCGCCGCGTCGGACAGCCCTGCCGTCAGCGCGTCCATCCCGTCGAGCGTGGAATCGAGCTTGGCGGATGCGGATTCGACATTGCCGAGGATCGTTCGAACCTGCTGGCGCGTCTCGGGCCCGGCGATGGCGCGGAGGTCGGCGACGAGGGCGGAAGCCTCTTCGATCAGGTCCGGCACGTCGTCCATCAGGCTTTGCAGACCCGCCCGGCGCGACGGGATGAGGGGCGGGCCATCCTCGCGGGCGGGCAGGGGCGGCGCGTCCGTCGTCCCGCCGATCAGGGCGATATAGGCGACACCGGTCACGCCCTGGATCGTGAGTTGTGCCAGCGTGTCGGCACGGACCGGCGTGGCCGCGTCGATCTCGATCTCGACGTAGATCAGCGACGGGTTCGGATCATGCAGGCGCAGATTGACCACGCGACCGACCGGAAGGCCGTTGAACACAACCTCCCCGGACTCTGGTAGGCCCGAGACGTCGCTGAACAGGATCCCGTACCTATCGACGTCCCGGTCGATCCGCACGGCACCAAGCCAGAGAAAGGCCGCGAGGATCGCGCCCAGACCCGCCAGGGTGAAGGCGCCGATGAGCAGGAAGTTGGCCTTGATCTCCATCAATGCTCTCCGGCGGCGGCGCGCCCGCGCGGGCCGCCGAAATAGTCGCGGATCCAGGGATGGTCCACGGCCCGCAACTCGTCCAGCGTTCCGATGGCGAGCACGCGCCGCTCTGCGAGGACGGCAACCCGATCGCAGATCGCGTGAAGCGTGTCGAGATCGTGGGTCACGAGAAACACCGTAAGCCCCAGCGCGTCGCGCAATTGTGCGACCAACGAGTCCAGCGCCGCCGCCCCGATCGGGTCGAGCCCGGCAGTCGGCTCGTCGAGGAACACGATCTCGGGGTCGAGTGCAATCGCGCGCGCGAAGCCCGCCCTTTTGCGCATTCCGCCCGACAGTTCCGAGGGGCGCTTGTCCATCGCGTTTTCGGGCAGGCCGACCATGCGGACCTTGATGGCGGCCAGCGTCTCCCGGAACTCGTCGGGCAGGTCGAACTGTTCGCGCATCGGCGCCTCGACATTCTCGCGCACGCTGAGCGACGAAAAGAGCGCACCCCCCTGAAACATGACGCCCCAGCGTCGGCGCAGCCTTCGGAACGCCTCGGGCGAGGTGTCGCGCACAGGTTCGCCCAGGACTTCGATCTCACCCTCGGCCGGATCGAGCAGCCCGATGATCTGACGCAGCAGGACCGACTTGCCGGTGCCCGACCCGCCCACGACGCCGAGGATCTCGCCCCGTCGCACGTCCAGGTCGAGATCTTCGTGGACGATGTGATCCCCGAAGCGGGTGCACAGGCCGCGGACCCGGATGACGTGATCCATCACACCCCCATGAGCGCGAAGAAGATCGAAAAGACGGCATCCGCCGCGATCACGAGGAAGATCGACGTCACCACCGAGGTCGAGGTCAGCCGGCCCAGGCTTTCGGCATCGCCGCCCACGCGCAGACCGTTGCGGCATCCCACCAGCCCGATGATCAGCGCGAAGAACGGGGCCTTGATCAGCCCGACGGCCAGGTGCCAGGCGCCGATCCCCGTGACGATGCGATCGGCGAAGGCTCCCGGCGCGATACCGAGGTCGATCCACGCCATCGTCGCGCCCCCCGCCAAACCGGCGATGTTCGCGAGGATCCCGAGAATGGGCAGCATGATGATCAGCGCAAGGATCCTGGGCGCGACCAGCACGACATCCGGGTCCAGGCCGAGCGCACGCAGCGCATCGACCTCTTCGCGCATTTTCATCGTTCCGATCGCGGCCGTGAAGGCGGACGCGGATCGCCCGGCGACGATGATCGCAGTCAGCAGGATACCCAACTCGCGGAGGACCGAGATCGCGATCAGATCCACGACGAAGATCTCGGCCCCGAACCGCTCGAGTTGAGCGGATCCTTGGAATGCGACCACGACGCCGATCAGAAAGGCCATCAGCGTCACGATGGGAACGGCATCGAGCCCGGCAGCCTGCATATGATGAACGAGCGATACGCCGCGAAGGCGCGTCGGATGACGCAAGAGCTGGCCCAACTCGGCCACGAACCGCCCGAGGAAAGCCGTCAGGCCGAGGACATCGCGGATCCCGTCCCAAACGATGTGCCCAAGGGCGACGGTCCCGCCTCGCAAGGTGACGTGGTCCTCGGGCGGATCCTCTGCGGCGCCGGCGCTCCGGCGGACCGTCTCTATCAGCGCAGTCTGCGACGGCGTCGCGCCGTGGATGGAGGCGCCACCGGCCCGCTCCGACAACTGCACCAGAAACCAGGCACCGGCCGTATCCAGTTTTTCGACGCTGTCGAGGTCGATCCGGTCCACCGGAAGGTGATCGGGGATCTGCATCCTGGCGACGCGTCCCAGCGACAACTCGCCCGAAAGGCGGAGCGTGTCGTCCGAGATCTCGAATGGCGCGTCGGTCACGTTTCCCCTCCGATTCCCTCGATGGGGCCGGACGACATCTTTGAGAAGCGGTCGCGCCGGAAAGTCCATCCACCCGATTGAGGCAAAGTGCCATCAGGTCGCGCAATGAAAGGCATCGAATCGTCCGGGACGCCGTGACCCATTGAAGCGGATCCCGAACGCGCAGGCAGCCGGCATTTCGGCAGGGGCGACCAGCGGTGCCGGTCGGTCCAACTACGCCTTCGCCTTGGCGTCCGGAACCAGCCGCAGTGCCATCTGTGACAGGCGGGACGTCTCGGTCATGTAATCCTGCACGGAGCGTTGCAGGAATTGGGCATAGAGGCTCTGCGCTTCGATCGGAGAGCCGCAGATCGCGATCTGGTGATGCGCTTCGGCATCCGTCTCGAGCCGGTCTGCGACGAACCTCGCCCATTCCGCATTCATCCGTGCCGCACCTTCGAGCCAGGTGGATGCCATCCTCGTCCCCATCGACCAGGGGGCGAATGCCACTGCGAGCGCGTGGCCCATATCCGGGCGCTCCGCAGCCTTTCCGGTCTTCGGTTGGGTTTCCTTTGCCATCATCCTCTCCTGCTTTTCTGCGAAGGAAGTCCCGGCATCATCTGAGTCTTTCGAACGGTGCACATTGACGTCGATCAGGTCGGCGACAATGCCGAAAGGTCATCATGGCCGGACCTGTCACGAGAGACCCGACCCATGGAAGATCACGGCCACACGTCCGAGGAGATCGCAGCCCGCCTGGCAAAGCCGAAAGGGGCCGGTCACCTTCGGGACGCCGTCTACGGCGGCATCGACGGAGCGGTGACGACATTCGCCATCGTGGCCGGCGTGGCAGGGGCGGGGTTGCCGGTCACGGTCATCCTCGCACTGGGGATCGCAAACGTTCTCGCCGACGGCTTCTCCATGGCGGCGGGCAACTATTCCGGGACCAAGGCGGACCGGGACGAACGAGACAGGTTGCGTGCACGCGAAGAGAGGCACATCGACAGATTCCCACAAGGCGAACGCGAGGAGCTTCGTCAGATCTTTGCGGCCAAGGGGCTATCGGGGGAGGGGCTCGAGGCGGCCGTCGAGGCCGTCTCGTCGGATCGTGCCGCGTGGGTCGAGACGATGCTCGTCGAGGAATATGGGCTCGCCCCCGTGGATCCCGCGCCGATGAAGGCCGCGCTCGTCACGTTCGGTGCCTTTCTCGTGGCCGGGCTGGTTCCCCTGTCGCCTTTCGTGACGCCTGCCGCCGACCCGTTCGCCTGGTCGGTCTTCCTGACGTCGCTGACGTTTCTCGCGATCGGGGCACTCAAGAGCCACTGGTCCCTCGCGCCCTGGTGGCGATCCGCAATCGAGACACTGGCCATCGGAGGCACCGCTGCCGCGATCGCCTATGTCGTGGGTGGAATGTTCAATGTGGGGTAGGTCGATCTCGCTGGGAAAGATCGCCGGGATCGATCTTCGGCTGGATGCAAGCTGGTTCCTCGTGGCCGCCTTGCTGACCTGGTCGCTTGCGGCGGGCTATTTTCCGGGTCTCGTCCCGGATCAGACGCCACTGAGACTGTTTTCCGCCGCGTTGATCGCGATGTTTGGCCTGTTCGGTTCGCTGATCCTGCACGAATACGCCCATGCGCTCGTCGCGCGGCAGCATCGCATGGAGGTGCCTGCGATCACGCTGTTCCTCTTCGGAGGAGTTGCGGAATTGCGAACGGAACCACCCAATGCGAGGGCCGAGTTCAGGGTCGCGATTGCGGGGCCGCTGATGAGCCTCGCGATCGCAGGCGTGGCCATGCTGCTCAGTCGGATCGGGGAGGCGGCAGGCCTATCCGAGTTGCCTCTTGCGGTCCTCGTCTATCTTGCAGCGGCCAATCTGTTAATCGCGATCTTCAACATGCTTCCGGCCTTTCCCCTCGATGGGGGGCGGGTCTTCCGGTCGTTCCTCTGGAGCCGGAGCGGAGACCTGACCCGCGCGACCCTCACGGCGGGGAAGGTGTCGTCCTGGATCGCTCTCGGGATGATCATACTGGGTGTTCTATCCATCCTTTCAGGGTTCGGCGCGGGCGGTTTGTGGCCTGTGCTTATCGGGATCTTCATCCTGACCGCTGCGCAGGCGACCCGCAGTCAGGTGCTTCTCCAGGATGCGGTCGCGGGCCTTTCGATCCTGGACATGGAGCAGCGTGATCCGATCGTGGCCGCACCCGATGCCACGCTCCAAGAGGTCGTGGATGACGTAATGCTTCGCCACGCGCTATCTTATGTCCCAGTCGTCGAGGAGGGCGTGCCGGTGGGCGAAATCGACATGGCGGCGATCCGGGGCGTGGAGCGGGGGCTATGGGCCACGACGCGCGTCGGGGATGTGGCCCGGCCCATCGGATCCGAGGACGTCGTGTCGCCCGGTGACGACGCTCGGGAGCTTCTGGACCGCATGGTGCGGGACGGGCGTCGCAAGTTCCTGGTCCTGGATGGCCGGCGACTCGTTGGCATCGTGACGCTGTCCGACCTCTTCGCCCGCAGCCGCATGAAGGCGGAGCTTTCGAAGCCGCGGGGCTGAGGCCGCGGCCGACCGTTCACGCTCGGGCATGGCCCTTGTCTGCCGCGACACCCGGCGATCACCCCCACCGCAGGAACGCGCCATTCGTCGACGCGGCCGATGAGGATCCGCCAGGCAGCGCGGGTTGTCTGCCCGGCGGCCCGTCAATTCATCCGGAGAACAGGACGGGGATCTTCGTGTGGCGGATGAGGGATCCGGTCGTGTCCCCGAGGAAGAAAGCATAGGTCCGGGAATGCCCGTAGGCCCCGGCGGCGATGACGTCGGCCCCGACCTCTGTTGCCGCAGCCAAGAGCGTGTCGGCGATCGACTTGCCGTGGCGGGTCCGGTGGGACATCGTGACGTTATGTCCGTAGCGCGAGATCGACGCGCTCAGCTCGGTCATCGCACCGTCCCGCAATTCGTCCTTCTCGTCCCCGATATGGACGACGTGGACATCCGCCTTCTCCTGCAGCAGCGGCAGAAGGTCGAAGGCGGCACGCGCCGACTCGCGGGTTCCCGCATGCGCGATCAGGGCGATCTTTCCGAAGGTCGGCGCGAGCCCGTTGTCGGGAACCAACAGGACCGGACGGCCACCGTCCCGGATCACCTGATCGAGCGCGAAGCGCTGGTCGGGGCGGTCGTAGTCGCGATCCGGCCGGGTCATGACCACGAGGTCGACGGTCCGGGCGCTCTCGATCATCCGGTCGGAAGCGAGCGCACTTCCGGCGTCTATGGCACGCCATTCCGACTTCACGTCGGCCTTGCGCGTCACCTCGCGGAAGACGGCCTCGATCGCGCGCGATTGCGCGGTCTGCGCGTCGTTGAAGGCCGCGTAGGTCGGGCCCGGGATGTGCATCGCGACACCGGGATAGACGAGGATCGCTTCGAAGGTGTGCTGTCCGACGAGATGCGCGTCGTACTGTGCCGCAAGTGTCGCCGACGCCTCGGAAAGAAGCGGCGCGGACGCCTCGTTCAGAAGACATGTGAGAATTGTGCGGATCGTCATCGAGGCCTCCCTGGACTGATCGAAGATACCATAGCCCCACTTCGGGGTTGCCGGACTGATTTCGGTCAAGGCAGCGACTGCTCTCGACATGGGATGGTTCGACAGGCCGACTTGTCCGGGGGCGACGAAATGAAGGTCTTCAAAGCAATTCTGATCGGAGCACTGGTCGCGGGGCTCACGCCGCCGGCGATTGCGGACCGATACGAGGCGACGATCGGCGGCGACAGGTTGGTCACAGGAGACCGGCTGGACGAGACCGAGCCGGCAGCGCGGGACGTGCTCGCCTCGGGCGCGCAGGTCTCTCTTCGCGGTGACGTCGCCCACGACCTTCTGGCGGCAGGGTTCGACGTCGATGTCCAGAGCGACGTGACCGGCGACGTGACCGTTGCGGGCGCCCGCGTCCAGCTTGACGGCAGCGTCGCGGGCGATGTCACGGCGTCCGGTTTCCTCGTGTCGCTGGAAGACGGCGCAGCGATCGGCGGCAACGCCCGCGTCTTCGCCGGCTCGGCCACGCATCGGGGCAACGTGGCGGGTGCCCTGATCGTGATGGCATCCGAGGTCAGGTTGGACGGGGTCGTGGAGGGAGACGCCCGCATCGCCGCACAATCGGTCTCATTCGGGCCGGATGCGCGCATCGACGGAAGGTTGACGCTGGTGGTGCCGTCCGAGATCGATGTGCCGTCCTCCGTGATACCCGGAGGCCGCGTCAGCTACGAATTCTTCGATGCGGGGCAGTGGCGGAACATCGAGGAATTCACCCGTGGCGCGATGCCCGAGCCGCCATCGGCGGCGACCGTCGGGGCGGGGTCCTTCATCGGTCTGGCTTTCCTGCTCATCATCGGTGGCCTGTTCCTTGTCCTTGCGCCGAGGAAGGTCGCGACCATGCGGCGAATGGCTCTGGCCCGGCCCGGCATCACGATCCTGATCGGGGCGGTTGGCTTTTCGACTCTCGTGGGCTTCGTTCCCGTTTCCGCGATGACGCTCGTCGGCCTGCCGTTCCTTCCCTTCGCCATCCTGCTGGTTCTTGTAGGCTGGCTGCTGGGCTACCTTCTGGGTGCCTATGTCGTCGCGATGGGTGTTGCTCGGGCGGTCGGTGTGGGCGACAATCCCTCCACCGCGCTGCGCCTCGGGATCCTTGCGGCGGCGATCGTGGTCGCGGCCCTCTTGAACTTCATTCCGATCCTTGGATGGGTGCTCAACATCGCCCTCGTCTTTCTGGGGCTCGGCGCGATCACCGAGGGCGTTCTGCGCGCGATAATGCCATCGGTGGATCCGGCGGAAGATGATGAGACCTTTGCGAACGAGGAGGACCGCAAGCGATGAAAGAACTGACGATTCCGCCCGACGCCCTGCGGCTCTTGCTGGAACAGCTCCGGAGCGTCGAAGTGCCCGTCGAGAGCGATGATGGCGGCAACGACCTGCGGCGGAACGAGTTGCAGACCGAGATCGAAGGTCTGGACCGCGATCAGCAGCACGAGCTCGTGGCGTTGCTCTGGATCGGGCGCGGCGACTACCAGGAGGTCGACTGGGACGAGGCGAAGGCCCTCGCCGAAGAGCGTCACGTCGGTCCGACCTTCGAGTACCTCGCGAGCCATCCGCAGGCCGCGGACCACATTGCCGCGGGGCTGGAAGAGATCGGGCACGAGCATCTGCTGCTGGACGGCGAATACTGAGCGACGCTGCTGCTGTATCTATTGACCTGCGCGCGCCGCTCACGCTTCAGGCGCGGGTTTCGCGCCGCCTTGCCCTCAGGATCTTGATCGCTTCCGGAACCACGATCAAAGGCAAGGCCAACAGACCGATCGCGGCCCAGATGTCCGCGCTCAGCGGAACCGTCGACAGGAATGTCTGGAGCAGAGGCACATGGAGGGCGGCAAGTTGCGCCGCGAGCATGGCCGCCAATGCTGCCCAGAGCCACGGGTTCGAACCCCACCCGATCCGGGTGTTCGAATTGCGCATCGAGCGGAACGCAAAGACCGAAACCTTCTCGAAGATCACCATCCCCGTAAAGGCGGCGGTCCTTGCGAGGATCTCGCCCTGCGGCATCAGCCAGAAGAAGAGCACGAGACTCGCGCTGCCGGTATAGAGGCCGAAACAGAGGATCAGGCCGAACCCCCTCCGGTCGATGATCGGCTTGGCGGGGTCGCGGGGCCTGCGACGCATCTGATCCGGCTCGCCACGTTCCAGGCCCAGCGTCAGCGCCGTCACGCCATCGGTGACGAGGTTCATCCAGAGGATCTGGATCGGAAGGAAGATCAGCGCGCCCCCCATGGCGAGCGCCCCGATGATGGCGACGACTTCTCCGACATTCGAGGCGAGCAGGTACTTCACGAACTTGGACACGTTCGCGAATTGACGGCGCCCCTCCGCGATAGCGGCAACGATCGTCGCGAAATTGTCGTCCAGAAGGACGACATCGGCCGCCTCTCTGGCGACGTCGGTTCCGCGCTGGCCCATCGCGACGCCGATATTCGCCTTGCGCAGCGCGGGCGCGTCGTTGACGCCGTCCCCCGTCATGGCGACGATACGCCCCTGCCGCTGGAGCGCCTCGACGATCCGCATCTTGTGGGCCGGTGCGGCGCGCGCGAAATGCACCCCTTCGTCGAGGATCGCCTCAAGGGCCGCATCGTCCAGCTCCTCGATCTCGGCCCCGGTCAGGACCCGACCTTCCATGCCGAGCTGGCTTGCGATCGCCGAGGCGGTCACGGCGCCATCTCCCGTGATCATGATCGGACGGACGCCCGCCGAAATCGCCTCCGCCACTGCCGCGCGGACCTCGGGCCGGGGCGGGTCGATCAGACCTGCCAGACCGTGCAAGGTCAGGCCCGTCTCGGACAGATCGCGCCCTTTCTCGGCGCGGGACGCCAACGCGATGACACGCATGCCATTGGACGCCATCGCCGTCGCGGCCTCTTCCGCCTGCCGTCGCCCGTCGTCGGTCATCGGCCGATCATCCGCGCCGATATGCGTGCATTCCGAGAGGATCGCTTCGGGGGCACCCTTCACAAGCAGCCGCCGCCAGTCCTCGCCTTGCGAAAGGACGGACATCATCCGGCGTTCGCTGTCGAACGGGCGTTCCGCCATGCGGCTGCCGTGAACGTCGTCTCCGCCCTTCATCGCCATGGCGAGCAGCGCGCCTTCGGTCGGATCGCCGTCCATCTGCCAGCCGTCGCCCGCGCGCCTGAGGGCCGCATCGTTGCAGAGCCGCGCCACCCGTAGCGCATAGAGCGGTTCCGGTGCCGGGCCCGTGATGGTCCCCTCTGGCGTGTAGCCGGTGCCCGAGACCTCGAAGTCTCCATCGGGCGTCCAGAGCCGGGTTACCGTCATCACGCTCTCTGTCAGGGTGCCGGTCTTGTCGGTGCAGATGACGGAGGCGGCACCCAGCGTCTCGGCGGCCTGGAGCCGGCGGATCAACGCGCGCCGCCTCGCCATAGCACCCGCGCCCAAGGCCAGCGTCACCGTCACGACTGCCGGCAAGCCTTCGGGCACCATGCTGATCGACAAGGAGAGCGAGACCATGAACATCTCGCCCAGCGGTCGCCCCGTCCAAAGACCAATGAGAAGCACGAGACCCGCCATCCCGATTGCCGCCATCGCGATCGTCCGAGCCAAGCCGGCCAGACTCCGCTGGAGCGACGTCTGTCCGCGGTCGATCTGCGCGGTCATGTGGCTGATCCGTCCGAACTCGGTGGATGATCCGGTCGCGATGACATGGCCCTCGGCCCGGCCCGCGACGACGTTGGAGGAGGCGCGGAGCGTGTCTCCGAGCCCTCGCGAGATCGGGAGGCTTTCTCCGGTCAGGACACTTTCATCCAGCATCAGGTCGACGGCATGGGTGACCTCCAGATCCGCCGGAACCTTATCCCCGGCGGCCAGCAGGATGACATCGCCCATCACGAGGTTCTGGGCCGGCACCGTGCGGGGCGCCCCGTCGCGCCTGACCGTGGCGTAGGTGACGAGGAGGTTGCGCAAGGTCTCCAGCGTGCGGTCCGCGCGCCATTCCTGGACGAAGCCGAGTGCTGCGTTCAGCAGGACGATCAGTCCGATCGCCGCCGCGTCCACGAGATGACCGAGAGCCGCCGACACGATCGTGGCGGCGATCAGCAGCACGATGAGCGGACTGCCGAACTGGTTCGACAGAAGCCTGAGCGCCCCGGTCCCGCGCGATCGGGGCAGGGCGTTCGGGCCATCCGCAGCCAACCTGCGCGCCGCCTCGGCAGAGGTCAGGCCGTCCGGGGCGATCCGTATCTCTGGCTCTTGGCTCATCGCGGTTCCCATCTCTTTCGAACGCCTTCGTCAGTGGAGCCGGTCGGCGTCGCCTTGACCCGCATCAGTCAAGATGGCCACAAGCCCGTCAAACCGCTCCGGCCACCGGCCGCCTTTCGGATCGTGCTTGCGCTCGACCGACACGACCGGGGCGGCGACTGGACAAGCGGACAGGCTTCCCGGACTCTGCGGCGTGCCCACGTGTCATTCGGGATGCGACCCAACCCACATGCAGTCAGGGGACCGATGTCTGGCCAGGAGATTGCCGAGAAGCCGATCTCCGTCGTCCTGACCGAACTTTCGGCCAGGAACGGCGAAGGGGTCAATGTCCGCCTCGGCGATGTCGTCGACATGATCGGAAGCCGCGGCCACGGGATTGCAATCGTGCTTTTGGCCCTGCCGGACACGATCCCCGCGCCTATCCCCGGACTGTCCGGGATCCTTGGGATCCCCCTGTTCTTCATTTCGTTGCATTTGGCGATCTTCGGAGAGACGGGGCGATTGCCGAAACGGGCGGAACGTGTTGCCGTCCCCGGTCGCTTCCTCACGCTGCTGGCTCGCTACGGGGCGCCGGTCCTTCGTCGTGCGGAACGTGTGACCGGTCCGCGATTTCTGGCGATCGCCGGTCGCGAGCGTCTGGTCGGGCTCTTCTGCGTGTTGTGGTCCCTGGTCCTGTGGCTGCCGATCCCATTCCTGAACGGGCCACCCGCCACCCTGCTGGTGCTGATGGCCTGGGGATTGATCCAGCGGGATGGCCTGTTTGTCGGCCTCGGACTGGTCGGCTCCTTCGCGCTGATCGCGGCGAGTGTCCTGTTGGGCGACGTTTTCGTCGACCTTCTGATCCAGCCTGACCCGGTGTGACCCGGTAAGCCGGCTGGCCGCCGCCCTTTCTAGG
>NZ_JYFE01000079.1 GCF_000877395.1 Jannaschia aquimarina | reverse complement strand
CACCTGACGCGGGCGTTCAAGGCGCGCTTCGGGGTGACGCCCGCGAAAGCGCGGGGGGAGATGGCATGAGCGCGGGACGCCGAGTCGCAATGTCTCATCGCAGCCTCCGACGGTAGGATCGCTGACGCCTCTGTGCGCTGAAGGCGATCAGATCGTATCAGGCTATCGAAGCCCCATGGCCTCCACGCACTTCTACGATCATGGCCGCGCCTCAGGCACAGGGTCGCAGCCGGTCCCCGCTGTCTCGGCTGCCGTTCTCGATCGCGATGGCCGTGGCGGTCGGACCGGACAGGCAGGACAGGTTGGCTCGTCCGGTCGATGGCGAGGAGCCGCCCGACGATACACAGCCGCCGAGAAGAAGGGCGGCCATGAGACCGGTAAGGCCACGGTTCAATCCGAGAGGGGTCATAAGCGGTTCCTTGTTCAGATGTTCCGAAGGGGCGGCCGCCGGGGGACAGTCCGGCGGCCGCGGGCCCGGCGGCAATCGGGGAGGAGGATCCGCCGGGTGTGGGTGATCGTCAGGCGCCCAGCATGTGCTCCATCCGGATCGGCGCGTCGCGCCGCCGGATGCCGGTGGCGTGGTGTACGGCGTTGGCGATTGCGGCGTTCACCCCGGTGATGCCCAACTCGCCCACGCCCTTGGCGCCCAGCGGGTTGATGTGGCGGTCCTCCTCCTCGACGAGGATCGCCTCGACCGACGGCACGTCCGCGTTCACCGGCACGAAGTACTCGCCGAGATCGCCGTTGATGTAGCGTGCATAGCGGTGGTCCACCTCCGTCGCCTCGTGGAGGACGGAGCCCACGCCCCAGATCATCCCGCCGGTCAGCTGCGACCGCGCCGTCCGCTCGTTCAGGACGCGGCCGAAGGCGAAGGCACCGACCATCCTCGGTACCCGGATCTCGCCCGTGCGCGTGTGGACCGCGACCTCGACGAAGTTGGCTCCGAACGCGGCCCGCGCGTAGGCGTCCGTGACCATGCCGGCGATGCCCGCGTTTCCGGATCGGTAGAGTTCCATCACCGACTTCATGCCGACGGCGGCGGGCACCCACGTGCCGCGCACCTCGATCACGCCGAAGGGCGCGAGGCCCACGACCTCAGAAAGGCGCGCCGTTCGACCGTCGGACGCCGTCATGACGCCATCGGCGAAGGCGATCTCCGTGGGATCGGCGCCCGCGAGGGGCCTGCCCTCCGCAAGGGCGAGTTCGATGACCCGGCTGCGGACCCGCCGCGCCGCATCGAGGACGGCGGAGCCGAAGCTGGCCGCCTGGCGCGCACCGCCCGCGACCGAGTTCGGCGCGTGGTCGCTGTCGCCCAGATCAACGGCGATGCCGTCCTGGGGGACGCCGAGTTCCGCGGCCACGATCTGACGGACGATGGTGTAGGTGCCCATCCCCATGTCGTGGGCGGCGCCCGTGAGCGTGGCCGACAGGTCCGAGCCCAGGCGCAAGTCCGCCGTCGCTGGCGCGGTGTAGGTGGGATAGACCGCGCTGGCCAGGCCGTAGCCATGCAGCCAGTCGCCCCGCCGCATCGCGCGCGTCTCGGGTTGCCAGTCCGACCAGCCGAAGGCCTCCGCCCCCCGCCGCAGGCATTCGTCCAAGCCATGCGACGTCCAGGGCAGGCCCGAGACCGAGTCGCCCCCCGCCGCGGACGAGTTCAGCCGCAGGTCGAGCGGGTTCACGCCCGCCGCCCAGGCCGCCTCGTCGATGGCGGACTCGAGTCCGAACAGGGTGGGTACTTCGGCGGGCGCGCGCATGAAGCCCGGCGTGTTGACGTCCGTGGCCACCGTCGCCTCGTCGGCCCGGATCGCGTCCCAGGCATAAAGACGCGTCGTCTGCTCGGTCCCTGGCAGGAAGAAGGTATCGAAGCGCGAGGTCTGGCCAATCTGGGTGTGTTCCAACCCCGTCAGCCGACCGTCCCTCACCGCCACGCGGATACGCTGCGTAGCGGCGGGTCGCATGGTGCCCACGGTGAACATCTGGCTGCGCGAGACGTAGAGCGCCACGGGCCGGCCCAGCATCCGCGCCGCGGCGCAGGCGACGAGGGTGTGGTTCAGCACCGCGCCCTTCGAGCCGAAGGCCCCGCCCACATGGCGCGACAGGACGCGCACCCGGCTGACCGGCAGGTCGAAGGCGGTGGCGAGCGCGGCGCGCGTGCCGGTCACCCATTGCGACGGCACATGCGCGGTCAGGCCGCCGTCGCGCCATTCGGCGGCGGTGAACCACAGCTCGATCGGGTTGTGATGCTGGATCGGCGTCCGCCATTCGCCTTCGACGATCGTGTCCGCGCCCGCGAAGGCGGCGTCCATGTCGCCGACGCGGATCGGAGGAAGCCGATCTTCGGGGACCGGGACTGGCTCGGCCGCGCCGTCCACATGCATGGAAGCCGTCGCTGCCACACCGTCAATTCGAGGCCGCACCAGCTTGGCCGCCTCTTCGGCGGTCTCGGGCGCGTCGGCGACGACAAGGGCCACGATCTGGCCCGCATAGCGGATCTCGGTCGAGGCCAGGGGAAAGAACGACGACTGCATCGCGCCGCCGGTCGTGTAGCGCGCTAGATCGCCTAAAGCGGGCATGTTGCGATGCGTCAGCACGAGGCGCATGCCCGGCACGGCCTCGGCCGCCCGCGTATCGATCGCGGTGAGCGTGCCCTTTGCATGGGCGGAGGTGACGAGCGTGGCATGGAGCGCGCCGGCCAGCGGCTCGTCCGCGGCGTAGCGCGCCGCACCCGTGACCTTGGCGCGGCTTTCCATCCGGGGCACGCCCTTGCCGATCAGGGGCAGGTTCACGTCTCGAACGACGTGGTAGGTCTCGGCCATGGCTCAGCCCTCCATCCGTGTGAGCGTGGTGAGGGCTTGGACGATCACGTTCCGGCCCAGCGGCACCTTGAAGGCGTTCGCCTCGTGCGTGACCGCGTCCGCGAAGGCCGCCTCGGCGGCCGCGCGCATCGTCTCCTCGGTCAGCGGCCCGCCCCGCAGGACATCCTCGGCCGCCGCGGCGCGCCATGGCACCGTGGCCACGCCGCCCAGCCCGATGCGGACGTCCGCGACCGCGTCGCCGTCCATCTCCAGCCCGACCGCGGCCGAGGCGTTGGCGAAGGCGTAGGAGGCTCTGTCGCGCGCCTTGACGTAGGTGGACCGTGCCAAGGCTGGGCTGAGCGGCACGCGGAAGGCGGTGATGACCTCGCCGGGCGCGAGGCGGGCGTAGTCGCCCTCGTTCGCCTTGTCGGCGGGGCGGACGTGCAGGTCCGCGAAGGGCATCTCGCGCGCCCCGTCCGGCCCGGTGATCTCGATCACGGCGTCGAACGCGACCAGCCCCTGCGCGAAATCCCCGGGATAGGACGCGGTGTCGGTCTCGGTCGTGCCGAGCACGGCCGACAGGCGCGTCGGCTGGCGCACGGTCGTCAGCCGCCCGTCTCCGTAGGGGGTATTGCCGTAAGTCTCGACCTCCGCCGCGTCCCCATCCGCGAGGTCCAGCCAGTCGGGATGGCGGAAGTAGGTGTCCCGCGTCCGCTGCATGACATTGCCGCCCAGCGTCGCCATGTGCCGCAGTTGCTGCGTCGCCGCCAGCCAGAGCGATTCGGACAGAACCGGCGCGCGGTCCTTCACGGTGGCGTCCTCCGCCGCCTGGTTCATCTTGACCAGCGCGCCCAGGCGGAGCGTACCGCCCGCCACCTCGATGGTTCGCAGGGCCGGATCTTCGAGGAAGGTGATGTCGATTACCCGCTGGGGCCGGTAGACGCCCAGCTTTATCAAGTCGAGCATCGTCGTGCCGCCCGCGTAGAGCATGGCGCCGGGCTCAGAGGCCCGCTCGGCGGCCTGCGCGAGCGAGGTCGCGCGCTCGTAGGCGAAGGTCCTCATGCCTCGTCCTCCGCGTAGGGAGCTGGAACGCCCAGATGCAGGTCTTGACGCGCCCCGCCGCCCTCCACGGTCGCGCCTATCTCGGCGGCGGCCTGCATCACGGCGGCCGTAATCTGCGGGTAGGCCGCGCAGCGACAGAGGTTGCCCGACATGTACTCCCGCACCTCCGCCTCCGACGACGCATGGCCCTCGGCGATGACCGCCACGGCGGACATGATCTGGCCCGGCGTGCAGTAGCCGCACTGGAACGCGTCGTTGTCGACGAAGGCGGACTGGACGGGGTGCAGCCCGTCAACCGTGGCGATGCCCTCGGCCTCGGCCCGGGCCGCCAGCCCTTCGATGGTGACGACCTCCGCGCCTTCGAGCTGCGCGGCGAGCGTCAGGCAGCCGAGCACCGGCGCACCGTTCAGGTGGATGGTGCAGGCCCCGCATTGCCCGTGACGGCAGCCGACCTTGGTCCCCGCCAGCCCCTCGCCCTCGCGCAGGAGTTCCAGTGCCGTGCGCCGGGAATCGACCGCGAGCGTGCGCGCCTCGCCGTTCAGGGTGAAGGTCACATCCACGAGGTCGCCTGGCGCGGGCGGCGGCGTCACCTGCGCCTCGGCCTCGCCCGCGCGGAAGCTCGCCGCCAGCCCGCCCGCGGTGACGACCTCCGCGCCTTCGCGCTGC
>NZ_JYFE01000078.1 GCF_000877395.1 Jannaschia aquimarina | reverse complement strand
GTTTCCACGGGGCTCGATGCCCCGTCCGATCCGCTCCCGGGCGGGCCGCGCAAGGCGGCGCGCAACCGGTCCGTCTGCCGATTGTGCAGACGGGGGGTGCACAGGGGGTGCACGGGGGGTGCACGTGACATTCCGGCCGAAACGGCGTGGCACGGATGCCACGGCTGCGCATCTTGCCGCCGCGCTCCGGCGCTCCATCCTCCGGGAGGACGAAGATCCCGAACCGAGAGAGACCGCATGACCTACACCCCGCCAAAGGTCTGGAAACCCACCGAATCCGGCGGCAAGTTCGCCTCGATCAACCGCCCCGTGGCGGGCCCGACCCACGACAAGGACCTCCCGGTCGGAGAGCATCCCTACCAACTCTACTCCCTGGCCACGCCCAACGGGGTCAAGGTCACCATCCTTTTGGAAGAGTTGATAGAATCCGGGCACGATCTCGACTACGACGCCTGGCTGATCGACATCGGAGAAGGCGATCAGTTCGGCTCCGGCTTCGTCGAGGTGAACCCCAATTCGAAGATCCCCGCCCTGATGGACCGCACGGGCCCCGAGCCCGTCCGCGTGTTCGAAAGCGCTGCCATCATGATGCACCTGGCCGAACGCTACGACGCCTTTCTCGGCGATGCCCGGCCAGAGATGCTTTCCTGGCTCTTCTGGCAGATGGGATCGGCCCCGTTCCTGGGCGGCGGCTTCGGCCATTTCTACGCCTATGCTCCTGAAAAGTATGAATACCCGATCAATCGCTATGCCATGGAGAGCAAGCGGCAGCTCGACGTCCTGAACCGGCACCTCGCGGATCACGACTGGATGGCGGGCAGCTATTCCATCGCCGATATGGCGATCTGGGCGTGGTACGGGCAACTTGTTCTGGGCCGTCTCTATGATGCGGCGGAGTTCCTCGACGTCGCATCCTACACTCATGTCAGAAACTGGGCCGAGCGCATCGACGCCCGCCCCGCCGTGCGCCGGGGCCGGATGGTCAACCGCACATTCGGCGACGACGAAAGCCTGAAGCTCCCGGAGCGCCATTCCCGAGCCGATTTCGACCGGTAACGCTTCGAACATTAAGTGTCTGGTTTCGCCCGCTCCGGCGGGATCGGACCCCTTTCGCGGTCCGATCCGCCGGGGGGCTTTGCCCCCCGGACCCCCCAGGATATTTCTGGCAGGATGAGAGAGGGGGAGGACACTTCATGACAACGAGGGACTTCATGCCCTGCCGCATCGCGGTCCTGACCGCCTCGGATACGAGGGCACCGGATGACGACCGGTCCGGAGACACGCTGGTGGAGAGGTTGGAGGCGGCGGGCCACGCGCTCGCCACGCGCGCGATCCTGCCCGACGAGCGCGAGTTGATCGCGGGCAAGCTGCGGGAATGGTGCGACAATCCGGATATCGACGTCGTCCTGACCACGGGCGGGACCGGATTGACGGGGCGCGACGTCACCGTCGAGGCGCATCGCGATGTCTATGAGAAGGAGATCGACGCCTTCGGCACCATGTTCACGATGATCTCGATGAAGAAGATCGGGACGTCGGCCGTCCAGTCCCGGGCCTGCGCCGGGGTGGCGCGGGGAACGTATCTCTTCGCCCTGCCCGGTTCGCCTTCGGCCTGCCGGGATGCCTGGGACGAGATCCTCGTCCATCAGTTCGACTACCGCCACAAGCCCTGCAACTTCGTCGAGATCATGCCCCGCCTCGAAGAACATCTGCGACGGAAATGATCGCCTGCGACGTGAGAACGGCGGGCGGGCCTTTGGGCTTGCGCCATAACGCCTTATCTGAAGTCTCATGCGCTTTCTCACCCGCAGCCTGATCGCCCTTTTCCTTGCCGCCGTCACGGTGGCCCTTTTGGGGTGGGCAGCACAGATCACCTTCGCCGCCCTTGAAGAACGTCAGGAGCGGGACAGCCCCGGCGCGCCCGCGCGGGAGCGGGTTTTCTCGGCCGAGGTGATCAGCGCGACACCGACGATCATCTCCCCCACGCTCCAGGCCTTCGGAGAGGTCCGCGCCGCACGCACGTTGGAATTGCGGGCACCGGCCGCGGGACAGGTCGTGGAATTGTCGGACGCCTTCGTCGAAGGCGGGCGCGTCTCCGAGGGGGATGTCCTGCTTCGGATCGACCCTGCGGACGCAGAGGCGGACCTCGCCGTGGCACGCGCCGATCTGGCCGGGGCCGAGGCGGAGGCACGGGATGCGGAACGGACACTTGTACTCGCCCGGGAGGAGCTGGCCGGAGCCGAAGCGCAGCGCGATCTGCAGGCGCAGGCTCTGGCCCGGCAGCGCGATCTGGCGCAGCGGGGGGTGGGCGCGGCCGCGAATGTCGAAGGAGCGGAGCTGGCACTTGCGGCGGCCGAGCAGACGATCCTGACGCGACGCGGCGCCATCGCGCAGGCCGAAGCCCGCATCGACGCGGCGCGGCTGGGGATCGACCGGGCCCGCATCGCTCTGGCGCAAGCCGAGCGGGCGCTGGAAGACCGGGTGCTGCGCGCCGAATTCGACGGGGTTCTCGCCGACGTGACGGTGCTGCGAGGCGGACTGGTGACGCAGAACGAACGGCTGGGCGAATTGATCGATCCGCGTGCTCTGGAAGTCGCCTTCCGTCTGTCGACCACTCAATATGCCCGGATCGCATCCGGCGGGGATCTGCGCGGAACGCCGGTCGAGGCCGTCCTTGACGTGCTTGGGCTTGAGATCTCCGCCCCTGGCATCGTCACCCGCGAAGCCGCCGCGGTCGAAGAGGGCCGGACCGGCCGCCTCGTCTTCGCCGCACTTGAGAATGCCGAGGGCTTTCGCCCCGGCGACTTCGTTCGGGTCGAAGCGGAGGAGCCACCGCTCATGCAGGTCGTGCGGCTGCCCGCATCGGCGGTCTCGTCTCAGAACGCCGTCCTCGTCGTCGGCGAGGGGGACAGGCTGGAAGAACTTCCCGTGGAGGTCCTGCGCCGGGTGTCCGGTGACGTGCTCGTGGCGGCGGACGGGATTGCCGGGCGCGAGATCGTCGCGGCGCGTGGACCGGCGCTCGGCGCGGGGATCCGCGTGCGTCCGTTGCGTCCGGAAGCGGCCGCCGATGGGCCGGAGCAAGATGAATTCGTCCTGCTCGATCCCGACCGGCGGGCTCGGCTGATCGCGTTCGTCGAAGGCGGGCGCATGCCCGAGGCGGTGAAGGCGCGGCTACTGGCCCGCCTCGCCGAGGACCGCGTCCCCGTCCGCGTGGTGGAGCGGATCGAAGGCCGGATGGGCGGCTAGATGCTGGGATACTTCACCCGGCACCGGACGCTCGCCAACCTTCTGATGGTGCTGATGGTGGCGGCGGGCGCGATGGCCCTGCCGAACATGCGCGCCCAGTTCTTTCCGGATGTCGTCGTCGAGGACGTCAACGTGGAGGTCCGCTGGGACAATGCGGGGGCCGAAGACGTCGATCGCGGGATCGTCCAGGTTCTCGAGCCGGTCCTGTTGGCCGTGGACGGCGTGACGGACGCCGTCTCCACGTCCCGGGAAGGGCGCGCGTCGATCCAGCTCGAATTCGAACCGGGCCAAGACATGGGAGAGGCGGCGGCGGACGTGCAGGCCGCTGTCGACGGGGTGACCGGATTGCCGGACGGGATCGACGACCCCGAGGTGCGCCAGGGCCGCTGGCGCGATCGGGTCACGGACGTCGTGATCACGGGGCCGGTCGGGGTCGATCAACTGGCCCGGCTTACCGATGCCTTTGTTGTGCGGCTGTTCGCCGAGGGCGTGACCCGAACCACGATCCGGGGCGTCGCGGCCCCCGAGATCCTGGTCGAGATCCCGTCGGAGACCCTTCTGCGAGAGGGCGTCACGCTGCGGGAGGTGGCCGGCGCCATCGAGGCGGAAACCTCGGCGGAACCTGCGGGCGACGTGGATGCGGCGGGGGCGCGCATCCGAACCGGGGAAGCGCGCCGCGACGGAGCGGAGATCGCCTCGATCGTCGTGCGCCGCGAGGCCGATGGCACCCCGCTGACGGTCGGGGACCTGGGCCGCGTCACGACCGGTGGCACGGATCGGGAGCGGGCCTATTTCGTCGGCGACCAGCCCGCGATCAGCATGCGCGTCGACCGCAATGCGGAGGGCGACGCCATAGCCTTGCAGCAGACGGTCGAGCGGGTCGCCGAAGAGATGCTGGACGGCGCGCCCGAAGGCGTCGAGATCCAGCTCATCCGCACCCGGACCGAGGCGATCTCTGGCCGGATCGCGGTGCTGATCGACAACGCCGTCCTCGGGCTGGGCCTGGTGGTCGCGCTGCTGTTCCTGTTTCTGAATGCGCGCACGGCTTTCTGGGTCGCCGCGGGCATCCCCGTTGCGATGATGAGCGCCATTGCCCTGATGTGGCTCGGCGGGCTGACGATCAACATGGTCTCGCTTTTCGCGCTGATCATCACGCTGGGGATCGTGGTGGACGACGCCATCGTCGTGGGAGAGCATGCCGATTTCCGCGCCCGCACGCTGGGCGAGGCTCCCGCCGTCGCGGCCGAGAACGCGGCCCGGCGCATGTTTACTCCGGTCCTGTCGGCGACATTGACCACCGTCATCGCCTTCTTCGGGCTGGTCGCCATCGGCGGGACCTTCGGCACGCTGATCGCCGATATTCCGTTCACCGTCATCGCGGTCCTGATTGCGTCGCTGGTGGAATGCTTCCTGATCCTGCCGCACCACATGGCGGGCGCCCTGCGCCATGCCGGCCGCGGCAAATGGTACGACTGGCCGTCCCGCACGGTGAACCGCGGATTCCGATGGGTTCGGGACACGCTGTTCCGGCCGCTGATCCGGTTGGCCATCACGGCACGCTACGCCGTCGCGGCGGGCGCGATCGTCCTGCTCTCCACTCAAGCCGCCTTCTTCATCACGGGCGAGGTGCAATGGCGCTTCTTCAACGCGCCCGAGCGGGGCTCGATCACCGGCAACTTCGCCCTGCGGGACGGCGCCGGGCGCGAGGAGGCGTTGGCGCAGATGCGCGAGATGCAGCGCGCCGTCGATGCGGTCGCGGCCCGCTACGAGGAAGAGCACGGCGCGAACCCCGTCACGTTCGTCCTCGGCGAGATCGGGGGAAATTCCGGGCGGGGCCTCGCATCGGCCGATGACAAGGAGGTCGATCAACTGGGCGCAATCTCGATCGAGTTGATCGACGCCGACCTGCGTCCCTATTCCGGCTTCGAGTTCCAGGCAGAACTTCAGGACGAGGTTCGCACCCTTCCCGCAACCGAAGAGCTGACCTTCCGCAGCTGGCGTTCCGGACCGGGAGGAGACTCGCTCTCGGTCAAGTTCTTCGGGGCGGATGCGACCACGCTGAAGGCGGCGGCCGAGGATCTGAAGGCGGCCACAATCCGCTTTCCCGAAGTGTCCGACGTGCAGGACAGCCTGCCTTACGACAAGGAAGAACTGGTCCTGTCGCTGACCCCGCAGGGCGAGGCTCTGGGCTTCGACATCGCCGCACTGGGACGGGAATTGCGCGACCGCCTCTCCGGCATCGAGGCGGCGACCTTCCCGGTCGGCCCCCGCACCGGCGAGGTCCGCGTGGAACTGCCCGAAGACGAAATCACCGCCGACTTTCTGGAGACCGTCCGCCTGCCCGCCCCCGCGGGCGGCGAGGTGGCGCTGGCCGATATCGTGACCGTCGAGAGCCAGTCCGGCTTCGCATCGATCCGTCGGGAAAATGGCATCCCGGTCGTCACTGTGACCGGAGAACTGGATCAGGACGACGCCGCACGCGCGAGCGAGGTGCGGGAGGCCCTGCGGACAGAGATCCTCCCCGCCATTGCCGCCGACCGCCAGGTCGATTGGCGCCTCGGCGGACTGGCCGAGCAGGAGCGCGCATTCCTGACCGACGCGACGATCGGTCTGATGGCCTGCCTGCTGGGCATCTATCTCGTCCTCTCGTGGATCTTCGCGTCCTGGACCCGTCCGGCGGTGATCATGGCGGTGATCCCCTTCGGCCTGATCGGAGCCGTCTGGGGCCATTGGTGGTGGGATGTGCCCTTGTCGATGTTCTCGGTCGTGGGCCTGATCGGAATGACCGGGATCATCATCAACGACTCCATCGTGCTGGTGACGACGGTGGACGAGTATTCGAAGGACCGCGCACTGGTCCCCGCCATCGTGGATGCGGTTGCCGACCGCCTGCGCCCGGTCCTGCTGACGACGCTGACGACGGTGCTGGGTCTGACGCCGCTGCTCTACGAGACATCGAGCCAGGCCCAGTGGCTCCGACCGACCGTCATCACGCTGGCCTACGGGCTGGGCTTCGGGATGCTGCTGGTCCTCTTGCTGGTCCCCGCGCTTCTTGTGATGGGACACGACCTCGGCCGGGCCGCGACGGCGCTGCGGCGGATGCTGCGGCTGGGAGGTCGGCAGCGGGGCCGCGCCTTCGGGGCCGCGGGCTTCGCCGTGATCGCGGCCTTGGTCGTGCTTGCGATGGCGACATTGGGACCCGCGATCATGGGGCAGCCCACGCTGCTACCGACCCTTGGCACGGGCATGGCAGGGGCGGTCGGGACGTTCCTGGCAGCGACCGCCGCGCTTTTGGCGACCGTCTGGGTCGTCGGGGCCGTCGCGCTGCTCAGACGGCGCGCCTGACGCGCGCTACCCGGTCGACGCGCGCCGAAGGATCGAGGCGGCGTCCAATCCCTCCAGGTCGGCGGCTGATGGCTCGAAGCCGGACCGGGGCACAGGCGGCGCATAGCTTGCGATCTGGGCGGCAAGATCTTCGTCCAGGCCCGCCAATATGTCCGGAGAGACGAGCAGGCTCTCGGCGGGGATCCCTTCGGCATAGATGATCTCATGCGCGTCGAAGAGCAGGTGGAAGTAATCAATATGCCCGCCGGCATGACGCCGGATGGTGTCACCGTTGACCAGGTGGCGCGCCCGGACAAGCACCTCGCGACCGCCCACGCCCAATCCTTCGCGGCGCTGGTAGATATAGAGCCTGTGGTCGGGCGACAGGACCAGCGTCCGCGCGTTGCCCATCGCCTCCTGGCCGATCTCGACCGGGGCGTTCGCCCCTTCGGCCCGGACAGTCTGGCGCCCGATCCATAGGATCGGCCGGGGGCCGTGATCGCGGGTCAGGACGCGATCGCCCACCGAGAGGTCCTCGACCGGACATTGCAGGCCGCCCGCAAGCGTGATCGCCGTCCCGCGCGCGAAGGAGACGGACGCCACGGAGCCCAGTTCCCCTTCCGCCGCTTCCGAGGAGATGAGGGTGTATTCATCCATCGGCGAGAGCGGACCGAGAGGCAGCGCAAACCGCGCGCCGCCCGTTTCGAGCACGAGGATTTCGACGTTTGCGCCGCGCTCTCCCATCATCTGGTGGCGCGCGACCGGCTTGACCGCTTCGCCCACCCGCCCGACCGACGAGCCCGGCGCGACCTTTGGTCCGTCGGACCCGCGCTGCAACAGAAGCTCCTGCTCGGGGGTGGCCGCGGCGAGGGTATACAGGTCCCCGGCCACGACATCCGTCAGCCCCCCGATCGGATCGCCCGCCATCGCGCCGGCCTCGACCACGAAGGCCTCGGCCGGAATGACGCTGCAACGACTGATCTCTGGGGGGGACTCGGTACACATGAACGCAGGATGACAGGTGGATCGGGCGAAATCACGGCAGACGGCGGTGACAAAACGCCTCGAATGCCGCGGATCGTCGGGATATGCGGATTTCAGCCAATTCGGGAGGATCGTCATGGATATGGGAATTCGCGGGCGCCGCGCGCTGGTCTGCGCAAGCTCGAAGGGCCTCGGCCGGGGTTGCGCCGAAGCATTGGCGGCCGAAGGCGTCGATCTGGTGCTGAACGCCCGCGGGGCCGAGGCGCTGGAAGCCACCGCCGAGGCCATCCGCGCCGCGCACGGGGTGTCGGTGACGAGTGTCGCGGCCGACATCACCACGCCCGACGGCCGGGCGCAAGTGCTGGAGGCCGCCGCGTCGCCGGACATTCTGGTCACGAATGCGGGCGGCCCGCCGCCAGGGATGTGGTCGGACTGGGATCGCGACGACTTCATCGCGGCGCTCGACGCCAACATGCTGACGCCCATCGCCCTCATGAAGGCGTGCCTTCCGGCGATGATGGAGCGGGGCTGGGGCCGCGTCGTCAACATCACTTCCCAATCGGTCAAGGCGCCGATTCCCGTTCTGGGCCTGTCGAACGCGGCGCGCACGGGCCTGACGGGCTATGTCGCGGGCACATCGCGGCAGGTCGCGCAGAACGGCGTGACAATCAACAACCTGCTGCCTGGCATCCATGCGACCGACCGGGCGGATGCGCTGGATCGCGGCGTGGTCGAGGCGGAGGGCCTGACGATGGAGGAGGCACGGGCGCGGCGCGAATCGACCATCCCCGCGCGCCGCTATGGCACGCCCGAGGAATTCGGCGCGGCCTGCGTGTTCCTCTGCTCGGTCCATGCGGGGTTCATGGTCGGCCAGAACGTCCTGCTGGACGGTGGTGCGACGAACGCGACGATCTGAAAGATGAGGGGTGCGAGGGGCTCTTCCCCT
>NZ_JYFE01000077.1 GCF_000877395.1 Jannaschia aquimarina | reverse complement strand
TCTCGTGCGCGAGCAGCGGCAGCCTAGCCTCGTCTATCTCGATCAGGCACTCCCAGTCGTAATTTGTCGCATCAAACTCCAATGCGTCGACGGATGCATTCAGAATGAACTGGCGTTCCGTGGTTGCGGGCGCAGCGATGGGTACGCCATTGACCGATCCGTATCGGTGCACACCCGAAGGCCCCGCGCAGGTCGAGACATTCAGCATAGGTTTCAGGTCTGTCAGGCTGATCTGTACGAGGCCCGGCGGCATTGCCATTACACGGAGACCGAGCAAGTCGAGATTCAGCCCATCCGAGCTGACTGTGAGGGTGCTCTCGCCAATGGGGGTGACGAACACGGGCAGTGCATCGGCTGCGGGAGCGGCCCGATTGGCGGCATCTTTCATCGGCTCCCTCTCTCGCTGTCGCCTCCGGGGTTCCGGCCAGGACGGTCGGCGCGTTCAAACCGCCCGACGGCCCGTTCAAGCCGACCATGGCGGCCCCTGATCCGGCAAGTCGGGCCCGCGAAATTCCGTCGGCGAGTTCAAAGATTCCGAAGGCCGGTTCAATGCCGATGATCGCGGCGATCCTAAAATAGTCAACTGACACAGGTGATCGTCTGGCGCAGCAGCCGACGATCCCGGCGTCGGGGCTGTCCGTCCAGAACGGAGAAGTCCTTGTAGCAGACCGTCGAAGGAGCCGTAGGATGACCGACCGATTTCCGCCGATCCGAACCGTCGGATCCGACCATCCCGGCTCGGGCCATGCGCATCGGGACCGGCGCGGCATGCGGCGCATCCGGTCGACGATTTACAGCGCGTCCTCGGACACGATCGACGCGCTGAAGCGGGTGACGGGCCTCGACGCGGCCCAAGCCGTGCCCTGACCCCGAGCCTCATCCCTCAGCTTCCCACACCAACCAAGGAGAAGATTCATGACCCACGACACCGAGACCGACACCGACCGCCCCGCCGATCCGACACGCCGCGCAGCACTCGGTGGCACGCTCGGGGCCGCGGCGGCCGCGGCGGCCGTCACGATGGGCGCCCGCGGCGCGAGCGCCCAAGAGGCCGCCGGGCAAGGCAGCCTCGTGGGCAAGACCGCCTTCGTCACGGGCGGCGCGCGTGGAATCGGCCTGGCTTCCGCCGAAGCGATGGCCCGCGAGGGCGCAAACATCGTGCTGTTCGACATCGCGTCCGGCAGCCTGCCGAACGTAGACTATCCCCTTCCTAGCGAAGGCGACCTCGCCGCGGCGCAGGCGCGGATCGAGGAACTCGGTGCCGAATGCATGACCTACCAGGGCGACGTGCGCAGCCTGGAGGACCAGCAGGCCGCGATGCAGCAGACCGTCGACCGCTTCGGCAGCCTCGACATCGTGCTCGCCAATGCGGGCGTGGGCCATGCGGGCGCGATCGGAAGCGTCACCGCCGAGGAGTTCTCGACGCTCTACGAGACCAATGTCGGCGGCTACCTTAAGACGACGCAAGCCGCCGTGCCGCACCTGCGTGACGCGGGCGGGGGCCGGATCATCTACGTGTCCTCCGGCCTCGCGCGGACGGGGAACGACATCTTCGGCATCTACGGCGGGACGAAGTGGGCCGTGAACGGCCTCGCCAAGAGCGCGGCGCTCGCCTACGGGCGCGACGGCATCATGTGCAACGTGGTGGCCCCCGGCCTCGTGCGGACGCCCTTCGCCGACAACGCCGCCGTCCTCGCGCAGATGATGCCGGGGACCGAGAACCCGACCTTCGACGCGGTCTCCGAGATGATCGCGCAGAGCACCCCCATCGGCATCGGCCATCTGGAGCCCGAGGAGGTCGCCGCCTCCGTCATGTTCTTCACCACCGATGCGACGAAGAACATGACCGGCGAGGTGCTCGACGTCAGCTACGGCTCGGCGGCGACCAGCGTCGCCTGACCATCCCTTCCGATGAGCGCGCGCCGGCCTGCGGGCCGGCGTGCATCCCGAAGCCCAACTCTGAGGAGCATGTCCCATGCGCCAGCGCCGCCTCGGCCAGTCCGGCCTCTTCGTCTCTGAGCTCTGCCTCGGAACCATGACCTTCGGGGGCTCCGAAGGGATGTGGGGCCAGATCGGTCAGTTGGGCCAGGAGGAGGCCGACGCCATCGTCGGCACGGCCCTCGAGGCCGGGATCACCTTCATCGACACCGCCAACGTCTATGCGGCAGGACGGAGCGAGCAGATCGTCGGACAGGCCCTGCGCAACCTGAACGTCTCCCGCGATGATGTGGTGATCGCCACCAAGGTCCACGGGCCGATGGGCGAGGGGCCGAATGCACGCGGCGCCTCGCGCGGGCACGTCCTCTCCCAGGCCGAGGCCAGTCTGAAGCGCCTGCAACTGGACCACATCGACCTTTACCAGATCCACGGCTTCGATCCGGCTACACCGATCCTCGAGACGCTGGAGGCGCTCAACACGCTCGTGCGCCGGGGCGACGTCCGCTATCTCGGGCTGTCGAACTGGGCGGCGTGGCAAGTGATGAAGGCGGTCGGTATCGCCGAGGCCCGCCGCCTCGCGCCCATCGTCTCGCTGCAAGCCTACTACTCCCTCGCCGGGCGTGACCTCGAACGGGAGATCGCACCCATGCTGCGGTCCGAGGGCATCGGTCTCATGACATGGAGCCCGCTGGCCGGCGGCTTCCTGTCGGGAAAGTATCGGCGCGACGGTGGCGCAGGCGAGGGGCGCCGCGCAGGGTTCGACTTTCCGCCCGTGGAAAAGGACCGCGCCTACGACATCATCGACGCCCTGGACGAGGTGGCGACGCGCCGCGAATGCACCGTCCCGCAGGTCGCGCTCGCTTGGCTCCTCCGCCAAGACGTCGTCACCAGCGTGCTTGTCGGCGCGAAGCAGGTCGATCAGCTGCGGGACAATGTCGGTGCGACGAGGGTCGTGCTCGATCAGGACGATCTGGACGACCTCGACGCCGTCAGCGCGCTCGCGCCCGAGTATCCCGGCTGGATGTACGAGACGCAGACCGCCAGCCGTCAGGCCGAGATCGATGCGGAGTGACCGATGGATCTGCTGCGGGGTCGATACCCGCAGGCCGTTCGGCCACGGCACATCTGCGAAGGCGCACTGCCTCCGCCCGACCGGACGCTCGGGACATGCGTGGCCGCCGGTCGCCCCGGAGCGGATGCGCACCTCCCGTCCAGCGCGACATCGAACACGCGGCATCCGCCCCGCAAATGATTGCTTCAACGCGCATCGCGGCGGGATCAGCGCCTGCTCACGGAGCAAGGTGCGCTGGTCTCCTCGCTTGCCCGGGATGCAACAACACCGTCTCTTCCTCGTTGCAAAGGGCCGACGGCCGTTCGGG
>NZ_JYFE01000076.1 GCF_000877395.1 Jannaschia aquimarina | reverse complement strand
CCGCCCCGGCCAGCGCCGCGCGCACCTCCGCCGGCATCCCGTGCTCCGCCTCCCTGCCCCGCGCCTCGGGATCCCACAGGTGATGCGCCACGAAGCGCAGCACCGTCTCCGGCGCAGGCGGCCAGGCCAGCCCCCGCCCCTCCGCCGCCCGCGACCAGGCCTCCAGATAGCGCAGGTCCGACCGCACCGCCCGCACCGAGTTCGCCCCCATCCCCTTGCGCACCAGATGCGCCAACGTCGCTCGGTCGGACGGAGAGAGGGCAGAAGACGAAATCAGGTCGCCGCGGAAATGGCTGAGGTCAGAACTCATGTGGCTTTACTCCATCTCTCGAAGAGACACCGCCGCGCCTGCTGCACTCCAGGTCCTCCATTTCCCCGCGGGGAAATCACCTATCTTCGAGCGCAGCGAAAAAGGCCTCGATCGCCGCCTCGAGCCGCGCCCGTTCCACCGTGCCGAAATCCATCCGCGCCCGCAGCTCGACCTTGCCGTCCGTCGCCGTGCATTTCACGCCAGGACCGACGGGGACCGAGAGGGCCACCCGCCCCCGCCGTGCTCCCTTCGGAGCTCCACGGGCCTTGTCCGGCAATGGCGTAGAACGCCCCGCGAGGAACTCCCGAATGATTTCGGCCTCGCGCGTCGCATCCCGCTTTGACGCCGCATCGAGCATCGACTTCAGATCTCGGATCGAACCCGGCTCTGCCTCCAGTCGGTCGACCAGTTGAAGACCGAGCGCACGTGACAATGCGTAGGGATGCGCCAGCGTCTTGTCCGCCATCATCAGAAGCGCGGCGAACCGGCGAATATAGCTCCGCTTTTGCGCGCTGACCGAAGCGTAGAGCACGTTGACCGCTTGATCCACATCCTCGCAACCTTCGATACCGGCCTCCGCGTAGGCCCGCGCGAGAGCCGCCATCTCGGCAAAGGACACATCTTTCCGGGTCAGGTTCTCGTCGACCATCCGGCGGTAGAGCGCCGCCTCGCCCTGCCCCGCCACCAGCAATCCGGCCGGGATCCGCGCCCATCTCTCGTCGCCGGTCTCGCCATGCAACTCGCGGTAGGCCGACAGGCGGCGCAGACCCTCGACAAGTTCGTAGCGTCCGTCCTCGCGTGGCTCCACGCGAATCGGATTGGACAGACCAATCGCCAAGATCGAAGCCTTCAAATCCTGCAATTCGAGATCAGTGATCGGGCTGCGGTCCCGGACAAGTTTCCCGGCCACGACATCGTCGAGCCTCACGAGATCGACGATCAGACCCTCTCGCTTGAGGCGCACAAATTCTTCGGCCAGGGCGTCATTCTCGGCCCGGATTTCCTCTTCGATCCGCTTGCGATACCGCAGGGCATCGCCCGCCTCACCGATGGCAGAAGCCATTGGCCCCCGGCGCCGAGGTGTAAGCGATTTGGTCTCGAGATCAGCAGGGATCGGAGGATCGGTCTCGGCGTCCTGCTCTTCGGGAAGGTTAATATCGAACATGCGGCGTTTACGGGTCATTCAACCTCCTCCAGTTTCTCCCACGCCTCGAGGACGTGACCCTTGAACTCGTCGTAGGCGGCGTCGAAGGTCGAACGCGCGCGCCGCCAGGTCTCGCGCGTCATGTCGCGGTAATCGATCTCGTAGACCGATGAGAGGAAGCGTCCGGATTGTTCGACCGCACGAGTATGCTCGATCGGATGCCGGGTCATGTGGTCTCCGAAGACCTTCAGGAATGCGTCCCGCATCGCGCGGTGCAGGTCATTATTCGGCTCGTAGCGCGTAAGCAGGAAACGGATGTCGAGAAACTGCTTGTGGGATTTCCCCGTGGGGAAATCGGACCCTTCGGAGAAGCCTGTCAGATCTCCGAGCGCCTCTGCCAGCTGCCCGATGAAGGACGTGGTCGAGTCATATTCCCAGTAGCCCGGCCCCGACGGGATATAGAGGATGTCCGCGGCATAGACGGCGTTCATCGACTGGTATCCGATCGCCGGCGGGCAATCGAAGATCACCATGTCGTACGCATCGGGCGGCAGCGTCCCCAACCAGCGATCGACAGACGCGAAGAAGGACCAGGCCGGATTCGCATGCCTGTACTGCGCGCTGGCGAACTCGACGAAGGCCGCGTTGGCGCAGCTCGGGACCAGATCGATCGTCGGCCAGCAGGTCGGCTGGATGAAGTCCGTCGCACGAAGATCGCCAAGACCGGATTCGGCAATCGTCGCCGGAACACGACGGCGGGGCAGGGCGCGCCCGGACTCGGCCCCCTGCGCGGCACGGTTCATCCTCTCGGTCTCGCGCAGAAGATCGCGCGCCATAATACCCCAAACGGTATGATCCTCGGATACATCGCTGAGTCCCATTGAGTGCGACAGGGTCGCCTGCGGATCGAAGTCGATGCAAAGTACCCGGTAGCCATCGAGCGCTGCGGCATGAGCCAGATGAAGCGCCGTCGTGGACTTTCCGGCGCCACCCTTGAAGTTCGCCACCGCGATCCGGACGGCGCGCCGTCCCGCAGGCCGGGGCGGCATGAGCGAGCGGCGGTTCACGCGCATCCGCCGCCGTAGCTCGTTCACCTCGTCGAGCGTGAACCAGCGCTGCCTCCCGTCCGGCTCAACCTCTCCGGTCGGCAAACTCGGATCGGCGGCGAGGCGAGAGCGAAACGTATTCTGGTTCACGCGCAGGATTAGCTCCGACACCTCCCACGAGGAAAAGCGGCGCAGCGTCTTCTCGTTCTGCGGCGAGAAGGTCTGCTTGCGGATATGCCCCTGCATCCTGAGCGAGGCGCCCTGCATCGCCTCGAGATCGGAATGGTCCAACATGCCTGCCTCAACGTTCATCGTCTTTCATTTCGCAATTACGCCGAATTTGACTTTCCCGCAATCCTCAGAACACGTCGACGCGTCATGGGCATTTCCCCGCGGGGAAACCGGTTCCGAGAGGCATGCGCTATCGCCACACCGATTCGCGCCAAAGATCGTCGGAAGGTCGATCTAGAGAGGTCTTGATGTGACACCTACAAGATCATGGGGGGACATCGCTGCGACTTGGCGTGACATCTAGGGTGACCCTCTATACCGATCCATACCGATTTTCTTTTCATTCAAGATCAGGTTTGACGCACTGAAACACGAATCCTTGACAGAATGAGGCAACTCAACGCTAATTACCTCAGGTCGGCGAAGAACGACGAGTTGGCCCGGGCAGGACCGGGCGTGAGGCGAACATGACATCGAAACCAGCCAAGATATGCCGGAAGGGCGGGCGATGACGTCCGGTCCGGCAAAGCGAGCGCAGGGCCTTCACGGGTCCGCCTTCAAATACGATTTGCTGACCGCGCTCGGCGCGCATGGCTGCGCGGGCGACAAGCACCGTCAACGGCTCGCCCTGCGCCTCCTCGTCCTGATCACCGCACGTTACGATTGGCGGACTGACACGCTCACGACCGGTCAGCGCGAGATCGCAGCGTTATGGTCGGTGGATGAACGCACAGTGAAGCGCGAGATCGCGAAGCTGCGGGAGATGGGATGGCTGATCCTCAAACGACCGGCAACGCGGGGAAGAGTAGCGTGCCACGGATTGGGAGTCGATGCGATCCTTGCCGAGACGCGACACGCTTGGGACGCGGTCGGGCCGGATTTCGTGGCGCGCCTGACTGGCCCGATGCCGGAGGTAGACCAAACGGTGGGGCAGGGGAACGTCGTCGCTTTTCCCAGTCCTGCAGCCGAAGAGTCTCCGGCGGGCCCGTGGGGGCGCATCCGATCCGACTGGGAAGCGACCGATCCCGCCGGTCATGCCGCCTGGATCGCGCCGCTCCGCTATGAGGGCATATCCGAGGGCCGACTGAGGCTGCGCGCACCGTCGGCGTTTCACGCGTCCTTCGTGCGAACGCATCACCTCGCCGCGTTGACGGCCCGTCTGCGGCGAGCCGCGCCTGACCTCGACGGGATCGATCTGTTCGTCTGACGGGGCTCGCATTCGCGGCGGCATCGGTTTCTGGTCATTGCACAATTCTGCGCGGGAACGATGGCTCTCAACCACACCCGCCTTTTGGCTAAGCTTGCCTATCCCGACCCGGGCGCGAGCGGGCTTCCGGTAGGCGCCATTGCCTCAGGATATGGTCCGCTACGGACTATGGCGCGTTCTACCACGACGCCAGATCGACGCCCCGCATCTCGCGCCAGCCCGCGTCGCTGCGGAATGGACAGCTGATGCAGGCCGACTTCGGCGCATCGGGATAGTCGTGGCGGGTCAGCCAGGCCCGGCAATCGTTTCGCGATATGTGTGCCTTGATCAGCGGCCAGCGATGAGTGATCCAGCTTTCGCTGTCGTCCTTAATATGGACTATCGTGTCGGTGCTGATCTAGGGACGCACCATCGGCCAGCAACAGGCTGGCCCGCTCTCCGGGTGTTAGGCGACCCAAAGGGCTGTCCGGGGCCGTGGCGAGTGTCTCGGTGCATGAAGAGGGCAGGTAGGGCCTGAGCGTCTCTGCCAGCGGCGTCAGCATCTTCGCAATCTCGGACGGGGCCGCGCGGTTCGACGAGGCCGACTTCTCGATCAGGCGCAGCAAGTCGATCATCTTGGCGACGCGCCCGGCATTGGTGTTGTTCTTGAAGGCCATGATGGGTCTCCAGCGGGAAGGGCAGGGGAGGGGGCCGGAGCGCACGCGCTTCGGCCCCGA
>NZ_JYFE01000075.1 GCF_000877395.1 Jannaschia aquimarina | reverse complement strand
AGCTCGGTGTCGGCCGGACGCTTGGATCTGCGCCGACAGACACGCGGATCTATGCCGGCCAGGGCACAGGCCCGCCGCTGTGAGCAGCTCTTCTCCGTCATGGCCCAGTCCACGGCATTCCTCCTCGAACCGGGCCTCAGAAGTTTTTTCCAGGCATCTCTTTCAGCGTGGCCACATCCATCATCTGCTCGGCCAGCATCTTCTTCAGCTTCGCATTCTCAGCTTCCAGTGCCTTCAGCCGCTTCGCATCGGCGACCTCCATGCCGCCGTACTTGCGGCGCCAGTTGTAGAAGGTCGCATCGCTGATCCCATGCTTGCGGCACAGGTCCGGCGTGCTCATGCCCGCTGCATGCTCCTTCAGGATGCCAATGATCTGCGCTTCGCTGAAACGGCTTCTCTTCATCTCCTGTCTCCTCAGTTGGAGAACAGGCTAACCTCAAATCGAGGACGTTTCAGGGGAGCAGGTCAGAAACAGTGGCAAAAGCTGGGGAAAGCGTTTGATGCCGACGACTTCACGGACGTCCAGGCTGCTGCCGCGATCTCCCGGCTCACGGGCGGCAACTTCCGCCTGCTGCAACGCCTGTTCAACCAGATCGACCGCATCCTACACATCAACGAACTGCGCGAGATCACTGATGATGTCATCCAGGCCGCCGCCTCAACCCTCGTCATCGGAGCGGCCAATTAGCGTACACTGCACCATACGCTAGCGGAGACTGACAAAGACCTCTTCCAGAATGGCGGGACGACCAGCGCGCTCGGCTGAGCGCCGCGACGCTTGGTTCAGCCGGTCTATCGTGCCCACAATGACTTGGTCGCGGTTCGACCCTATCGTCATGGCCCAAGCGGCCTGCGCGGAAGCGGCGTATCCCCGGCCGCCCCGAGCCGACATCACAACCTCCTCGTTGACCTCGTCTCCTTTAATCCAAGCCACCCGGCCGGGTGCGATGGCAAGAAGTCCCACAGGTGCGCTCTCCGCGTTTGCGGGCCCTTCTGCGATGATCGCATGAAGCTGACCAGCCTGATGCCATGCGCGGAGATCATCAGGATCGGCGGCTGAAATGTTCTTCGCCAGCTCCGCTGCATGCGCGGCGACGTCTGCGTAACGATCCTGAACCAGCGCGATAGCGTCCTCTGGGTCCGCGAACGGTACTAATCGGACGCGCCCGTCAGGCGGTGCCATGTCTCGGGGCCGGGCGGCATGGATCGTCACGGCCGTCCGCGCTGCCGGGTGGTTAATCGTCCCGGACAAAACGCGCAGGCGCAAGTCGAGAGGTGCAAACAAGGACCATTCCGAGCGAACGCAGTCACGCAGTATTTCCAGGCCTTCGCGCATTGGGGATTTGTCTGCAAACGAGTGCGCAACGACTTCCACGAACGGGCGGCTGATATCATGGGCGTAAAAGCGGATGCCGCCGATCAGCTCCACTGCATCGGAACGGACATACCGATGAGAATAGTCCGCGGCGGGGACTCCAGGCAAATTGATATGGTCAGTGAACAGCTTGGCAAAGGCAGGATCGTCGATGCGACTTACTTCACTTGAAAACCAGTCGGAAACGATGGTCTCGCCATCCTCTCCGAACAGGCGCTCAGCCATTAGAAGTTGGTCCGCCAGTGAAGGCCAGCGTGCAAGGTTAGTTAAATCCGTCACTCGGCCAGCTTACCATCCCAGATGGCCTACCGAAAGGTTCACTGGCCATAGTTTTCGGCAGGACCTGTGGGACAAATAACGTGCAAAAATTAGTGCCATCTATCGTGAAAAGTCACACCTGGGTGGAGCAGGGCGCTCGGCCAAAAACGACCGTTTTTGGCGCGTAATTTGTATCAAGAAGTTTTTTTGACAATCCACAAGGGGGTTTCGTGGCGCTATGCGCGGGAAACGGCTAACGCGAACCAACACGATTTTCGAACATATCCCATGAATTAATCTGCGGCGATCCAAATCGCGAGCGCTGGATGGGCGACGCTAAACACGTCGCCCATCCGCCATTGTGCCTTAGAGGAGGCCTTGGCAGCCACCCACCTTGAAGTAGCAGTCGGTCGCCGAGGAGTGCCGTGTGAGGGCGGCGGGCGCCTTGTCGCAATTCGGCAGCATTTCGCACTCGGGGACCTCCTGCGCCAGATATGCCGGCCCGGGGCAGGTCGGGGGCCAGATGGGTCCGGTGGGCAGCTGAGCGGCAGCTGCCGGGGCACTCAGGAGCAAGAGGGCGACGATGGATCGCCCGGCGAGCGTGGTCTTGGGGGTCATGGGAGGTCTCCTCAGTTTGGGAAGCAGGGGCGGACACAGCCGCAGCCGTCCGGGTCCTGGTAGAGGGCGTGGCTCGGCGTGCCGACCGCGAGCGCGGCGGCAGTAAGGCCAACGACCAATGCGAGAGTTTTCATATCGGTACTCCTTCAGGAAGGGTGGGCGCGCCCCCCAAAGGCGCGCGCCCCTGGTCTGCTCACTTCGGCCAGCAGACCTTCACCTCGGCGCACTGGTTCTCTTCAGCTTGCGCCGCGCTCGCGGCGAGGACCGGCGTGAGGATGCCCGTGAGGGCGATGACGAGGACGCGAAGAGTGGTCAGTAAGTTGGTTGTCGTGGCGTACATGATGTGTCCTTTCAGACTTGACCTTAGATTTTCGAGCAGCTTTGGTTTGCTCTGCTCCGAGAATTAGTCAGTCGGCACGATCCCTCAATTTATCATTCTGTTTCAATGACATAGATTTGTAACACTGAAGCATTTCTATTCGATTCCAACATGTTCACCTAGTCGAACAATATGTTGCACACGAACAAAATGATTGGATGCGTACTCCGTCTAAGAGGACTATCTTCCAACCAGCGTGCCTAAGTTGGTGCCCTACTCATGAGGGAGGACCACATGTCCGACTATAGTGATAACGGGCTAGGCCCATTTGCTCTTCAAGGGGCAATTTTGCGGGCTTGGAACACAACCGTGGTGACGGTTTTGGATGGTTATGAAGGCAAGCGTGACAAGGAGTTCACAGCACACGCGACGCGGTTTGAAGATTCCGACACCATGCTTTTCTTCGGTTATGTTGCGTAGGCGGTTGGTCAAGTTATCATGCAGTCCAAGATCGTAAATGCTCTGGCTTCAAGCCAAGACAGCCGACAAGCAAAGCGGCAGGACATCAAGCGCCGTGCTGATGCTACGGAACTATTTGGGCTTATCGAACGTGAGTGCCTTAGCGACGTCGCTGTCCAGTTCTCCATGACGGAGAAAGGGCGTGAGGTACTGACAATGTACGAAGCTGCCTATGCTGCTGAAGTACGGAAACTCAAAGGCGATGAGGATGATAAAGATGCTGCTTAAATTCCTACCCACAGCTCTCGCGGCCTTGGTCGTTTCCATGACCCTAGTGTCGCCTGCAATGGCTGGTGATAGTGCGGGTGGAGCTGGCTCACTGCTCCTGCAGCAGTCTCAGGTCTAGAGCTTGACTTACGAATGACTAAGAGCCGTTTCCAACAGGGGGTGGCTTTTCTCATTTAGAGTTCACCGCCTATTCTGCACACACCATTCCACCAGTTGCACCGATACCTGAGTTGGCACGGGTATCAAGTATTCCCCATGGGTGTCCCCGTTGCCCAACGACCTTAGTCGGACGCCAAACTCGCTAATTCTACCCTCTTCCATCCGACAGAAGAAGTACTCACTTTCATCTCGCGGAGCGGGGCGTAAACTACCTCCGGAAAATGGAAAATTCGGAGTAACAGAATATGTCTGCGGATTTGTAAAATACCGGTACTCATCGCCCAAATTCCGCCAGTGGTTCATAGGGCCTTCTTGGAGCAGTACTTGGAGGAAACCGATATCGAGGTTCCAGTCTACATCGCTCACCCGAAGATGATCTAAGCCCAATCTGATGTTAGGAAAATCGTTCTCGTCATATGTCGCAGCAGTATGATTAGTAATATCTGTTACAAGGGTGCTACAATAGCATGATCCAAAGTCTTGCGCACTAGCGGACACTGGAAAAGCTACGAAAACGATGACTTTAAATCTTGAATATCTTGAAATACTATGCACCCACGCGAACATATGATAAATAATGATTTTCTTTAGATTAAAGCACCGGTATACTGAAGGATATTTCATAAGTCAAAATACTCACCAAGAAAGTTTCTTCTACTCTCAAGCCACTCCAAATCTTGACTTATTGATTGCAGAAGAGATTTTTCATGAGGTCTATCTTTCTGAATCTGGTTTATCTCGGACCTATTCCGGATTATCCTCTCATCGATTATCTCTATCGCTGTAAGCCCGGCACTATCTTTCATCAAAGGGTCAGCGCCAGCTTCAAGAAGCGGTAAAACATAGCTATCCGGCATGTGAGGGAGAAGCCTGTGTAGTGCGGGACTACCGTTGTTTACGGCATTTGGGTTTGCCCCGCGTCGTAGCAACAGCATGAATGTTTCATGGCTGCCCTTATCTATAGACTGATCAAGCGCTGTCGTCTCGTGTTTCGTAGCAATATTTGGTGAGGCACCAGCATTTAACAAAGATAAAGTAAGATGGATGTTACAATCATCCCTATCAATCGAGGATATTAAAGGTGTATATCCACCTTTATCCCTCGAATCCAAGTTAGACCCGGCCGCGATAAGCTGTTTAGCAAACTCAAAGCTATGATTGGCAAAATATTGTGATTGAGCACAACAATGAAGTGGCGTCATCTCGACATGATTAACGGCTTCCGTATCTGCGCCTGCTTCCAGAAGAACTCGCAACTTCGAGGTTGGCTTATGATGCTTTGAATACATTGCCACGAACATTGGTGTCAACGAGTGCTCAAATAGTCTACTCGTCAGAATTTCGGTTCGTTGGTTAGGGTCAGCACCAGCGGTGACAACAGCCTCTAAGACCTCGGCCGATCCGTAGTATGCCGCCATATGAATCGGAAATAATCCGTCCGAGCGATGCAACTTTAGTCGACTTGGATCAGAAAAAAGATCACGCGCATCAGAACCTGCTGCGTTCGCCCAAAACTCGGCTCCAAAATTCTCTATATCAAACTTTTTGCGGAACATTGCCGGTACAAGGACCTTCTCGAAGCACGCACTCGGATGTCGTGTCTTGCTAACTCTAACGACACAGGTCCTACGACATCAAGGGTATCTATTTCACCATTGAACAGCCTGCTTTGGTCCTCGTTTGTGGGTAACTTGACCTGCCCCGACGAAGTGGTTCGGCTTCTGTCTTAGTGCATGACGGGTCTTGGG
>NZ_JYFE01000074.1 GCF_000877395.1 Jannaschia aquimarina | reverse complement strand
GTGGTCGGTTCGGGGGCGGTGGGCGCGGTCGGGGTTTCCGGTGCGGGCGCGACGCTAGGCGCTTCGGAGACCAACGCGGCGAACTCGGTGTCGCTGACGATCTGGACGCCGATGGGCGGCATCGACGGCGGCTCGTCCTCGATCACGAGCATTCCCGCCACGAGCGCATAGAGGATGAGACCCCCATGCGCCGTGCCAGACGCCGCGACCGCCGTCCGCATCCGCATGTCAGCCGTCGCCTTCCGGAGCGTCGAGCGTCGGCCCGCCGCCATCGGTGACCAGACCGATATCGCGGAAGCCGCCCGCATTCAGCGCGCCCATGACGATCATCACCTGTTCGTACGGGACGGAGCCGTCCGCACGTAGGAAGACCCGCGGGCTGTCGCGTTCTGCCGAAATCGCGCGCAGGCGCGTCACCAGTTCCTCGCGCGCCACGATGGTCGAGCCGATCGAGGTGGTGCCGTCCGCACCGACGGAGATCGTCAGCGGCTCCTCCTGTTCCTGTGGGAGAGGAGCGGCGGCCGTTTCCGGCAGCTGCACCGGGACGCCCGATGTGAGCAGCGGCGCCGCGACCATGAAGATGATCAGGAGCACCAGCATGACGTCGACGAACGGCGTCACGTTGATCTCGGACATGGGCTGCGAGAGGCGGGCGCTGCGACGGCGGCGGCCTCCGCCTCCGCCACCGGCCGAGGGCATGGTCCGCGCGCCCATCAGGCCGCGTCCAGTTGGCGCGACAGGATGGTCGCGAATTCGTCGGCGAAGGCCTCGTAATTGCCGGTGATGCGGTCCGCGTCGCGGGTCAGCTTGTTATAGAAGATGACCGCCGGGATCGCGGCCAGCAGGCCGAGACCGGTGGCCAGCAGCGCCTCGGCGATGCCGGGGGCGACGACCGCGAGGTTGGTGTTCTGCTGGATCGCGATTTCCTGGAAGGCATGCATGATGCCCCAGACCGTTCCGAACAGTCCGACGAACGGGCCGACGCTGCCGACGGTGGCGAGGAAGGTCAGGCCGGAGGTCAGGCGGTCGCGCTCCTTGGCGATGGCGACATCCATCGTGCGGTCGATGCGCGCCTGCGCTCCCGCGATCAGACCGCCATCGTCGCGGTGCGAACGGTTCCACTCGCTCATGGCGGCCGAGAAGATCCGTTCGGATGCGCTGCGCGGCGTCTCTCCGATCTTGTCGTAGAGCTCGTCGAGCGGGTCGCCCGACCAGAAGGCCCGGTCGAAGGCGGCCGCTCGGCGTCGGGCGGCCCGGAACTGCACCACTTTCTGAAGCCACACGGCCCAGACCATCACCGATGCCACGAAGAGCATGATCATGACGGCCTTTACGATGAACGTGGCCCGCCAGAATAGCGACCACATCGAATATTCGGCGCCGGAAGCGGCTGCCAGAACCTCGGTTTCCATTGGACTGCCCGCCCTAATGTTTCGCGTACGCGGGTCGTTCGGCGCCCGCGTCCATGGAAGGCAGATAGCAGATCGGAACCCCTCGTGCGAGGGGTGTGGCGTTCACGAGGTTGAAACCCGGCGAAACGGAGTCCTTCCGGCAACGGCCCATGCGGCACCATGGCTGGCCGTATCCGGCGGAAATCGGCGCGTGAGGCTGGCGCATCGATCATGATCGCCGGCTGGTCGGACGCGCGGGTGTGGCGCTTTCAGTCGTCCCCTGGGGGCAGCACGTCCGACCACCCGCACGCAATGCGGAGAGGAGCCCCCGCCTCACGCAGCCCTGCGACCGGAAACGACATCTCGTGCGTGCGGTCGATATGATCGCGGAACGCCACATGAAGCACGCGGCCGTTCTGGATCGCCTCGATCAATCGTCGCGCCGGGCGGTATTCCCACAGACCGAGTGTCGCGCTGTCGCCGCCGACTTGCCACCGGGCATGGCGGATCGGCCCGTCATCGACGCGCAGCGTGACGGCCCGGGTATCCGGAACAAGCTTGGCGGCATCGCAGCCGTGCCAGATGAAGGCCGCCGTGCGATCGCCCAGGCAGCGCAGGAACAGCGTCGCCCGCCCGGCCCCGCAGCGAAGGGGTGCGGCGGATGGTACCGACAGAAAGACGTCGTGGGTTCCATCCAGATCCGACAGATCGATTTCCGTGCGCCACGCGGTATAGGCGCCGCGGGTCGTGGTGGCCGATGCGAGGCGCGCGGATCTGTCCCAGCAGGACAGACGGTCGCCGGGATCGGTCACGGACATGCAATCGGTCGCCATGGCCGGATCGGCCACCAGCATGAGGAGGAGGATCAGGAATCGCATATCCAGACCCTGCCCCGCGGGGTGTTAAGGTTCCGTTGAAGCGAGGTTTCGCACGGCCTCGGGCAGGCGTTTCGGGCGCCCATCGAGATCCATGCAGACCACCTTGACGCGGGCCCGGAACAGAAGCTCCTCACCGCGACGCACCTCTTGATCCATGACCAGCCGCACGGGACCTGCCGATACGGTCTCCGTCAGGACATCGAGCCGGTCGTCGTAGCGGGCGGGCCGCAGGTAATCCGCCTCGACCTTGGCGACGGCGAAGACGGTGCCCGCCTCGCGCATCGCGACCTGGTCGATCCCCGCCTCGCGGACCATCTCGGACCGGGCCCGTTCGATGAAGCGCAAATAGTTGGCGTAGTAGACGATGCCCGCGAGATCGACATCCTCGTAGTAGACCCGGATCGGCCAGCTATGGGTCATTGCGTCCGGCCAAGGCGGGCGGCGAGGCGCAGCGCGTGGCTGGCATCCTGCGCATGGGCCGGCAGAACCGGATCGTAGGCGGCGCGCATCAGGTCCGCGATATCGGGACGGAGCACCGCGTTGCCGCTCGCCATCGCAAGCGGGCTCGCCTGCGCGAAGGCCGTGTCGGACCAAAGCAGCATGGCTTGCACCATCTGGTTCAGCGCGAGCGTTTCGGCCGGCACGTCGGACAGATGCTGATCCATCCGGATCAGGCTGAAACATGCCCGGACCGCGCCCGCCTCGTCAAACCGGAAGATGCGGTACTGGTTCGCCTGTGCCTCGGTCAGCCGCGCGATCAGATGATCCAGATCCGGGATGAGCCGGTCGAGGTTCGGGACCTCCGGCAGCTCGGACCAGTCGCGGCAGAAGAATATCATCAGGTTCGCGCCCAGTTCGGGATCCGTCTCGGCCATCTTGTGGCCTGTTAGCACGCACAGAGCCTCGATGGCGCCCTTGAGCGTGGCGACGCTTGGCGGTTCGACCCCGAAGATGACGGGCACGATAGGACGCCCCCAGCGGGCGAAGAGGTACTGGCCGTCCGAGCGTGTGAATAGCGCCTCGACGGAATCTGCGGAGAGCGGCGTCATGGGGCGCTGGGTGCCACGGCTCGTCCGAGGCGACAAGCGGCTCCATCTGATGCTGCTTTGCCGGCGGCATGGAGAAGGACGCCGAGGTTCGGCGCATGTGGGCGAGTTCGCAGGTCACAGAAGGGCCGGCCGAGCGCGCGTCGCACCAGACCGGTAGCTTGCGCTTTGGGCCCCAACCCGTCGCCGGGCCTTGTCCAGCGTCAGCCCGTGATCACGGCGTGAATTGTGGGAGGCCGGAATATGCCGGCGGGGACGCCGAGCGAGCGAAAGCCGTCCAGGCCGGACGCAACCACGGTCGGACGATGGTATCTTTTCCCCGGACCAATCCGTCCGGTCCGACCATCGAGCCCCTTAGCGGAGCTTGCGGGCCATTGCGGCGGCGGCACGGATCTCCTCGGCGATCTCTTCGGCCTCGTCGGGGTCGAAATCCATCGGGATCTCGGCGCTCCCGCTCTCGATGTAGATGCGGACCATGCCCTTGTCGGTCGGACCGATCTGAAGGCCCGCCTCGGTGTCGGATTCGTCGTTGATGCCCATGGGCGGGGCCTAGACCCGCGGTGGTCGCTGTGCAAGCGTCCCCGGCCATGATGGGGTGGGCCTTTCGCGATCTGGAGCCGGGCGATGCCGGATGGGTCGCCTCACGGCATGGCGCGCTCTACTGGTCGGACGAGGGCTATGACATCCGGTTCGAGGCGCTGGTCCTGCGGCTGCTGGCGGACTTCATCGAGACGCGTGGCCCGCAGGAGCGGGCGTGGATCGCCGTTCGGGCCCAGGCCCGTCTCGGCTGCATCTTCTGCACGCGCCCCGCGCCGGACATAGCCAAGCTGCGGATGTTCCTGGTGGAGCCGGAGGCGCGCGGCACCGGCTTGGCGCAGGCGCTGCTCGACCATTGCATGGCCCATGCGCGCGAAACCGGCGCGGACCGGCTTGTCCTGTGGACCCACGAGAGCCACCGCGCGGCAGGGCGGCTCTATGCGCGGAACGGCTTCCGCCTGGTCGATCAGAAGCCCGTTGTGGCCTGGGGCCAGCCGACGGTCGAGCAGAATTGGGAGATCGGTCTTCGCGGCGAGGTCGGGGCATCGGCAGAGAGCAGGACCTGAGGCCGCCCGGACCGGCTCAGGCGGCGCAGTTACCCGTCTGCAAACAGGCCGACGATGACGGGTGTATCTTTCTGTTCGAGCAAGCGCAGGACGGTCCGTGGCCTCTCGATCAGATCGAATGCCATCGCTCAGGCCCTCCGGGATCGACGGCGAATGCGGCCGCGCCTCTCTTGCGCCGCGGGACGCGCTTCGCTACATCGCCCCGGCGTGCCGCCTTAGCTCAGTTGGTTAGAGCGCTGGATTGTGGATCCAGAGGTCCCCCGTTCAAGCCGGGGAGGCGGTACCATCCCCTTTCAGGTATCCGGCAGGCCTTCGTCGCGGGTGAAATAGACCGTCTGTGACGGGAAGGCGAAGCCCGATCCGCCCTTCTCGACGATGTCCATGACCGTCAGGTTCATCTCTTCGCGGATCTCGAGGCTCGCGGGATAATCCTTCGCGAGGATGTGGGCGAAGATCTCGATATCAAGCGACGAGGCGCCGAAGGCCACGAAGCGTGCCCGCGGGTTTTCGGCGATCCGGTCGTCGGACAGGAGCATCAATTCGAGCTGACGGAGGATGCCGCGCATCTGATCGGGCGTGGTCTCGTAGCGCAGGCCGATGAGCGTTTTCCACAGGAAGCGGTCGCGGTTCGCGTAGTTCTCGATCCGGGCCGAGGAAAGATCGCCGTTCGGGATCGTCACGAGCGTCCGGTCCAGCGTGCGGATCCGTGTTGAGCGGAGGCCGATATCCTCGATCGTGCCCAGCAGGGTGTCGATCCGGCAGAAATCGCCGACGCGGATGGGCTGGTCCGCGATGATGCTGACCCCGCCGACCAGATGCTCGATGGTCTTCTGCGCGCCGAGCGCGATGGCGATGCCGCCGATGCCGAACGCTGCGAGCCAACCGGCCAGGTTGAGCCCGAAACTGGACGCGATGAGGGCGGCAGCGATCAGGACGACGATGGCAATCGCGATCCGTCGTCCGAGCGCGATCACGGACACCGCACCCAGCCTGCCGCGCCGCGTCATACTTTCGAGCAGTTCCTGGCCTACGGCATGGACGAGGCGCAGCAGCATCCAGGTCACTGCCAGCCAGATGGCGGTCTCGACAATTGGGCCGAAGGCCGCCCGGACGACAACGGGAATGCCGACGAGTAGAGACAAGGCGAGGGCGAGCGGTGCCGCGATGACGAGCGCCATGGGGAGCCGCATAGGACGCACGAGGCGGGCCGCGGCGCTGTCGCGCATTGGCCGGAAGACCAACAGGACGAGGGCGAAGAGCGTCCAGACAAGCGTCGCGGCGAGCACAACCGCGACCGCGCCCAGGACCAGCGCCGCGAGCCACGAGGCAGCCGACGCGCCGGCGATCTGCCACTCCCGCAGGCGCTCCGGGAAGAACGTCTCGTAGATGGCGGCTGCGCCGAGCGGACCAAGCTCTGCGATCACGGCCAGAGAGGCCGGGGAGACCCGCCAGACGGGCGTGCCGTCCTCCGAAGGACTGCGGAGCAGGGTCAGATCCGCATCGGTTCCGCCGATCATGACCTGGGCGAAGAGATCCTGATCGGGGGGCAAGCCATCCGCCGTATCGCCCTCGGGAGACGACGAGAGGCGGAAGCCCGGAAGAAGGACGCCGCCGCGGTCGAGCGCTTCCTGAAGGCGGGTGGCGAGCCTCCGGCCCTCGATATTGCGGCGGCTTTCGGGGATGTCGGAGAGATCAAGAAAGGGTTGGACCGCCTCCGTGTCGCTCTCGGCGAAGGCCGCGATGAGCCCGTCCACGGTGCTGCGCGGAGTAAGCCTGTCGAACGGATCGGTCAGTTCCGGCTCGGGCGCGGCCGGTTCCTCCTGTGCGAAGACCGGGTTCGCGAACGCAAGCAGGCAGACGAGGGAGATAATGCGGAACATCGGAAGTCTCGTGGTGGGGCCGGCAACGATGGGGCGGGAGTGCAGGTGGAGCCAGGATCAATCCATCGCGATCTCGCGGAGATCGGTTCCGTCCGGCGCGAAGGCGAAGACGCGCCCGTCGGTCGTGGTCACGATCCAGAGGGACGGGGTGCGGGTCACGGCCAGGGGAGACGCGCCGTCCGGCAAGACAAGCGCATCGGGCACGGTCACCGTGGGCGCCTGGAGACGGATGACAAGCAGGGTCACCACGGTTATCAGCCCGACGATCATCACTGCCGTCAGTGTCGTCACGAGGCGGCGCAGGAACCGCAGGTTGGCAGGCTCGGGCAGTTCGGGGGGCTGGATGTCGGACACGATCACCTTCCGCATCGCGGCCGATCCGCCGCCGCGTCTGGATAAGGCCATCGCGCGGGACGCGCCAGAGGGCGCACATCTGTCGCGCTCTCGCCTGGTTCGCCTGCTCGGGGACGGCGCGGTCCGGGTGAACGGAGCCATCGCGTCCGCGAAGGGGACGGTCTTCGAGGGGGATGCCGTCGAGATCGACCTACCGCCGCCGGAAGCCGTCGACATCGCGCCCGAGGAGATCCCTCTCCGGATCGTCCATGAGGATGCGGACGTGCTGATCGTCGACAAACCGGCCGGGATGGTCGTTCATCCTGCGCCGGGGACGCCGTACGGCACGCTGGTCAACGCGCTGATGCACCATCTTGGAGACGACCTGTCCGGGGTCGGCGGGCGGGCGCGGCCGGGGATCGTGCATCGAATCGACAAGGATACGTCGGGCCTTTTGGTCGTGGCCAAGACGGATGCCGCGCATCACGGCCTCGCCGCCCAATTCGAAGCCCACACGGCCGAGCGGGTCTACCGAGCGATCTGCCACGGTGTGCCCGATCCGGCGGATCCGCGTCTGCGCGGATTGCGGGGGGTGTCGTGGGAAGGTGCGTCGCTTCGCATCGCGACGAACCTCGCGCGCCATCCGACGGATCGTCAGCGCCAGGCTGTCGTCTGGGACCACGGGCGGCATGCCATCACGCGTGTGCGGATGGTCGAGGATCTGGGTGCGGCCGCTCTGGTCGAGTGCCGGCTGGAGACCGGCCGGACACACCAGATCCGCGTCCACATGGCCTATGTCGGCCACGGTCTTCTGGGTGATCCTGTCTACGGAGGCCGCAGGAAGATGCCGAAGGATCAGCCGGGCGCGGGGGCAGCCGCGTCGTTCTCGCGACAGGCGCTCCACGCGGCGGTGCTCGGTTTCGTGCATCCGGCCAACGGCGAGACGCTTCGCTTCGAGTCAGAGATGCCGGAGGACATGGCGGACCTCCTGACCGCGTTGCGGTAGACCGGTGGCAGAGAGAGTCATCGTGTCGCAGGGCGGAACGTTGAGCGCCTAGCGCCGTTTTCGGTGCGAACGAGCACATAGGATTGGCTACACTCGGGAGATGTCTCTCTGGATCGGCTAGTGTAATGTGAAGTCAAGCGACGTCGCTCCGATCAAGCGCGTGCGACGTCTTGTAAACGACCGGGCTGCACCCATATCCGACTTAAAGGGTGTTAAGCCTATTAACATGAGGGAGTGACATCATGGCTGCCAGCTACGCCAACCTTCCGGCCCCCTCGCCCGAGCAGGGGCTGAACCGTTATCTTCAGGAAATCCGCAAGTTCCCCATGCTGGAACCTGAACAGGAATACATGCTCGCCAAGCGGTGGGTCGAAGACGAGGACACGGACGCGGCGCACCAACTCGTCACGTCGCATCTGCGTCTCGCCGCCAAGATCGCCATGGGCTACCGCGGCTACGGATTGCCGCAGGCCGAAGTGATCAGCGAGGCGAACGTGGGTCTCATGCAGGCCGTCAAGAAGTTCGACCCCGAAAAGGGGTTCCGTCTCGCGACCTATGCGATGTGGTGGATCCGTGCCGCGATCCAAGAATACGTCCTGAGATCGTGGTCGATGGTGAAACTCGGCACGACCAGCGCGCAGAAGAAGTTGTTCTTCAACCTCCGCAAGGCAAAGAGCCGCATCGGCGCGTTGGAGGAGGGCGACCTGCGCCCTGAAAACGTGGCCCGCATCGCCAACGATCTGGGCGTGACAGAAGACGAGGTGACCTCGATGAACCGGCGCATGTCGGGCGGAGACGCGTCGTTAAACGTCATGGTCGGCTCGGATGGCGACTCGACGACACAATGGCAGGACTGGCTGGCGGACGATGACGCGGACCAGGCCGGCGACTATGCCGAGCGCGACGAGTACGAAGCGCGTATCGACCTGATGACCGAGGCGATGGACGTCCTGAACGATCGCGAGAAGGATATTCTCACCCAGCGCCGGCTGTCCGAAGAGACCGTCACGCTGGAGGATCTCTCCGGCAAGTACGACGTCAGCCGGGAACGGATCCGTCAGATCGAGGTGCGCGCCTTCGAGAAGCTGCAGAAGCGCGTCAAGGAACTGGCCCGCGAGAAAGGCATGGTTGCCGCCTGACGTCCCGAGACCTGACCGACTGGCATGTGAGAACGGCGGCTCCCCATCGGGAGCCGTCTTTTCGTCGGAATCCCCGCAGGAGGATGCGATTAAGATGCCCGGCTGAAATATGTCTCTCCTCTGCGGCGCGAACGCCCGGGCCTCGTCCGGCGAGCTTTGCTTTGTTCGTGTGCGGCAACGTCGTGATATGATCCGGCACCGACCCAACTTGGTGTCGACGTGATCCGGCAGAAACGGGAGAATTCGGAATGTCGTATTTCATGGCCAGCGTCGCCGCCGTTCCGGAGGCCAACAAAGATGCTTTCATCGCTCATGCGAAGGAAGCGTGGGAAGTGATCTTCAAGCCGCTTGGCGCGCTCTCGATTACGGAAAGCTGGGGCGATGACGTGCCCGACGGGGAGGTCACGTCCTTTCCGATGGCGGTCAAGCGGCAGGACGGAGAAGCGGTCCTTGTCTCGTGGATCGAGTGGCCGGATCGCGAGACCTACGCCGCCGCGAACGACAGGATGCGGCAACCCGACTTCGCAGAGGTGATGGCCGGCATGTCGGAGATGCCATTCGATGGAAAGCGCATGATCTGGGGTGGATTTGCGCCCGTGGTCAATGAGCGGGTCTGACTGGGTGACGATCTGAAATCACGGGAGGTCAGGGATCATGGCAGGCGGATGGACACGCGACGGCGCAGTGGGCGAGCAGATCGAGGCTTCGATCCAGGATGAACTCGCCCGCATGAAATCCCGCGCGGCACCGGTTGGGGAAAGCCTGACCCACTGCGCCGAGTGCGAGGAGGAGATCCCGGAAGCCCGGCGCCAGGCCATTCCGGGCGTGAAATTGTGTTTCGACTGTGCGTCGGAACGAGATGCGCGCCCGGTCGCGCGGACGGGGATCAACAGGCGCGGCTCGAAAGACAGCCAATTGCGCTAGGCCGATCCATGGAACGCCTTTGACGCGAGCCGGTTAATGCCGTGCAACCGAAAGGCGCCGTGTGTTCGCATCTTTTTCGACTCTCGTTCTGATCTGCATCCTGATTGTCGCTGCCGGTGTCGTGCTGGTCGCCTCACTTCGAATGACGGCCCTGGCGGACCAGATCGCCGACCGCGCAGGGTGGGGGGAAGCGCTGGTCGGCGGGTTGGTGTTGGGGGCGGCGACATCCCTTTCGGGCCTCGTCGTCTCGGTGACGGGTGCGGCCTCGGGGGATGCGTCGCTCGCCTTTTCGAACGGCGTGGGCGGGATCGCGGCGCAGACGGTCTTTCTGGCACTTGCCGATCTGGGACATCGCCGCGCCAACCTGGAACACGCAGCGGCGGAGCCTGCCAATCTGATCCAGGGCGTCCTGTTGATGACGCTCCTGACCTTGCCACTGGTCGGATATGCGGCTCCGCCGATCACAATCCTCGGCCTTCATCCGATAACTGCCGTCATGATCGGCATGTACGTCTATGGTCTGCGCGTCACGCGCGAAGTGCGCGAAGCGCCGATGTGGCGTCCGGTCCAGACCGACGAGACCCGCGAGGATACCCCCGAAGACCCGGAAGAGGCGGAGCGCAGCCCCGTCCGCCCGGCGATCATCTTCGCGGGGCTTGCCCTCGTCCTTGCCCTGTCCGGTTGGGTGATCGCCCAATCCGCAGGGGTTCTCATTCAGCGATCCGGTCTTTCGTCCTCTCTGGTCGGCGCGTTGGTGACGGCGGTCCTGACGTCGTTGCCGGAACTGGTCACGACCCTGGCGGCGGTTCGCCGGGGGGCGCTTCAATTGGCCGTGGGGGGCGTGATCGGCGGGAACATGTTCGACACCCTTTTCCTGGCGGCCTCGGACATCGCCTATCGAGACGGATCGCTCTACCACGCGCTGGGGACGGAGGATCTCTACTGGTTGGCGACCGGACTTCTGATGACCGCGATCCTGCTTGCCGGGCAGATCCGGCGGCAGCGGGACGGCCCCGCCGGCATCGGCTTCGAGAGCGTCGCCCTGCTGGCGGTCTACGGGACCGCCGTGACGGTCCAGGCCCTGTCGGGTTGAGTGGCGCGCGGCGCACAGGATCTGGCCGTCGCCGTTCCTGTAGTGCTGTTGCCATGCTGCTCCCGGGGGATCCGCCCTCGCAAGTTCCCGCCCCGCGGCCAGTTTCCTCGCCGATGACAGCCTCGGATCATGGGCTTACCGTCGCGGCGAACATCCTGTGACGGAGGAGGACGCGATGGCAGAGGTCCGCTGGGGCGTGTTGGGCGCGTCCGGATTTGCGCGGCGCGACATGGCGCCCGCGATCCACATGGCCCGGGGCAACCGTCTGGCCGCGCTCGCGACCCGCTCCCCGGAGAAAGCCGAACCCTTCCGGAGCATCACGGAAGACCTGCGTATCCATGGCGACTACAACGCCCTTCTGGCCGATGACGCAATCGACGCGGTCTACGTTCCGCTGCCCCATACGCTGCACATCGAATGGGCGGCGAAGGCGCTTGAAGCCGGCAAGCACGTCCTTGTCGAGAAACCCGTGGCCATGCGGGCAGAGGAGATCGATCCCCTGATCGCCCTGCGCGACAGGACCGGCCTGATCTGTGCCGAAGCCTACATGATCGTGCACCATCCCCAGTGGCATTTCGTCCGGGAGTTGCTGGATGGCCGGACGGTCGGACGGCTCCGCCATGTCGAAGCCGTGTTCACCTACGACAATTCGTCCGATCCGGGGAACATACGGAATTCTGCAGAGACCGGGGGCGGCGCGCTGCCCGATATCGGGGTCTACACCTATGGCTCGACGCGATGGGCCACCCGGTCCGATCCAGAGGAAATCACCCACGCGGATATCGAGTGGGAGGCGGGCTGCGACACGCTAGCCCGTGTCTCGGCACGGTTCCCGGCCTTCACGGCGCATTGGGTCAATTCGATGCGGATGCTGCCGGACCAATGGATCTGCTTTCACGGGACCGAAGGCCTCGTGCGGCTGACGGCGCCCTACAATCCGTCTCGGTTCGGCCCCGCGCATGTGGACTGGCGGGGGACCGACGGCGTCCGCCACGCGCGGACATGGCCCGGGGTCGACCAATACGTCTTGCAGGTCGAGGCCTTCTCCGCCGCTATCAGGGGCGAGGCCCCGTTCACCTGGACGCTGGAGGATGCGCTTGGCACCCAGCGGGTGATCGACATGGCCTATGCCGCCGCCGGAGGTCGGCCGGCGATCTGATCCGCTCAGCGGTTGCCCCGGCGCGACCGTGGCCATACCTCTCGGGCAACCAGAGGAGACCGATATGCGCGACCCCCGCACCTTCGATGCCGACGCTTCGGGCGGCCAGTCCTTCGGCGACCTGCCGGAATGGGATCTGAGCGATCTCTACACGGCCCCCGATGCGCCACAGCTCAAGGCCGATCTCGACTGGTTCGAAGCGGAGGCGAAAGCCTATGCGGCCGATTACGAAGGCAAGCTCGATACGCTCGACGCGGACGGGATGCTGCGCGCGATCCAGCGCCACGAGCGTCTCGATCAGGTGGCGGGGCGGATCATGTCCTATGCCGGGCTCCGCTACTACCAGGAGACGACGAACGGCGAGCGCGCCAAGTTCATTTCGGACATGCAGGATCGCCTGACCAACGCGTCCACGGCGCTCGTCTTCTTTAATCTCGAATTCAACCGGCTGGAGGATGCTTTCCTCGACGGGCTCTACGAGGCGAATGCCGACCTCGCGCGCTACCGGCCCACGCTGGATCGCCTGCGTGCGATGAAGCCGCATCAACTGTCCGACGAGATGGAACGCTTTCTGCACGATGCCTCGGTCGTGGGAGCCAGCGCCTGGAACAAGCTCTTCGACGAGACGATGGCCGCGCTGGAGTTCACCGTGCGCGACGAGACCTATGGGATCGAGGGCGTCGCCAACCTCTTGTCCGAACAGGATCGGTCCCTGCGGGAGGATGCGGCGCGCGAGATGGCGCGTGTGCTCTCCGCGAATGTCCGCACCTTCGCCCGCATCCATAATACCTTGGCCAAGGAGAAGGAGATCGAGGATCGCTGGCGCAAGCTGCCCACGCCGCAATCGGCGCGCCACCTTGCCAACCACGTGGAGCCGGAGGTCGTGCAGGCGCTCCGCGACGCGGTCGTCGCCGCCTATCCGCGCCTGAGCCATCGCTACTACGCGCTGAAGGCCAAGTGGCTGGGCCTCGACAAGCTGCGCCCCTGGGACCGCAACGCGCCCCTGCCGATGGAGGAAGACCGTCGCATCCAGTGGGACGAGGCGGTCGAGACGGTCACGACGGCTTATGCGGGCTTCGATCCCCGCATGGCCGAACTGGCGGAGCCGTTCTTCACCAAGGGCTGGATCGACGCGCCGGTGAAACCCGGCAAGGCGCCCGGTGCCTTCGCGCATCCGACCGTTACGGACGCGCATCCCTACGTGATGCTGAACTATCTTGGCAAACCGCGTGACGTCATGACGCTGGCCCATGAGCTTGGGCACGGGGTGCATCAGGTGCTGGCGGCGGAACAGGGCGAATGGCTGTCCTCCACCCCGCTGACACTTGCCGAGACGGCCAGCGTCTTCGGCGAGATGTTGACCTTCCGCGCGCTGCTGAAGGCGGCCCCTGATCAGAACGCCCGAAAGGTTCTGCTGGCGGGCAAGGTCGAGGACATGATCAACACGGTCGTGCGCCAGATCGCCTTCTACGATTTCGAATGCAAACTGCACGCCGCCCGTCGCGAAGGCGAACTGACCCCCGACGATATCGGCGCGCTCTGGATGTCGGTTCAGGCGGAAAGCCTCGGGCCGGCGGTCGAGTTCATGGAGGGCTTCGAGAGCTTCTGGGGCTACATCCCCCATTTCGTCCATTCGCCCTTCTACGTCTATGCGTATGCGTTCGGGGACAGCCTCGTGAACGCCCTTTACGCCGCCTACGAAGAGACGCCCGAGGGCTTTCAGGACAAGTATCTCGACATGCTGCGGGCCGGCGGCTCCAAGCATCACAAGGATCTGCTTGCCCCGTTCGGGCTGGATGCCAGCGATCCCGCCTTCTGGGACAAGGGCCTTGGCATGATCGAGGGCTTCATCGACGAACTTGAAGCGATGGATTGACCCGCATCGCGGTGCATGCGCGACATGGCGCGTTCCCTGACGCTGGTGTAGGTGACGGCCATGATTGCGTGCCACACGATCTCCGGTGACGGGCTGACGGCGACCTTTCTGTCCTTCGGCGCCAGTCTGCGGGATCTGCGGCTGGACGGGCACGACGCGCCGCTCGTCCTCGGGCTGGAGGATCCGGCGGATTATCCCGCTCATTCGCGATATATGGGTGCGACAGCCGGGCGCTACGCCAACAGGATTGCGGCCGCGCGCTTTACCCTCGACGGGAGGACGTTCCGGACCGATCCCAACTTTCTCGGCCGTCATACGCTCCACGGCGGGTCGGCCGGGACCGGTAAGCGCGACTGGGAGCTTCTGGATCACGAGGTCGATGCGATCCGCTTCGGGCTGACCCTGCGCGACGGCGAGATGGGCTTTCCCGGCGAGATGCGGATCGAGGCGCTGTTCTCCTGCGCGCCGAGCGCCACCTTGCGGATCGAATATCGGGCCACGACGCAAGCGCCGACCATCTGCAATCTCGCCCACCATACCTATTGGCGCCTGGACGACACCGGAGACGTTTCGCGCCACCGCCTCACGGTCGCGGCTGATCGCTACGTTGCGGTTGACGAAGATCTGATTCCTACCGGGGTGGCGTCCGTCGACGGCACCTGCTTCGACTTCCGGCAGGGCCGTGCCTTGGCCGGAGAGGGTCTTCTGGACCACAACCTCTGTCTCTCGAGCGGTCGCGAACCGCTGCGCGAGATCGCGGCCCTGCGCTCCGACGCGTCCGGGATCGAGATGCGGGTGGCGACGACGGAACCCGGCCTTCAGGTCTATGACGGAGCCAAGCTGGATATCGGCGTTTCCGGCCTCGGGGGGCGCCGCTACGGGGCCCATGCCGGCGTCGCGCTGGAGCCGCAGATCTGGCCAGACGCGCCCAACCACGACGATTTCCCTTCGGCCGTGCTGCGGCCGGGAGAGACCTACCGACAGACCACAACCTTCAGTTTCTCGAAAGGCTGATCCCATGCTCGACCAGACCGGCTACACCCAATGGATGCGCGAGACCTGCCTGATCGGCGGCGAATGGATCGGCGCGGATAGCGGCAAGACCATCGACGTGACGAACAAGGCCACGGGAGAGGTGATCGGCACCGTGCCCGGAATGGGCCGCGCCGAGGCCGATCGCGCTATCGCCGACGCCAGCGCGGCGTTTCCCGCGTTCCGCGACATGCCGCTGATGGACCGGTGCGCGCTGCTCTGGAAGCTGCACGACGCGCTCATGGACAACCAGGCCAGCCTGGCCGAGCTTCTGACCGTCGAGATGGGCAAACCGCTGGCCGAGGCAAAGGGAGAGATCGCCATCGGCGCGCAATATGTCCGCTGGTTCGCCGAGGAGGCGCGCCGCGCCAAGGGAGAGATCGTTCCCGCCGGCGTGAACGGGCGCCGCATTCTGGTGACGAAGCACGCCGTTGGCGTGGTCGGCATGATCACGCCGTGGAATTTCCCCAGCTCGATGCTCGCCCGCAAGATCGCCCCGGCCCTGGCGGTCGGCTGCACCGTCGTCGCCAAGCCCGCGACCGCGACGCCCTATAGCGGTCTGGCTTGGGGGGCGCTGGCCGAAGAGGTCGGTTATCCCAAGGGCGTCGTGAACATCCTGACCGGATCGGCGCGAGAGATCGCGGGTGCGATGATGGATGCCTTCGAAACGCGGAAGGTGACCTTCACCGGCTCCACCGAGGTCGGCAAGGAGCTCATGCGCCAGTCGGCGGACACGGTGAAGAAGGTCTCGATGGAGCTGGGCGGCAACGCCCCGTTCCTGGTCTTCGATGACGCCGATCTGGACCGCGCCGTCGAGGGCGCGATGGTCTCGAAGTTCCGCAATTCGGGCCAGACCTGCGTCTGCGCCAACCGCATCTACGTGCAAGCAGGCATCCATGACGCCTTCGTCGCGAAGCTCAAGGAGAAGACCGAAGCGCTGAAGGTCGGCGACGGGCGGGAGGACGGTGTCGAACAAGGTCCGATGATCGACGAGGATGCTGTCGCCAAGGTCGAGGAATTCGTGGCCGACGCGAAGGAGAAGGGGGCCGAGGTCGTCACCGGCGGCGACCGCCACGAGAAGGGGGGCACCTTCTTCCAGCCGACCGTGGTCGCGGGCGCCACGCAGGCGATGAAATTCGCCACCGAAGAGATCTTCGGCCCGCTCGCCCCCGTCTTCCGCTTCGAGACGGAGGAGGAGGCGATTGAGATGGCCAACGCAACGGTCTACGGTCTCGCCTGCTATGCCTACACCCAGGATCTGGGCCGCGCCTTCCGCCTGAACGAGGGACTGCAATACGGGATGATCGGCATTAATTCGGGCCTCATCACCACGGTCGAGGCGCCCTTCGGCGGGGTCAAGGAAAGCGGCCTCGGCAAGGAGGGCGGCAGCCAGGGCCTCGAGGATTACCTCGAGACGAAATACGTCTGTATCGACGGGATCTGACCGGGCGTGGCGCAGCCCGGCATGTCGCGCGGGACCTTTGCGGCATTCCGACTGAAGCCGGGCGACGACCTGCTCGACAGGCTCCACGCCGCCCGGCGCGATATCGGGGCCGACGCCCTGACGCTCGTCACCTGTGTCGGCAGCCTCACCCGTGCGACCCTGCGCTACGCAGATCGGGACGATGCCGTCTTGCACGAAGGTCGGTTCGAGATCGTCTCGCTGGTCGGGACGGTCGACCCAGAGGGGCATCACCTGCATCTCTGCATCGCCGACGGGGCGGGCCGCGTGATCGGCGGCCATCTCGTCTCAGGTGCGACGATCTACACGACGGCGGAGATCGTGGTCGTGGCGCTGGACGATCTGTCCTTCTCGCGGGCGCGCTGCGGCCTGTCGGGCTATCGCGAACTCAGCGTCGAGCCCAAAGGCATCAAATCAGCCGAGGCTGCCACGCCCCCTCCATCTCCAGAAGGCGACGCTTGATCGTAAGGCTGCCGGAGAAGCCGCCCAGACTTCCGTCCGCGGCAATGACCCGGTGGCAGGGGATCAGCAGCGGGATCGGATTGCGACCGTTGGCCTGCCCGACGGCCTGCGTTCCGCCGGGTCGACCGACGGCACGGGCGATCTGCGCGTAGCTGCGTGTTTCGCCACGTGGGATGGCGCGTAGCGCCTTCCAGATGCGAAGCTGAAACTGGGAGCCTTCCGGCGCGAGCGGCGGGACATCCCTGTCAGATCCGGCGAGGATGGCGTGAACCCGATCTTCGGCGTCCTTCCAGATCGCCGGCGCCTCCAGCCAGTCCGCATCGGCGCGCGGCGGGCCGTCATCGCCCGGAAGCCGAAGATGCGTGATCTCACCGTCGCGGCCGGCAATCAGAACCGGTCCGATCACCGTTTCGATCGGGGCGAAGGTGATCACACCGGGTTCGGTGGCGTACGGCCCTCTGCGATGGCGATGGCATTGTCGAGCGCCATGCGGCCCATCGCTTCGCGGACCTCCAGCGCCGCCGTCCCGAGATGGGGCAGCAGAACGGCGTTTTCCAACGTCATGAGGGTGTCGGGCACGACCGGCTCGTTTTCGTAGACGTCGAGCCCGGCTCCGGCGATGCGGCGGTCCCGCAACGCGTCGATCAGGGCCCCTTCGTCGATGACGTCGCCGCGCGCGATGTTCACGAGGATCGCATGGGGCCGCATCGCCGACAGGGCATCGGCATCAATCAGGTGACGCGTCTCGGGCGTCGCCGCGACGGCCATCACGACGACATCGGCGGCAGCGCAGACCTCGGACACGCTCCCAAGCTGGCGCGCGCCGTCGATCCGCTTGTCCGAGCGATTGTAGAACACGACCTCCATCCCGAAGCCCGCCCTGCAGCGATGTGCAATGGCTTGGCCGATCCGGCCCATCCCGACGATGCCGACCGTCTTTCCGGTGACGTGCAGGCCCAGCATCTGTGTCGGATGCCAGCCGCCCCAGCGGCCGGAGCGGACCACACGCTCTCCTTCGCCGGCCCGGCGGGCGGTCATCAGGATCAGCGTCAGCGCGATGTCGGCGGTGGCATCGGTCACGGCGCCGGGCGTATTGGTCACCACCAGCCCCGCCGCCCGGGCCGCGCCCACATCTATGTGGTTGTAGCCGACCCCGAAATTGGCCAGTCCGCGCGCCCGGATCTCGCCGGGAAACGCATCGGCCCCGAACGCGTCGCCAAGCGTCGGCAGGATGACGTCAGCCTCGGCAAGGGCGGCCCGGCATTCATCCAGATCCATCGGCTGCGTCGTCTCGCGGCAGGTCACTTCGAAGTGTTCGGCCGCCGCCTCCATCACGCTGTCGGGCAGGGCACGGGACACGAACAGCTTCAATGCATCCTCCCGCCGTTCGGCACCGTCTGATCCGGCGCCAGCAGCACGATCCCGCCCTTCGCATCGGACAGGCCGAGGACCAGGACTTCGGACATGAAGGGCCCGATCTGGCGCGGGGGGAAGTTCACGACGGCCATGACCTGTTTCCCGGTCAGCGTCTCGGGCGTGTAATGCGTCGTCAACTGGGCGGATGTCTTCCGCTCGCCCAGCGCACCGAAGTCGATCCAGAGCTTGATCGCGGGTTTGCGCGCTTCGGGGAAGGGTTCGGCCCGCAGGACGGTCCCGACGCGGATATCGACCTTCAGGAAATCCTCGAACGAAATGGTCATCCCCGCAACTCGCGGGATCGGTCGGCGGCGGCGGCGACGGTCCGGGCCATGAGGTCCGGGAGGTCTGCCATCAGGACCTCGAGCCCCGCTTGCGTCGTGCCGTTCGGGGAGGTGACGTTGATGCGCAATTGGCCCGGATCCTCGCCGGACATGGCCAGCTTTCCCGCGCCGAAGACCGTCGCACGTGCGAGGCGGAGCGAGAGTTCCGGCGACAATCCCTGCGCCTCGCCCGCAGAGGCCAGCGTTTCGATCACGTGGAACACGTAGGCCGGGCCGGAGCCCGACAGGCCCGTGACCGCATCCATCTGCTCCTCGCTTTCCAGCCGGACCACTTCACCCACCGACGACAGGAGCATCTCGGCCAGGTCCAGATCGGCGCCGGTGGCCGCCTTGTTCCCGATCATCGCCGTGATCCCGGCCCCCACCGCGGCGGGGGTGTTCGGCATGGCCCGGATGATGCGACCACCAAGCGCGGTCTCGAAGGCGGAAATCGGCGTCCCTGCGGCGATCGAGATGAACAGCGCGTCGAGGTCCCGCAGGGCGGGCAGGGCGTCGGCCATCATCTGCGGTTTCACCGCGATCAATGCGACCGCGGGCGCATCGGGCATCGGACCGTCCAGCCGCACGCCTGTGCCGCGCAGCCATTCGGACGGGGCGGGCTCGACGACACGGACCGCCTGAGGATCCAGCCCCGCGTCCAGCCATCCGGCCAGTAGCGCCGATCCCATCTTGCCGCATCCGAGCAGGACCAGCCCGCGCGCGGACACTTCAGACAGGTCAGGCGTGGCCATAGGCCTCGGCGATGACGATTTGCATCGCTTCTTCGGGGGTGCGGCCGCCCCAGCAGGCAAGCTGGAAGGCGGGATAGAACCGCTCTCCTGCAAGTACGGCCTCGGCGACAAGGGTGTTGATCTGCTCGACCTGGGCGCAGGCGCCACCGGACAGGACCAGTCCGTAGCGATAGACCATCAGCTTCTGGTCACGCCAGAAGGTGAAGCTGCCGGCCCAGCACTCGTCGTTCACGAGGTTCAGCAACTCGTAGAGGGAGGGAAGGCTCTCACCCGGCGGCTCCATCTCGAAGCAGCAGATCAGGCGCAACGTCTCTTCGGTTTCGGACCAGGCAAGCGTGACCGAGTAGCTGCGCCACTGGCCCTCGACCACCATGGCGATCTGATCTTCGCCGACGCGGTCGAAATCCCATTCGTGGGTTTCGGCCACGGTCTCGACCAGATCGATGGGATGCAGGTCGCCCGTTTCCGAGAACTGATCGCGCTGATGCAGCATATGCACTGGGCCCTCCGGCCTCGCTAGGGGTGGGCCTGTGGACGAATTCTATGTCGCCTCTCACTGGCCCCTACAGCATATGGTGGGGCGCGGATATGCGCCTGTAAAGCGAAAGATCGGCCTTATCCCCAGCTTTCGGCCATCGCCGCATCCTCACGTGCATGTCAGGTGACCGGATCGGCCGAGGGGGCTAGGTGCATCGTATGAGACACCTCATCCTTCTGCTCGCCACGTTGCTGGCCGCGCCCGCCGCCGCCCAATCTCTCGCTTTCGACGGCTCCTGGCGGGAGCAGGGCTTCCTCAGACTGTCGTCCAACAACTACGTCCAGCGGGGCGGCGATCTTCAGGTCACGTCGGACGGGACTGTCAGCCTGCTCTGGCGGGCGGTTCCCGAGCGGATGCGCGGCGCGACCCGTGCGTCGTGGTCGTGGTCCGTTGCCGAAGGCGTCGGCGCAACCGACTTGCGCCGGAAGGGCGGGGACGATCGCAACCTCGCCCTCTACTTCGCCTGGACCGATCCGCAGACCGCGGCCCGTGCGGACCCGAGCCGGGCCACCCGCCTGCTGCGAGACGAGAACACGCGCGTTCTGGTCTATGTCTGGGGCGACGACGACGCGCGGGGAACGATGCAGCAGAGCCCATATCTGGCGGGGATGCGGACGATCGTCCTGCGTAATGCGGGGACCGGGCAGCATCGGGAGAATGTCGACCTCGCGGCGGATTACGCCCGTGCCTTCGGCGGCGCGCCGGGTGTTCTGGTCGGAATTGGGGTCTCGGCGGATTCCGACGATACCGACGGCCGGATCCGCGCGGCTCTGACGGCGCCGGACTTGCGTTGATCAGACGCGTTTCCTAGCCGTGGGACATGAGCCTCGACTGGACCCCGCCCCGTTCCTGGATGCCGCCCGCGCATTTGGCGGGCCATCACGCACGGCTCGAGAAGCTGCGCCCCGATCATGCAGAGGATCTGTGGTCTCGGATGGCGGGACATGACGAGATCTGGCAGTGGCTGCCCGATGGTCCGTTCGGCGCTCTGTCCGAGTACCGGGAACACATAGAGCGGCAGGCGGCCTCCTCGGATCCGGTGTTCTATGCCATCGGATCCGCCGATGGGTGGAGCGGGGTCGGGTCCCTTCTCCGGCTGGATCGGGCGAACGGCGTGATCGAGATCGGACATCTGTGTTTCGCGCCTGCCCTGCAACGCACGCCTGCGGCGACCGAGGCGGTCTTTCTTTTCGCAAAGACGGCCTTCGACGGCGGGTTCCGGCGGCTCGAATGGAAGTGCAACGCCATGAATGCACCTTCGCGGCGGGCGGCGCTTCGATACGGGTTCGCATTCGAGGGGGTGTTCCGCCAGCACATGGTCGTGAAAGGCAGGAACCGGGATACCGCCTGGTTCTCGATCCTCGACCGGGAATGGCCGTTCCTCCGCCCGGCCTTCGAGGCGTGGCTCGACCCCGGCAATTTCGATCCGCACGGGCGCCAGAGACGTGCATTGTCTGACATGATCGCACAGATCGTCCGGAACTTGGATCGCGGATCGACGGCGGAGGGAATGCCGAAGGTCTGATCGGCCCGGATCCCGCCTCTTGCGGCCTGTTACGGTTCGGTAGCGGTTGGCGAGCGGGCTCGCTTGTTCCGGACCGTTTGCGCGCCTAGCATCGCCCGGGTGACAGATCGTCCCGCACAGACGGATCGCCCGCCGGGCCTTCTCCCCGCGCGCTTGCGCGCGACGTGGGACGTGATCCGCGACAAGGGGCCGAGCCAGCTTCAGTTCTGGTTCATCGCACTCGGGATCGGGATCGCCTCCGGTTATCTGGCCGTCGGCTTCATGCTCTCGATTTCGACCCTGCAGACGTTCCTCTACGGAACGGATGATCCGAGGATGCTGCACAGCTTCGTCGTCAACCTGCCGTGGTGGTGGATCCTGCTCCTGCCCGCCGCGGGCGGCCTGCTGGTCGGGTTCATCCTGACGCGCTTCACGCCCGATGGCCGTGTGCGCGGCGTTGCAGAGGTGATCGAGGGCGCCGCCCTGCGCGAAGGCCGGGTCGAGAGGCGGGCGGGCCTCGCCTCGATCTTCGCCTCACTGACGACGCTGTCTACCGGCGGCTCGACCGGGCGGGAGGGACCGGTCGTCCACATGGTCGGGCTGATCGCGGGCTGGGTGTCGAACAAGATCAATGCCGACGGCGTCACCGGCCGCGAGTTGCTGGGCTGCGCTGTCGCGGCGGGCGTGGCAGCCAGCTTCAACGCGCCCCTGGCGGGGGCTCTCTTTGCGCTGGAGGTCGTGCTGCGCCACTTCGCCGTGCATGCCTTCGCCCCGATCACGATCGCTGCCGTCTCGGGCTCGGTCGTCAGCAGGATCCATTTCGGCGACGTGACCGAGTTCCGTCTGCCAGCGGACGGAACGATGGCCTTCTATGCCGAGCTCCCGGCCTTCGCGATCCTGGGCCTGACGAGCGGGCTGGTCGCGGTCGTCCTGATGCGCTCGGTCTTCGTCGCCGAGGATTTCGGGACCGCCGTCCAGCGCCGGTTCGTGATCCCCGCGATGGCGCGCCCGGCCGTATCGGGCCTGATGCTTGGCGCGCTGGCGATCTTCTTCCCGCACATCATCGGCGTGGGATACGAGACCACGTCGGCGGCCCTGTCCGGCAACCTGATCCTGCACGAGGCCATGGTATTCGCGGCGATCAAGGTCTTTGCCGTGGCGGTCACGATGGGCGGACGGATGGGCGGGGGCATCTTCTCGCCCGCGCTGATGATCGGCGCTCTGACGGGTCTGGCCTTCGGTCTGCTCGCGACGGGGATCTTTCCCGACATGTCCGGATCCGAGACGGTCTACGCGCTGGCGGGAATGGGGGCCGTCGCCGCCGCCGTGCTGGGGGCGCCGATCTCCACCACGTTGATCGTGTTCGAGATGACCGGAGACTGGCAGACCGGGATCGCGGTGATGGTTGCCGTCGGTTCGGCGACTGCCCTGTCGAGCCGGCTGGTCGCCCGCAGCTTCTTTCTCGAGCAACTCAAGCGCCGCGGCATCCATCTGGCCGCAGGGCCGCAGCGCTACCTTCTGGCGACGATCCGCGTGTCGTCGGTCCTCAAGGCGCCCGAGCATCCGAAGGCCCCGAAGGAGGATCGGATCCGCCGCGCGGTCAACGAGGCGCTGTTCGTCGATCCGTCCGACACGCTGGAAAAGGCGATCCCTCTTTTCGAGAGGTCGAATTCCGACTTCCTTGCCGTCGTCCGGCTGAAAGACGAAGGTCCGCCCGAAATCGTCGGCGTCGTGCTTTACGTCGACGCGCTGCGGGTCTTCAATCGTGCGCTGGCGGAGACGGCCGCAGAGGAACATGCCTGATCGGAGGATCGAATGAAACGCTCTCGCATCAACCGGATCATGGCCGAGGCGGACGAGATGATCCGCCGCCACGGCTTTGTCCTGCCCCCATTCGCGGGTTGGTCTCCGGATGAGTTCAGGGCGCGGGCGGACACCGCGCGTGCGGTGATCGACGCGCGCTGCGGATGGGATATCACCGATTACGGTGCGGGGCGGTTCGACGAGATGGGCCTGTTCCTGTTCACTCTCCGCAACGGTCGGCTGGAGGATCTGCGCCGCGGCGGAGGGATGTGCTACGCCGAGAAGCTGCTGATCTCGCGCCAGGATCAGCTCAGCCCGATGCATACGCATGTCATCAAGGCAGAGGACATCATCAACCGCGGTGGCGCGACGCTGGTGGTGGAACTCTACGGCTCCGACGAGTCGGGCGGCTTTGCCGAAGACCGGGGCGGACGCGTCATGTGCGACGGGATCGCTCGGGACTTCGCGCCGGGAGAGAAGTTGCGCCTTGCGCCGGGCGAGAGCGTGACGCTGATGCCGGGCGATTGGCACGCCTTCTGGGGCGAAGGGGGCGATGTGCTGATCGGCGAGGTCAGCACCGTGAACGACGACGAAACCGACAACGTGTTCCGCGAACCCATCGGCCGCTTTGCCGACATCGAAGAGGACGAGCCCCCGACCCATCTGCTTGTCAGCGACTACGCGACGTGGCTCGCCGCATCGGGTTGACGTAAGGGACGCCCGAAGGTCTTCTGACCGGGACCCGCGCCAAATCGCGGGCAAAGGGAGGAAGACCATGAAGAAGCTGCTTTGCGGCACCGCGATGGCTGTCGTCGCCATGACCGGGACGGCCTGGGCCGATGCTCATGCCGCACCCGAAGGCACCAGCGCGTGCCTGATCACCAAGACCGACACGAACCCGTTCTTCGTGAAGATGCGCGAAGGCGCAGAAGAGAAGGCCGCGGAGCTGGGGGTCGAGCTGACCTCCTATGCCGGCCAGATCGACGGCGACCATGAAAGCCAGGTCCGCGCCATCGAGACGTGCATCGCGAATGGCGCGTCGGGCATCCTGATCACGGCCTCCGACACGGCCGCGATCGTCGATCCGGTGCAGCAGGCGCGTGATGCCGGCATTCTGGTGATCGCGCTCGATACGCCGCTCAACCCCATCGACGCAGCCGACATGACCTTCGCGACCGACAACTTCGTCGCCGGAGAACTGATCGGCCAGTGGGCGGCCGCGACACTGGGCGATGCGGCGGCGGACGCCAAGATCGCCATGCTGGATCTCGCCATCAGCCAGCCGACGGTCGGCGTCCTGCGCGACCAGGGCTTCCTGCAGGGCTTCGGTATCGAACTCGGCGATCCCAACCGCTGGGGCGACGAGGACGATGCGCGCATCATCTGCAACGAGGTGACGGCGGGCAACGAGGAAGGCGGCCGCACCGCGATGGAAAACTGCCTTGCGCAGGATCCGGACATCAACGTGGTCTACACGATCAACGAACCCGCAGCCGCGGGCGCCTACGAGGCGCTGGTCGCCGTGGGCCGCGAGAACGACGTCATGATCGTCTCGGTCGATGGTGGCTGTCCGGGCGTCCAGAACGTGGCCGACGGGGTGATCGGCGCGACATCGCAGCAATATCCGCTACTGATGGCGTCGCTCGGCATCGAGGCCATCGCCCAGTTCGCGAAGGACGGCACGCTTCCCGCACCGACGGAAGGCAAGAACTTCTTCGACACGGGCGTGGCCCTCGTGACCGATCAGCCCGCCGAAGGGGTGGAGAGCATCTCGGTCGAGGAAGGCCAGGAGCTGTGCTGGGGGTGATTTCCCCGTCCGGGGCCGAGGGCCCCGGCGGTCGGTCCGTTGGACCGATCGGGGAGATCAAGATGAGAGCCCGGCACGTTGGTCTTGCCGAGCGCCCGGGATCCCTGGTCCTGCGGCAAGGCTGATCCGACACTCGCCGGGGCGGACCTCCGCCCCGGCCCGCGCATGGAAGGGGACGCCATGACGAGCGCCGATCACGAAAGCACGGTTCGCGACCGCCGCGAAGAGGCCGTTGCCGCCTTCGAGGAGAACCGCGGCATCCTCGGGCGGATCCAGCACACCCTTCACGTGACGCCCGCGCTCGTTCCGCTGATCGTGCTGACTGCCGCGATCATCGGGTTCACCTGGTATCTGGGCGCGCGCTTCCCCGAGCAGTTGCCCCTGATCATGCAGCAGGTGCAGATTGTCGGCGTCCTCGCGGCGGCGCAGTCGCTGATCATTCTGACCGCCGGCATCGACCTGAGCGTCGGGGCCATCGCCGTCTTCTCGTCGGTGGTCATCGGTCAGGTGACCTTTCGCTACGGCCTGCCGCCGACGGTCGGCATCATGGCCGGTCTGGCCGTCGGCTCGGCCATCGGCGCGATATCGGGGTGGCTGGTCAGCCGGGTCAAGCTGCCGCCCTTCATCGTGACGCTGGGCATGTGGCAGATCGTGCTGGCGACGAACTACCTCTATTCCCGCAACGAGACGATCCGTTCGCGCGCGATCCAGGACGAGGCGCCGATGCTCCAATGGCTCGGCGCGAAGCCCAACGAGCAGCTCGTCAACTGGATCGAGGCCAGCCGCGGCATCGAATGGGAGCGGCGACGACCGGCCGAGACCGACAGCGCCGTCCTCGACTTCCTGTGGGCCACGAACATCACCTACGGCGTCCTCGTGATGATCGCGCTGGTCGCGATCCTGGCCTACGCGCTCCGCTCGACCGCATGGGGGCGCCATGTCTACGCGGTGGGCGACGACCCGGAGGCGGCGGAATTGGCCGGGGTCAATGTCAAGCGCACACTGATGAGCGTCTACATCCTGGCGGGCGCGATCTGCGCCATCGCGGGCTGGATTATGATCGGGCGTTTCGGATCGGTCTCGCCTTCGGCCTCGACCGGGGTGGTAGGCAATATCCAGTCGATCACCGCCGTGGTGATCGGGGGGATCTCGCTCTTCGGGGGCAGGGGGTCCATCTGGGGCGCGTTCTTCGGTGCGCTGATCGTCGGCGTCTTCGAGCTTGGCCTGCGGATGGCGGGCGCGAATGCCCAATGGACCTACCTGCTGATCGGCATGCTGATCATCGGGGCCGTCGCCGTCGACCAGTGGATCAGAAAGGTGAGCGCATGACCGAACCGATCCTCTCGGCCACCGGCCTGACCAAACGCTACGGGAAGGTGGTCGCGCTCGACCGGTGCGAGTTCGAGCTCTATCCCGGCGAGGTCCTCGCCGTCATCGGCGATAACGGGGCGGGCAAGTCGACCCTGATCAAGGCGCTGTCGGGTGCGGTCCAGCCCGATGCGGGGAAGATCCGGCTCGAGGGGAGAGACGTCCGGTTCTCTTCGCCGAACGATGCCCGCGAACACGGGATCGAGACGGTCTATCAGACGCTTGCGATGTCGCCCGCCCTGTCGATCGCGGACAACATGTTCATGGGACGCGAATTGCGCAAACCGGGCTGGCGCGGCAAGTGGTTCCGTCGTCTGGACAAGGGCAGGATGCGCGAGTTCAGCCGCGCCAAGCTCAGCGAGCTGGGATTGATGACGATCCAGAACATCGACCAGCCGGTCGAGACCCTGTCGGGCGGCCAGCGCCAAGGCGTCGCGGTGGCGCGCGCGGCCGCTTTCGGATCGAAGGTCATCATCCTGGACGAGCCGACGGCCGCGCTGGGCGTCAAGGAAAGCCGGCGGGTGCTGGACCTGATACAGGACGTGCGCTCGCGGGGGATCCCGATCATCCTTATCTCGCACAACATGCCGCACGTCTTCGAAGTGGCGGACCGCATCCACATCCACCGGCTCGGCAAGCGGCTGACGGTCATCGACCCGAAGGACTACACGATGTCCGACGCCGTGGCTTTCATGACCGGCGCCAAGGAGCCGGAGGCCGCGTGACCCCGTCAGACCTGGCAGACCGGATCCGGGCGTTGCCCGGCACGCGGACGTTGACGGCGATCGTGGGGCCGCCCGCTTCGGGCAAGTCCACCCTGGCCGAAGAGGTCGTGGCGGAGTTGGGCGGCGAGGGCGCGCTGGTCGCCATGGACGGCTTTCATCTGGATGACCGGCTTCTGGAACCTGCTGGCCTGTTGCCCCGCAAGGGCGCGCCCGAGACCTTCGACGTCGAAGGGTTCGCCAGGCTGATGGCCGCTCTGCGCAGCGGGCAAGAGGTGATCGCCCCCCTCTTCGACCGCGGCCGCGAGATCGCGATCGCGGGGGCTGTGCGTATCCCCGGCTCGGCACGGCACGTCGTGGTCGAGGGGAACTGGTTGCTGCTCGATGCGCCGGGTTGGCGGGATCTGAACTGGGACCTCTCGGTCATGCTGAAGGTCCCCGAAGACATCCTGCGTGCCCGGCTGGAGCGGCGCTGGTCCGGACTCTCGGCCGAGGCCCGCGCGTCGAAAATCGACGGCAACGACCTGCCGAATGCCCGGCTCGTGCTGGAGGGTTCGCGGCCCGCGGATCTCGTGATCGGCTCAGCCGATTGAGTCGAGGTCGATCCGCAGACCGTCCCTCCCCAGGAAAAGCGGGCCGTCCCAATGCGCCCGAACAGCTTCGGTCCACGCCTCCGGTCCCGTTCCCGGCAGTCCGTCGGGGACGAAATGGTTGAGCGCGAGCGCCTTCACACCCGCGCGGTGCGCAAGGCGGCCGACCTCGCCGGCCTCCGTATGGGACCGCAGGATGTGGTCGCGCAGGCGCGGGTCGGCGTGGGACAGCCGCTCGATCAACAGGTCGACGCCGCCCGACAACATGGCTTCGTGAACCAGGAGGTCCGCTCCCTCGCAGAACGCGGCCCATCCATCGAAGGGCGCCGTGTCTCCGGACAGGACGACCGTCCGTTCCGCGCCGCAGATCCGCAGGGCGAAGCTTTCGGCGATGGGCGGGTGGTGGTTGCGGATCGCCTCGATCCGCACGCCCTCCGACCAGATCGGACCGGCCTCGATCTCGTGTATGTCGGCCACAGGGGCCAGGGGCACACGCCCCTCGTCGGCGATGCGCAGGTCGACGTCGAAGGACATGGACGCAAGGAAATGCCGCCAATAGTCCTGCAGGCCCGCCGGGCCGATCACCGGGATCGGTCGGGTCAGCCCCCCGGTCCAGGCCGTATGCATCAGCGGGCCGAGCTCCAGGTAATGATCTGAATGCAGGTGCGTGATCACGATAAGGTCGAGATCACCCAGAGCGACCCCCTGTGCGCAAACCGCTCGGGCAGCGCCGAGACCCGCATCCACCAGGATCGTGCGGCCGCCCAGTTTCACCAGGATCGACGTCGGCATAGAGGATCCGGGACGGATCGCGGGCCCACCCTTCACGCCGAGCAGGGCCACCCAGTTCTCCATCATCCACCCCCCAGCAGAAGTACGATCACGCCGATCACGATCAGCGCGCAGCCGACGACCTCGAGTCTGTTGATCGACTCGCGGAAGAAGAACACGGACGAGGCGAAGGCGAAGAGCATCTCTATCTGTGCCACGACCTTCACCAGCGCGGCCTGCTGCAAGGTGAAGGCGGCGAACCAGCCAAACGTCGCCGTCGCGCCCACGAAGCCGACGGCGAGGCCCGGACGCCAGGCTTGCCCGACGCGGACCAGTTCCGCCCGATTCCGGGCGATCATCCATCCCAGCATCAGGACCGTCTGGAGCGTGATCGCGGCCAACAAGGTCACGACCGCCTGCGCGAGGAACGACTCCGCCTGAACGCTGCGCGCCGCCGTCTGGTAGCCGACCGATGCCAACCCAAAGAGCGTGCCGGCCCCCATGCCCATCAGCGCCACGGGCGTGACGAGCGATGTGATCAGCGCGCGCGGCGTCACCGCCGTCCGCGCGACAGAGATCGCCATGACGCCCGCGACGGAAATCAGGATCGACGCGATCGCCGTCCAGGAGAAGCCGACCCCGAAAAGGAGAAAGGTGAAGATCGCGGTCTGGGCCGTCTCGGTCCGGGAATACGCATTCCCGACGGTGAAGTTCCGGAACGAGAAGAGATGCACCAGCAGGAACGTCCCTCCGATCTGCGTCACGGCGCCAAGGGCCAGCCAGGGCAGGAACGCGGCAGGGACGTCCGGCACGCTGCCGCCCGTCGCGGTGAACAGGATCGCGGCATAGATCGCGGCAAAGGGCACGCCGTAGCCGAAGCGCACGAAGGTCGCGCCCGTGGTGCCCATCCGGCCCTTGAGGTGCTTCTGGAGGGTGGAGCGGACATTCTGCAGGAACGCTGCGCCGATGGTGATCGCAACCCACGTCTCCATCAGAGTTGCGGGACCGGACTTGAGAGGGGGGAGCGGGTCAGGGGACGTCCTTCGGAGACTGCCCCGGTCTTCTGTCCAAGCAGGTCGGGCGAGTCAAACGGGCACTGTCCTTTCGGCTGGTCTTGTGGGGCTTACGGTTCCGTCCGTTTCGTTCAAGATGAGGTGACGCCTTGGCGGAGGCGATCGCCTCCCTCATCCGCCGGTTTCGGGGCCGCCCCGCGATGTCCCGGAGGACGATGAAAGTGAGTGGTGGCAGCGAGAGGGCCGGGCACACGCCGTCGCCGCCCGGTCGGGTCGCGTGGGAGTGCGGCAGGTCAACGGGCTCTGAAAAGCGAGAGGGGGCGATAGCGGCCCCCATCCGCGCGATGCTCCGCTGTAAAGCGGACGGGCAGCCGGATCGGCCGACGACCACCGGACGGTCCGACCGACTTGGGAGCCTGCCCCGAAAGCGCCGTGTGCCAGTCCGGCCCGCGCGGATCAGACGATCCGGACCAGCCCTCCGCCCGGTCGTCTTGCGATCAAGCCCTCCAATTCCAGTTCCGATAGGAGCGGGGACAAGGCGGCCGTGCTGGCTCCGGCATCGCGGCAGACCTGATCCTCGGCCACCGGAATGGGCGACAGGAGGGAGAGGACGCGCTCTCTGAGGTCGTCGTCGCCGCGGGACGCCGGACGCGGCCCGTCTTGCGTCGAGGGCGGTGCGGCAGCGGGCTCAGGTTCCGGCCGATCCGAGCGAAGCGTCTCCAGTACGGCCAGCACGTCGTCCGCGCCACGCGCCAGGGACGCCCCGTCGCGCAGCAGCAAGTTGCAGCCCGACGCCCGCCCGTCCATCGGATGACCGGGGACGGCCATGACCTCGCGCCCCTGATCGAGGGCATCGCGTGCAGTGATCATGCTGCCGGACCGGGCCGCGGCCTCCACCACCACCACCACCTGCGCGAGACCCGACACGATGCGGTTGCGGCGCGGAAAGTCGCGGGCTTGCGGTGACAGACCAAAAGGCCGTTCAGAGAGGGCGCACCCTTCGGTGGCGATCCGGGCGGCAAGGGAAGCATTCTCGGGCGGGTAGGGGCGATCCAGCCCGCCGGCATGGACGGCGACGGTCCGTGGCAACGCCGTCTGATGCGCCGCCGCATCGACGCCGCGGGCCAGCCCGGAAACGACCGTCACGCCCGCCTCCGCCAGGTCGCGACCCAGCGCGCGGGCCATGCGCAGCGCCAGGGACGAGGCGTTCCGCGTGCCGACAACGGCGACCGCAGGATGTGCGAGCAACTCACCGTTGCCCTGCGCCCAGAGGATGGGCGGCGCGCCCGCCAGATCGTCAAGCGGCGCGGGATAGCCCGGCATACCCAGCGCCATCATGCGCGCGCCGGCCTTCTTCGCGGCCCGGATCTCGGCCCGGATGGCGCCTTCGGGGGCGACCACCTCATCGTCGATACCAGCCTCGCGCGCGATTTCGGGCAGAGCCCGCAGGGCCACTGTGGCCGAGCCGTGTTCGACGATCAGGCGGCGATAGGTCACCGGCCCGACGCGCCTGGACCGGGCGAGGCGCAGCCGGGCGAACATCTCTTCCTGGCTCGGTGGCGCGTCGAAGAGCGGCAGCGGGGTTTCGGCCAACCCCTCTGGCAGAAGTTCGCGGATCGGCTCGGGATACTCCATCCCGCGACGTCTTGCGTGGAAGTGTTGCGATCCGGTTAACGCCGGCGGGTCCCACGGGCGCAGAGCCATGCAGGCGACGTCAGGCCGCGCTGCCGCCCACTGTCAGACCGCCGATCATCAGGGTCGGCTGGCCTACGCCCACGGGCACCCACTGTCCCTGCTTGCCGCAGTTCCCCATGCCGGGATCGAGCGCCATGTCGTTGCCGATCGCGCGAACCTTGGTCATGGCCGTCGCCCCGTCCCCAATCAGGGTCGCGCCCTTGACCGGTGCGCCGACGACGCCGTCCTTCACGCGGTAGGCCTCGGTGCAACTGAAGACGAACTTGCCATTAGTGATGTCCACCTGCCCGCCGCCGAAGCCCACGGCGTAGATGCCGTCCTTGAGGTCGGCGAGGATGGCGCCCGGCTCCGCGTCGCCGCCCAGCATGTAGGTATTCGTCATCCGCGTCATCGGGGCGTGGGCGTGGTTCTCTCGGCGACCGTTGCCGGTCGGGGTCACTCCGGTCAGCCGGGCCGACTGACGGTCCTGCATGTAGCCGACCAGGATCCCGTCTTCGATCAGCGTCGTCTTGCCCGAGGGGGTGCCTTCGTCGTCCACGGTGATGCTGCCGCGCCGGTCGGGGATCGTGCCGTCGTCCAGCACCGTGACGCCGGGGGCCGCGACGCGCTGGCCCATCAGACCGGCGAAGGCGCTCTGGCCCTTGCGGTTGAAGTCACCTTCCAGCCCGTGCCCCACGGCTTCATGCAGCAGGATGCCGGGCCAGCCGGGGCCGAGGACCACATCCATGACGCCCGCCGGGGCGGGCACGGCATCGAGGTTCACCGTCGCGACCCGCAAGGCTTCGCGCGCCGTCCCTTCCCAATGCGACCGCTCCAGCAGGCCGGTCAAAGGGATCCGTCCGCCACCCCCCGCGCTGCCCGATTCGCGCCGCCCGTCCCGCTCCACGATGACGGAGACATTGAGCCGGACCATTGGGCGGATATCCGAGACTTCGGTTCCTTCCGGTCTCAGAATGGTCACCTCCTGCAGGGACGCGGCAAGGGACGCCGTGACCTGCACAACACGCGGATCCAGATCGCGCAGGAAGGCGTCGATCTCGCGCAGTGTTTCGACTTTCACGGCGAAGGGCGCGCCGGCGATCGGGTCCGCGTCGCCATAGAGGCGCCGGTTGGTCGGCTGCGGCGCATCGGCCCATGTCCCACCCCCGTCGCCCACGGCCAGCCGCGCCGTTTCGGCCGCGCGCGTCAGCGCCTGCTCGGAGACCTCGGTCGAATGCGCGTATCCCGCTGCCTCGCCCTTCACCGCGCGCAGGCCGAACCCTTCGGACGCATCGTAGGAGGCCGTCCTCACCCGTCCGTCATCGTAGACCAGCGCCTCGGAGCGGCGGCGTTCGAGGAACAACTCGCCGTCATCGGCGCCGTCGGTCGCGCCGCGCAGAACGCCAAGTGCAGCCTCGCGGTCGAGATGGGTGTCGAAGGGGCGGAAGGGGGCGTCGGTCATGGGATCTCCGATGGGGTTGATCGAGAGATAGGGCAGCAGGCGGGCGAGGTGAATGGTCTGGGCGGCAACTCCTTTGGAAGGTGGGTCCAATCGACGAGAAGTCAGAGCTGCAAATGGATATTGTCGTCGTGCCGTGCGGCCCGGCATCCCTGGAAGCGGATCTTGGGATCCGCCGCATCCAGGCGCGCCACGAGATGCGGGTGGAGGAAGACTTTTCCGACGCGGGGGTCGCGCGCCATGAGCCAGGCCAGCCCGCCGACCTGCGTCACCAGCGTCAGAAGAATGACGATGACGCCGTGTCCCGCGATCCGCGTCATCGGATCGGCTCCGCGCAGCGAAACGGGCTTCCCTGGATTCGCCCTGGTATTTCGGCAGCGAGGACAGCGGTCATCCGTCCGCAGATCCGTGAGTTCGGGGTCAAGATCGCTCATCCGGTAACGTGAGAAACCGCATGCGAGTGACCGCATCGGACCTTCTTCGGTCAAGACGGAAGACGGATGTCCGGCCTTCGGAGCGGATGACGATACAGTTTCATTGCGGAGGCCTGCGACCACCCGGACCGTGGGAGGTGCGGCATGGGGTCCCGACCCCGGTGGCATCCCCTTGCATACCGGCCTCTCCTTGTGGTCTAGGGCCAGCGACCCGGACAGACCGACCAGACGGATGACGCGATGAAGAAGCTTCTCCTTTCCGCCGCCGCCGCGGCTTTCGCCGCCCCGGCCCTCGCGCAGCAGACCGGCGCAGAGATCCTGGGCGACCTGCCCGTGATTGGGGCGCCGCAAGCGGGCGGCACGGGCTTCCAGCCCGCCGCGACCTCGCTCGCAGCAGAGCTGCAATGGCTCGACGGCTTCCTGCTGGTGATCATCACCTTCATCACGATCTTCGTGATGGGCCTCTTGCTGTGGTGCATCGTGCGCTACAGCCGGAAGGCCAATTCCAATCCCGCGCAATTCACGCACAATTCCCCGCTGGAAGTGACGTGGACGGTGGTGCCGATCTTCATCCTCGTGGTGATTGGCGGCTTCTCCCTGCCCGTGCTCTTCGACCAGCAGCGGATCCCCGAAGGCGACGTGGTCGTGAAGGTGACCGGCTACCAGTGGTACTGGGCCTACGAGTATCCCGAGGAAGGGATCGAGGAGTTCACGTCCTACATGATCGGTGCGCCGGGCGCGGCGACTGTCGACCTCCTGACCGAAGAGCAGGAGGAGCTCGAATTCGTCGACAACGCCATGTCGCCCTCGACCAGCGCGCAGCTTCAAGCGGCGGGCTACTCGGACGATCTTTTCCGCCTCGCCACCGACACCTCGGTCGTCGTGCCCGTCGGCGCCACGGTGGTGATGCAGGTCACGGCCGGCGACGTCATCCACTCATGGACGATTCCGTCCTTCGGCGTGAAGCAGGACGGGATCCCCGGCCGCCTCGCGCAGCTCTGGTTCCGCGCCGAGCAGGAAGGCGTCTATTTCGGCCAGTGTTCCGAACTCTGCGGCATCGCCCACGCCTACATGCCGATCACGGTCAAGGTCGTCTCGCAGGAAAAGTACGACGCTTGGGTCGAGGCGATGAAGACCGGCGACATGATCGTCTGGTAAGCCGCAGGCGCCATGACCGACCTCAGCCTGCATAGCATCCCCGACAGCGCGGTTCCGGAGACGGAGCCCGCCTTCGGCGACTACGTCGCGCTTCTGAAGCCGCGGCTGATGTCGCTCTGCGTCTTCACGGCTTTCGTCGGACTGGTGGTCGCGCCTGGCGCGATGCACCCCGTTCTGGCAGCGGTCTCGATCCTGTTCATCGCCTTGGGGGCAGGAGCCTCCGGCGCGCTGAACATGTGGGTGGATCACGACATCGACGCGGTGATGAAGCGGACATCCGGCCGCCCGATCCCGGACGGTCGTGTGGCGCGGGACGATGCACTTGCGCTGGGGCTCGGCCTGTCCGGGATCTCGGTGGTGATGCTGGGCCTTGTGGCGAATTGGGTCGCGGCGGGCCTGCTGGCCTTCACGATCTTCTTTTACGCGGTCATCTACTCGATCTGGCTCAAGCGGACGACGCATTGGAACACGGTCGTCGGCGGCGCGGCGGGCGCCCTGCCTCCCGTGATCGGCTGGGCCGCCGCGACAGGCGGTCTGGGTTGGGAGGCGGTGGCGATGTTCGCGCTGCTCTTCGCATGGCAGCCGACGCATTTCTGGGCCCTCGCGCTCTTCGTCAAGCTCGACTACCACCGCGCGGGGATCCCGATGCTGACGGTCACGCGCGGGCGGGATGAGACGCGGCGTCAGGCGCTGCTCTGGGCGGTGCTGACGGTTCCCGCTTCGCTGTTCCTGGCGCTTAGCCCGGTGGGCGGTCCGCTCACGCTGGCCGTGGCGCTGGTGCTGAACGCGGTCTGGATGCAGCGGGCCATCGTGGTGTGGCGCCGCGACGATGCCGCATCCGAGGCCGATGGGCACGCCGCCGAGAAGGCGCTGTTCAAGTGGTCGCTGGTCTACATGCTCGCGCATTTCGCGGTCCTCGCCGTCGAGGCGGGTCTGCTGTCCTTCGGATTGGGGGGATGGTGATGCACCGCGACAGCGAGATGCATGTCCGCCGCCGGGGCCGAAATCTGGGTCTGCTCGTGGTGCTGATCGGCTTCATCGCGGTCGTCTTCGCGGTGACGGTGGTCAAGGTGCGCACGGGCGGCCTGCAGGAAGGGTTCGACCACGTCCTGCGCCCGCAGATGATCGAAGGTCAGACGGAAGGAGCATCGCAATGATCCGCAGCTGGTACCGTTCGCTTTCCGACAATGGCCGTGTCGTGGCCTCGACACTCGCCACGGTCGTCGCGATGGGGTCGCTGGGCTATGCGTCCGTGCCGCTTTACGATCTTTTCTGCCGCGTCACCGGCTATGGCGGCACGACCCAGCAGGCCGATGCGGGGTCGGACACCATCCTGGACCAGACCGTCACCGTTCGTTTCGATGCCTCGCGCGAACGCGGGATGCCGTGGCAGTTCCGTCCCGAGCAGACCTCTATGGAAGTCCAGATCGGCAAGACCTACCTCGCCTTCTACGAGGCGCATAACCCGACCGACGAACCCGTCGCCGGATCGGCCAGCTACAATGTGGCGCCATTTCCGGCGGGCCCGCATTTCGTCAAGATCGACTGCTTCTGCTTCGAGCTTCAGGTGTTGGAGCCGGGCCAGACGATCTCGATGCCGGTGACCTTCTATGTCGACCCCGAGATCGTGGACGACCCCGAGACGATGCACATGCCCGAGATCACGTTGTCCTACACGTTCCACGTGACCGACATGCCCGAAGACTACGCGGCGCTGGACGCGCCTGCCACGAACCAGACGAATTGAGAGGGACGATCCATGGCTTCCGGCGCCAAGAACCACGACTACCATATCCTGCCGCCAAGCATCTGGCCTTTCCTGGGCTCGGTGGCAGGCTTCTTCATGCTGATCGGCGCGGTCCTGTGGATGAAGGGGTCCGGTCCCTGGCTCTTCGCCGCCGGCTTCGTGGGCGTCATCGGCGTCATGTTCGCCTGGTGGGCGGACGTCATCCGCGAATCCAACGCGGGGGATCACACGCCGGTGGTCCGGATCGGCCTGAAATACGGCTTCATCTTCTTCATCATGTCCGAGGTCATGTTCTTCGCGGCATGGTTCTGGTCGTTCTTCAAGCACGCGCTCTACCCGATGGGCCCGGCTTCCCCGGCAGTGGATGGCGTCTGGCCCCCAGCCGGGATCGAGACCTTCGATCCGTGGCACCTGCCCCTGATCAACACGCTGATCCTGCTTCTGTCGGGAGCGACGCTGACATGGGCACACCACGCCCTCGTCCATGAAAACAACCGTCAGGACGTCAAGTGGGGCCTGATCCTCACCGTTGCGCTGGGCTTCATCTTCACGCTGTTCCAGGCCTACGAGTACAGCCACGCCGCCTTCGGCTTCTCGGGCAACATCTACGGCGCGAACTTCTTCATGGCGACGGGTTTCCACGGCGCGCATGTCATCATCGGCACGATCTTCCTCGCCGTGTGCCTGTTCCGGCTCCAGGCCGGTCACTTCACCGCCGAGAAGCATGTCGGCTTCGAAGCGGCGGCCTGGTACTGGCACTTCGTCGATGTCGTCTGGCTGTTCCTCTTCGCCGCCGTCTACATCTGGGGCGGGTAAGCGGTCGCAACTCGCCTTGATGCGGGTCGCAGGCCCGCATCGAGGCCGTTTGGCGCGGCGCGGGGACACCCGCGCCGTTCTCCATTTCGGGGGCATGAGATGCGCAGGATGATCGTTCCGCTGCTGTTCGGGGTACTTGGCACCGCCGTCCTTGCGTCGTTCGGCGTCTGGCAGGTGCAGCGCCTCGACTGGAAAGAGGGCCTGATCGCCGAGATCGAGGCGCGGATCGCCGCCGACCCTGTCCCGTTGCCCGAGGCACCCGACCCGCAGGAGGATGCCTACCTTGCCGTCACGTTGACCGGCTCTGTGGAGGGATATCCGGTAAGGGTCTTCGGGACGTGGCGCGGTGGCGGCGCGGGAGAGCGGATCGTCGCCCCGGTCCTGACCGAAGGACGGCGCGTAATGGTCGATTTCGGCTTCGTGGGGGCGGGCGCAGTCGTGACCCTGCCCGACGGACCGCTCGAAATCACCGGCAACCTGGATTGGCCAGACGAAACGAACTCTTCGACGCCGGCTCCCGATGGGGACCAGTGGTTTGCCCGCGACGTCGGGCTTCTGTCGGAGGTCCTGCTCGCGGATCCGATCCTGGTCGTCGCGCGCGAAGTGTCACCTGCCGTTCAGCCCACGCCGCTGCCGGTCGGCACTGCCGGGATCCCGAACAACCATCTGGGCTACGCGATCCAATGGTTCGGCCTCGCATTGGTCTGGGCGGGGATGACAGCCTTCTACCTCTGGCGTATGACCCGCCGGACCGGGTGAGAGGGACCCAGATGCGCTATATCTCGACAAGGGGCCAGGCCCCCGCCTTGGGCTTCGAGGACACGATGCTGACCGGGCTCGCCCGCGACGGCGGCCTTTACGTGCCCGAGACGGTCCCGACCCTGTCGGCGGACGAGATCGCCGCGCTCGCGGGGCGTCCCTATGAAGAAGTCGCGGTCCGGGTGATGGCGCCGTTCGTGGCGGATACGTTCGACGAGGCGACATTGGCCGGCCTCGTTCGCGACGCCTATGCGGGCTTCGGCCACGCCGCCCGCGCGCCCCTGGTGCAGCTTGGTCCGAACCATCACCTGCTGGAGCTGTTCCACGGCCCGACGCTGGCGTTCAAGGACTTCGCCATGCAGCTCATCGGCCGCATGTTCGAGCATGTCCTGACCCGCCGTGGCGACAAGGTGACGATCGTCGGCGCGACGTCCGGCGATACCGGGTCCGCCGCGATCGAGGCCTTCGCCGGGCTCGATGCGGTCGACGTGTTCATCCTCTATCCGCACGGTCGCGTCTCCGAAGTGCAGCGCCGTCAGATGACCACGCCCGAGGCGGCAAATGTCCACGCGCTCGCACTGACGGGGCATTTCGACGATTGCCAGGCGCGCGTGAAGGACATGTTCAACGACTTCGCCTTCCGGGACCGGGTGGGGTTGGCGGGGGTGAACTCGATCAACTTCGCCCGCGTGCTCGCGCAGGTCGTCTACTACTTCACGGCCGCCACCGCGTTGGGCGCGCCGCACCGGACGGTCGATTTCTGCGTGCCCACCGGCAATTTCGGAGACATCTTCGCGGGCCACATCGCCAAGCGGATGGGCCTGCCCATCGGGCGCCTGATCGTGGCGACGAACCAGAACGATATCCTGCACCGCGCCCTGACGAGCGGCGACTACCGGGTCGGAGAGGTGGCGCCGTCGATCTCTCCGTCGATGGACATTCAGGTCAGCTCCAATTTCGAACGGGCGCTGCATCTTGCCTATGACGGGGACGGTGCGGCCGTGGCGCAGCTCATGGACGAGTTGAAGGCGGGCGGCTTCGCCATAAGCCAGGGCGCGCTTCAGGCTCTGCGTGAAACCTACCAGTCCGGCCGTGCGTCGGAGGACGAGACCAGTGCCGCGATCCGCCGGACGCTGGAGACGACCGGAGAGTTGCTCTGCCCCCATTCCGCCGTGGGCGTGAAGGTCGCGGAAGAGGCGATGGGCGAGGCGCCCATGGTGACGCTGGCCACCGCTCATCCCGCCAAGTTCCCGGATGCGGTAGAGGCCGCCACCGGCATCCGCCCGCCATTGCCCGCCCGCATGGAAGATCTGATGGACCGCAGGGAACGCATCACCCGCGTCGAGAACGATTTGGCGGCGGTCGAAGCACTCATCGACGAGAAACGGGCGGGGGCACGGGCCGCATGACGCCACGCCTTCACCGCCTGCCCAACGGCGTCCGCGTCGTGACCGAGGCCATGCCGGGTCTCGAATCCGCCTCCATCGGGATCTGGGTCGGTGCAGGTGGCCGGCACGAGAGCGTCGAGCAGAACGGCATCGCGCATTTCCTCGAACACATGGCCTTCAAGGGGACGGCCCGGCGCAGCGCACTGCGGATCGCCGAAGAGATCGAGGATGTGGGCGGCTACATCAACGCCTATACCTCCCGCGAGGTGACAGCCTATTACGCCCGCGTGCTGCGGGACGACGTGCCGCTGGCGCTGGACCTCATCTCGGACATCGTGCTCAACCCGGCCTTCGACGAGGGCGAGATCGAGACCGAGCGGGGCGTCATCCTTCAGGAAATCGGACAGGCGCTCGACACGCCCGATGACATCATCTTCGACTGGCTCCAGGAAGCGGCCTACCCGGAGCAACCCATGGGCCGCACGATCCTGGGTCCGTCGGATCGGGTCCGCGCGTTCCAGCGCGCCGATTTCCAGGCCTTCACCGCGCGCCACTACGCGCCCCATTCGATGATCCTGTCGGCGGCGGGCGCGGTGGATCACGACGATATCTGCCGCATGGCCGAAGATCTGTTGGGCCATCTGACCCCACGCCCCGTTCCGGCGCCCGACCCGGCCCGCTTCGTTGGGGGAGAGCACCGCACGGTCAAGGATCTGGAACAGGCGCATCTCGCCCTGGGCTTCGCGCAACCGGGCTATCGCGAAGACGGCATCTACGCCGCGCAGGTCTTCGCCGGCGCGATGGGCGGCGGCATGTCCTCCCGGCTGTTTCAGGAAGCGCGCGAGAAGCGCGGCCTCTGCTACACGATCTTTGCGCAGGTGGGCGCCTATTCCGATACCGGCCTCCTGACCGTCTATGCGGGCACGGGCGCCGAGGATGTGGCCGGGCTTGGCGCGCTGGTGGTGGACGAGTTGCGCCGCGCCGCCGACGACATGACCGAGGTGGAAGTCGCGCGTGCCCGGGCGCAGATGAAGGCCGGCATGTTGATGGGCTTGGAAAGCCCGTCCAGCCGGGCCGAGCGTCTGGCCCGCGTCGTCGCCATCTGGGACCGGGTGCCGCCCCTTGCGGAAATGATCGAGAAGATCGACGCCGTCGACGCCCGCGTTCTGCGGGACCATGCCGGTGCGCTTCTGGGGACGGAGCCGGCGCTCGCGCTCTATGGACCGGTCGAGGCGGCCCCCACCGTTGGCGCCCTGCGGGAGAGGCTGGCGGCGTGATGCTCGGCCGCTTTCGTCGTCCGAGGATCGAGACGGATCGGATGATCCTGCGTCTCCCCCAGCATGGCGATTACCGGGCCTGGGTCGCCTTGCGCGAAGGATCGGCTGCGTTCCTGCAGCCATGGGAACCCGCCTGGGCCCACGATCATCTCAGCCGCAAGGCATTCACCAACCGCGTCTACTGGGCACAGCGCAGCCAGGTGCAGGGCAACGCACTGGCGCTGTTCCTGACGCAGAAGGACGGGGGCGACCTGCTCGGCGCGATCACGCTGGACAACATCCGGCGCGGACCCGCGCAGCAGGGTACGCTGGGCTACTGGATCGGAGAGCCCCATGCCCGTCACGGTTACATGCGCGAGGCGATCGAGGCGCTGACGCATCACGCCTTCCGGCGGCTGGACCTGTCGCGGCTCGAAGCCGCCTGCCTCGAAGAGAACGTCGCCAGCCGCGCCCTCTTGGAGCGATGCGGCTTCAAGTACGAAGGAGTGGCCCAGGCCTATCTCCAGATTGCAGGGCGGTGGCGGAACCACGTGCTCTACGCGATGCTGCGCTCCGATCGTCGCGGGCGGGTCGGGTAGGGCGCACGTTCACCCGGACGGGACGGACGGCTCGCGGGCCCGGTCCCTAGCGCCGCGCCAATCGGATCGGTCCCCGCGCGGTCAGCGGATCGACCTCCTGACCCTTCTGGGTGGCTTTGATGTCGGCCAGCCCCGCGGCGACCCGGCGCACGTCCGGCATCACCGGACGCCAGTCGTCGGTCAGGGCGCGGGCGGCCTCGGATGGGCAGAAGCTCCGCCCGGCCCGCTGGTCGGCGAGCGTGCGGATCACAGCGGCGATCCGGGCGTCGGTCAGCCCGTCCATCGGACGAGCGTGTGGTCGAGGCCGTCCAGCCGTCGCCGGATGATGCCCTCGATCACGTCCCAATCGCCGCCCGCGAGCCCCGCGCCGATCAGGGGGTAGCCGATCCGCCGGGTCGCGAAGTCCCGCGCGATCGCTGCGAACGCGCCGTCGATGGCCTCGTAATCCGCCTGTCGACCCCGACCGCCCCAGCGGTACTGGGTATAGGCATTCACGATCGTCAGCGGTCCGGCCGCTACCGTGACGTCGGCATGGCTATAGGTCCCCAGCTTCGAGCGGGCGGCATGTGGTGTGGCGCGGTCGGCCTCCAATGCGGCGGGAAAGCGCGCGGCGATCGCCCGCGCGATCCCGGCCCCCATCGTGTGAAAACAATTACAACCATGGACGATCACGTCGAACGCGCCGTCTTCGGCGAGATGCAGGAGGTCGCCCTCCCGCACCTTCATCCCCCCAATGCCCCGTCGCAGCGCCCGCAGACGCCGTCATGGCCGTGATGGCCCACATCGGGCAGCACCTTCCAGCAGCGCAGGCACTTGCCGCCCTCGGCATGGGCGAAGACCACGGCCACGCCGTCCGACCCTTCGCCCCGGAACGCGTCGTCGGGGGCGGGGGCATCGGTCACCGTGATGCCGGACACGATGCAGATGTCGTCGAAGGGCAGGTCGTCCAGCAGCGCCTTGGTGGTGCCGTCGATATGGACGATGGGGGCCGCCTCCAGCGAGGCGCCGATCACCTTGTCCCGCCGCGCCACTTCCAGCGCGCCGGTCACGACCCGGCGCACGGCACGCACCTTCGCCCACTTTTCGGCCAGCGCCCCGTCGCGCCAGCCGGGCCGCGGCTCGGGGAAGTCCTCGAGGTGGATCGAGCTGCCGTCGCCGGGGAAGCGTTCCAGCCAGACTTCCTCCATGGTGAAGGGCAGGATCGGCGCAAGCCACGCCGTGAGGCGGCGGTGCAGGATGTCCAGCACCGTCAGGGCCGAGCGGCGGCGCAGGCTGTCGCCATCGCAATAGAGCGCGTCCTTGCGGATGTCGAAGTAGAACGCCGACAGGTCCACGGTCGCGAACTGGAAGATCGCGGTCCACACGCCGGAGAAGTCGAACCGCCGGTAGCCGTCCCGGACGACCTCGTCCAGTTCGGACAGGCGGTGCAGGACCCATCGTTCAAGCTCCGGCATCTCCAGCGGATCGGCGGGTTCGACCCCGTCGAGATGGGCGACGTTGCCGAGGATGAAGCGCAGCGTGTTCCGCAGGCGGCGGTAGCTGTCGGCCACGCCCTTCAGGATCTCGGGCCCGATGCGGTGATCGGCGGTATAGTCCACCTGCGCGACCCACAGGCGCAGGATGTCGGCCCCGTACTGGCCCACGATATCCTGCGGCGCGATGGTGTTGCCGATGGACTTGGACATCTTCATGCCCTTCTCGTCCATCGTGAAGCCGTGGGTGACGACGGCCTTGTAGGGCGCGCGTCCCTTGGTGCCGCAGCCCTGCAGCATCGAGGAATGGAACCAGCCGCGATGCTGGTCGGTGCCCTCCAGATAGACGTCGGCGATGCCGTCCTCGGTCCCGTCCTCGCGGTCGCGCAGGACGAAGGCGTGGGTGGAGCCCGAGTCGAACCAGACGTCGAGGATGTCGAACACCTGCTCATAGGCGTCGGGATCGTGATCGTTGCCGAGGAAGCGGGCCTTGGCGCCGGGCTGATACCAGGCATCCGCGCCCTCGGCCTCGAAGGCGTCGAGGATGCGGGCGTTCACGGCCGGGTCGTTCAGGATGAAGTCCGGATCGTCCGGCTTGGCGCCCGCCTTGGTGAACATGGCGAGCGGGACGCCCCAGGCGCGCTGACGCGACAGAACCCAGTCGGGCCGCGCCTCGATCATGGAATAGAGACGGTTGCGCCCGGTCTTGGGCGTCCATTCCACCAGCTTGTCGATCGAGGTCAGCGCACGCTTCCGGATCGTGTCGCCATAGGTGTCCTGCCCGTCGCCGACCTCGCGGTCGATGGCGGCGAACCATTGCGGGCGGTTCAGGCGGATCACCGGCGCCTTGGAACGCCAGGAATGGGCGTCGCTGATCGTGATCCGCTTGCGGGCGAGCAGGGCGCCCATCTCGACCAGCTTGTCGATGACGGCCTTGTTGGCGCCGCCGGGCTTCTTGCCGTCGCGGCTGAGGATGTATTGCCCGCCGAAGAAGGGCAGACCCTCGCGGAAGGACCCGTCCACCTCGACATTGTGGGTCATGGGCAGGCCGTGCTTGAGCCCGATCTGGTAGTCGTCGTCCCCGTGGCTGGGCGCGGTGTGGACGAAGCCCGTGCCGGCGTCGTCGGTGACGTGGTCGCCGGGGAGGAGGGGCACGTCGAAGTCCCACTCGCCGTCTGCGCCCTCGGCCCCGCGCAGGGGGTGGGCGCATACAATCTGTGCGAGTTGCTCTTGCGGAACATCCGAACGGTAACGCCACATGTCCGTATCAAGCCGCATAGCACTTAGCGCATCGCTTGCCAGCTTGTCAGCGATGACGAAGACGTCTCCAACGTTGACCCAGCATTCGTCAGGCGTACCGGTAACCTCGTAGATTCCATATTTGATGTCGGGGCCGAAGCAGATCGCGTGGTTCGAAGGAAGGGTCCAGGGCGTGGTTGTCCAGATGACAACCTTAGCGTTACCTGTCCAACGAATGTCCTCGTACACCACGCCGTTATCATTCGCGGTTCCAACCGGCCGGACAATGTTGAAAGCCACCCACACCGCGTCCACCTGCCGGTCGTGGTACTCGACCTCGGCCTCGGCCAGCGCGGTCTTCTCGACCGGCGACCACATCACCGGCTTCGAGCCCTGATAGACCAGCCCGTTCTCGACGAACTTGAGGAACTCCCCCGCGATCACCGCCTCGGCGTGATGCGCCATGGTCAGGTAGGGATCGGCCCAGTTGCCGGTGATGCCCAGCCGCTGGAACTCGTCCCGCTGCACGCCGACCCAGTGATCGGCGAATTCCCGGCATTCCCGGCGGAACTCGACCACGTCGACGGCGTCCTTGTCGCGGCCCTTCTTGCGGTACTTCTCCTCGATCTTCCACTCGATGGGCAGGCCGTGGCAGTCCCAGCCGGGGACGTAGGGACTGTCGTAGCCCATCATCTGGTGGCTGCGGACCACGATGTCCTTCAGCGTCTTGTTCAGCGCGTGGCCGATATGGAGATTGCCGTTCGCATAGGGCGGCCCGTCATGGAGGACGAACCGCTCCCGCCCCTCCTTCTCGCGGAGGCGGTCGTAGATGCCCATCTCTTGCCAGCGGGCCAGCCAGGCGGGTTCGCGCTTGGGCAGGCCGGCACGCATCGGGAAGTCCGTCTGCGGCAGGTTGAGCGTGTCCTTGTAGTCAGGAGCATTGTCGGGAGCGTCGGTGGTCATGGCGCGTCTTTCGTCGAGATGCTGGCGATGCGGTCGGCGCGGATCTCCGGCGCCTTGTGGCCCGGCCACCCCGACGGAACCGTCAGGGCGCCGGGCGGAGAATTCGCGATATGTGGCGCATCCGGGGCATGTCGCGGCGGCTTATGGCACTGGTGCCACGGCGCGGCAAGACGCGACGCCCTGGCAGGTGGCGCGCCCCTCGCCCCCGATCTAGGCCGGGCTCATGGGACGGTTCGCGATCGCTGGGGCGGGCATCGCCGGCCTCGCGGCGGCCACGGGCCTCGCGCAGGCCGGGCACGATGTCGTCGTCTTCGATCAATGGGAGGCACCGCGGCCCGTGGGCTCGGGCCTGGTGGTGCAGCCCGTCGGCCTGTCGGTGCTGGATGTGCTGGGTTCGGGCGGCGCGGCCCGCGCGCTGGGGCAGCCGATCTCGCGGATGTACGGCACCGAGGCCCTGGGCGGCCGGGTGATCCTGGACGTAACCTACGACCCGGCGGGCCGTGGCCGCGAGGGGCTGGCGATGCACCGCGCCGCCTTGCACGGCGTCCTGCTCGACGCGGCGCGCGGCGCAGGCGCGCGGTTCGATCTGGGGGCCCCGGTCACCGGACGGGAGGGGACGCGGTTGCGGGTGAACGAGCGCCTCACCGAGGCGTTCGATCTGGTGATCGACGCGGCGGGCGCGGCGTCGCCGCTCTCGCCGCTTGCGGCCCGGCCGCTGCCCTATGGTGCGATCTGGGGCGTCGTCGAATGGCCCGCGACCGACCTGCCATCCGATCGCCTGTCCCAACGCTACCGCCGGGCGGACCGCATGATCGGCGTCCTTCCCATCGGCCGGGCGGAGACCGGCGGCCCCGCCCTCGCCGCGGTCTTCTGGTCGCTGCCCCGCGACGGGCATGCCGGTTGGCTGGCGCGTCCCCTGGACGACTGGCGCGCGGAGGCGTCTATGCTCTGGCCCGAGGCGCGGCCGTTCCTGGATCTGATCACCGACCACGACCAGATGGTGATGGCGCGCTATGGCCACGGCCAGTTGCGGCGTCCCTTTGCGGACGGGATCGTCCATCTGGGCGACGCGGCGCACCGTGCGAGCCCGCAACTGGGGCAGGGGGCGAACATGGCCCTGCTGGATGCGCTGGCGCTGGTCCGCGCTGTCGAGGCGGGACCCCTGGGCGAGGCGGGCCATCGCATGTGGAACGCGCGGCGCGCCCATGTCCGTGCCTATCAGACGATGTCGGCGGCCTTCACGCCGCAATACCAGTCCGACAGTCGCGCGCTGCCATGGCTGCGCGACCGGGTGCTTGCGCCCGTGTCGCAGGCGCAACCGGCGAAGGCGATCCTGCCTGCGCTGGTGCGCGGCACGATGATGCCGCCTCTGGGTGCGGGTCTGGGCCCGATCGGCGCCGCCTCTTTCGTGGATTAATCCATTCTTCACACAGTCATGCAAGTCGTGGGGGAGAGGAGGACGATCCATGGCCATCACGATGCTCGTCGCATTTCTGGGAACCGCTCTCGTCGTGCTCACGCCGCTTGTGCTTCCGCTACCCAGGCGGAAAGACGCGATCGGCGTTCCGCATCGCGACATCTGAGGCGACCGCCCGCCGTGCGGGGCCGGCGAAGGTCAGGCGGGGCACGCTCTGCTCGACTCGACGTGGCCGACGGATCGGTCCGGCGCGGACGGCCGGGCGCTTCACAGCGATCAGCGCCATTTGCAGTCGCGGTCATGCCAGCGGCGGCCACGGTCGCGCCATTGGCGGCCACGGTAGTGCCAGCGGCGACCATGGTGGCGCCAGTGACGGTCACGGTAGCGTCAGCGGGGACCATGGTGGCGCGATCGGCGGCTACCCGGCCCAACGAATGCGGCCTGGCCTTTCCCTGACGCGCTCTCAGAGCGCGACCGGCAGAAGGCACAGAACGACGACTGCTGTCAGGATCAGCCGGAGCTTCATCCACCAATGCGGTGCAAGCCCCTGGTTCCAGAATAGCCAATCCAGCCCCAACAGCCCCACGAACCCCGCCATCAGCGCGATCGAGGCGCTGATCGGTCCACCCGCCACCATGAAGAAGGCCCAGAGGGCGGGCAGCACCGACAAGGCATAGCCGGTCGCCGCGACCCGTCCTTCGGCCCGCGTCGCGAACCCCCACAGGACACCCGACATGAAGCACAGGATCACGGTCCCGTATTGCAGCAGGACGAAGGGCGGGACGAATCTCGGGCCCAGCGCGCGGTAGGTCACCTCATATAGCGCGGGGACGTAGATCGCCGCCGCACCCCAGGCGAAGGGGAGCAGCCCGGCGAGGCCGAGGATCAGGGCGGAACGGGGGATCGGGCTGTCGGTCCACATCCGTCGGACCTAGGCGCGACACCCCGGCCCGGCAAGCGCGGGGTCGGTTTCAGGCGCGCTCGGCCGCCAGCCGGACGGCGAGCGCCGCGAACATGCCCGCAAAGGCACGGTTCAGCCACGCCATCGCGCGCTCCGAGGCCAGGACCCAGTCCCGGAACGCGCTCGCGAACAGGCCGTAGACCGCGAACATGGCCCAGGTCATCGCCATGAACACCGCGCCCAGCATCGCCATCTCGGCTGTGGCCGTGGAGGGATCGCCGGACAGGAACGGGGGCAGCAAGGCCAGGAAGAAGATCGACAGTTTCGGATTGAGGATGTTGATCAGCGCGCCGCGGATCGCGATGCGCACCAGCCCGTCGCGTGACGGCGCGGCCGGCTTCACCGCCAGTGCGCCCGTCTGCCGCAAGGCCCCCCAGGCCATCCACAGCAGGTAGGCCACGCCCGCCCATTTGATGACGTTGAACAGAAGCGCCGAGGCATGGAGCAATGCGGCGAGGCCGAGCGTCGCCGCCGCGAGATGCGGGACGATCCCGAACGTGCACCCCGTCGCCGCAGCGATCGCGGCGCGCCGTCCGCGCCCAAGCCCGAGGGCGAGCGTGTAGACGACACCCGTGCCGGGCGCGATGACGACCACGAAGGCGGTCAGGAGGAACTGGAGGGAGATCATTCTCCGACCCTGCCCCTCCTCACCGGACGGAACAAGACTTTTTGCCGTGCGCCGTCACTTCGTCGAGACGTTCGTTCGCAAGCTGTCGTCTCCGGTCGCCCGTGCGGAATGCGTGTCGGGCAGCATCATCAGCGTGGCCAGCAGCATGGCCAGCATCGCGGCGGGGACCTTGATCGTATAGGGCATGTCGAGACTCCTCGTTACGCGGACCGCGACGGCGATCCTTTTGGTTACGTCGACTTCGGGGACGGTCGGGAGAAAACGGGGTCGACCGCATTCGTCCGGGACCGGAACATGGCCCTCTGGACGGTTCGATGGTGCCTTGCGCGGACCAATCCGCCAAGTCGGGGAAACCCGACCCCGAAACGTGACGTCGCGGCGCATGCCGCCCGGTCGCGCATCGTGCCTACGGGTAGCCAAACGGGCGTGCGCCTGTTAGGGGCGCCTCGACACACGACATCCCGAAAGAGCCGATTGATGACGACCCCGACATTGCTGTCGCGGATCGCGGACCGTATCGAGACGCCGGACCTGCGCCTCGCCCCGACTGCGCCGCTGACCCTTCCCCGCATGAAGACCGAGATCCTGGCCGGCCTGACGGTCGCGCTGGCCCTCGTGCCCGAGGCGATCGCCTTCGCCTTCGTCGCGGACGTGCATCCGCTCGTCGGCCTGTACGCCGCCTTCCTGGTGGGCCTGATCACGGCGCTCATCGGGGGGCGGCCGGGCATGATCTCGGGCGCGACGGGGGCGCTGGCGGTCGTGATGGTCGCGCTGGTCGCGGATAACGGGGTGGAATATCTCTTTGCCGCTGTCGTCCTGATGGGTCTGATCCAGATCTTCGTGGGGCTGATGCGGTGGGGCAAGTTCATCCGCCTCGTGCCGCATCCGGTGATGCTGGGCTTCGTGAACGGGTTGGCCATCGTGATTTTTCTGGCGCAGCTCAGCCAGTTCAGGACCGTCGACGGGGCGTGGCTGCCGCTGACCGACATCGCGCTGATGCTGGCGCTCGTGGCGCTGACGATGGCGGTGATCTGGGGCCTGCCCAAGGTCACCAACGTCGTGCCCGCGCCGCTGGCCGGCATCGCTGTGACGGCGCTGGTGGTGATCGGCGTGGGGCTGAACACGCCCACGGTGGGCGACATGGCGTCGATCGAGGGCGGGCTGCCGCAATTCCATATCCCCGCCGTGCCCTTCACGCTGGAGACGCTGCAGATCGTCCTGCCCTACGCGTTGATCCTGGCCGCCATCGGCCTGATCGAGAGCCTTCTGACCCTGAACCTGGTGGGGGAGATCACGGGCCAGCGCGGCGGCGCAAGCCAGGAATGCATCGCCCAGGGCGCCGCGAACACGGTGACCGGCGTCTTTGGCGGCATGGGCGGCTGCGCCATGATCGGCCAGTCGATGATCAACGTGAAATCGGGCGGGCGGACCCGGATATCGGGGATCTCCGCGGCCCTGTTCCTGCTGGCCTTCATCGTCGTGGCCTCGCCCCTGATCGAAGGGATCCCGCTCGCCGCGCTGGTCGGCGTGATGTTCATGGTCGTGATCGGGACCTTCGCGTGGAACTCGCTCAAGATCCTGGCGAAGGTGCCGCGCATCGACGCCGTGGTCATCGTGCTGGTGACCATCGTCACGGTTCTGACCGATCTCGCCATCGCGGTCGTCGTGGGCGTCATCGTCAGCGCGCTCGCCTATGCCTGGCAGAACGCCACCCGCATCCGCGCCAGCACCTACGAGACGCCCGAGGGCGCGCGGGTCTACCAGGTGAACGGCCCGCTCTTCTTCGGCTCGGCCACGGGCTTCGTGGAGATGTTCGACCCCGAGAACGACCCGGCCCGCGTGGTGGTCGATTTTGCCGAAAGCCGGGTGGCCGACCAATCGGCGCTGCAGGCCATCGAGGCCGTCGCCGCGAAGTACGAGGCCGCCGGCAAGAAGCTGGAGCTGCGCCATCTCAGCCGCGATTGCCACAAGCTGCTGAACCGCGCGGGCCATCTGATGGTCGATAGCGACGACGACCCGGATTACGCCATCGCGGCGAATTACGGTGTGCGGACGGGGATCCTGGGCGGACACTGATTGGGCGGCCCCGGGCGGTCTCGCTTGCCTAGTCCGCAGCGCGGCGGACGGGGCCCGTCACGCCGTCCCAGTCCCAGCAGCCCAGCACCCGCTCGGGGTTGGTGGGCGGCGGCATCTCGACGCCGTTTAGCCGGGCAAAGCCGAAGCGGCCGTAATACGGCGCGTCGCCCACCAGCAGGATGCGCTCGACCCCTGCCGCACGCGCGCGCTCCTGACCCTCGCAGATGAGTGCCGCGCCCAGACCCTCGCCCTGCCGCGTCGGGTGCACGGCGATGGGACCCAGCAGCATCGCCTCATGGTCGCCGACGCGGATGGGCCAGAAGCGGACCGCCCCGCCGATCGTCCCATCCGCGCGCGCCACGAGGCAGAGGTCGCGGGCGGGCGGGATGCCGTCGCGCAGACGATAGGACGACAAGGCCGTCCGTCCCGGCGCGAAGCAATGGTCGAAGAGCGCTTCGACCTCCCAGGCGTCGTCGGCGTGTTCCACGTCCAGCTTCATGCCGCCGTTAGGCCCCGGCGGGCGGCGACGTGCAACCCGGTGGCGCGCCCGGCGTGGCCCCGCTACCAAGGCGCGACAGACTTGAGGTGACGCCATGTTCTACCGCCCGGAAGACGGCCACGGGCTGCCCTTCAACCCCTTCAACGCGATCGTCGCGCCCCGGCCCATCGGCTGGATCGGGACGCGCGGTAAGCTGGGTGACAACCTCGCCCCGTATTCCTTCTTCAACGCCGTCGCCTACGTGCCGCCGCAGGTGATGTTCGCCTCGACATCGGCCAAGGACGACCGGGACGGCACGAAGGATAGCGTCGCCCAGATCCGCGAAAGCGGCGTCTTCAGCGTGAACGTCGTCGAGAGTGCCGCGCGCGACGTCATGAACGCGTCTTCCGGGGCCCATCCCGCCGGACAGGACGAGTTCGAGGTCTCCGGCGCCCGGAAGGCGGAATGCGAGACGATCGATTGCCCCCGCGTCGGCGACGCGCCCGCCTCGCTGGAATGCCGCCTGACGCAGATCGTGCAACTGCCCGGAGAGGCCAATTTCGTCGTCTTCGGAGAGGTGACGGGCGTGCATATCCGAGAGGATTGCCTCGTGGACGGGCGGTTCGACGTGACGACCTTCCGGCCCCTGTCGCGCTTGGGCTACCGGGATTACGCCGTGGTGGAGAACGTCTTCACCCTCGCCCGGCCCGGAGAGTGAGCCGCGCCATCCTGATCGGCGGGGCGGGACAGATCGGACACGGCGTGGCGACCGATCTCTTGGCGGCCGGCTGGGACGTCGCGGTGATCGGGCGAAAGGTAGTGCCGCTGCCGGACGGCGCTTCGTTCGTCACGGCTGACCGAAGCGACGACGCCGCGCTGTCCGCGGCGGTCGGATCGGGTGATCTGCTTCTGGACTGCGCCGCCTTCGACGCGGCGGCGGGCGCGCAACTGGCGGCGCTGGCGCCGCGGTTCGGGCGGGTCGTCGCGATCTCAAGCCAGTCGGTCTATGTCGATCCGCGGGGCCGCACCCTGGACGAGGCGCCGCGGACCGGCTTTCCCAACCTGCCGGTGCCGATGCACGAGGATCATCCGACCGTCGCACCGGGGCCCGAGACGTACTCCACCCGCAAGGTCGCCATGGAACGCGCGGCTCTGGTCGCGGGAAACGTCCATGTCCTGCGCCCCGGGGCGATCCATGGGCCCCGTAGCCGCCATGCGCGCGAATGGTGGTTCGTTCGCCGATTGCGCTCGGGGGCCGAGCGTATTCCGTTGGCCTATGGCGGCCGGTCGCGGTTCCAGACGACCTCTGTCAGCGCGATCGCGGCGGCGATACGGTCGATCCTGGACGGACATTCGCCCCGTATCGCGAATGTCTGCGATGCCGACGGACCGGACGTCGCGCAGATCGGGCGGACGATCATGACCTATCTCGGGATCGAGGCGGAGCTGGTGGGCCTGCCGGACGCGCCCTTTCCGCCGCGGCTGGGGGCCACGCCCTGGTCGACCGCGCGTCCGTTCGTCTGCGCCTCGGCCCTGCCATTCGACCGCACCTACGCGCAGACCGTCGGCCCCGCGCTCGACTGGCTGATGGACCTGCCCCTCGACGGATGGGAGCCATATCTTCCGATCCTCGCCGCCTATCCCCGCGATCATTTCGATGCCGCGCTGGAGGCCGAGGCGCTGGCGCTTGCGGGGTAGGGAAAACCCCACCCGCTGCGCCGTCCCCACGTCTCCTTGGCCGTGCTAGCCTGCCGGCAGGAGGGTGGGACCATGACCGATCGAAACATGCGCGACCTCAGCTTCGCGACTTTCAACCTGCTGAACCTTCAGGTGCCTGGCGGCGTCACCTACGGGGATCCGCTTCCGGACGATGCCGAAGGCGTCGCCCGCTTCGACCGCAAGGTGGCCTGGATCGCAGACATGCTGGGCACGCTCGACGCAGAGGTGATCGGGTTCCAGGAATGCTGGTCCGTCGCCGCGCTGGAGCGGTGTTTCGACGAGGCCGGCCTGCGGGAGAGCTACGACATCGTGGCCCGCGACGCCCCGCCGCGCAAACCGCAGGTCGCGCTCGCCGTGCGCAAGGATCGCAACGGCGAAAGCCAGCTTCTGCCCGGCGCCGAATGGGTCGAGGCGTTCCCCGATGCGTTCCGGCTTCGCGACGTGGTCGAGGATCACGGCGCACAGGAAGAGGTGACGGTGACCATCGACACCTTCTCGCGCCCCGTCCTGCGCGCCCGCATGAAGCCCGAAGCCAGCCGTGCGCCGCGTCCGCCCGAAGTGGAATTGATGGTCGCGCATCTGAAGTCGAAGGGCCCCGCGCGGTTGGATTTCCGCGCCTCCGCGCCCACGGACCGGGCCGTCCGGGACACGCTGCGCAGCGTCGTCAGCCATGTCCGCCGGGTGATGGAGGCGGGCGCCCTGCGCGAGATGCTGGAGGCCGATCCCGACACCCCGCGCGTGGTGATGGGCGACCTGAACGACGGCTCGCTATCGGTGACGACGCAACTCATCTCGGGCGAGCCGGGCTACCGGGTCATCGAGAAGTCGACCAAGGGAAACAGCGCCCGCGGCAAGCTCTATTCGGTCGAGCGGCTTCAGCAATACCGCAGCCTGCGCCACGTCTATTATACCTATATCTTCGACGACCGCCGAGAGAGCCTGGATCACATCCTCGTCTCTCCGCATTTCTACGACCACGCCCGCGACCGCCTGTGGTCGTTCCGCGAGATGTTCATCTGGAACGACCATGTGGGCGACGACGGCGCCAAGGTCGCGGGCGCGTCGGACCACGGCATCGTCCGGGCGGCCTTCGATTGGAACCCGATGCCGGAGGACCTGACCAGCTAGGCGGTGCCCCTTGTCGGCCCCGCGTCGAACGCTGGGCCAGATGGGCCGCCGGTGCCAGCCTTCCGCGTGAAACCGGGAGGGCGCGCGCCCTGATCGACCATTTCGGCATCGATGTCTCCGACTTCGGTGCGTCGAAGGCGTTCTACGACGCCGCGCTCGGCCCTCTCGGTCTGGCTTTCGTTTTCATGGTGCCGCCCGAGCACACGGGCGGCGCGAGGGTCGGCAGATTCGGTGCCGGACGTGCCGAATTCTGGATCAGCGAAGCCGACAGGGCGTCGTCCCCCATACATTTCGCCTTCGCCGCCGCGACCCGTCAGCAGGTGAGGGACTTCCATGCCGCGGCCCTCGCGGCCGGAGGGCGCGACAACGGCGCACCTGGCCTTCGACCCCATTACCATTCCGGCTATTACGGGGCCTTCGTGCTGGACCCCGACGGCAACAACGTGGAGGCCGTCTGCCATTCGCCGGGATGATCTGTCCCGGTCTCGGCTCTTCGAGGCTCAGCCGCTCAGGATCGTCCAGCGCACGATCCCGTAGACGTAGAGCGCGGTGAAGACGACGTTGATCCACTTGAGCTGCCGCTCGCCATGCAGCCAGCCGCAGGCGATCCAGATCACGCAGAAGGGCAGGCCCAGGATCATCGGCCACGGCTGCCAATCCTGCACGATGGCGATCGTGCTTCCCAAGCCCAGCAACAGGGCGATCCATTTCAGGGTCTGCTCGTGCGTGGCCAGCCACGTCTCGAGCGACCCGGGCCCGCGCGACGCCTGCATGGCGACGAAACCTCCGGTCTTCTGTCATGTCGAAAGGGGGCGGATCATCTCTGCCATCCGCCTGTTGCGATCCGTAGCGCGCCTCGGGTGTCACGGCAAGCCCGTCTCGCCATCCGTGTCGCCAGCCCCTATCTAGCCATCCGCAAGCCGAAGGGGACGGAACATGGTTATCGGTCGCATCGCGGATGCCGTCTCGGGCGGGGCCGAGGCGCTGACGCGTCCGTTTCTCGCGCCGTTTGACACCTCGCTCCGGCTGGGGGTCACGGGCTTGTCGCGGTCGGGCAAGACGGTCTTCGTGACGTCGCTGGTGGCCAATCTGCTGGACCGGGGCCGGATGCCTGCCCTGACCGCCGCGCCCCGGATCGAGGCGGCCTATCTGCAACCCCAACCCGACGATACCGTCCCGAGGTTCGATTACGAGGCGAACCTGCGCGCGCTCACCGGGCCCGAGCCGCGCTGGCCAGACGGCACCCGCGCCGTAAGCGAGCTGCGCGTCTCGATGCGCGTGCGCGCGGGCGGGTTGTTGTCGGGCCTTGGCGGCGCGCGGGTCGGGCATCTCGATATCGTCGACTATCCGGGCGAGTGGCTGCTGGACCTGTCGCTGATGGACCTGGATTACGAGGCGTGGTCCGCCCGCACTCTGGCACGGCTGGCGACCTGGGATGTCCCCTATCAGCCGGATGTCGACGGCGCCGCCCGCCTGGAGGAGCCGACGGCCAAGGCGCTGGCCGCCGAGTATACTGCCGCACTCCACGCCGCGCGCGAGGCCGGGGCCTATGACCTGACGCCCGGCCGCTTCCTGCTGCCCGGCGAGATGGAGGGCTCGCCCGCGCTTACCTTCGCGCCGCTGCCGCCGGGCGCCGCCCCGCGCGGCTCTCTCAGGGCGGAATTCGCGCGCCGGTTCGAGGCCTACAAGGCGCGCGTCGTGCAGCCGTTCTTCCGGCGGCACTTCGCGCGGATCGACCGGCAGGTGGTGCTGCTCGACGTGCTGGAGGCGATCCGGCGCGGCCCCCGCGCCCTCGCCGAGATGCGCGAGGCGATGACCGACATCCTGCGCGCCTTCCGGCCCGGCCGCGCGGGCTGGCTGCTGCGCCTGCTCGGACAGAGCCGGATCGACCGGATCCTCTTTGCCGCGACCAAGGCCGATCATCTGCATCATTCCCAACATGCCCGCCTTCAGGCCGTCCTCGAGGCGTTGGTGCGCGACGCGCGCGACCGAGCCGATTTCGCGGGCGCCGAGACGCGGGCCATCGCGCTGGCCGCCCTGCGGACCACCACCGAAGAGACGCGCGACGTGGATGGCGTGCAGGTCGATCTGGTGCGCGGACGCCTGCTGGACGGGCGCAATGTCGCGCTGCATCCGGGCGACCTGCCGGACGATCCGTCGCGGTTGCTGGCGCAGGCCGCCGAGGGCGCGCCGCGCTGGCTCGACGGCGATTACGACGTGATGGCCTTCGCGCCCGCGCCCGATACCCTGTGCCGGGGGGAGGGGCCGCCCCATATCCGCCTGGACCGCGCCGCCGAGTTCCTGCTGGGGGATCGCCTGTGACCGACAAATCCCCGCGCCGCCCTGTCCTGATCGAGCTCGATGCCGAGCCTCCCGCGCCGGAGGCCGTGCCGCAGAGCCCCGCCACCGCGCCGCCGGTGCCAGAGGCCGAAGAGGCGCCACCGCCCTCGGGTCGCGCGATGCAGACCTTGGCCGTTCTCGCCGCCCAGCGGCAGACCGGATTGGGAAAGTGGGTCTGGGGCACGCTCGTGGCTCTCCTGGGCTTCGTGTTGTCGCTTGCGGCATGGGACTTCGTGACCGGACTGCTGGAGACGCGGCCCTGGCTCGGATGGGTCGCGCTGGGCCTGACGGGCGCGTTCGTCCTTGCCTGCCTCGCCGTCGTGGTGCGGGAGCTTTCGGCCCTGCGCCGCCTCGGGCGGATCGACGACCTGCGCGAGATGGCGGCGTCGGTGACGACGCTGGCCGATGCGCGCAAGGTGACGGACCGGATCGCGGGCTTCTACGCTGGCCGTCCCGACACCCGCTGGGGACGGGAGGAACTGGCCGCGCGCACCGCCGATACGTTCGACGCCGAAGCCCAACTTGCGCTGGCGGAACGGGCGGTGCTGGCCCCTCTCGACGCGGCGGCGGCCAAGGAGGTCGAGGCGGCGGCCCGCAAGGTGGCTCTGGTGACGGCGGTGGTGCCGCTGGCGCTGGCGGACGTCTTCGCGGCGCTGGCCTCCAACCTGACGATGATCCGCCGGATCGCGCTGATCTATGGCGGACGGGCCGGGACGCTGGGATCCTGGCGCCTGACCCGCGCGGTGCTGACACATCTCGCAGCGACGGGCGCCGTGGCCGTGGGCGACGACATGATCCAGTCGGTCGCGGGCGGCGGACTTTTGGCCAAGCTGTCCCGGCGCTTCGGTGAGGGCGTCGTCAACGGAGCCCTGACCGCGCGCGTCGGCCTCGCCGCGATTGAAGTGTGCCGCCCGCTCCCCTTCGCGGCCGAACGTCCGCCCCGCATCTCGGCGCTGGTCGGCCGGGCGATGACGGGTCTCTTCGACCGGACGGAGTGACGCTGCGACCGGCCCGGTCCCGACGTCCCGTGTGGACATTCCGGCCGCGTTGCGCCGACAAGGGGCCATGCCCGATCTCTTTGCCTATACCGACGGTGCCTGCTCCGGGAATCCCGGTCCCGGGGGCTGGGGCGCGTTGCTCATCGCGCGCGACGGCGAGGCCGTCGTCAAGGAGCGGGAGCTCAAGGGCGGGGCGGCCGAGACGACCAACAACCGCATGGAGTTGATGGCCGCCATCGAGGCGCTGGAGGCGTTGGCGCGGCCTTCGCGCCTGACGGTCGTCACCGACAGCGCCTATGTGAAGGGCGGCATCACCGGCTGGTTGCACGGCTGGAAGCGCAACGGCTGGCGCACGTCGACGAAGAAGCCGGTCAAGAACGAGGACCTCTGGCGCCGCCTCGACGAGGCCGCCGCGCGTCACGACGTGACGTGGCAATGGGTCAAGGGCCATGCCGGCCACCCCGAGAACGAGCGCGCCGACGAGTTGGCCCGCGCCGGGATGAAGCCGTTCAAGGCGGATCGAAACACGTGACGCCCCGTGTCTGCGTCGTGCCCCGGCGCGGGCGCGCGATCCTGGCCTTCCGTCACCCGCTGGCCGGTGCGCAACTGGTGAAGGGGCGGATCGAGCCGGGCGAGGGGGTCGCCGCCGCCGCACGGCGCGAGCTGCGCGAAGAGGCGGGCCTTCGCGCCCGGCGCATCATCCGGCGCGGTCACATCCCGGATCTGGGGTGGCACATGGTGGAGGCATGTGTCGGGCCGGTGCCGGAGTGCTGGTCGCATTTCTGCGAGGATGACGGCGGGCTGCTGTTCGACTTCTTCTGGCACCGACCGGGTGCGGACGATACCGGGTTCCACCCCGTCTTCCGCCGCGCGCTGCGTGAAGTCCGGCGGTGGCCCTGACAAGACGAAGGGCCCCGCCGGGCCCTCGCTCAGTCTTCCTCGGCCGGCAGCGCCTGGGGCGGCTGGGTCCGGGGATGGGGCGGTTGGGTCCGCAGGCCGGGCGGCTCGTCCGCTGGGCGGGGCGTCTGAGTATAGTCGCGAGGCGGGCGCCCGATCACGTCGCGCAATTCGTCCAGTTCGATGAAATTGTCCGCCTGACGGCGCAGGTCGTCGGCGATCATCGGCGGCTGGCTGCGGATCGTCGAGCAGACCGAAACCCGGACCCCCCGGCGTTGAAGCGCGGAGACGAGGGGCTTGAAGTCGCCGTCGCCCGAGAAGAGCACGATGTGATCCACGTGCTGCGCGGTCTCCATGGCATCGACGGTCAGTTCGATATCCATGTTGCCCTTGACCTTGCGGCGGCCCTGGCTGTCGATGAACTCCTTGGCGGGCTTCGTCACCAGCGTGAAGCCGTTGTAGTGCAGCCAGTCGACCAGCGGCCGGATCGGGGAATATTCCTCGTTCTCGAGCAGGGCCGTGTAGTAGAACGCGCGCAGAAGCTTGCCGCGCCGCATGAATTCCTGTCGCAGCAACTTGTAGTCGATGTCGAAGGACAGGGCCTTTGCGGTGGCGTAGAGGTTGGAGCCGTCTATGAAGAGGGCCAGTCTTTCGTCGCGATAGAACATCGTTAATAAATCCTTTCTTCTAAAATAATCGCGGTCGACCGGATGCCTGTGAGTGTGTGAGTGGCGGGTCGGAGAGGGACGCTACCCGGAAATGTCCACCGGTGGAAGAGCCATGGTCTGTTCACGGAGCGTAACGCTCATCGCCCTCGGCGCAAATGCGGGGCAGGGTGTGTCGGTTAATCGGCACAGGGTCGCCGCGGCCGCCGCTGCCTTGCGGGCAAGGTTGGGCCCGGCGCTGCGGTTCTCGCGGGCCTGGCGCACGCCGGCCTTCCCGCCCGGCGCGGGGGGTGATTTCGTCAATGCCTGCGCCCTGCTTCCCCGGCCGGTCGACCCGGCCCGCGCGCTGGCCGACCTGCACGCGATCGAAGCGCGCGCCGGTCGCAAGCGTCACCTGCGATGGACCGCGCGGATCCTCGATCTGGACCTTCTCGCCGTCGGGGGTCTGATCCGTCCCGACATCCCGACGTTGCGGGCCTGGATCGACCTGCCGGTGGCGCGCCAGATGCACGAGACGCCGGGCAACCTGCTTCTGCCGCATCCGCGCCTGCAGGACCGCGCCTTCGTCCTGGGCCCTCTGATGGATCTCGCGCCGGATTGGCGGCACCCTCTGACGGGGCGCAGCGTCGCCGCGATGTGGGCCCGCATCCCCGCCCGTGACCGCACCCGCCTCAGGCCGTTGGGACGACCGTTGTAGCCCGCATGCGTCGCCCGCGCGGCCGTGACGGCAAGGGTTGTCAAGCGCGAAAGTCCTGCGTAGATGGAGCCTTCCCTTTCCGCAGGAGGTCCCCATGGCCCGCGTGACTGTCGAGGATTGCGTCGACAAGGTCCCCAACCGTTTCGAGCTGGTGCTTCTGGCCGCCCACCGCGCCCGCGAGATCGCGACCGGTGCGCCGCTGACCGTGGACCGGGACAAGGACAAGAACCCGGTCGTCGCCCTGCGCGAGATCGCCGAAGAGACGCAGCAGGCCGACGACCTGCGCGAACGTCTGATCGAGTCGAACCAGACCCAGATCGAGGTCGACGAGCCGGAAGACGACAACATGACCCTTCTGATGGGCGTCGAGAAGGACGCGCCGGCTGAAGACGACATGAACGAGGAGAAGCTGCTCCGCGCGCTGATGGAGGCGCAGGGGGAACGCTGATCCCGGAGGGCGACGTGGCATGATATCGGCACAGGACCTCGTCGCCCTGGTGCGGGCCTACAACCCCCGCACCGATGCCGATCTGATCGAACGGGCCTACGCTTTCGGCGCGGAAATGCATTCCGGCCAGACGCGCCGCTCGGGCGAGCCTTACTTCACACATCCCGTCGAGGTGGCCTGCCTTCTGACAGAGCAGCGGCTCGACGACGCGACCATCGCCTGCGCGTTGCTCCACGACGTGATCGAGGACACGCGCGCCTCGTTCTCGGATGTCGAGGAGCGGTTCGGTCGCGATGTCGCCGAACTGGTCGACGGCGTCACCAAGCTGACCAAGATCCAGCTTTCGTCCTCCGAGACGAAGCAGGCCGAGAACTTCCGCAAGCTCTTCATGGCGATGTCCAAGGATCTGCGGGTGATCCTGGTCAAGCTGACGGATCGGCTGCACAACATGCGCACGATCCGTCACATGTCCCACGACAAGCAGATCCAGAAGTCGCGCGAGACGATGGATATCTACGCCCCCCTCGCCGGGCGCATGGGGATGCAATGGATGCGCGAGGAGTTGGAGGACCTGTCCTTCTCCGTCCTCAATCCCGAGGCACGCACCTCGATCCTGCGACGGTTCGTGACCCTGCAGCGCGAGGCGGGGGACGTGATCCGGCGCATCACGTCGGATATCGAGGCCGAGCTGGAGAGTTCCGGCATCGCCGCAGACGTCGTCGGGCGCGCCAAGCGGCCCTTCTCGATCTGGCGCAAGATGGAAGAGAAGCAGATCGGCTTTTCGCGGCTCTCGGATATCTACGGGTTCCGCATCCTGACGGACGAGGAAGGCGATTGCTACCGCGCGCTCGGTGCCGTCCATCGCCGCTGGCGGGCGGTGCCGGGCCGATTCAAGGATTACATCAGCCAGCCCAAGTCGAACGGATACCGCTCGATCCACACGACGGTCTCGGGCCGCGACGGCAAGCGGGTCGAGGTTCAGATCCGGACCCGCGAGATGCACGAAGTGGCCGAGCGCGGCGTGGCGGCGCATTGGTCGTACCGCGACGGGGTGCGGTCCGAGAACCGTTTTGCCGTCGATCCGGCCGAGTGGCTGCGCCAGATGACCGAGCGATTCGAGGAAGCGCAGGACCACGACGAGTTCCTCGAGGCCGTCAAGCTGGAGATGTATTCCGACCAGGTCTTCTGCTTCACGCCCAAGGGCGACGTCATCAAGTTGCCCAAGGGGGCCACGCCCATCGACTTCGCCTATGCGATCCACACCCGGATCGGGCACCGCACCGTCGCGGCCAAGGTGGACGGGTTGCGCGTGCCGCTCTGGACGCGGCTCAAGAACGGCCAGTCGGTCGAGATCGTCACCGCCGAGGCGCAGACCCCCCAGGCGACCTGGATCGACATCGCGACGACGGGCCGCGCCAAGTCCGCGATCCGCCGCGCGCTCAAGGCCGAGCGGCGGTCCGGCCATGTCCGGCTGGGCCGGGAGCTGGCGCGCGCCGCCTTTGCCCATCTCGACAAGAAGCCGACCGAGAAGGCGATGCGCACGGCCGCGCGCGCGCTGGGACACGAGGATGCCGACGACCTCCTGGCCGCCATCGGCGCCTCCGAGATCACGGCCCGCAAGGTGGCCGAGACGCTCTGGCCAGAACTGGCCCAGGAACGTCCAACCCCGGACGTGGACCCGGCAAGGGCCGTCGTGGGTCTCGATCCGAAGGCGCATTTCGAGCGGGCGCCCTGCTGCCAGCCCGTTCCCGGCGAACGGATCGTGGGCATCACCAACCGGGGCCGCGGCGTCTCGATCCACGCGATCGACTGCCCCCGCATGGTTGAATTCGAGGACCAGACCGACCGGTGGATCGACCTGCAATGGGCGCCCGGTCACCACGCGGCCACCTCCGACGTTACCATCGAGATGACGATTTCCAACGATACCGGCGTTCTGGGTCGGATCTGCACCTTGATCGGCGAGCAGGGCGCGAACATTTCGAACCTGAGCTTCGTGGACCGAAAACCGGACTTCTTCCGCCTCCTTCTCGACATGGAGGTGCGCGACATCGAGCATCTGCATGCGACGATGATGGCGCTTGAGACCGAGAGCGACGTGGCTCAGATCAGGCGCTATCGGAGAGACCTGAGAACCCCGGTCCCGGCCTGAAGGGAGGACGATGTTCAAGCGGCGAGACAGGCTGCCGATCTGGCAATCGGTGATCTTCGCGCTCTGGCCGCGGGGCGGATGGCGTCGTGCGGCGCTTTACGTCAAGCATCGCCTTCGCCGCCTGCCGGACACGCCGCAGAAGATCAGCCGCGGCATCATGGTGGGCGTCTTCACGACCTTCACGCCGCTCTACGGGCTGCACTTCATCCTGGCCGCCATGCTCGCCTGGGTCGTGCGCGGGAACGTGATGGCGTCGCTTCTGGGCACGTTCTTCGGCAATCCGCTCACCTACGTCCCCATCGGAGTCGTGTCGCTGAATCTCGGGCACTGGATGCTGGGGACCGAGTTTCAGGGCGAGGTGGACGAGGGCCTGTTTTCCAAGTTCGCCGGGGCGGGCAAGGATCTCTTCTGGAATTCCTGGTACGCGCTGTCGGGCCATCCGGTCGATTGGACGGCGACGCATATCTTCTGGCACGACGTCTTCTGGCCCTGGACCGTCGGGGGCATCATCCCGGGCATCTTCGCGGGCCTCGCAAGCTATACGATCGCGATGCCGTTGATCACGGCCTATCAGCGCCGCCGCCGCTGGGCTCTCAAGGCGAAGCTGGAGGCGATCCGCGCGCGCGCCGCCGCCAAGAAAGAAGCCGCCCGCGCGGCCCGAACGACGACGGACCAGACGGCGCAATAGGCCGGTCGCAAGCGGCGGTTCCGAGACAGGCCGGGTGGCGTCGTCAGTCGTCCCGTGCGCGGATCACCGCAAGCCGTCCGATCCCCGTATGCACCAGCCAGCAGGTCGCAAGCGCCGCCACGTAGCCCCAGATCCCCCAGATCACCCAAAGCGCCATCACTAGAATCAGATAGCTGATGCCCAGAAAGGCGTTGGTGTAATCCGGTGCGGGGTCGGGTTGATGGCGGTGCATCGCGATCTCCGGGTTCTTGGGCCATCAGCCTAGCCGGAAACGAGGCGGGGGCATGTCACGTTCCCGCAAATGCGATGGCCTTCGGCAAGGCCCCGCGCAGGATCTCCATGTCGGATACGGGGCCGCACGAAATCCGGATGCATCTATCGAGCGGTGCGACCCCCGGCATCCGCACGAAGACGCCTTCCTGCGCCAGTCCCTCCAGCACCCGCCGCGCATGGGCACCGTCCCTGCCGCAATCGACGGCGACGAAGTTGGTCGCCGATGGCAGGGGGCGCAGCCCGGCGTCGCGCGCTATGGCGGCGATGGTCTGACGGCTTTCGGCCACCCGCTCTCGGACATGGGTCATCCAGTCCTCGTCCGCCAGCGAGGCGAGCGCGGCCGCCTGGCCCATGCGGTTCAGACCGAAATGGTTCCGAACCCGGTCGAAAGCGGCGATCAGGTCGGGATGTCCGATCGCATAACCGACCCGCAGACCCGCCAGCCCATGGGCTTTCGAAAAGGTCCGCATCCGGATCACCCTCGGATCGGATGGGTCCAGCCGAGGCAGGGCGTCTGCGGGGGCGAGATCGGCATACGCCTCGTCCAGACAGAGCACCGCATCCTCGGGGAGCGCCTCGATCATCGCGGTGACGGTGGCCGCATCGTGATGGCTGCCCATCGGATTGTCCGGATTGGCCAGGTAGATCAGCCGGGCGCCGGTCTCGCGCGCCTTCGCCAGCAGGGCGTCCGGATCCTCGTGATCGCCGCGATAGGACACGGGGTGCAGGACGCCGCCAAAGCCGGTCACGTGATAGCCGAAGGTCGGATAGGCGCCCGCCGAGGTGACGACCGGATCGCCCGGCGCGACCAGCAGGCGGACGAGATAACCCAGCAGCCCGTCGATGCCCTCCCCGGCGACGATGCTGTCGAACGGGACACCGTGATGGATGGCGAGGGCATGGCGCAGGTCGTGGTATTCGGGGTCGCCGTACATCCACGCATCGCGGGCCGCGTCCTCCATCGCCGCGATCGCGCGCGGGGACGGGCCGAAGCCGCTCTCGTTTGCGCCCAGCCGTGCCGCGAACGGCCGCCCGGCGCGGCGTTCCAGCGTCTCGGGCCCGGTGAACGGAACCGAGGCGGGCAGGGAGGCAGCGAGATCGGTCAGGCGCATGGGCGCGGCTTAGCCCAGCGCCTCGGAGCGGTCCACCAGATGCAGCAGCGGCTCTCCCCGCTCGCCGCGCGCGATGTTGGCCGCGATGACGCACGCGGCGGATGCGGGCCGCGTGACCGACGCGATATGCGGCGTCACCGTGATGCGGGGATGGGTCCAGAAGCGATGGCCCTCGGGCAAGGGTTCGGTGCGGAACGTGTCGAGCGTCGCATGCGCGAGGTGACCGCGATCGAGCGCATCCAGCAGGGCGTCATCGTCGATCACGGCCCCGCGCGCCGGGTTCAGCAGCACCGCGCCGCGCCGCATCTGCGCCAGCCGCGCGGCATCGATCAGCCCTTCGGTCGAACGGGTATGCGGGACCAGAACCACTACGATCTCGGCCGCCGCAAGGGCAGCCGCCAGCCCGTCTTCGCCGGTCACGGAGCGGATGCCGGGGATCGCCTTCTCGCTGCGTGACCAGCCCGTGACGGGAAAGCCGAGAGCCGACAGCGCCCGCCCGCACGCCCCGCCGAGCGCGCCGAGCCCCAGGATCGCCACCGGCCTGTCCCGGGCCAAAGGAGGCGGCACCGGATCCCAGCGGCATTCGGGATTGGCGATCTGGGCGTCCATGCCCAGATGGTGCCGCAAGACGTGCCCGGTCACCCATTCGACCATGCCTTGGGTCAGATCGCCGTCGACCATGCGGGTCAACGGAGCGGTCAGGGTCCGGTTGCCCTCGATCCCTTCGACCCCCGCCCAGAGATTCAGCACGCCCTTGAGCGCCGTGTAGGGAGTGAAGTCTTTGAGGGTGGAGTTCGGCGCATAGACGATCCAGTCCACCGAGCCCGGCGGAGGCGCGTCGTCGAGATGAAGGATTTGGGCGACCACGCCCTCTTGGGTAAGGGCATTTTTCAACGAAGCCTCGTATTCCCGCCATTTGTCCCGATTCGCCGCGAAGAGGACCAGCGTCATGTCGCGAAGGCCGATCCGGCAGGGTCGCGCATCCCCTTGATCTCGATCGGGTTGCCGAACGGGTCCAGCAGGAACATCGTCGCCTGTTCGCCCGGCTCGCCCTCGAAGCGGATCGTCGGCGCGATGACGAATTCCGTGCCCGCCGCCCCCAGCCGGTCTGCCAGGGCACGCCAGGCGGCGAGATCCAGAAGGACGCCGAAATGGGGTATCGGCACCAGATGGTCGCCGACCTTTCCTGTCGGGGCGTGGTCGAAGGGCGGACCGAGATGCAGGCTGATCTGATGGTCGAAAAAGTCGAAATCGACCCAGGTGTCGGTCGAGCGACCCTCCCGGCAGCCAAGCAGATCGCCATAGAAGTGCCGCGCGCCGTCGAGGTCTTCGACATTGAAAGCGAGGTGGAAGATACTCATGAGGCGTGGATAGGCGACCCGTTTCCTGCCGCCAATCCGAATCCGCCACCCGGCCACGTCCCGGGCCCGGGACCCAGACGCCGCGGCGGCGTCGCGCGCGGTGGGACAGGCGTCCGTCTGCGCGGGCCGTCCTTGATGCGGGGGCGGGAGGCCTCCGGCGGGAGTATTTGGGCCGAGAAGAAGGCCGCGGGCGATCCGCGCCTCATCGGGGGCGCCCGCGGATCCGGGGCGTTCGGTCGGTCTCGGCGCTGCGGCCCGGCCATGCCTCTGGCCCGCATCGGATGGATCTCCGGCGGGCGGGCGCCTGGTCCGGGCGATCCGGAAGGAGCGGCGGCTGAAGCGGGCGGTGCTCTCGGAGCGGGCGCCGCGGCCCGTGGGTCGATCCGGGATCGGCGCCGGGTTCGCGGGGAACCGACGGTCGGGGGCCTGTCACGCCCCGTCTGCCCGTGGGTCCGCCTTGCCGGGGCGGACCGTCATCTCCGGAGGGCCGGGCGGCCCGTCATTCCGGTCTGTCCGGGGAGGTGTCTCCCCTGCGCGCAGGGAGGTTGTCGTCCCGAGCGGTTAATTGCGGGTGAACGCGACGCGCGAAACCGCGCCCGGCGCGGCCCCCCCGGGCACCCCCCGCCCCCCTTCTTCGCTTTCCAAATATCCCGGAGAGCGCGAGAGGCAGAGCCTCTCGCCGCATCCACAGGGGCTCGATGCCCCGGCGGATGCGTCGACCTCAGGACGGGTCGCGCCAGCGGTTCACGATCGGATAGCGGCGGTCGAGCCAGAAGGCGCGCTGCGACAGGCGCGCGCCCGGTGCCGACTGGAAGCGCTTGTACTCGGACAGGTAGATCAGCCGTTCGACCTGCTTGACCGTCTCGCGGTCGTGCCCTGCCGCGACGACCTCGGCCACGGATTGCTCGTGGTCGATCAACCGCTCCAGGATATCGTCGAGAACGGGGTAGGGGGGCAGGCTGTCCTCGTCCTTCTGATCCTCCCGCAATTCGGCGGTCGGCGGCTTGTCGATCACGCGGGGGGGGATGACCTCGCCCGCAGGGCCCTTGAACCAGTCCACATGGTTGGCATTGCGCCAGCGGCAGGTCTCGAAGAGACGGGTCTTGTAGAGATCCTTCACCGGATTGTAGCCGCCCGACATGTCGCCATAGATCGTCGCGTATCCGACGGCGACTTCGGACTTGTTGCCGGTCGTCAGCAGCATCGCACCGAACTTGTTGGAGATCGCCATCAGGAGGAGGCCGCGCAGGCGCGACTGGATGTTCTCCTCGGTGATGTCGGGCTCGCTTCCGGCGAAGAGATGCGCCAACGCATCGGTCACGGCGGCGCGGGGGCCGCTGATCGGCACTTCGTCCAGATGGCAGCCCAGGTTGTGTGCGACAGCCGCCGCGTCCTCCAGCGAGGTCGGGGACGTGTATTCGGAGGGCAGCATCACGCAATGCACGTTCTCCGGCCCCAGCGCATCGGTGGCGATGGCGGCCACGATGGCGCTGTCGATGCCACCGGACAGACCCAGAAGCGCGCGCTCGAAGCCGGCCTTGTGCATGTAGTCGCGCGTCCCGAGCACCATCGCCTGATAGTCGGCGGCGTGGTCCTCGGGCTGCGGCGCCTTCCGGCCGGGACGGGCGCGCCAGCCGTCTTGGCGTTCCTCGAACTCGACCATCTCGGTGGCGGTCTCGAAGCTGGGCAGATGGCAGGCCAACGCGCCGCCGGGATTGATGACGAAGGAGGCCCCGTCGAAGATCTGGTCGTCCTGACCGCCCACGAGATTGAGATAGGCCAGCGGCAATCCGGTCTCGACCACGCGGGCGACGACCACGTTGTAGCGCACGTCCTGCTTGCCGCGAAAATAAGGAGAGCCGTTCGGCACCACCAGGATCTCGGCCCCGGTTTCGGCCTGCGTCTCCGGGACGTCCTCGTACCAGGCATCCTCGCAGATCGGTGTCCCGATCCGGACGCCGTTGACCGAGTAGGGACCCGAGATCGGTCCCGCCTCGAAGTAGCGCTTCTCGTCGAAGACCTTGTAGTTCGGCAGGTGGTGCTTGAGGTTCTCTGCCAGAACGCGTCCGTTCTGCGCCACGATGTAGGCGTTGAAGGGCTTCTCGCAGCCCGGCGGCCAGACCGGCAGCCCCACCCCGAGCGCCGGTCCCTCGTCCAGACCCTCAACCAGCCGGTCCAATGCCGCGGTGGCGTGGGCCACGAAGGCCGGCTTGCGGACCAGATCCTGCGGCTGATAGCCCGTCAGCGCCATCTCGGGCACGGCGACCATGTCGGCCCCGGCCTCCCGCCCGGCCTCCCACAGGTCGCGGATCTGGGCGGCATTGCCTTCGATGTCGCCCATCACGGGGTTCATCTGGGCGAGAAACAGGCGAAAACGGCGGCTCATGGGCGGCACGTAGCGCGGCGACGCGCCGGGGGGAAGGTGCGACGCTTGCGCACCGTTGCGCCCAAAGGCCGCGTGGCCTAGCTTCCGCCCCGAGGGAATGGAGCAGGGGGCAGCGCATGATCCGCGCGGCAATCCTGGGGATCATCCTGGCGGCAGGCACCGCTCAGGCCCAGGAGATCATAACCAAGGAATACGAGGGCGGGGGTGTCTACGAAGGCACCTTCCGCAACGGGCTGCAACACGGCACGGGCACGTACACGCTGCCATCGGGGTATCAATATACCGGCGAGTTCGTCGACGGAGAGATCCGGGGGCAGGGCCGCGCGCGCTTTGCGGACGGGTCGATCTACGAAGGCAGCTTCGAGAACGGCAAGCCCCACGGCGTCGGCACGATCACCTTCGCCGATGGGGGGACCTATACCGGCAGTTGGGTCGACGGTCGGATCGACGGCGATGGCGCCGCGCAATACGCCAACGGCACGCGCTACCGCGGAGAGTTCGTGAACGCGGTCCACCACGGACAGGGCGTCATGGAGATGCCCAGCGGCTACCGTTACGAGGGCGGCTGGATCGACGGTTTGAAAGAGGGAGAGGGTCGGATCACCTACCCGGACGGGTCGACCTACGAGGGTGGCATGCAGGGCAACCTGCGTCACGGCGAGGGGATCTTTCGCAGCCCGGACGGCCTGACCTATGACGGGCAGTGGACGGACGGGGCGATCACCGGGACGGGCACGCTGATCCAGCCCGGCGGGGATGCCTATGTCGGAACGCTGGTCGATGGGCGAAGGGAAGGGAACGGCATCGTCACCTACGCCAATGGCGACCGCTACGAAGGCAGCTTCGTTGCCGATCTCCGCCATGGCCATGGGACCTTCACGCGGCCCGACGGCTACGAATACGTGGGCGAATGGTCCGCGGGACTGATCGAGGGCCAGGGCCGCGTCCGCTATCCGGACGGGTCCGTCTACGAAGGCAGCTTCAAGGACGATCTGGCCGATGGCGAGGGGCGGATCGAGTACGCGGACGGGACGGTCTACGAGGGCGGTTGGCGGGACGGCACGATCCATGGCGAGGGTCGCGCGGTCTATGCCAACGGCATGACCTACGAAGGCGGCTTTCAGGATGGGCGCAACCACGGTGAAGGTGTAATGACCTTCCCCGACGGCTACCGCTACGAGGGCGAGTGGCGCGACGGGGAGCGTCATGGCGACGGCCGCGCCACCTATGCCGACGGGACGATCTACGAAGGCACTTTCGTGGACGGCCAACGCGAGGGCGAAGGCCGTATCGCCAAGCCGGACGGGTTCTCCTATGCCGGAGGGTGGCGCGCCGGCGTCATCCACGGGGCCGGGACCGCGACCTATGCCAATGGCGACGTCTACGAGGGAGAGTTCGTCAACGGGCAGCGTCAGGGGCCGGGGACGATGCGGTATGCGACCGGTCAGGTCGAGACGGGCCGCTGGGAATCCGGCGACTTCGCAGAGGCACGGCCGCTCGACACGGTCGAGTCGCAGATCCAGCCGACATCCGCCGAGGCCGACGAGGCGACGGCGCAGGCAGAGGACGAGGCGGCAGGGGGCGCTGTCGCCACGGATTGATCCGACGGCCGTAACGTCCTCGGGCGCGGCCGTGCGTGAATGGGGGCCGCGGGTAGCGGCGCGTGCGGGCAGGTGCCCTCGGGCCTGCTGTCGTGACCCGCGGAGTGTGACTGTCTCAGGCCTGTGCCCGCCTTCTTCGCTGGACCGGCACGGCGAGTGCCCTCCTCGTCCAGGCTGGGCGCCTGTCGGATCGTGCAGCCTGATCGCGCCTCTGGAAGGCGGCGGCCCGGCCCGACCGACCGCGACGAGGCCTCTGCCTGATGGTCCGACCGGGACTCAGTGCTGCGTTACCGCTGCTTCGCCCGGCAGGTGCTGTTCGATCTGCGCCCAGAGCTTCGACAGCGACAGCTTGTCGGGCAGGTCGATCACCGGAAGTTCCGCATCGATCAGCGCGTCGAGCAGACGGACCTGGCGGTCGTTATCCACCTTCCTGTCCCGGATCAGCGTCACCAGTGGCGTGCCTCTGTCATCCGCGATGAGCATGTCGGCGACGAGGCCGTCCAGCGCATCGGGCTGCTCCGAGACGAGGAACGATTCCAGCGCGACGCCCGCATGGAGCGAGCAGTCGGGGCACGAAACCTCCAGCTTGTCGGCAATCCAGTTGTGCAGCTTGATCTCGCGTGCGGACATCAGCGGGCGGGGGCGGATGATGTTCTCGGGCGGCGGAGGCGCCGCGTTCCGCTTCGGGATCGGCCCGGCAGCCGCCGCGCGCGCGATCGCGGCCCGTGCCCCGGCCCATTCGTTGGCCCAGGACCCGGAACCGCGCAGCGACTCCTCCGGGGCGCTGGCCACGGCCTTCGCGGGCTCCGTCGCGGGTGTCTGCCCGCCGCGCGACGCCATCCGCATGAGGCGCGGCGCAAGCCGGGTTGCGGTCTTCAACAATAGCCGGTCGATCTGCATCGGGCCCGATCCCTTTACGCTCGGGTAATACTCAAGGAAGGGAAATGCCGGACGCAGACGGCGGAATTGGGGCGCCGGGGCGGAAAATCGGCGCCCACAGCCCGGACTGTTTTCAATTATACGCGATTTCCCGCCGATAACCGCTGCAGGAACGCATCGCCTTCGGTGATCACGGTCTCGCGGCGGCCTTCATCCATGCGGTCCCAGCTTCGATACATCTGCGCCATGCGGGGATTGTTCTCGAACCGCTCGCGATGGCGGTTCAGGAAATGCCAGTAGAGCAGGTTGAACGGGCACGCCCCCTCTCCGGTCTTGGTCGAGACGGAATAGCTGCAATGCTTGCAGTAATCCGACATCCTGTTGATGTAATTGCCCCCCGACACGTAGGGTTTGGAGGCCACCACCCCGCCATCGGCGAATTGCGACATGCCGACGACGTTGGGCGCCTCGACCCATTCGTAGGCGTCGGCATAGACGATCAGATACCACTCGCTGACCTGCTGAGGGTCGAGCCCGGCCAGCAGCGCGAAATTGCCCGTCACCATCAGCCGCTGGATGTGATGGGCGTAGGCGTTGTCCATCGTGGCCGTCACGCATTCCTTCAGGCAATGCATGTCGGTGTCGCCGGTCCAGTAGAATTCGGGCAGGTCGCGGTCGTGGCCGAGGCCGTTGCGCTGGGGATAGTCTGGCCCTTCCAGGAAGTAGATGCCCCGGATGTATTCGCGCCAGCCGATGATCTGCCGGACGAAGCCTTCGACCGCGTTCAGCGGCGCGTCGCCATCCTCATAGGCCTGCACTGCGGCCTCGCAGACCTCGCGCCAACCCAGAAGCCCGGCGTTGATGTAAGGCGAGAGAAGCGCATGGAACATGTAGGGCTCGCCCGTGACCATCGCGTCCTGGAAGTCGCCGAAGGTGGGCAGGCTGCGCCTGATGAAATGAGCCAGCGCCCGGCGGGCCTGCCCAGGCTCGGTCGCGAACCAGAAATCGTCGAGGCTGCCGTAGCGGTTGCCGAACTGGGCCGCGACGAGGTCCAGCACCTCCTGGACGGTCTTATCCGGCGTGAACTTCATCGGACCTGACGGATCCAGACCCTCTTTCGGCGGCTTGCGGTTTTCGGCGTCGTAGTTCCACTTGCCGCCCGCCGGCTTGTCCCCCTCCATCAGAAGGCCGGTCTTGCGGCGCATCTCGCGGTAGAACCACTCCATCCGCAATTCCTTGCGGCCCTCGGCCCAGGCCTCGAACTCGGCGTGGGAGCACAGGAAGCGATCGTCGGGGAACAGGTGGACGGGGATGGGGCATTCCTCCAACGCGTCGATCAGGCGGAACTCGCCCGGCTCGGTCGCGAGGACTTCCTCGGCCCCTGTCTCGTCGGCGTAGCGGATCAATTCACCGGGGATCGACTGGGTGTTCTCGGTATCGTCGAGGCGGGAATAGCGGACATCCCACCCATCCGCGCGCAACCGCTCTGCATGCTTGCGCATCGCGGCGAACAGGAATGCGATCTTCTTGGGATGATGGGCGACGTAATCCGTCTCCGACCGGACCTCGGCCATGACGACGATATCCGTCTCCTTGTCGCCCTCGCGCAGCGCGCTCAGATCGTCCGAGAGCTGATCGCCCAGAACCAGGATGAGACGCTTCACCATTCGATCGCCTTGGCGGCGTAGTCGAAGAACCCGCCCGACTGATCGGGGGAGAGACCGGAGAGAACCCCGATCAGGTTGTCCGCCGCCTTCTCTGCGGTGACCTTCTTGGCCTTGTAGCCCTCGGTGAAGGTCGTCTCGACCGTGCCGGGATGAAGCGCGACGATCACGGCGGCCTTGTCCTTGCGTCCGATCTCGATGGCGGCGCCATGGACGATCTGGTTCGCCGCGGCTTTCGACGCCCGGTAAGAGTACCAGCCCCCCATTCGGTTGTCGCCGATGCTGCCCACCCGCGCCGTCAGAACCCCGACCCGCGCGCCCTCGGCCAGAAGCGGGACGAGGTGGCGCAGGACGATGGCCGGGCCGATGGCATTGACCGCGAAGGTCCGCGCCATGGCGTCGGCGTCGATCTGGTCCAGCGCCTTTTCCGGCGAGGCCCCTTCGGGCGCCAGGATACCGGTGGCCACGAAGACCGTATCGAAGGGGCCCTCTACGGCCCCCAACCCGCGGGCGACGCTTTCGGGGTCGGCCACGTCCAGCCCGTCGGCGGATCGGGACATCCGCGTCACCTCGTGGTCCCTGGACAGGGCATCGGCCAACGCCGCCCCGATCCCGCCCGAGGCCCCGATCACGAGAGCGCGGCGCGCTTCATTCGGCATAGATCATCTTCCTCGTCATTCCTCCGTCCACGATGACGACCTGCCCGGTGACGAAGCCCGCATCGGCCAGCCAGGTGGCGGTTTCGGCGACATCCTCCGGCCGTCCCGCGCGCCCCGCAGGGTGCTGGGCGTGGTCAATCCCGCGCAGGTCGTCTTCGGTGATCCAGCCGGGCGCGACCGCGTTCACCCGGATCTCGGGGCCGAGGCTGATCGCGAGCGCATGGGTCAGCGCCGTCAGCCCGCCCTTCGAGGCGGCATAGCTTTCGCAATCGGGTTCGGACATGTGGGCGCGGGTCGAGGTGATGTTGACGATCGCCCCCCGAGCCTCGCGCAGGAGCGGGGCGAAATGCTTCGCCATCAGGAGCGGCCCCGTCAGGTTCACGGCAAGACGCCGGTTCCAGTCCTCCAGCGACAGGTGCTCCACCGGCCCGGACGCGGCCCCGGCGAGCCCCGCATTGTTCACCAGCAGATCCAGACGTCCGGCCCAGTCCGCCACCTCGCGCGCGGAACGGCGCACCGCCGCCTCGTCCGAGACATCGGCCACGAGCCGCAAGAGATCGCCGCCCGCCGGGGCGCCCGGCCCATCGACATCCGGCGCCTCGTCCAGCGCCGCGACACGCCAGCCCCGCCCGAGAAGATGCGTGACCAGACCCCGACCGATCAGCCCGGCTGCGCCGGTGACGAGAGCGGTGCGCGTGCGGATTTCCATGGCAGGCCAGCTAGCCGCGCGCCGCCCGGCTTCAATGGCGCGTGCGTTGACGCGGCGTTCCCTCGGGCCAAATCATTTCCCGGACGCAACCGGGGGAGAGACGCCATGACAGCCCTGCGCCTTGCCGTCGCGCTGTCGCTTTCGGCCGGATCCGTGCCCGCGCTGGAACTGGTCCAGACCGGCAGCTACGACCTGAACCGCCCTGCGAGCCTGGATTACGACCCCACCTTCTGCGGCCTCTGGATCGCGAACGAGGGGCCGGACGTCGCGCTCAAGACCCTCGCCGGAGAGGAGCTTCGCCGCATCACCAGCGACCTCAGCCGCGTCAAGGCGATCGCGCTGGAAGGCGACGACCTGCTGCTGGGCGACGGCTATGGCGGGATGCAGCGCGTCTCCAAGGACGGTGTGGCGCTGGGGGCGCCGTTCTCTTTGGATGGGGGTTGGGCCGATACCGAGGGGATCGCAGTCCTGGCGGATGGCACGATCGTCACCGTCGAGGATGATCCAGAGCGGTTGAGCTGGTTCTCGCCCGACGGGACGCTGCTCCGCCGTATCGACACGACCACGCTGGACCCGCCGCTCATCGAGGCGCAAGGCATCGCGGTGGATCCCCGGACGGGCCACATGCTGATCGTGGACGACCAGGAAGGGACGAATTCGCTCTACGAGCTCACGCCGGACGGGGAGTTGATCGCCTCTGTGCCGCTCTGGGAATACGGAACCGATCCGGAAGGTATCGCGATCCGCCCCGGATCGGGACAGCTCTTCATCGCGTTCGATACCGGCGCGCGGATTGTCAGCTTCGACTATACCGCGACGCTACCCGAAGGCGCGGAGCCTCTGCCGCCGGGCGCGGATTGCATGATGTTCTGACCAAGGGCCGCGCAATCGGGGCGTCCGGTCTCGGAGGCGAGGTGCTTGCTTCGCCCGTCCGGTTTTTCCGGTGGTCGATGGATCGTCGGACCATGGCGGCAAAGTCTCACGGACGACAGGCTGCCGATCCTCCGTCCACTGGCTCCGATGCCCGACCCCGCTGACTCATCCTGCCGAAAATATCCCGGGGAGCGCGAGGGGCTGGCCTCTCGCCCGCGCGATGCCGGAACGCCCCTTTCCCCGGCCTGCCCGAGACGCGATATGGCATCCATGACCCCGCGCCGCTTCGCCCCCGGAGAGCCTCTGGCCGTGCTGACCACGCAACCGCTGGACGGCGCGCTCGATTACCGCGCGCCAGAGGGCGGCGTGGTCCTGGGTGCCTTCGTCGAAGTGCCGCTGGGGCCCCGGAAGGTGATGGGCGTCGTCTGGGGCGAGGCGGAGGGGGATTGGCCGGTCGAAAAACTGCGTCCGGTGCTCGGCGTTCTCGACGTCCCGCCGATGACGCCCGGGATGCGCGCCTTTCTGGAACGGGCCGCCGCCTACACTTTGACGCCGCTCGTCTCGATGCTGCGGCTGGCGATGCGCGTGCCCGGCCCCGGAGAAAAGCCCGGCAAGCGCCGGCTCTATACCCTCGGCGACGGAGAGCCGGATCGGGTCACCGACGCGCGGACGAAGGTGCTCGCCCTGCTGGAAGAGCGGCGCGGAGACCTGTTCGCCCTGTCCGAGCTGGCCGATCTCGCCGGAGTGTCGACCGGCGTCGTCAAGGGCCTGCTCCCGTCCGGGGCGGTGGCCGAGGTGGAGGCGCCCCGTGACGCGCCCTATCCGGTGCTGGATCCCGCACGGCCGGGCAAGCCGCTCGCCCCCGACCAGCAGGCGGCGGCGGATCTCCTGCGCGACCATCTTCGCACCGGAGGCTACGGGACGACGCTGCTGAAGGGCGTGACCGGATCGGGCAAGACCGAGGTCTATCTCGAGGCGGTGGCCGAATGCCTCTCTGAGGGGCGTCAGGCGCTGGTCCTGCTGCCCGAGATCGCGCTGACGAGCGAATTCCTGAAACGGGTCGAAGCGCGCTTCGGGGCCACACCGGCCGAATGGCATTCCGGCGTCACCCAGGCCGAACGCCGCCGCTGCTGGCGGATGGTGGCCGAAGGACAGGCGAAGCTTGTCGTGGGCGCGCGCTCTTCGCTGTTCCTGCCCTATCCGCGCCTCGGCCTGATCGTCGTCGATGAGGAACACGATACCTCCTACAAGCAGGAGGATGGCGTGCTCTATTCTGCGCGCGACATGGCCGTTCTGCGCGCCGCAGAGGAGGGCGCGCGCGTCGTCCTCGCCTCGGCCACGCCGTCGCTGGAAAGCTGGGCCAATGTCGAGGCCGGCAAATACGACCGTCTCGATCTGACCTCGCGGTTCGGCGAGCGGGCGATGCCCGTGCTTCGCGCCATCGACATGCGGGCCGAGACGGTCCCGGCGGGACGGTGGATCTCACCCACCCTGCGCGGCGCCATCGCGCGCCGGCTCGAAGCGGGCGAGCAATCGCTTGTCTTCCTCAACCGGCGCGGCTACGCCCCGGTGACGCTGTGCCGGGCCTGCGGGCAGCAGGTCGCCTGCCACCAATGCGACGCGCGCATGGTCGAGCACCGCTTCCTGAAGCGGCTCATGTGCCATCAATGCGGTGAGACCCGCCCGATGCCCGAGACCTGTCCGTCCTGCGGGATCGAGGGCAAGATGGCGCCCGTCGGGCCAGGCGTCGAACGCATGGCGGAAGAGGTGGCCGAGCTTTTCCCCGATGCCCGTGCCGCCGTCCTTTCGTCGGACCTGTTCGGCAGCGCCCGCGCGTTGAAGGCCGCCGTCGAGGAGATCGCGGCCGGCGGCGCCGATATCGTGATCGGGACGCAATTGGTGGCCAAGGGCCACAACTTCCCGCTGCTGACGCTGGTCGGTGTGATCGACGCGGATCTGGGGCTTCAGGGCGGCGACCTGCGCGCCGCCGAGCGGACGTTCCAGTTGATGCGCCAGGTATCGGGCCGGGCGGGACGGGCCGACCGGCCGGGCGAGGCATTGCTGCAGACCTATCAGCCGGAGCATCCGGTCATCCGCGCGATCCTGTCCGGCGACGAGGAGGGGTTCTGGGCCGCCGAGGCCGCCGAGCGGCGTGCCGCCGGTGTGCCGCCCTACGGGCGGATGGCGGGGATCGTGATCTCCGATCCCGAGGCGTCGGTCGCCTTCGATCTGGGCAATGCGCTGGCCCGCCGCGCACAGGTGCTGGAGGAGGTCGGAGCCGAGGTCTGGGGGCCCGCCCCGGCGCCGATTGCGCGCATCCGGGGCCGGCACCGCGTGCGGCTGCTGGTCAAGGCGCCGCGGCAGGCGCCGATCCAGGGCGCTTTGGCGCGGTGGATCGGGCAGGTCGACGTGCCCCGCTCGACCCGTCTGAGCGTCGATATCGACCCGCAGAGCTTTCTCTGAGGGATCGGACGGCTTGCGCCGTCCGATCCGGTGGGGGTTTCACCCCCACACCCCCAGGATATTTGCAGCAGGATGAGAGAAGGGCGTGGCGCTTTCCTCGCCCGCGGGAGACGGCTAGACAGGCGCGGATTTGAAGGAGTAACCGCCATGACAGCCGCGCCCCGGCCGCAGCCCGGCATAATGGACATCCCGCTCTATCAGGGCGGCGCGTCGAAGATCGCGGGGCGTGACGACGTATTGAAGCTGTCGTCGAACGAGAACCCGTTCGGTGCGCCGGAGGCGGCGCAGGCCGCCGCGCGCGAGGCGGTCGGCGACATGCAGCTCTACCCGGCCACCGACCATGCCGGATTGCGCGCGGCGATCGCCGAGGTGCATGACCTCGACCCGGACCGGATCATCTGCGGCGTCGGCTCGGACGAGATCCTGCATCTGCTGGCACAGGCCTATGTCGGGCCGGGAGACGAGGTCGTCTATCCCGAGCACGGCTTCCTGATCTATCCGATCGTCACACGCGGGGCCGGCGGCACCCCTGTCCCCGCGCCCGAACACGACCGCCGCGTCGATGTGGCCGCCATGCTGGCCGCGGTCACCGACCGCACGCGCCTGGTCTACCTGGCCAATCCCGCCAATCCGACCGGGACGATCCTGAACGGGCAGGAGGTGACGCGGCTCGCCGACGGCTTGCCCGATGGCTGCCTGCTGGTCCTGGACGGGGCCTATGCCGAATACGCGGACGATTTCGACGGCGGGCTGGCGCTGGCGCAAACGCGCGAAAACGTGTTCGCTACACGCACCTTCTCCAAGATGTACGGGCTGGGCGGAATGCGTGTCGGCTGGGGCTATGGCCCGCGAGAAGTGATCGACGTGCTCAACCGGATCCGGGGGCCGTTCAACCTGTCCAACGTGGCGCTGGCCGCGGCCGAGGCGGCGATGCGGGACCGCGAGTTCGTCACGCGGTGTCGGGACGTGAACCGGGAGCAGCGCGCCCGACTCGCGGCGGGGCTGCGCGAACTTGGACTGGCCGTCGACGACAGCGCGGCGAACTTCGTGCTGGCGCGGTTCGCCCATGAAGAGGCCGCGCTGGCCTGCGACGCCATCCTCAAGGAACACGGCGTCATCGTGCGTCACGTCGCGAGCTACGGGTTTCCCGAAGCCCTGCGCATCACGGTCGGTGACGCGGACGGCGTGGATCGGGTCCTGGAAGGCGTCGCCGCATGGGCGCAGTGATCTACGACCGCGTCGCGCTGATCGGGCTGGGGCTGATCGCGGGATCGATGGGCCTGCGGATGCGCGCCGACGGCCTCGCCGGGGAAGTGGTGGGCCATGCCCGGACCGCCCGCACCCGCGAAGTCGCGCTGCAACGCGGGCTGGTCGATCGGGTCTGCGACACCGCGGCGGAGGCGGTCGAGGGCGCCGATCTCGTCGTGCTCTGCGTGCCCGTCGGTGCGATGGATGCGGTCGCCCGCGAGATCGCGCCGCATCTCGCATCGGGTGCGACGGTCAGCGATGTCGGCTCGGTCAAGCGCGACGTCATCACGGCGGTCGGTCCGCATCTGCCGGACGGCGTCCATTTCGTCCCCGCCCACCCCATCGCGGGAACCGAGCATTCCGGCCCCGAATCTGGCTTTCCGGAACTTTTCGAAGGTCGCTGGTGCCTGCTGACGCCCCTGTCCGACGGGCCGGAGGTGGAGCGGCTGGCGCGGCTCTGGAACGCGCTGGGCTCCCATGTCGATGTGATGGAGCCGGATCACCACGATCTGGTGCTGGCCGTGACCAGCCATGCGCCTCACCTGATCGCCTACACGATGGTCGGCGTGGCCGACGATCTGCGGCGCGTGACCGACAGCGAGGTCATCAAGTATTCGGCGGCGGGCTTCCGCGACTTCACGCGCATCGCCGCCTCCGATCCGGTCATGTGGCGCGACGTGTTCTTGAATAACAAGGACGCGACGCTCGAGATCCTGGGACGATTCACCGAAGAGCTGTTCGCGCTCCAGCGCGCCATCCGCACGGGAGACGGGAAGATGCTCGAGGATTACTTCACCCGCACGCGCGCGATCCGGCGCGGCATCCTGGATGCCGGGCAGGACGTGGATGTACCCGATTTCGGGCGCGCGGTGCTGCGGAAGGGCACGGCCGGATGAAGGGGATCGCGACACTTCTGGCGATCGCGGTCGCGCTGCCGGCCTTCGCGTCTCCGCGGCCGGTGCCGCGTCCGGCGATCGAACTCATCGAGCCCGCTCTGCGGCCCCTGCCGCGGCCCGAGCGCGCCGCCTCGGCGCCGTCATCCGTTCCGACACCGCGCCCCGACAGGGGATTGCGCGACCCCGCCGATCTGGCCGAGACCCTGCGTAAAGCCATCGACGCGGCCGAGATCGGGGCGGAGGTTCTGCGGACCGTTCCCTCCTCGCGCGGGACGGTCGCCCCGATCCGCTTGGCCACGCCGGATCCGGCGCTTGCGACCCCGGCTCCGAAGGCGCGGCCTGCCGGGTTGGTCGAAGTGCTCTCGCAGGCTCCGGCGCGCCCGGCGGCACAGCCTGCGGTCGCGACCTCGGTCCGGCCGGTGGGGCGGGTGCCCGAGGATGTGCGCGAGGCGCGCGCGATGTTCGCGATGCTCTCGGACCCGGTGCCGCGGATCGACCTGCAAGGGCTGCCGCTGCAATCCGACCGGCCGCAGATCCGCCCCGCCATCCGCCTTGCCGCCGCGCGCCGCGCCAACCGCCAGCAGGGCGGCGGCCTCTGCGGCAGCGCCGCCATCGCGGGCGAGCGGATCGACCCCGTGCCCGGTCCCGGCGCCTGCGGTATCCAAGAGGCGGTGCGCGTCCGGTCGGTCGCGGGCGTTGGGCTCAGCCGCCCGGCCCGGATGGATTGCGGCACTGCGCGGGCGCTGGAAACCTGGGTGAGGACGGGTCTCATCCCCACGGTCGGCGGGCGCGGCGGGGGGGCGACGCGGATCGAGGTCGCCGCCGGCTATGCCTGCCGGAACCGCAACAACCGCTCGGGCGGCCGTCTGAGCGAGCACGCCAAGGGCCGCGCGATCGACATCTCGGGCATCCGTCTCGCCAATGGAGAGACGCTCAGCGTCCTGCGGGATTGGGGGCAGGGGGCCGAAGGCCGCATTCTCGCAGCGCTCTGGCGGGCGGCCTGCGGGCCGTTCGGAACGGTCCTCGGCCCGAATTCGGATCGCTACCACCGGGATCATTTTCACTTCGATACGGCACGCTACCGCTCGGGCAGCTTCTGCCGCTAGGCCCGCATGGCGCCGGTCAGGCGTCCGGCAGCCGTAATACGCCCGCCGGGGGAAGTCTGTGGCCGGCGAACTCGCGGTCCTCGGCGGCGTAGTTGAACAGGAACGTCTCGGTGGCCGTTCCGCGCCGGCGCACGCCCTCTGGCATGTCGATGGGATCGAGCCCCGCCTCGGTGGCGAGGTCGCGCAGGATGCGGCGCGCCGCTTCCATGTCTGGCCATCCCGCCAGATGAGCACGGTTGCCCGACCGGACCAGCGCAGGCAGGCCGTCGGTCGTGTGCTCGACGATGGCGGCATCCGTCTCCAGATGCTCCAGCCACAGCGTCAGCGCGCCGCCTCGCCGCAGCGCGCGCGGCGCGTGAGGCGGCAGCGTCTCGACCAGCGTGGCAGTCACGTCGAGGCCGGGCAGATGCGGCCCGAGCGGGACGTGCATCGCCAGATCGGGACCGCGCAGGTCGGTGCGCGGACCGGTCAGGACGATCCCGGGCGCCTCTTCAATGGCGCCGCGCAGGGCGGATCCCAGCGTCATCAGGGACGGGATCAGCGTCAGCGCGTAGCCATCGAGCGATGGCGCGTCGGGCGGCAGGATGTCGACACCCAATCCCAGCGAACGCAAGGCCCGGTAGAGGTGGAAGGCCAGCGCGAAATGGTCGAACCCCTTGCCCTGCGGCTGCACCTCCCATGCCCATTGCGAGGCGTAGTCGAAGACCAGCGCGACCGGAGCCTGCGCGGATGCCACGTCCGGAGCGTCGGCCAGTTCGGCGGCGACGGCGCGCGCCTCGGCCAATCCCGGCGCAGGTTCGGCATCGGGGCGCAGAAGGCCCGCATGGTGGCTCTCCTGCGCGAAGGGCGCCTGGCGCCACCGGAAATAGCAGACCGCTTCGGCCCCGTGGGCGAATGCCTCCCATGTCCAGAGGCGGACCATGCCCGGCAGCGGCGCGGGATTGTGGGGCGCCCAGTTCACGGGTCCGGGCTGCTGTTCCATCACCCACCAGCGGGGTGGGGCGTCGCCGGGAGCCTGTGCGGCCACGGCACGATAGAGGTCGTGGTGGAACGCCTGGAAGTCTGGATCGCCTTGCCGCAGATAGGCCTGCGCGTCGCCGTCCGGCACCCGGTCCAGCAGGAAGCCCAGCGGATAGCTGTCCCAGGTCGCGATCTCCATCTGGCGGCCCAGATCGTAATGGTCGAATTCCGTTATCCGACCCATGTAGTTGTGGCTGATCGGGGCATCCGAATGGACGCGGATCGCTTCGACCTGGGCGGCGTTCCAACGGGCCACCTGATCGCTGCTGAAGCGGCGGAAGGCCATCAGATGTGCCGGATTCGGTTCCGTCACGGTCAGGTTGGGCAGGTCGATCTGGTCGAAATCCGCATAGTCCATCGACCAGAAGACGTTACCCCAATGGGCGTTCAGCGCGCCGATCGGGTCGTTGGCGCCGGCCTTCGAATACCGCTCGCGCAGCCAGTCGCGAAAGGCGTCGCGGGCGGCGTCGGACCAGCTCAGGATCGTATCGTGGCAGCCGTACTCGTTGTCTGTCTGCCAGGCATCCACGTCCGGGAACCGCTCGGCCAGAAGGCGGGCCATGCGCGCGGCTTCGTCGCGGTAGGGGACGTGGCTGAAGCAGTAATGCCGGCGTGACCCGAACTTGCGGGGCCTTCCCTCGGCATCCACGGCCAGCATGTCGGGGTGGCGGTCGAGCATCCAGTGCGGCGGCGTGGCCGAGGGGGTGCCCAGCACGATTTTCAGCCCGGCCCCGCGTAGCGTGTCGATGGCCCGCGCCAGCCAGTCGAAGCGCAATTCGCCCGGCGCGGGTTCCAGCCGGGACCAGGCGAATTCGCCGATACGGACCCAGGTCAGGCCCGCCTCTGCCATCATGGTGGCGTCCGTGGCCCAGCGATCCTCGGGCCAGTGTTCGGGATAGTAGCAGACGCCCAGCGTGCGTTTCATGGATGGCTCCCGAAAGGGGTCAGGGGACGACGCGATGCTCGCGCTGGCCGCGCACGGGCATCTCGGCGACCCAGGTCAGGCCGCCGCCGGGCTGGTGGTCCAGCGCGCCGTCAGGCAGGCCTTGCGTGGCCGAGGTGACGAACATGTGCCGCAGGTCCGGTCCACCGAAGGCCGGGCAGGTGGTATGCGCAGCCGAGACCTGGAGCGCCTGACGGAACTGCCCGTCGGGCGCGTGGCACGCGACGCGCCACGCGCCCCATTGTGCGATCCAGATATTGCCCTGCGCATCGCACACGGCGCCGTCCGGGGCGAGGCCCACGGGGCCGAAATCGACCAGCGCCTCCGGCCGTCCCGACGGCCAGCCGGCCCGGTCGAGGCGCTGGCGCCAGAGCACGCCCACGGCCGTGTCGGTGAAGTAGGCGAAGTCCCGGTCCGGCGAAAAGCAGATGGAGTTCGGGATCGTCACCCCCTCGAAAAGCTTGCGCACCTCGCCGCGGAAATAGCGATAGACGGCGCCTGCCTCGGGGTCCGCGTCCAGCCCCATCGTGCCGACCCAGAAGCCGCCGACGGGGTCCGCTCGGCCGTCGTTGGAGCGCGTGAGCGGGTCGTCCGCCTCCAGCGGGGCGAGCAGGTCGCGCGACCCGTCGGCAATGGCGAACCGCCAGAACCCGCTGGCGGAGACGACCATCAGCGTTTCGCGGTCGATCCATCCGGCGGCGGAGACCGGTTCGTCCCACTCCCATTCCTGCGGTCCCGCGGCGCTGCGCGTCAGGAGCTTGCGCGCGGTGATGTCGAACCAGAAGAGCTGCTGGCGCTCGGGGTGCCAGAGCGCGCCTTCGCCCAAGCGGCAGCGGCGGTCGTCGTAGACCCGTGGGGTCATCCCAGCGCGTCCCATGCGGCGACGATGGTTCGGGCGCGGTCGGCAATGTCGGCGGCGGACAGGCCGGGCGTATAGAGCGCCGTGCCCAGCCCGAAGCCGTCCGCCCCGGCCGCGATCCATTCGGCGAAGTTCCCGGCCCCGGCGCCGCCCACGGCATAGACCGGGATCTCCGGCGGCAGGACGGCCTTCATCGCCTTCAGGCCGGACGGGCCGGCCATGGAACCGGGGAAGAGTTTCAACCCGGTCGCGCCCGCGCGGATCGCGGCGAAGGCCTCGGTCGGGGTGAAGATACCGGGCCAGGATTGCAGGCCGTGTTCGACCGTGCGGGAGATGACGTCCGAGTTGCAATCGGGCGAGACAATGAGGCGCCCGCCGGCCTCGGCCACGGCGTCGACCTGCTCGGGCGTCAGCACGGTGCCCGCGCCGATCAGGGCGTCGGCCCCGTGCGCGCTGGCCATCGCGGCGATGGAGCGCAACGGGTCGGGGGAGTTCAGCGGCACCTCGATCACGGTGATCCCCGCCTCGATCAGCGCGGCGCAGGCGGGGACGGCCTGATCCGGTTCGATGCCGCGGAGGATGGCGATCAGCGGTCGGCTCATGGCGTTACCAGACTGGCGAGGCCGGCGAGGGTCGACTCGGCGGCCGGGAGGGTTCGGGTCGTCACGCCCTGGGCGCGCAGGGCACGGTCGTAGACCGGCATCGTCCGGTCGCTGCCGCAGATGACCACATCCCGGCCCAGCCACCAAGGCCTGGTCGCGGCGAGTTCCGCACCGATCAGCAGGCCCGACAGCGTCGCGCGCGCGGCCCCGGACTCCTGCCCCTGCAGAAGGTCGGCGGCGCGCAGCCCGAAGAGGCGGGCGACCATCCGTTCGGGCCGGGACAGCGCCTCGGACAGGGCGGTGTCGAAGGCGTCATCGTCCCATCCGTCGCCGCCGAGCGAATGGCGCAGAACGGAACTTTTGGCATAGAGTTGAAAGGTTTCGCCGGTCATGACGGTCTGGAAGCTGACCACTTCCCCGGCGCTGAGATGAACCCATTTGGTATGGGTGCCGGGCAGGCAGGCGCAGCCGTCGAAGTCCGGGAACCGGGCCAGGAGGCCCGCGATCTGCGTCTCTTCCCCGCGCATGACATCCGCATGGGGTGCGGTTTGCGAGAGGCCGGGTACGATGGCGACATCCAGCCGATCGTCGTCCACCGGCACCTTCACCCCGGCGCCGTCGAGCGGCGTGCAGGGCACGGCGCGATAGGGCCCTTCGTGCCAGCCCTGCCGCGCGCCGGCCATTCCGCAGATGCGGACAGTCGTCGGGCCGTCCACCCAGTCGGCGGCGAGATCGAGGAACGTCCTCTCGAACGCGTCGGGGGTCAAGCGATTCATGCCACGCTCGTCGTTGCGGGCGTCGATCGGCGCCTCGCCGTCCATCAGCCAGGCGCGCAGGGAGGTGGTGCCCCAATCGACGGCGATCCATCTCATCCGGTCGTCACCACGCCGCCATCGACCACAAGCGCCTGACCCGTCATCATTTTCGAGATATCCGAGGCCAGAAACAGGGTGGGGCCGACGATGTCGTCCGGGGCCAGATGTTCGGGGATGCACTGGCGGTCGAGATGGGCCTTGAGGCTGTCGGGATCGGCCCACAGGTCGAGCTGTTTCTGCGTCAGGACCCAACCAGGTGCCAGCGCGTTCACGCGGATGCCATCGGGGCCGAATTCCCTTGCGAGAGAGCGGGTTAGGCCGTTGATGCCGGAATTGGCGGCGGTGTAGATCGCATAGCCCGCATTGCCCATCATGTAGCTGATCGAGCTGAAATTGACGATGTGGCCCGGCAGGCCCGCCGCCGTCATGCCCCGGATCGCGTGCTGGCAGGCGAAGAGATAGGCCTTGAGGTTGATCGAGATCGACCAGTCCCAGAAGGCTTCGTCCACGTCGAGCGTGGCGTGGCGCTGGTCGTTGGCGGCGTTGTTGACCAGCCGGGTGATCGGGCCGTGCGCCTCGGCCGCCTGGTCCATCGCACGGAAAAGGCTTGCGTTTTCGGTAACGTCTCCCTGGATGAAGAGGGGGCGGTTGCCGGTCGCTTCCTCCATCTCGTCCACGAAGGCGGAGGCGTCCGAGCGGCCGATGAACGCGACGCGGGCGCCCTGGCGCAGGAAGCCCTCGGTCAGGGCGGCACCGATGCCGGAGCCGCCGCCGGTGATGAAGATGGAGGCGTCGCGGAGGTCGGGAAAACTGGCCTGGATCATGTTAACCTTTCGGCTCGAATGGCGGAAATCGGCGTGCACCCCCTGTGCACCCCCCGTGCACCCCCTGTGCAGACGGACGTGCACGGGGAGCGCCGTTAACTTTTGCGCCGTCGCACGAGGGGGGCTCTGCCCCCGGTCGGCCGGAGGTCGGCGTGGACGTGGCACGCGCCCCCCGGGATATTTCCGGCAGGATGAGAGACACGGCGTCGTGCCTCGACTCCTCGCGATGCGCCTGCGATCCGCGGGGGTCGGTGCCCGCCGGCGCGGCGCCAGGCGCGGCGGGGGAGGGCGCGTCAACCTTAATGGGGGAGCAAGGCGCGGTCACAGGCGCCTCCCCTCGATGACGGCCATCGTTTCGGGGAAGTCCCAGGGCAGGACGAGGCCGTGATGCATCAGCCAGGCGCCCGGCAGGTCGACGGGGCCGTCCTTCAGGAGCGGGGTGCCGCGCGACAGGGCGGGCAGCGCGTCGGCGTCGCAGAGCGCGACGCGGTAAGTGGCACCGGGCTCCAGCGAGGTGAGACGCAGGGGGCGCGGCGCGATCTGGGTGCTGGTCGCCGCCTTGCCCGCGAAGACCACGAAGCGGCTGCCGTCGCGGGCCTGCTGTTGCTCGGCGATGACCGCCGGGTCGGAGGCGTCGAGGCGGTGGATATCGGCGCGGGTCATCCAGTCGCGATTGTCCTTCCACCAGGCGGTGACGTTGCGGAGCACCGCCGCTTCGTGTTCGGTCAGTTCGCGGGGGTCCATCTCGAAGCCCATATGGCGCTGGGCGGCGACCCAGGCGCGCAGGCGGATATCGAGGATGCGGCCGGACGTGTGGCAGCGCCGGGGGCCCACATGGCTGCCGGTGACGGCCAGCGGCAGGAACAGGGCCGCGTCATGCTGGATCCGCAGCCGTTCGAGCGCGTCGTTCGAGTCGCTGAGCCAGATGCGCTGGGTGCGGCCGAGGATGCCGAAGTCGATCCGTCCGCCGCCCGAGGCGCAGCTTTCGATCTCGACCGCCGGGAAAGCGGCGCGCAGCCGGTCGATCAGCGCGTAGGAACCCCGCGTCTGATCGGCATCGGGCATCGGCAGGACCCGGTTGTGATCCCATTTCACGTAGTCGATCGCGTGATTGCCCAGGATCTCGGCCATGCGCTCGAAGAGGAAGTCGCGGACTTCGGGCAGCGCCATGTTGAGCGCCTTCTGCTGACGGCCCAGCGTCTGGTCGTGGGCCCCTAGTGCCCAGTCCGGATGGGCCCGGTGCAGGTCGCTGTCGGGGTTCACCATCTCGGGCTCGAACCAGATCCCGAAGGTCATGCCGAGCCCGTGGACATGCTCGATCAGCGGGTCGAGGCCGTCGGGATACTTGCGCGGATCGACCGTCCAGTCCGAGAGCGAGCGGGTGTCGTCGTCGCGCTGGCCGAACCAGCCGTCATCCAGCACGAAGCGTTCGGCGCCGAGATCGGCGGCGCGGGTGGCGATGTCGCGCAAGAGGGGGAGGTCGTGGTCGAAATAGACCGCCTCCCAGCAATTGTAATGGACGGGGCGGGGGCGGGCCGCGTCGGGCCAGGTGACGACGCGGTCGCGGACATGGCGCTGGAAGGCGACCGCGCAGCCGTTCAGCCCGTAACCGGAATAGGTGAGGTGAAGCTCGGCGCTTTCGAAGCGGGTGGCGGGGCGGAGTTCTTTCCCCGTGGCGTGGCCGAACTGGATCTGGCGGCGCCCGTCGGGCAGCTCCTCGGCGATCATGCGATGGCCGCCGGACCAGCCGTAATGAAAGCCGTAGGCCTCTCCTTGCGTGTTGGTGGCGCCGGTGCAGGGGATCAGGAGGCCGGGGAAATGCTCGTGCCCGGTGCGGCCGGTGCGGTTCTCGCGGTAGCGGATGCCGGGCGACCAGGGGGTGCGGTTGAGCGCGAACTCCCCGATCCAGCGGCCGGAGACGTCGATCATCTCGTCCGAATGCTGGGGCGCGGGCAGGACCGGCGCGGCGAGCCAGTGGAGGTGGATCGGGCTGTCGGCCCGGAGCGTGGTCCGCGCGCGGATGATGCGGGTCGCCGGGTCGGGGGCGAAGTGGAAGGTAAGCGTCAGACCATGATCGGGATCGGCATAGCCGAGCGTCAGGGCCTCGCCGTCCTGCTTGTCCGAGTGGTAGTGGAAGCGCGGCAGGATCGGCGTGCCGCCCGCGTCGCGCAGGATCAGGCCGGGCTGGCCGGGAAAGGAGCGGCTCGCCTCGGGGCAGAGGCTGAGATCCGGGTTCTCGTCCAGCATCCCGCCGGTGACGTCGATGGCATGGGCGGCGGCGAGGGTGGCGAGATCGGCTTCGGGCGGGAGCGGCGGGCCCCAGTAGACGCATTGGGGCAGCCGGTCGCCCCGGGCGGCCAGCACGAGGGTCTGGCGCGCCGTTCGGCCGTCATGGTCGTCGAGCCGCCAGGTGCGCAGGGCGGGGGCGGCGTCCTTCACGAGGGCACCCCCGGGCGGGCCGTGGTCCGCCGTGCCGTGACCGGATGGACGGGCCGCGATGTCACTTCACGGCGCCCAGCGTGAGGCCGGCGATGAAGTGCTTCTGCATCAGGAAGAAGATCAGGACCGGCGGAAGGGCGGCGACGATGCTGCCCGCGCTCATGAGGTGGTAGGCGGCGCGGAACTGCGAGTTGAAGGCCGTGATCCCCGCCGTGACCGGCTGGGCGTCGGGGCCCTGGGTCAGGACGACGGCCCAGAAATAGTCGTTCCAGATGAAGGTGAAGATCAGCACCGAGAGCGCGGCCAGCGCGGGCTTCATCAGCGGCAGCACGACGTAGAGGAAGATGCGCCATTCGGCGACGCCCTCGACGCGGGCGGCCTCGATCAGGGGGTAGGGCAGGGCGCGGATGAAGTTGCGCATGAAGAGCGTGCAGAACCCCGTCTGGAACGCGATGTGGAAGAGGATCAGCCCCGTCTTCGTGTCGTAGAGCCCCACATCCACCGTCAGGTCGCGCACCGGGACCATCAGGATCTGGAACGGAACGAAGTTGCCCGCGATGAACATGAAGAAGATCAGAAGGTTGCCCTTGAACCGATAGACCCCCAGCGCGAAGCCCGTCATCGCCGAGAGCGCCACGGCGCCCGCCACGGTGGGCAGCGTGATCAGGACCGAGTTCCACAGATAGCGCGGCATGTCCGAGTTGAAGAAGACCTGGGAATAGTTCGGGATCAGGTCGAAGCTGGACGGCAGGCCCCAGTAATTGCCCTGGGTGAAGTCGGCATCCGGGCGGATCGAGAAGACCATCACCGCGATGAGCGGCAGGAGCCACAGGATCAGCGCCACCGGCAGGAGCGACTTGTAGGTCGCCTGCGCGGCCGCGGAGCGTTTCTGGATCGGCGTGGGGAACATGGCTCAGTCCTCCCTCGGCGGCAGGGCGGCCTGCGCCTTCTTCGTCAGGCCCGCGCGGATCGTGTCGTAGGATACTGCGATCCGGTGGGCGGCCTCGTCCGCGTCCAGCGCCGCGAGGTCGAGGCGTACCCACGCGCCGCGGAAATAGGCGGGCTTTCCGGCGGCGCCGGTCTCAATCAGCATCCGCGCCATCTCGGCGTCGGCGCAGCGGACGACCGCGTGATCGTCGTTGGTCGCGCGGGTGTCGGTGTGGCCGAAACAGGCGAACATCTTGCCCCCGACCTTCCAGGCATCCAGCTCTCCGGGGCCGGAGAGCACGGCGCCGGGGTGGCGGGCGCAGAGGGTGTCGAACTCGGCGCGAGTCATCTGTCGCGCTCCAGCAGGTCCATGCAAAACGAAAAATCCGCCGAGGTGATGGCCGGGTCGGTCATGTAGTAGCGCAGCGTCGCGTCCATTCGCGTGTCTGGGTCTTCGAGCTGGTCGGTGAAGACCTTCATCGCGACGGCCGTCTCTGCCGTCGTCGACCCGCCCGGCCGGGTGGTGGTGAAGAGGATGACGCCCGCGCAGCGCGCGAAGAACGCCTCTGCGGGTTCATTCATGTCGAGCGGGGCCTCGAAGGGGGGCGCGCCGGTATTGACCTGGGCCGCCAGAGGGGCCGCCGCGCCGATGGCCGCCGCGAGGGCGAGGGTCGCCGCGCCTTTCATCGCCGGGCCGCCTTCTCTTCGCGCCACATCGACCACAGGAAGTAGGTGATGAAAATCAGCATCAGCAGGAACAGCACCACCGCGATGGCCGAGCCGTAGCCCATGCGGAAGCCGAATTCGCTGAGCGCCTCTTCGAACATGTAGAAGCTGAGGACGCGGGTCGATCCGAAGGGCCCGCCGTTGGTCATCACGGAGATCAGGTCGAAGCTGCGCAGCGCGCCGATGATCGTGACCACGAAGGCGATGAAGGTCGCGGGCTTGAGCTGCGGCAGGATCACGTACCAGAGCATCCGCCAGCCCTTTGCCCCGTCGAGACGGGCGGCCTCGACCTGTTCGGGGTCCACGGCATTCAGGCCCGTGAGATAGAGGATCATGCAATAGGCCGTCTGCGGCCAGAGCCCGGCGGCGATGATCCCGTAGGTCGCGAGGTCGGGATCGCCCAGGATGTTCAGCCCGCCCGCGCCGAACACGCCGAGGATCGCGTTCAGAAGCCCCTCGCGCGGCAAGTAGAACCAGGAGAAGACCAGCCCGACGACCACCTGGCTCAGCACGAAGGGAAAGAAGAAGAGCGACTTGTAGAGCCGGATGCCCGTGACCGTCTGGTTCAGGAACAGCGCGATGAAGAGCCCCGCCGGGATCGCCAGCAGGTAGAGGACGAGCCAGCGGATGTTGTTCCAGAACGAGACCTCGAACTTGCGGTCGCCGCCCAGCAGACGCTCGTAATTGGCGAGGCCGACATACTCGCCGGTCTCGTGCAGGTCGCCCAGCCCGTTCCATTCCCACAGGCTGATGTAGAAGCTCTGGAAGATGGGAACGATCACGTAGACCGCGAAGAACAGGACCCCCGGCAGAAGGAAGAGCCAGGGGGTCAGAGCGATCTCGTTGCGGCGGTACCAGCCGCGGGGCTTCACCGGCGGATGGGTGTCCGGGACGGCGGGCGAGACGTTAGCCATGGATTACCCTCCGCAGGCTTGCAGCATGGATCCGATCGCCGCGTTCGATCCGGTCAGGTGAATGTCGCGGGTCTCGGCCTTGAAGGCGAAGCTGGCCCCCGTGCCCCGGCGCAGGGCGGCGAGCGCCTCGGGCGGAACGGGCGCGCGGCCCACGCCCACGAAGCCGCTGCGCGGAAAGAGCGTGCCGGTGCCGTCGAGATAGAAGCCTTCTCCGTCGACGGACAGGAGGAGGCCGGTCGGATCGCCCTCGGCCACGCCCATCTCGCTTTCGGCATCCAGCGTCACGCCGTCGGGCCCGCAGGCCAGGACGAAGAAGCCCTCTTCCGGGCTCTCGCAGGGGCCGAGCCCGGCGAGCCGCCCTTCGGCCCACCAGAGGCTGCCATTGGTGCAGATCCCGCGCACCTGCGCTGCGGCGGGTGCGGCGAAGGCCAGCAAGGTCAGGATGGCGATGGGTCGAACCATCTGGTCGCTCCGGGTCGCGGCGCATTGGGATGGCGGGGGCCATGCCGATGCGTCGGCATCGAGGGGGGCGGGCGCGACGGGCGCCCACCCCGGATAGCTCACTCGTAGATGCGCTGGCGCGCGTCTTCGAGGCGGGCCAGAATGTCGTCCAGGTTGTCGGGGAAGACCATGAATTCCTGCAGGCCTTCCATCGCGATGGAGGCCATCTCGGCATCCAGGTCGCGGTCGAAGAACTGCATGATCCCGCCCTGGGCGTTGCTCGAAAGCATCTCGAAGCCCTGCTGCAGGAACTCGTCGTCATCCACCGACGAGTTGGCGTTCACCGGAAGCTGCCCCAGCGCGTCGCCCGCGTTGATGCGGGTCTGCACGTCGGGCGAGGTGACGAAGCGCAGGAATTCCTTCGCCGCGTCCACGTTCTGCGCGCCGGAGGCGATGTGGAACGTATCGGTGGGCGCGTCCTCGGCATAGTCCACGTCGGGGTTGATCTTGACGAACTGGTAGAAGTCCAGCTGGTCGTCGGTCAGCCCGCCGTCGCGCATCGCGGCCACGGCGAAGTTGCCCATCAGGTAGGACGTCGCCTCGCCGTTCAGCATGAACGGCAGCGCCTCCTGCCAGGAATAGTTCTGGTGGTCGTCGATATAGGCGCCCATGTCGATCAGCTCGCGCCAGTTGGCGAAGGTCTGACGGACGCGGTCGTCGGTCCAGGGCACCTCGCCGCGGGCGAGTTCCATGTGGAAGTCGTAGCCGTGGGTCCGGGCGTTGATGTAGTCGAACCAGCCGCCTGCGGTCCAGAGGAACTTGGTGCCGATCGTGTAGCACTTGCGCCCCGAGTCGAGGATCGCCTGGCAATTGGCCTTTTCCTCTTCCCAGGTGGTCGGCTCGGTCAGGCCCAACTCGTCGAAGATGTCCTCGCGGTAGTAAACGCCCCACTGGTAGTAGGTGTAGGGCACGCCGTACTGGGCGCCGTCGATGGTCATCGCGCCGCGGGTGGAAGCCATGGCCTCGAATTCCGGCTCGGCCCAGAGATCCGAGATGTCCATGAAGAGGCCCGCATCCACGTAGGGACGCATCCGGTTGGCCGCGTACCAGTTCACCACGTCCGGCGGATTGGCCGATAGCGCGTTCCGGATCTGGGTCTTCCAGGCCTCGCGGTCGACGATCGTCAGCTCGACATCTAGATTCGGGTGCATCTCGTCAAACTCGGCGGCCAGCCCCTCCATCACGGCGCGGGGCGCCGGGTTGGACATGTCCGAGCTGATGCGCAGCGTGCCTTCGAGGCTGGAATGGGCATCGGCGAGGGCCGCGCCCGTCCCGAACGACAAGAGCGCGGTACTGGCGGCGAGCGCCAGGGTGATGGAACGCATGGTGATCCTCCCGTTGGTTCCCTGTGGCCCGGCCCGCCCCTCCTCCAGAGGTTTCACATATCGGAACCGGGTTTCTTATATTGAAAACTGTCCGCGGAATCGCCTAGCGTGTCAACAGCCATCGCGGGGAGGGCGAGCGGTTGAACGTCGAGAACCGACAGAGCGGGGACGGGACAGTGGGCAAGGCGCTGGCCGTGCTCGACGCCGTGGCCGCCGCGGGCCGGCCCGTGCGGTTCGCCGCGCTGCTGGAGGACAGCCCCTATCCCAAGGCCACGCTCTACCGGCTGCTTCAGACGCTGGTCAGCCAGGGGATGCTGGACCTCGATCCGGATCGCGGGACCTACAGTCCGGGTCTGCGCCTGGTGCGCATGGCCCATTCCGCCTGGGCGCAGTCGAGCCTCGCCCCCATCGCCCGGCCGCATCTGGACGCCTTGTCGGCGGATGTGGGCGAGACGGTCCACCTGGCGCAGCTCGACGGGGGCGCCGTGCTCTATGTCGACAAGCGCAATGCGGCGCGCCCGGTCCAGATGTATTCCGAGGCGGGCAAGGTCGGACCCGCCTATTGCACGGGCGTCGGCAAGGCGATGCTGGCCTTCCTGCCGGAGCCGGAGCTGGAGGCCGCTCTGGCGCGGCAATCCTGGCACCGCTTCACCGGGACGACGATCACCGATCCAGACGCGATGCGCGTCGAACTGGCCACCATCCGCACGGAGGGGGTCGCCCGCGACCGGCAGGAGCACGAGCCGGGCATCGCCTGTATCGCCGCCCCGGTGCTGGGCCCGGGAGGACGGGTGCAGGGCGCGGTCTCGATCACCGGGCCGACCGACCGGATCCCGGCCGCGGCGCTGGAGGCGCACATCCCGCGCCTGCGCCGCGCGGCCGACGACATCACGAGGGACCTGCGCGACTGGCGCTTCCCCGACGAGAGGGAGGAGCGCCATGACTGGCGTCACGCTTGAACAGGTCGTCAAGAGATATGGCGACGTGCAGGTCATCCACGGGGTCGACCTGGAGATTGCCGACGGGGAGTTCTGCGTCTTCGTCGGGCCTTCGGGCTGCGGGAAGTCGACGCTCCTGCGGATGATCGCGGGGCTGGAGGAAACGACCACCGGCACGATCCGCATCGGCGCCCGCGACGTCACCCGCGCGGAGCCCGCGGACCGCGGCGTGGCGATGGTGTTCCAGACCTACGCGCTCTACCCCCACATGACGGTCGAGGAGAACATGGGCTTCGGCCTGAAGATGACCGGCCATCCGAAGGCGGAGATCAAGGGCAAGGTCGCCGAGGCCTCGCGGATCCTCAAGCTGGACGAGTACCTCAAGCGCAAGCCTGCCGCGCTGTCAGGCGGCCAGCGCCAACGGGTCGCGATCGGGCGCGCCATCGTGCGGGGGCCTGAGGTGTTCCTGTTCGACGAGCCTTTGTCCAACCTCGATGCGGAGTTGCGCGTCGAGATGCGGGTGGAGATCGCGCGGCTGCACAAGGAGATCGGGGCGACGATGATCTACGTCACCCACGATCAGGTCGAGGCGATGACGCTGGCCGACAAGATCGTGGTGCTGCGCGACGGGGTGATCGAGCAGGCGGGCGCGCCGCTGGAGCTCTATCGCGATCCTGACAACCGGTTCGTGGCGGGCTTCATCGGCTCACCGTCGATGAACTTCGTGGCCGGGATCGTGCGCGGCGGCGCGATCGAGGTGGCGGCGCTGCACATGACGGTCGCGCCGCCGGTGACGTTGCCCTCGGACGGGACGGACGTGCTGCTCGGGTTGCGGCCGGAACATCTGGCGGTCGACCCCGCGGGCGACACTCATTTCGTGGACCTGACCGAGGCGCTGGGCGGCGTGAGCTACGCGTATCTGACGTCGGATACGGGCGAGAAGATCATCGTGGAGGAGCGCGGGGACCTCCGGTCTTCGGCCGGCGACAGGGTCGGTCTGACCCTCGACCCCGAGCGCGCCATGGTCTTCGACGCGGCGACCGAGCGGCGGCTGAGATAGACGGATCGGTCGGGGCATCGAGCCCCGACCGATCCGGCGAGAGGCTCTGCCTCTCGCGCTCTCCGGGATATTTCAGAAGCGAAGAAGGTTAAGACCGCGCGCGGTTGCTGGCCCGTCCGCGCCATCCATGGGGCGATCGGCACTGGTGCCGCCGCCCTGCGAAAATCTGCCGCCAGTCGTCTCGCGCCGGGATCCTGCCTCGCGCGGGGAATCGCTCGGATCGGCCGTGTCGGCCATCTGGCCGGGAATGCGGCGCAGCGCGGGCCGCTGGAGGGATACCCCGCGCCTGACGGGACCGGGCGATCGCGCGCGGCATATCCCGATCGGGTCCGGTCCGAGCGAAGGTCGCGAACGGCTCGGCCAGCCATCCTGTCCGGGGCCTTCTTCTCGGCCCAATTACTCCCGCCGGAGGCATCCCGGCCTCTCATTCCGGACAGGTCGCGTGGAGAGGTCTGCACCCTGATGCGACCGCGTCGCCGCGACGTCTGGGTCCCGCCGATCAGGCCGGGACGTCCCAGGCCTCTCCGGGGCCAAGGGGTCGGAAGCGGTCGGGGGCGATCCCCTTGGCGGCGAGCGCCTCGGTCAGCGTCGCGGGCGGCTCTTCGCGGGCTTCGTCCGTCAGTTGGAACGTGCCCCAATGGTGACCGATCGCATGGCGCGCGCCGGTGATGGCAAAGCCCTCGACCGCTTCCCGGGGGTCCTGATGTTGCGGCTTCATGAACCAGCGCGGGGCGTAGGCCCCGATGGGCAGGATCGCGAGACGGATGTCCTCGGGCAGGCCGCGGAACGGGCGGCCGTCGTCGAAGCCGGTATCGCCGATATGGAAGATGCGGCCCGCCGGCGTCTGGATCAGGAAGGCGGACCAGAGCGCCATCAGCCGGTCGCGCGTGCCCCGCGCCGACCAGTGATGGCATGGCGTGAGCGTTACGCGCGCATCGCCCACGTCGTGCATGTCGCCCCAATCTCCGGGGCGGACGTCGATGCCTTCGATGGCCTCCGCCAGGATCGTGTCGTTCCCGAGCGGCGTGATCACGGGCATGCGGTGCGCGGCATGAAGGCGGCGCAGCGTCTCTATATCCAGGTGGTCGTAGTGGTTGTGGGTCAGCAGGACCGCGTCGATCGGGGGCAGCGCCTCGAAGGCGATGCCGGGTGCGGTGACGCGGGCGGGTCCCGCGAAGCTGAACGGTGAGGCGCGGGTGGACCAGACCGGATCGGTCAGCAGGTTCAGGCCGCCCGCCTGGATCAGCAGCGTGGCGTGCCCAACCATGGTGACGCGCAGGTCGGTCACGCGCGGCTCGGGGCGCGTCTGCCGGACCGGGACCGCCGAGGGCCAGTCCGCCTGATCGGACCCGAACCGCCAGCGCAGAAGGTCGCCCACCCCCTTCAGCGGCGTGCCGCCCGGATTGAAGAACCGCGTCCCGTCGAAATGATCGCTGACGGGGCCGGAATAATAGGGATTGCGGCGGCCGTCGGTCTGTACCGCACAGGCGGCCGCGCCCAGCAGGCCGCCGAGCGAGCCGAATTTCAGGAAGCGTCGGCGGTTGGTCATCGCGCCAAGATAGGTCCGGGCTGGCGGGTTGCAAACCGCGCGGCTATGCGAGGCCCATGCCCGAGCTCGCCCCCGGCTTCCACGCCGTCCCGCCCGGCCATCTGGCCACGATCGTCACCCATCTGGAGATGCGCGCCCGCCCCGCACCGCGAGAGGATGTGGCGGCCCCCGAAGGCGTGCGGCTGCGGAGCGTCGAGACGCCGGAGCTGGGATGGTACCGGGCGCTCTTTGCGGAGGTGGGCGGACCTTGGCTCTGGCAGTCGCGGCTGGCGATGGACGATGGGGCGCTCGGCGCGATCCTGCACCATCCAAACGTGGAGGTCTTCGCGCTGGAGCGGGAGGGGCGGGCGGTTGGACTTCTGGAGTTGGACTTCCGTGAGATGCCGCAGGCGGAGCTGGCCTTCTTCGGGTTGACCGGAGCGTTGCAGGGCACGACGGCGGCCCGCTGGATGATGGAGCGCGCACTGGATGCGATCTTTGCCCGCCCGGTTGAACGGCTCTGGGTGCATACCTGCACGCTGGATCATCCACGGGCGCTGGATTTCTACCGGCGCACCGGGTTCGCCGTCTGCGGCACCGAGGTCGAGGTCCTGCGCGACCCGAGGCTGGCGGGCATTCTGCCGCGGGAGGCCGGGCCGCACGTTCCGTTGGCAAGGTGACGGGATCCAGACGCAGCGGCGACGGGCGGGCGCAGGGCGCAGGCTCTGGTCCGCCCGGTCCGTCCGGGCTGCGTTCGGCGGATGCCTCCGGCGGGAGTATTTGGGCCGAGAAGAAGGCCGGGGATTTGCCGCCGGTCCGGGCGGGGGCGGTCGGATCGGCCGCAGGGGCGACGTGCCTCGGGAGCGGGCCGGTGGACCCTGCCTCCACGCCGGTCTATGCCGCCCGCGTCCCATCCCGGAGCGACCCATGAGCCACGGCCCCGCCACCCCGATGACCGCCCACGCCGCGGGCCCGCTGACCGGCGAGGCGCATGTGCCGGGCGACAAGTCCATCAGTCACCGCGCGCTGATCCTGGGCGCGATGGCGGTGGGGGAGACGAAGGTCAAGGGACTCCTGGAGGGGCAGGACGTGCTGGACACCGCGGCCGCCATGCGGGCCTTCGGCGCGCAGGTCGAGAAGCGGGACGGGACTTGGCACGTGCATGGCGTCGGGGTGGGCGGGCTGATGGAGCCCGAAGACGTGATCGATTGCGGCAATTCCGGCACCGGCGTGCGCCTGTTGATGGGGGCGGCGGCGACCCATGGCTTCGCGGTGACCTATACCGGCGATGCCTCCCTGCGCTCGCGCCCGATGGCGCGGGTGACGGATCCGCTGGCGCTGTTCGGCGCGCGGGCCTTCGGGCGGTCGGGTGGGCGGCTGCCGATGACCGTCGTCGGTGCTTCCGATCCGGTGCCCGTTCGCTACACCACGCCGGTCGCCAGCGCGCAGATCAAGTCGGCGGTGCTTCTGGCCGGGCTCAACGCACCCGGCGAGACCGTCGTGATCGAGCGCGAGGCGACCCGCGACCATTCGGAGCGGATGCTGGCCGGGTTCGGGGCCGAGATTGATGTGGCGGACAGCCCGGAGGGGCGGACCGTCACGCTTGTCGGCCGGCCCGAGTTGCGGCCGCAGACCATCGCCGTGCCGCGGGACCCGTCCTCGGCCGCCTTTCCGGTCTGCGCCGCGCTGATCGTGCCGGGCTCGGATGTGCTGGTGCCGAATATCGGGCTGAACCCCACGCGGGCGGGGCTGTTCGAGACCCTGCGCGAGATGGGCGCGGATCTGACCTACGAGAGCCCTCGCGAAGAGGGGGGAGAGCCTGTCGCCGACCTGCGCGCGCGCTTTTCGCCCGACATGAAAGGCGTCGAGGTGCCGCCTGAGCGGGCGGCGAGCATGATCGACGAATACCCGATCCTGTCGGTCGTCGCGGCGAATGCCTCTGGCACGACCGTGATGCGCGGCGTGGCCGAGTTGCGCGTCAAGGAAAGCGACCGCATCGACGCCATGGCGACCGGGTTGTGCGCCTGCGGTGTGGAGGTGCGTGACGGCGCCGATTGGTGGGAGGTCGACGGACGCGGCATAGGCGGGGTCGAGGGCGGCGCCACCGTTGCCACCCATCTGGATCACCGGATCGCCATGTCGTTCCTGATCTGCGGCATGGCGTCGAAGAACCCTGTCACCGTGGACGATGCGGGCGCCATCGCGACGTCCTTTCCGATTTTCGGCGAGTTGATGGGCGGCCTTGGGGCCGCGCTGATCTCGGAAGCATGATCGCGGCCTGAGCGGGAAGGGCGGCGACGACTCCCGTGCAGCCGCCCGTGCCGCGTCAGGCGGTCTTTACCCCTTGCGCACGAGGATATGGCTTTCATTCCCGAGCGGGCGCCCGACGGGACACACCTCCTGCACGAAGCGGTTCAACGTCTTGGCGAGGTCTTCGCGGATGAGAGAGTGTTTGATGAACTGGCCCTTCCTCTCCCTCTTGATGAGGCCGGCACTCTCGAGAATGCGGAGATGCTTGGAGATCGACGGCTTCGACATGTCAAAGCGCGGGGCGATACCGCCCGCGGTCATGTCCTTCGCCGAAAGATAGGCGAGGATCTTGCGCCTGGGCGCCGATGCGAGAGCTTGGAAGACACTATCCATCGTCGACCTCTGCGAGAGATTTCCACGGCCCCTGATTGGCCTGTTGACTGATTTTCTAACTCGTGACCCTCGCGCTCCGGTATGGGGAGAAGCCGACGGATGCCGTGACCTCGGTCGAGTTCCTGAGCACGAAAGTAGGTCTGGCGGTCGTAGTGCTCGGTATCATGCACTTCTTCGGCATGTTCGTGCTTGCCCGGTTCAAGAAGGCCAGCAGGGTTCAGGTGCACGGCAAGGAAGACGGGCGACGCGGGGCGGACCGCCGGACCCGACAGGCGCGGGACCGGGACGGGTCGCCCATCTCCGTCGACACTGTTGCCCCCGCCTGAGGGACCTGTGCGAAGCGAGCTGCGCCAAGCGGCCCGCTTCACGGTCCCGGCGGGACCATGCGAGAGAGCCGCTGCCGCCGGTTCGAGACGCAGTCAGGCACGGGTCGCCCGCGCCGCGTAGCAGCCTCGCGCTGCGAAGTGCAGGTGGACCTCGACGACATGCGGTGCCGCCAGCATTCGTCCCAATGTCTCGGCGGTTTTCGAGCCGGGCATGAGGGCGGCATCCACGATCATCCCGTCGCCATCCAGTGCGCGCAGCGACAGATCCCTGCGCGCGATCATGGCGGGCACCTCGCCGGGCGCGGGATCGGCCTGTTCCACGCCCGCCCGGACATAGACGGCGTGCGAGGCGCGGTAGGGAGAGGCCGCGTCGAGATGGACGTGATTGGCGAGGAGAACCGTCTCCCCCAGCTCTGCATCCCGAAGGCTGACGCGGCAGGGCGCGCCCGGTTTCGCATCGACGACGACGCGACGGGCATTGCGGGCGGCAAGCTCCGCATCGGACAGGCCGAAAAGATCGGCGAAGGGGGCCGGGGACAAAGCGTGGATCTGGAAGGTCATGGGGCGCTCCGGATTGGGGATGCCCGTGATCTGCCCCGGGTCATGGTCCTCAGCGACCCGCATCCTGCGGATTCAGCCGAGCGTGCCTTTCCGCCGGGCGTAGGCGAGCGCCACGCTAAAGCCGCGCACGGCGCGCGGATTGCGCAGGTGGAAGCGGCGTTTGTCATCGCCCGCACCCTGGAACAGCCGGGCGCAATTGATCCGGGCGCTGTGGCGGGTGGCCCAGATCCAGCGGAGGAATTCGGGGTCCAGCCGTTCGGGGCAATCGGCGGGCAGGTCGGGGCGATGCTCTTTCCGGAGGCCGCGCCGAGTGACGCGCCAGAGCCGGAGCGAGATCGGCAGGTCGATCCAGACCAGCATGTCGGCGCGTGCCAGCCGCTCGGGCCAGGTGACGGAATGGCCGCCCTCGAAGATCCAGCGGTCGAGGGCGTGGACCTCGCGGCACAGGCGGGTCTTGTCCTCCCTCGGGCGTTCCCGCCAACCGGGCATCCAGTGGATGTGGTCGATATGGAAGACCGGCAGGTCGAGGATCCGCCCCATCTCGCGCGCCAGCGTGGACTTGCCCGCGCCGGGTTGGCCTATGATCATTACCCGCTCCATGCGGGACGACGGTCCCCCGTCGGCGCCTTCACCGCAAGGGGTGGGGCTTCACACCCCGCCGTCCAGCCGATACGCCGCAGGCGAGGAGATGAGAGATGGTCAAAGGAAGCTGCCTCTGCGGCGCGATCCGGTTCGAGATCGATGAGGTGCCGGGACCGGTCACGGCCTGCCATTGCGGGCAGTGCTCCAAGTCGACGGGGAACTACGCGATGGCGACGCCTGTGCCCTGGACGGCGATCCGGATGGAGGGGACGCCCCGCTGGTACGCGTCGTCCGAGACCGGACGCCGAGGGTTCTGCGGGTCCTGCGGCAGCTACCTCTTCTGGGAGGAAGGTGACGGGATGGCCTACGTCTCGGCGGGCGCGCTGGACGGGGCGGAGGACCTGCCGCTCGACGGTCACCTGCATTACGCGGACCGGGGCGACTGGTACCGGATCGACGACGGGCGGCCGCATTGGCGCACCGGGCGCCGGTCGGAAGAGGTGGCGCCGTGAGCGCGGTCGTGACGGGTAGATGCCTCTGCGGCGCGGTGCGGTTCCGGGTGTCCGGCGCCTTGCGTCCGGTGATCGCCTGCCATTGCGGGCAGTGCCGCAAGGCGACCGGCAATCATGTCGCCGCGACCGCCGCGCCGCGCGACGGGGTCGTGATCGAGGGACAGGTGACGTGGTACCGCTCTTCGGCCGAGGCGCTGCGGGGGTTCTGCGGCACCTGCGGAGCGAACCTTTTCTGGGACGGGCCAGGCAGCCATCTGTCGATCATGGCTGGGGCCCTTGACCGGCCCACCGGATTGTCGGTCGAGGGGCATATCTTCTGCGCAGGCCGTCCCGCCTGGGACGCGATCGACCATCCGCGCCAGGTTCCCGGCGCCGATCCCGGTCTCACGACCGTGGTGACGTCGTGACCCGGATCTTCACCGTCGCCATCGACGGTCCCGCCGCGGCGGGCAAGGGCACGGTCAGTCGGGCCGTCGCCGCCCATTTCGGGTTGGCGCATCTGGATACGGGACTGCTCTACCGGGCGGTCGGGGCGAAGGTGTTGCGGGGGGCGGACCCCACGGAGGCGGCGCGCGCGCTGGACCCGGCGGATCTGGAGGCCGACCTGCGCACGCAGGAGATCGCGTCGGCCGCCAGCCGGGTCGCGGTGATCCCCGAGGTGCGCGCGGCCCTGACCGACTTCCAGCGCGACTTCGCTCGGCGTGAAGGGGGTGCGGTGCTCGACGGCCGCGATATCTGCACCGTGATCGCGCCCGCCGCCGAGGTGAAGCTGTATGTCACCGCCAGTCCGGAAGTGCGCGCGGAACGGCGGTTTCAGGAACTGATCGACAAGGATCCGACGCTGACGCGCGAAGGCGTGCTGGAGGACGTGCTGGCCCGTGATGCGCGCGACATGGGCCGCGCGGACGCGCCGCTGGTCGCAGCCGAGGATGCGGTCGTCCTGGATACCTCCGAGATGAGCATCGAGGAGGCCGTCGGCGCCGCCATCGCTATCGTCGGCTCGGCGCTGCCGGCGGGGTAGGGGCTTGGCGCGATGGGCTCCCTTCGGTCTGCGCTGTGCGCCGGACGCCCCGGCTCTCGGCCGAGGCGCCGCCATCCTCGTCCATCGGACGCGCGACGGGATCCGGGGGCCGTTCGTGCAGTGCCGCCTGTTCGTCGACGGCGCTGCGCGAAAGACCCTTGCCCCCGACGAGGCCGCCCTGATCGAAGTCGCGCCGGGACGCCGGATGGTCGAGGTCGAGATGCTCGACATGGCGAGCGACCCGATCGTCGTGGATCTGGCGGAAGGCGAGGTGGCGCGGATCCGGATCGAGACCGGCGCCTCGCTCTTCTCCAGCGTCGTCGGGATCGCGCTCTAACGGTCGCCCGGTGTGCGGCCCGTTCTGACGCGGCTCGACTGACCCGCTCACCGGATCGTGCGTTTCCCGGCCGGTGGGGGGCCGCTAGGCTGGTCGTGGAACCGCCCGGAGATCGCCATGCCCCGCTTCGTCCCCGCATTGCTGCTTGCTGCCGTCCTGATCGGTGCCGCCTTCGCCGCCATCCCGTCGCGGGCCGCGGCGCAGGACCGGATGACCTTGGACCGGATGGTGGAGGTGCTGTCGCGGCTCGACCCGGAGGCGGAGCAGGCCGGCAGCGCGGTGCGCCTGACCATCGAGGACGTGCCCGTCCTTGTGATCTCGGACCCGCGCGCCGACCGGATGCGGGCGATGGTGCCGATCCGTTCGGCCGAGGGGCTGACGCAGGAGGATCTGACACGGATGATGCAGGCCAATTTCGACAGCGCGCTGGATGCCCGCTATGCGGTGGCCGAGGGGCGGGTCTGGGCGGTGTTCATCCATCCGCTTTCTCCGTTGCGGGACGATCAACTCGTCTCCGGGATCGGCCAGACGGTGAACGCTGCGACGACCTATGGGACGCTGTTCACCTCTGGCGCAGGACAGTTCGGGCGGGGGGACAGCGCGGGCGAACAACGCAAGCTCTTGGAGCGGCTCCAGGAGCGCGGGCGCGAGCTTTGAGGTCCCGCTGATCCAGGGCGAGTAGGGACGGCGCATGAGACCGGTCCCGGATCATCCCTCGCCCGAACGCTGGCTCGGACAACTCTCCTGATCCGGATCGCGGCCGATACGGGGGGGCAGGCCATGTGGTGCGCGATCCCGCTCGGTATCGCTTCGTCGCCGAACCGCATCGCCTTGGATTTCGCGCGGTCGAGGCTGCAACGACCTTCATGATCTTTAGCAATCGCGACCCTGTGAGGTTCGCGTGCCAAGTCCTGCGCTGACCAACCAGCTTCGACGCGAGGCGCAACCGGCTTCGAAGCCGGTTGGGTGCCCGGTTGCAAATGTTCCGTATTTCCGCCATATCGCGCGCGTCCACCGACAGCGCGGCATCCGACGCGGCCCTTGGCCGCCCGGTCCGCGCTTTCACCAGACCAACCCAAAGACCGGCGGAGACAACCGCGCGGCCAGTCAAAAACCGATGAATAGGAAACAGACAGCCACATGGCGCAGAACGCATCCATGGAGGAGTTCGAGGCCCTCCTGAACGAAAGCCTCGAAATCGACACGCCGACCGAGGGGTCGGTGGTCAAGGGCAAGGTCATCGCCATCGAGGCGGGCCAGGCCATCATCGACGTCGGCTACAAGATGGAAGGCCGCGTCGAGCTCAAGGAATTCGCGAATCCCGGCGAGGCCCCCGAGGTCGAGATCGGCGACGAGGTGGAGGTCTTCCTCCGCTCGGTCGAGAACGCGCGCGGCGAAGCCGTCATTTCCCGCGATCTGGCCCGGCGTGAAGCCGCCTGGGATCGCCTGGAAGAAGCCTATGGCAAGGAAGAGCGCGTCGAGGGCGCCATCTTCGGCCGCGTCAAGGGTGGCTTCACCGTCGATCTGGGCGGCGCCGTGGCGTTCCTGCCCGGCTCTCAGGTCGATGTCCGCCCCGTGCGCGACGCCGGTCCGCTGATGGGTCTCAAGCAGCCGTTCCAGATCCTCAAGATGGATCGCCGCCGCGGCAACATCGTCGTCTCGCGCCGTGCCATCCTCGAGGAGAGCCGTGCCGAGCAGCGCGCCGAGGTCATCGCCAACCTGGCCGAGGGTCAGAATGTCGACGGCGTGGTCAAGAACATCACCGAGTACGGTGCGTTCGTCGACCTGGGCGGTGTGGACGGCCTGCTGCACGTCACCGACATGGCCTGGCGCCGGGTCAACGACCCGCGCGAGATCTTGTCGATCGGCGAGACGGTCAAGGTGCAGGTCATCAAGATCAACAAGGAGACCCATCGTATCTCCCTGGGCATGAAGCAGCTTCAGGAAGATCCGTGGGATACCGTGATCGCCAAGTACCCGCTGGGCAGCGTGCATCAGGGTCGCGTGACGAACATCACCGATTACGGCGCCTTCGTGGAGCTGGAAGCCGGGGTCGAAGGTCTGGTCCACGTCTCCGAGATGTCCTGGACCAAGAAGAACGTCCATCCGGGCAAGATCGTCAGCACGTCGCAGGAAGTCGACGTCATGGTCCTCGAGATCGACACCGCCAAGCGCCGCGTGTCCCTGGGTCTCAAGCAGACCCAGCGCAACCCGTGGGAAGTCTTCGCCGAGAGCCACCCGCCGGGAACCGAGGTCGAGGGCGAGGTCAAGAACATCACCGAGTTCGGTCTGTTCGTCGGCCTGCCCGGCGACATCGACGGCATGGTCCATCTCAGCGACCTGACCTGGGAAGGCCGCGGCGAGGACGTGATCGGCGACTACCGCAAGGGCGACATCGTCCGCGCGCAGGTCACGGAGGTCGACACCGACAAGGAGCGGATCTCGCTCTCGATCAAGGCGGTCGGTGGCGACCCATATGCCGAGACGCTGGGCGGCGTGAAGCGCGGCTCTGTCATCACGGTCGAGGTCACCAAGATCGAGGATGGCGGCATCGAGGTCGATTACGAGGGCATGAAGTCGTTCATCCGCCGCTCGGACCTTGCGCGTGACCGGGCCGACCAGCGGCCCGAGCGCTTCGGCGTCGGCGACAAGGTCGATGTCCGCGTCACCAATGTCGACTCGAAGAACCATCGCATTGGCCTGTCGATCAAGGCCCGCGAGATCGCCGAGGAGAAGGAAGCGGTCGAGCAGTACGGCTCGTCCGATTCGGGTGCGTCGCTGGGCGACATCCTGGGCGCGGCTCTCAAAGGCGACGACTAAGCCTTACGACATGACGAAGAGAGGCCCCGCGGTTCGCCGTGGGGCCTTTTTCTTCCGAGGGTTGACCTTGGGGAAGTACGCAACGGACGTACTACCAGCGGTCTGCGTATGTCAGACTTTAACCGCTGGTCAAAAAAGTCGGGAACCAGCGCGAATTTCGATGGGTTCTCCGTTTCGAACCGAATGCAAAGGCGGTATGGCGTTTATTACCTGCAGGACCCTACAGGCACCCGGGAGAGCCTCCGATGATCCGTTCCGAGCTGATCCAGAAGATCGCCGACGAAAACCCCCACCTCTATCAGAGAGATGTCGAGAAAATCGTGAACGCGATCTTCGAAGAGATCATAGAGGCGCTGTCGAATGGCGACCGTGTTGAACTGCGAGGCTTCGGCGCCTTCACGGTGAAGCAGCGGGATGCACGCGTCGGCCGGAACCCCCGCACGGGCGAAGCCGTGCAAGTCGAAGAGAAGCATGTCCCGTTCTTCAAGGCCGGCAAGCTGCTGCGGGACCGCCTGAACGGCAAGGACTGACGGCGGCGCTGGACAGCGTCTGCCCCGGCAGCTAGGTCGATCGGCATGAGTTTTCTGCGCTCTCTCTTCCTCGGCTTCCTCGGCTTCGTCCTGCTGGTCTTCGCGCTGGCGAATCTTCAGCCCGTCAGCGTCGCCTTCCTGCCGGGCGTTCTGGCCGACGCGGCGAGCTACGTGTTCGAAGGCGCCGATGCTGCACCGCGCGCGCCGGGTGACCAGCCGTTCAGCATCGACGGCATCCCGCTCTTCGTCGTGATCCTGGCCTCGGCGGCGATGGGCCTTGCCATCGGCTTCACCTGGGAATGGCTGCGAGAGCACAAGCACCGCTCGGAGGCTGCCCGCCAGCGCGCCGAGAAGGAGCGGCTGGAGCGTCAGCTCGCCAAGGAGCGCGGCCCGACCGAACAGGACGACGTCCTGGCGCTGGTCGAACGCAACACCTGACATGCTGCGTGTCTCGCGGCCCCGGACGGGCATGCGCGCGAAGATCTGCGGATTACGGACCATCGAGGATGTCGATGCCGCCGCGCGGGCGGGAGCGGCCTATATGGGCCTCGTCTTCTTTCCGAGATCGCCGAGGAACGTCTCGATCGAAGATGCACGGACCTTGGCCGTCCACGCACCGGTCGGACTGGCGAAGGTCGCGCTGACGGTGGATGCCGATGACGCTGCGCTGGACCGGATCGTCGAGACCGTGCCGCTGGACATGATCCAGGCGCACGGGCGCGAAAGCCCTGCGCGGGTGGCCGAGATCCGAACCCGCACGGGCCTGCCGGTGATGAAGGCGATCGGCGTCAGGGACGAGACCGATCTGGACCGTATCACCGAGTACGAGGGGGTCGCCGATCAGATCCTGGTGGATGCCAAACCACCCGCCGGCGCTGATCTGCCGGGCGGAAACGGTGTCGGCTTCGACCATCGGCTGATCGCCGGGCGCACTTGGAACGGTCCGTGGATGCTGGCCGGGGGGCTGACGCCGGACAACGTGGCCGAAGCGATCCGGCTGACCGGTGCCCGGCAGGTCGACGTCTCTTCGGGGGTCGAGACCGAACCGGGTGAAAAGGATGCGAGCCGCATCGCGGCCTTCGTCGCGGCCCTGGCGAACGCGTGAAGGTCCGTTTCCGCGTTGCGGACCGGACAGACCTGGAAGCCGTTCTGCATCTTCTGTCCGACGACGAGTTGGGTGCCTCTCGCGAGGTCGCGCCCTTGTCCGTCTACCAGGAAGGATACGATCGGATGATCGACGAGGGGATGAGCCTCTTGATCGTGGGCGAGAGTCCCGACCGCATCGTCGCGACCTACCAGATCACCTTCATCTCGGGCATCTCCCTGCGGGCGGCCCGGCGCGCACATCTCGAAGGCGTGCGGGTGGCCAGCAACCTGCGGGGGACGGGGATTGGAACTCGGCTGATCGAGGACGCCGAAAGCCGGGCGCGCGCTGCCGGGTGCACGCTCCTGCAGCTTCACAGCGATGCGACCCGTCAGCGCGCGCGGAGCTTTTACGAAGCGCGTGGCTTTACGCCCTCACACATCGGATTTAAGCGTCGACTTCTCTGACCCAGCCCAGAGGACGTGGCCGTGCCCGACGACCTTCTCAACTCATTCATGACTGGCCCCGACGAGCGGGGCCGGTTCGGCAAGTTCGGGGGGCGTTTCGTCTCCGAGACGCTGATGCCGCTGATCCTTGAGCTGGAGCGGCAATACGAGCATGCCAAGACCGACGACAGCTTCTGGGCCGAGATGGACCACCTCTGGAAGCATTATGTCGGCCGGCCCAGCCCGCTCTATTTCGCCGAACGGCTGACCGAGCGTCTGGGCGGCGCCAAGATCTACATGAAGCGCGACGAGCTGAACCATACCGGCGCGCACAAGATCAATAACGTGCTGGGCCAGATCATCCTGGCGCGGCGCATGGGCAAGACCCGCATCATCGCCGAGACAGGCGCCGGACAGCACGGCGTCGCGACCGCGACCGTCTGCGCGAAATTCGGCCTTAAGTGCATCGTCTACATGGGCGCCACGGATGTGGAGCGTCAGGCCCCCAACGTCTTCCGCATGAAGCTGCTGGGCGCGGAAGTCGTGCCCGTGACCAGCGGGCGCGGCACGTTGAAGGACGCGATGAACGACGCCCTGCGCGACTGGGTGACGAACGTGGCCGACACGTTCTACTGCATCGGCACCGTCGCGGGGCCACACCCCTATCCGGCGATGGTCCGCGATTTTCAGGCCATCATCGGAACCGAGGCGAAGGCCCAGATGCAGGAGGCCGAGGGCCGCCTGCCCGACACGATCATCGCGGCCATCGGCGGCGGATCCAACGCAATGGGCCTGTTTTATCCCTTTCTCGACGACACGGACGTGCGGATCATCGGCGTCGAGGCCGGGGGCAAGGGCGTGAACGAGAAGATGGAGCATTGCGCTTCGCTGACCGGCGGGCGGCCCGGCGTGCTGCATGGCAACCGGACCTATCTCTTGCAGGACGAGGACGGGCAGATCCTGGAGGGGCATTCGATCAGTGCGGGCCTCGATTATCCCGGCATCGGGCCGGAGCATTCCTGGCTGCACGATATCGGCCGCGCCGAATACGTCTCGATCACCGACACGGAGGCGCTGGAGGCGTTCCAGCTCTGCTGCGAAACCGAGGGGATCATCCCGGCGCTGGAGCCGTCGCACGCGCTGGCGCATGTCGCCAAGATCGCGCCCGACCTGCCGGCGGATCACATCATCTGCATGAACATGTGCGGGCGGGGCGACAAGGACATCTTCACCGTCGCCCGCGCTTTGGGTTGGGACATGTCCGGCGCATGAGTCCGGCGCAGAAGATCCTGCGCGCCGTGCTGCCCGCGCGCTGGTTCGCCGATCTGGAGACCGAGACCCGCCAATGGGAAGTCGCGTGCAGGACCTGCGGCCGGTCCCGCGACCTTTGGGAAGCCGGCGGCCTGCGCTGGCGTGCCGCCTCGGAGCAGAGCGTCGCAGGGTATTGCTCGGCCTGTGAGGCGCGCCGGAAGATGGTGATCCGTCGGCGGCAGGACGCGTGACGCGTCCGGTCCTGTCGAGGGCCATCTAGCGCCGCCGGCATTGGCTCACTCGGCGCGCCGGTCTTGGGCGAGATCCAGTCTCTGGAGCCCGTCGACGCATCTCCAGAAATCGCGCTGCGGGGTCTGCGCCATGCCGCACGCGTTGCGATGATCGAAAGCAACTGATGCGAGGGGTCCGAACAATCTGCCCCTCATGCGCCCGTCTTCCGCCATCGGGCCGAACGGTCCCAACCGCAGGTTGGAGTCGGTTTGTATACCCCGTTCGAGGAGACCGAGAATGTCTGTGCCCCTGCTTCGCCCCGCCGCCGTCCTGCTGCTCATGGCGCTGCCCTTCGCCGCCACCGCCGACCCCGTCGAGGAGGTCACGGAGGAAGTTGTCGATATCGCAAGGGATGAGGGGATGACCGAAGTGTCGATCCGTGACCGGCTTGCCTCGACCGAGTACCGTCTGACCAACGGCTCCCGCCAGCTCATCGTGGTCTACGACAAACTCGCCGCGAAGATGACCCTCAGCGAGGACGGTGAGGAGATGACCGAGGAAGAGATGGCCGAAGCGTTTCCGGGTCTGAAGGGACTCGAGACGGCGATGGCGGCCCATCTTCGGAATGCCGAACGCCGGTCCGCCCGTGACGAGGCCCGCGAGGCGCGGGGCGACCGCGGTGGCAGAGGTGGCGGCCGTGGGAACGGCGGCGGCAAGGGCGGCGGGAACGGCAATGGCGGCGGTAATGGTGGCGGAAACGGCGGCGGCAAGGGAAAAGGTCGCAGCTAGGAGTTCGGGCCATGGCTAGTCCGGCCCCGATCCATCCGGAGCCACGTTCCGGCCCGTCACCGGGCCGGACTGTGGCTTTTCGATCACGCACATTTCCCTGGGGTAATTTTCCCGGTTCTCCGAATCCCGCGATCGGCCTATCCGGCGCCTCCCGTCGCCATCGAGCGGTGATCCCAGCGCGGGGAGGTGCCTCTGAAGGGCCTCCCGCGGTACAGCCGGACCCTGTCCGGATTGTATGCCGGGGCCCGGTTGCGGAGGCGGGAGAGGACGTAGCTCAGATGGAAGAGCACCGGATCCAAGTCCGGGGGTCGTGGGTTCGATTCCCGCCGTTTTCACCACATGCGTAGCTCAGTTGGTTAGAGCACTCGACTGTTAATCGAGCTGTCACGGGTTCGACTCCCGTCGCACTGGCCTGAAACGCCAGAACACCTCTCCAAGGTGTCACCATACCGGGTGTCCGGCGGTCCCGTGCGGGGGCGCCGGCCGGGGAACCGACGGCCCTTCGGGGCCAGAGGGGATCCTGCCCGCCTCTGCCACGGTTCGCGGCCGCTTTGGACGTGACGCGTGTGGCCGGGTTCCGTGCCGGGTGCCGATGGGTGCCTCGTCGGGGCCCTGCCGCCGCCGCTCCGCCCGGGTCGCCCGGACCGCGTCATCGGAGGCCGTCGGGCGCCCACCCATTCCGCCCCCTGTCCGAGGGCCCCGCCATTCCGGTCCCGAGCCGGATCACCGCCGCATCCGCGGCCCCAACCGCAACCGAAACGAAGGAGACCGAAGGAGACGAGAGATGCTGGAACGACTGATGGATCTTTTGACCGGCACCCGCCGGATCACGCTGACCGAGGCGCAACTGGGCCTCAAGTCCCGCAAGGGGCGGCTGGTCGACGTGCTGGGACCGGGCGAGCATCGCCTGGATCGCAAGCACGAGACGGTCGAGCTGTTCGACCTGAACGCGCCCGCCGTCGCCCAGAGCACGATCGCGGCCCTGTCGCGGGCCGATGCCGATCTGGCCGAGACGCACTTGATGCGTGTCGAGGCCGGCGCGGACGAAATGATCGTGATCCTGCGGGCTGGTCAGCCTTACGCCACGGTCGCGCCTCTCGCCTCCCGGGTCTACTGGAAGGCGGGCGGGCCATGGGAGCTGGAGCGCCATGCCGTGGGTGCGGCGGGCCTGCTGCCTACGGGGCTGGGGGACCGGCTGGTCGCGCGCGACCGGACCCGGTCCACGGCTCTTGCGGCCAAGGCGCTGGGGCTGGAGGCGTATGACGTCGCCGATGGGCATCTCGGCTTCCTGACGGAAGGCGGGGTGGTCGTGGCCGAGCTTGCGCCGGGTCGCCACTGGGTCCTGCCGCCCGCGACGGGTGTAGGATCGAAGCTGGTCGATCTGCGGACGCGGGTCCACGACGTGACCGGTCAGGAAGTCCTGACCCGCGACCGCGTCACGCTGCGGGTGAACCTGACCGCGGGCTACCGCGTGACGGATGCCCGGGCGGCCGTGTCCACGGTGCGCGACTTCGAGGAGGCGCTGCATCGGTCCCTGCAACTGGCCCTGCGGCGGATCGTGGGGACGCGGACGCTGGACCAGCTTCTGGCGGACAAGGTGGCGTTCGACGCGGATGCCGCCGAGGCCGTGCGCACCGAAGCGCGTGGCTTCGGGGTCGAGGTCGGCGCCATCGAGCTGCGGGACGTGATCCTGCCCGGCGAGATGCGCGACATCCTGACGGCGGTCGTGGCCGCCGAGAAGGAGGCCGAGGCATCGGTGATCCGGCGTCGGGAAGAGACCAACGCGACCCGCGCGCTACTCAACACGGCGAAGGTCATGGCGGACAATCCCGTCATGCTGCGTCTGAAGGAGCTGGAGGCGCTGGAAACGGTGGCCTCGCGCGTCGAACGGCTCACGGTCCATAACGGGACCGGGGGCCTGCTGGGCGACATCGTGCGCCTGCGCGACTGAGAGAACGGACCGTCCGGAGAAATCCGGGCGGTCCAATTCCCGGGCGAGCGGAGGGATTGTCGCTTTGGTCCGTAAACCCGGGTTTATGGACGTCCGCCACCGGTTGAGGCACCCATCCGTAAACCGCAGCCCGCTTCTTTGCTGCCACAATCGACGGCTTCCTTCGAGGCATCGGCCACCTGCCGGCCATGACCGCTTCGAGAGGATCAGGACCATGAAGACCAAGCTCATCGCAACCATTCTCTGCACCACCATGCTCGTCGGTGTTTCTGCACATGCGCAGACCCGGTTCTCGGATATCGACGGGGACGGGGATCGCCGCCTGTCCGAAGACGAGTTGCGCAGCGCCTTTGGCAATCGCGGCGCCGCCCGGTACCTGGATCGGGCCGATGACGACGATGACGGCTTCATCACGATTGCGGAGGCGCGTGACGACAGCGACGACGATGACGATGATGACGACCGAAGCCGTGGCGATCGCGACTACACTCGTGACGACAACGATGATGATGATGACGACGATGACGACGATGATGACGACGATGATGACGACGATGATGACGACGATGATGACGATGACGATGACGATGACGACGATGAAGATGACGACGACGACGATGATGACGACGACGATGATGATGATGATGACGATGACGATGGGGATGACGAGGATGACGACGACGATTGACGCCGCCGCGCGCGGGCCTCTGTTGCTGCGTCGTTTCCAGGCACAGGCGTGAAACGGCGTGACTTCATCTCATCGGGGGTCGCGGCGCTTGTCGTCGCGGCCGCTGGCCCGGCGCGGGCCGCTGCCGTCGATCAGGTGATCCGGCAACTCCGCGCGCAGGGCTACCGGGATATCCGGGTGAGCCGGACCCTTCTCCGCCGGATGCGGATCGTCGCACGCAACAGCCGGCACACGCGAGAGATCATTCTGAATCCGTCTACCGGAGAGATCCTGCGCGATTTCTGGACGGACGGGACGAATGAGAGGGGACTGATCTCCAATGCCGACCGGAGAGGGGGCGCGCGGAGCGACGACGATGACGATCGGGGCGCAAGCGGCGGCCGCGATGACGATGATGACGATCGGGATGACGATCGCGGCGGCGGCGGAGGTCGCGACGACGACGACGATGACGATGGTGGCGATGACGGCGGCGACGATGGCGGCGGCGACGATGATGAAGATGATGAGGATGACGACGACGACGACGACGATGATGACGACGATGATGATGACGACGACGATGATGACTGATCGTCGGCTCGATCTGTGAGGCGCAGCGCGCCGGTCATCTTTCTCGTGACCGTGCAGGCCTTCTGTGCGGTCGTCTTCGTCTCCGATATCGTCATCTCCGTCCTCGGATTGCGGACGACGCCGATCGAGTGGCAGACGCGCGAATTTATCGAGATCGGGGCCGCCGTGGGTCTGATCCTGGGAACCGTTGCGGGCCTCGTCGCGATCAGACGCTCGGAGGCGCGGGCGAGGCAGGCCGAGGACAGTCTGCGCATTGCATCGGGGGCGTTCCACGACTTGATCGAAGGGCGGTTCGAGGATTGGCAGCTCACCCCTGCCGAGCGGGACGTGGCGCTGTTCTCGCTCAAGGGGCTGTCGCTCGGAGAGATCGCGACGGTCCGCGGAACCTCCGAGGGTACGGTCAAGGCGCAGGCCGCCGCGATCTATCGCAAGGCGGGGGTTTCGGGCCGGGCCGCCCTGCTGGGCTTGTTCGTCGAGTCGCTCATGGACGATACCCTGCTCCCCGAGGGCGAACCCGACCGCCAGGACCCCGTCGCCGCGAACGGTTGACCTTCAGCTAGCCGGTGCCGAGAAATTCGGCGATGGCCCGCGTGACGGTCGGGACCGGAAGAATATGCCCCGCGCCATCGATCCATGTCGTCTTGGTCTCGGGCGCGAGGGCGGCCAGAGCGCGGCCATGGGCCACGGGGATCACCGGGTCCGACGTGCCGTGGACGATCAGGATGGGCGCCTCGACGCGCGCGATGATCTCATCGGTGGCGAAGCGGTCCCGCAGCAGGGTTCGCACCGGGACCCACGGGTAGAGTTCCGCCGCCCGATCCTCGACGGACGTGTACGGGGCGACGAGGATCAGGCCGCGCCACCCCCCCGGTTCCAGAGCCATCCGGGCCGCCACGCCGGTTCCGAGAGACTCTCCATAGAGCAGGATGTCCTCGGCGGGCAGGCCGAGCACGCCGCGCGCATGAGCCAGCACCGCGCGTCCGTCCTCCATCAATCCCGCCTCGTCAGGGGCGCCGGGATTGCCCGCATAGCCACGATAGGGCACGAGCAGGATGCCCCAGCCGCGCTGCGCGAATGCGTCCAGGCGGCGCCAATAGAACCCGCCATTGCCGTGAAAGACGATCAGTGTCGGGCGGCCGGATGCGGCAGGCCGGTGCCAGCCGCGCAGGTATCCCGCATCGCTCTCGACACTGATTTCCGTCAGACCGGGAATCGCGGCGACGGCCTGCGGCGCCGGTCCCGCCCATCCCACATGGATCAAACGATCCTGTGCCAGATAGAGCGCGGTCACCACGGCCATGTAGCCGAGTGCTACGATCCACGTCAGGCGAAGGGTAAAGCGGCGCATCCTATGGAGATCGGATGCGCCCATGGATGTGTCGATCCATCAGCGGCGCTCTGGCTCCGGGTCCTCCATCGCGTAGGCGCGGAGCACCTCGAGCGGGACGATATCGAGTGCCCGCTCGTGCGTCGCGCCGAGCAGAAGCTGCGGAGCGACCCCTTCTTCATGCGCTTGCAGGAAGCGCGCAGCGCAAAGGCACCAGCGGTCGCCGGGCTTGAGGCCTGGAAACCGGAATTCCGGGCGGGGCGTGCTGAGATCGTTGCCGAGATACTTGGAATGGGCGAGGAACTCCGCCGTCATCACCGCGCAGACCGTGTGCGATCCGGTGTCCATCGGTCCGGTATTGCAGCAGCCATCGCGGAAGAACCCGGTTACCGGATCGGTCGAGCAGGGCGAGAGCTTTCCGCCGAGCACGTTCCGGGACGGAGCCCGGCCCGGGCGGGAATCGTCTTCGCGATCGGTCGGCATGTTTTGTCCTCCTGTGGAGGGACCTAGGGGCGCGATCGCCCGGGCCAAGGTCGGGATGCCCCCTGCACATGGCATGAAAATCGAAATCGGAGTGAGATGGCTCGGGACACGGCCGACAGGCCGGTCGGGAGAAGGGCCGCCCTAACGCATCTGCGCGTCGGCGATGGCGCGCATCATCTCGACGCTTGCCTCGAAGGCGCCGGGCTCGCGGAAGCTCCGGTCCGCGGCGTTCACCGCGACGACGATATCCCGTGCGCGGTCGACATAGACGTATTGTCCGTAAATGCCCCGCGCCAGGACTTCTCCTGAGCGGGGCTCGGCGGGGATCCAGAACTGGTATCCGTAGCGCGTCTCGCCGGGTGCCGTGCGCGCGCTGGCGGTTGTGGCGCGCCGGACCCAGTCGGCGGGGACGATCTGTCTTTCGCCGCGCCGTCCGTCGCGCGCCACGAGTAAACCGAAGCGCGCGTAGTCCAGCGTCGTCAGGTTGAGACCGCCGAGGACGAAAGCGACGCCGGACCCATCGGTGAGATAGTAGCCCGGTCCCTCGGCACCCATCGGTCCGAGCAGCCGTTCCGAAAGGAGTTCGGGGATCTCGCGACCCGTGGCCCCACGCAGGACCATGCCGAGGACATGGGTGTCCATCGAGACGTATTGCATCGCCTCGCCCGGCGCGCGCGCCCGGGCAGACAGGCCAGCGGCGAACCCGTCGAGCGTCCCGCCAAGCGCCAGTTCCCGTCCCATCCGGTTGATGTCCGAATTTCGGGCGAGGTAGTCCTCGTCGAATTCCACGCCGCTTTCCATCTGGAGCACGTCCTCGACCGTCGCGCCGTCGTAGGCGGTGGCCGCAAGCGCCGGGACGTGCCTCGTGATCGGATCGGTCAGTGCGAGCACCTGTTCGTCCAGAAGGATACCGGTGAGAAGCGAGAGGAAGGATTTGGCGACCGACCAGCTGATCCGGCGGTCCGCGGCCGAGGTTCCGAGGTGATAGCTTTCATGGGTGATCTCTCCGCCGCGGAGCACGACGAGCGCCGTGACCGCCCGTTCCGTGAGCCAGGCGTCGGTCCCGCGGGGCAGGGGAACCGGATCGGTCGGGGCGAGGGGCAGCGGGTCACCCGACATCGTCAGAGGGACATTGAGGAATGCCCGGTCCATGTTCGAGAAGTTCGCGACGATCCGGTCCGGTTCGAAGAGCGAGTTCACCGCCCAGAGGCGCGCGAGTTCTTCCCGCTTCCACAATGCGCCGCCGGCTGTAAGAAGGCTTAGTCCCAAGGCCGAAACGCCCATTATTCTCAACCATTTCTTCATCTTCGCCTCCTTGTGCGGAAGCGAAATGCGTCTGTCTACTTCCCCTGATCGAGGCCTTTGGGTCAATGCGGGGAAACCTGACCTTTCAGGCAGGTTCGCCTCTGCTAGCGGCGGAACTTCGCCGCGAGTCGCTGGATCGGAGAGAGCGCCTCCTCTGGCTCGGCTGTCGTCTCCGGTTTGGCTGCCTCGCGCTGGGCGGGTTTCGGCTTCGGGGGTCTGGCGGGAGCCGCCCGCAACGCGATGGCGTTCAGGAAACCCGGCCTGTCACCGGCAGCCAGCTTCGGTGCGCCGTCCGAGATCCCCCTCAGCAGGTCGTCGAGGCCCTCGGCCTCTGCCTTGGCGAAATCGGAGAGGACATAGCCCGACACCCGGTCCTTGTGCCCCGGATGGCCGATGCCCAGCCGCACGCGCGCGTAGTCGGCGCCGATATGCTGGTGGATCGAGCGCAGTCCGTTATGCCCCGCATGGCCGCCGCCGGTCTTTAAGCGGGTCTTGAAGGGGGCGAGGTCGAGTTCGTCGTGGAAGACGGTCACATCGCCGGGCTCCAGCTTGTGGAAGCGCATCGCCTCGCCGACGGATTGGCCGGAAAGGTTCATGAAGGTCATCGGCTTCAGCAGGATCACCTTGTCGGACCCGAAGCGGACTTCGCCGATCTCGCCCTGGAACTTGGAGCGCCAGGGCGCTGCACCGTGGTCGGAGGCGATCCGGTCCAGCGCCATGAAACCGACATTGTGCCGGTTGCCCGCGTATTTGGCGCCCGGATTGCCTAGCCCCACCCAGAGTTGCGTCCCCATGCCGTCGTCCTCCTGCCGGGGCAGATAGTGCCTAAGGGCGCGAAGGTCTATCGGCGCAGGCAGGCCCAGATCGCGCGCCCGAGCAGCCAGAGCGACAGAGGGCCGGCCGTCAGGATGAGAGCGACATTTGCTTCGAGTTCCAGTCGGAGATGGGACATCGTCGCATAGGCAGCGATCGCTCCGGCGGGGGTCAGCAAGGTGATGGTCCAGCGGCCGAGCGGGATCGGGGCGGAGGCGATCGGGTCAGGCGCCGCGCGCGGGCGCAGGGCGAGGTCCCGGCGAAGGACCCACAGGCAGGCGAGAACGGCGATCGGCAGGATCCATGCAGTCGCCCAAAGACCCGACCCGACTGCCGTGGCCAGAGCCACCAGCGTTCCAAGGGCCGCAAGCGTCCAGGCCTCTGCGGTCGGAATGTCGGGCGGGGTTCTCAGCAGCCGGTCGGCGCCCAGATGCCCGCCGAGGAAGAGGGCGTATCCGACGACCACCTGCGCGGCGAAGTCCGAGGTCGGACGCCAGGCGAAGACGATGCCAAGCGGCGCTTCGATCGCGCTCCAGGTGTAGGCGTTCCAGATGCCGAGACCGAGACCGAAGGCGGCACAGACCGAGGCGGCCATGACCCGGGATCCGGCAAGGGCACGCCGGACCGCGAGCCATCCGAGCAGGACCGAGATCAGCATATGCCAGGCGAGGCTGGTCCAGAGGATCGTGAAGGGCGGCGCAGAATAGAGAACGGGGACGGGGACGCCTTCGATCAGGAAGCCGAGCAGCGCGGCTGCGACGATGATGCTTTCCGCACGCACGCGCAGGCGAGACCAGACGGCGAGGAAGATCCAGGCGAGGCCCCCATAGGCGAGCAGGATGCCAAGATGCCCGACCTCTTCCTCGACCGGGTAGAACCAGAACTCGGACACCGCGACGACAATGGCGCCCAGCGACAAGGCCGAGGTGGCGCGGCGGAGGAAAGGGAGAAGCGCCATGCCGAAAGGGTGGCATGACCGCAGAGGATCAGTCGACCAGTTCGGGCCAGAGGGCTGCGTGCCGTCGCCTGAAGACCCCGTGATGTCCGATGGGCTCGTCCGTCGGGCGCAGGACGAGTTGGCGCTTTGGTGCTTGTGGATAGGCGCGCATCAGACGCCAGACCGATTTGGGCGGGCAGAGCGCGTCGTCGGCAACGGCGACCATCCGCGTAGGGCAGGTGAGGGCCGACGGGTCCGGTCCGGGCAGGTTCGGATCGGCCGCGTGGAACCCCGCCCGCGTGCACCAGCGCCGCCATTGCGTGAAGACGCCGCCCGGGATCGCGACGTCTCCGGGCAGCCCGACCAGGCGGCCGGGGACGTAGCCGAGCGTCCGATGCGCCGCCGCGCCGACCCCGAACCAGAACGAGGCGGCAAAGGCCCGATAGGGCCACGGGTGATCCATCAGGTGCACGGCGCCAGAGGCCACCGTGACGACCCGCGAGATGCCTGCAAGGCCCATCTGAAACGGAAGCATCATGCCCCCCAACGAGTGGCCGATGACCCAGATCGGGATGTCCGGCAGACGGGCCGCCAGCCAATCCCGCGCCGTCTGCTGGTCGTTGATGCCCCAATCGCTCATGGTTGCGCGGGAGTGCCGGATCGGGCCCCGCGCCGAACGGCCGAAATCCCGATAATCGTAGATGAGGACCGCGACGTCCCGTTCTCCGGCGAGCCAGTCGGCGAAGGCGCGGTAGAACCCGGCAGGGGTGCCGGTGGCCGCGTGGATGACACATGCCGCGCGCGGCGTTCCGCCCGGCATGATCAGGCAGCCGGCGAGGGGCGCGTGCCCCGGGATCACGACATCCTCGGCGGTCGGTGTGGACATGAGCGGACGCTCCTCGCTGTTGGACCGATCGGTCTAGAGGCAGGCTAGACCGATCGGTCCAATCCTGTAAAGTCCCCTCATGTCCGAAACCCAAGACCCGCCACCGCGATCGCTGACGACGCCCGAGAAGCTGATCGCCGCCGCGTCGCAGCTCTTTCGCGTCAGAGGTTATGCGGGGACCGGAATCGCCGAGATCCTGAAGGCGGCGGGCGTGCCGAAAGGCTCGCTCTACCACCATTTTCCCGGCGGCAAGGAAGATCTTGCACTGGCCTGCGCGGATGTCGGCGGCAAGGTGATGTTGCGAATGCTGGACCGGGCGATGGCCGACGCGGAGACGCTGGAAGAGGCGCTCGATGTGTTCGCGGCGGGGATGGAGCGGGCCTTTGCGCGCCACGGCGACTGGCGCGGCTGTCCCGTGACCTCGACCCTGATCGACGGGGGCGGGCCGCCGAAATTCGCCGAGCGCGCGCGGTCGATCTTCGCCGATTGGGAAGCCGCCTTTGCCGATCACTACGCCCGGCTGGGTGCAAGCGATCCCGCGGCGCTGGCGCGGGCCTCGCTCACGGTCGTGCAGGGGGCCTGGGCGCAAGCGCGGGCTCATGACGATGCCGCCCGGATGCGGGACGTGGCGCCGATCCTGAAGGCGCTGGCCCGGAATGAAATGGGGCGCCCGAAGGCGCCCCGTATCAGATCCCTGCCGTAAGGCTCAGTTGCCCTCGGCCGGCTCATCCTCGACCTTGTCGTCGGTCTGGTTGATGACTTCGGTCTCGGGCGCCTCGTCGTCCTCGTCCTTCTGGGAGGCAAGACCGGAGGGCGGCGAGATATTGGCGATCGTGAAATCGCGGTCGATCGTCGGCTTCGCACCTTCGGGCAGCGTGATGTCCGAGATGGTCAGCGTGTCACCGATCTCCATTCCCGCGACCGAAGCCACCAGCTTCTCGGGGATATCGCCGGCGGTCACTCGCAGTTCGACCTCGGGACGCACGACCGTCAGGACGCCGCCCTTGCGGATGCCGGGACAATCGTCCTCGCCCTCGAACTCCACCTGGATGTAGAGGTTCACCTTCGACGTGCGGCGCAGGCGCATCAGGTCGACATGCGTCGGCAGGTCCTTGACCACGTCGCGCTGGACGTCACGGGCGATGACGCGCACGTCCTCTTGCCCCTCGACTTTAAGGTTCCAAAGCGTGGCCATGAAACGGCCCGCCCTCAGCTTCTTGAGCAGTTCGTTGAAGGGCAGCTCGATCGGCAGCGGATCGGACCCGCCCCCGTAGACGACGCCCGGGACCATGCCCCGGCGACGCGATGCCCGAGCGGCCCCCTTGCCCGTCCCCGAACGTGCATGAGCGACGAGATCAGGAATCTCACCAGCCATGATGTATCTCCTTACGTAGAGGGCGGCCTCCAAGGGTGCCGCCCGCGTCATGTGAAGCCCGCCGTCTAGGGGGCCGTTCCACGATTGGCAAGCGGGTTTTGCGCCTGCGCCGGATTGCCTGCGCGCCGCCGCTGGGGCAGGCGGAGACATGCAGATTCTGTCCGCTCTCGCGCTGTCCCGCGCCCCTGTTCTGGCCTTCGTCGCCGTTGGAACCTGCTGGGGGTGCATTGCCGCCATGGCGCCCGTCCTGAAGGCGCGGATCGGTGTGGACGACGCGACCTTCGGGCTGCTCTTGCTGGGCACGGCGATCGGGCTGTCGACGACCTTGTTCGTCGCGCCCCGGTGGGACAGACGGATGGCCGCCTGGGCGATGCCCACGGCGACGATGCTTCTGGCGGTGGCCGCCCTCGGCCCCGGCTGGGTCGCCACTCCCCTCGGCTTCTTTTTGGCCCTCACGCTCTTGGGGGCGTGTTCGGGTCTGACCGACGTGGTCATGAATGCCCGCGTCAGCGAGATCGAGGCGCGGAGCGGCCGGTCGCTGATGAATGCGAACCACGCCATGTTCTCGGTCGCCTATGCGACGTCGGCCGTCATGACCGGCGCGCTGAGGGAGGCGGGCTGGGCGCCGGAGGAGATCTTCGTCGCGCTGGCGGTGGTCCTGCTCGGTCTCGCGCCTTTTCAGGTGATGGACGTGTCGGACCGGCCCGAGACCGGAGAGACGGCGGACACGCGATTGCCGGTTCTGCTGGTCGGAGTGTGCGGCGGCGTGGTGCTGGTCGCCTTCATGGCCGAGGCGACGGTCGAAGCCTGGTCGGCCCTGCATATCGAACGGACGCTGGGCGGCGGCGCCGCGGAGGGCGCATTCGGCCCGGCGATGCTGGGATTGACGATGGCCGTCGGGCGGTTCTTCGGGCAGGCGGTCGCCGCGCGCTTCGCCGAAGGCAAGGTGATCCGGGCGGCTGCCACGCTGGCCATGGTCGGGGTCCTGATCGCAGCGGCCGCGCCGGTTCCCGCGATCGCCTATCTCGGCTTCGGCCTGATGGGGCTGGGGATCAGCGTGATCGGTCCCATGGGGCTCGCGCTTGCCGGTCGGCTAGCACCGCCCGCGCTCCGGACGGCGGTGATCGCGCGGGTGGCCATCATCGGTTTTCTGGGGTTCTTCGTCGCACCGGCCGCGATGGGACTGGGGGCGGAGGCGTTCGGCCTCCGTTGGGCGTTCGCCGGCGTGGCCGTGCTGCTGGCAGTGGCTTGGCCGCTGACGCTGATCCTGATGCAGCGCGACTGGGGCCGTTAAGGGGGCGGGTCAGGAGGCTGACCGGCCGGCGGCGCCCCGACGATGTCGAAACGCGGCCGTGGGCGGCAGGTAAGTGCGCCGAGGCGTGACCGACGGTCAACGACAAGTCAGGCGTTGCGCCCTTCCCATTCGCCACGAAAGCCCTTGGGCACCAGCAAGTTGTTCGGGCCCAGGTCGTGCACGTTCTTTTCGCCGCACAGCGCCATGGTCGTGTCCAACTCCTTTCGGATGACCTCCAGCGCGGTCTCGACGCCCTTTCGGCCCATCGCGCCCAGCCCGTAGATGAAGGCGCGGCCGATATAGGTGCCGCGCGCACCCAGAGCGAGCGCCTTGAGCACGTCCTGACCCGAGCGGATACCGCCATCCATGTGGATCTCGGTCCTGGATCCGACCTCGTCGACGATCTCCGGCAGCATGCGGATCGAGCTGAGCGCCCCGTCGAGTTGCCGGCCGCCGTGGTTCGACACCACGATGGCATCCGCGCCGACCTGAAGCGCCATGCGCGCGTCCTCGGCGTCCAGAATGCCCTTGAGGATCAGCTTGCCGCCCCACTTGTCGGCGATGCGCTTGACCTTGTCCCAGTCTAGCCGCGGGTCGAATTGCTCGGCCGTCCAGGATGAGAGGGACGATGCGTCGCCGACCCCGTCCGCGTGGCCCACGATATTGCCGAAGAAGCGTCTTTTCGTCTGCGCCATGTTCAGCCCCCAGCGGACCTTGGTCATCATGTTCGCAATCGAGGCCGGTGTCAGCTTCGGCGGGGCGGAGAGGCCATTCTTCAGGTCCTTGTGACGCTGCCCGAGGATCTGAAGATCCAGCGTCAGGACAAGGGCGTCGCAGCCGGCCGCCCGCGCGCGTTCCAGCGTAGCGTCGACGAACTTCTCGTCGCGCATCACGTAAAGCTGGAACCAGAACGGCTTCGACGTGTGCTCTGCCACATCCTCGATGGAGCAGATCGACATGGTAGAGAGTGTGAACGGAACGCCAGCCGCCTCGGCCGCCTGGGCGGCGAGGATCTCTCCGTCGGCATGCTGCATGCCGGTCAGACCGACCGGGGCGAGCGCGACGGGCATCGCCACGTCGCGGCCGATCATGGTCGAGGCGGTGGACCTGTTTTCCATATCCACGGCGACGCGCTGTCGCAGACGGATCAGGTCGAAGTCGGTCTCGTTCTCGCGGTAGGTCTGCTCGGTCCAGGACCCGGACTGGCAGTAATCGTAGAACATCTTGGGGACGCGCCGACGGTAGAGGCGGTGAAGATCCTCGATCTCGGTGATGACAGGCATTCGGCCGCTCCGCTGAATTGGTCAATACTTTTTACCAATTACGGCGGCAACGGCAATCCCGATCCGCGCGGTTGTATTTCGTACATTGTTGTACTAGATAGTGCATAGTTGTACTAAAGGATGCCTCCGATGCCCGATCTCTCCCGTCGATCCTTCGTCGCCCTTGTCGGGGGCGGAACCATCCTCGCCGCAGGCGCAGCCGCGGGCGGATTCGTCCTGACCAGAACGCCGCACGCCGCGCTTGAGCCCTGGTCGCTGGCAGGCGGCTATGCCGACCCGCGCGAGCGGGCCCTGTCCTGGGCCCTGCTGGCACCCAACCCGCACAACCGTCAGCCGTGGGAGGTGCGGCTGGACGACGACGACGCCATGACGATCTGGCGCGATCCCGGTCGCGACCTGCCCGTGACGGACCCGTTCGGCAGACAGCTTACGATCGGGATGGGGTGCTTTCTCGAACTCTGCCGGATGGCCGCCGCTGAAGAAGGCTATGGGATCGAAGAAGAACTCTTTCCGGACGGCGAGGCGCCTGATGCGCCGGTCGCGAAGCTGCGTTTGATCCAGGACGCCGCCGCCCCCGATCCCCTGTTCGCCCACGTGATGGAGCGGCGGTCGCACAAGGAGATGTTCGCCGACCGCGCCGTGACGCCCGAAGCGGCGTCCTCGCTGAACGGGTTGGGCGATCTGTATCTCGGCGGACCCAGGCGGGATCGTCTTCAGGACATCGCCCTTGCGGCTTGGGAGGTCGAGGCGACAACACCCGCCGCCTGGCAGGAAAGCGTCGACCTGCTGCGGATCGGCCGGGCTGAAATCGAAGCGCAGCCGGACGGGATCGATGTCGGCGGCATCATGCCCGAGATCGGCCAGCGGCTTGGGGTCTATACCCGCGAAGACGCGGCCGATCTCGACCACCCGCAAACAAAGGCCATTCTCGACGAGTCGTTGACGATCATGCGGAGCGCGCCGGCCGTGGTCGTCCAGCGGAGTGCCGGAAACGAGCGCCGCGACCAGATCGAAGCGGGTCGCCGCTGGATCCGGTTGAACCTCGCTGCGACCGGTGCAGGGCTCGCCCTGCGTCCCGTCAGCCAGGCTCTCCAGGAATATCCGGAGATGGCGGAGCATCACGCCGCGATCCACGCCGAGTTCGCAGAGCAGGGCGAGACGGTTCAGATGCTCGGGCTTCTGGGCTATGGAGATCTCACGCCGCGCACTCCGCGCTGGCCGCTGGAGACCCGCATCAGACGTGTTTGACGACGACACCGCCCTTGCCTTCTCGGTCTTCACCGAGATCGGCATCCTGAACCAACTCAGCCGCACCCGGTTCGAGGCCGATCTGCCAGACGGGGTTCTGCTGCCGCATTTCTCGGTGCTCAATCACCTGGTCCGGGTCTCGGATGGGCGTACGCCTCTTGAGATGGCACGCGCCTTCCAGATCCCGAAGACGACGATGAGCCATAACGTCGCGGTGTTAGAGCGGCAGGGTTGGGTGGAGTTGCGCCCCAACCCGGACGACGGGCGATCCAAGCGGGTCTGGATCACGCCGGCCGGCAGGGCCTTTCGTGACAAGGCCATCGAGCGGGCGACCGAGGCATTTCGCCCGGTTCTGGAGGCGCTACCGCCGGGTACGCTGCAGGCCCTCATGCCCAATCTGGTGATCCTGCGCGAGGTTCTGGATCGCGCGCGGGACGGCGATCCGCCGCCGCCGGACATCCATTCCCCTTGAATTTTGGGCCGGAAGCGCAGATGTGCGCGGTGCGACGTTATTCTATCGACACTGCTCCTTTACGGCCCAGTCATCCGATCAGCACTGACGAGCCGACCTGCCGCATCCTGTGGGCAGGACAAGAAGGAGAGAGACGATGGCAACTGGCACCGTCAAATGGTTCAACAGCACCAAGGGCTTCGGCTTCATCGCCCCCGATGGCGGCGGCAAGGACGTGTTCGTTCACATCTCTGCCGTAGAGCGTGCGGGCCTGCGTGATCTGGCCGACAACCAGAAGGTCACCTACGACCTGGAAGCTGGCCGTGACGGCCGCGAATCGGCTGTGAACATCCAACTGGCCTGATGCAGGCTGGATGAAGACCTGGGGCGCTCCGCTTGGGGCGCCCTTTTTCGTTGCCGATCAGAGCCAGGCGAAGAGCCGCTCCACATGTGCTTTCGCATCCCTCTCTATGGGTGGGGCATGGGCCGCGACCAGACGCTGCGGCGCGAAGTTAAGGATGCGTGCCAGCGCGGCGCGTGCTCCAGGCCGGTCCCTAGTTGCGAGGCGAAACTTTCGCGGAACGGCCGGCTCGGGCCCGGTCATCCGGTCGAGGCGCGCAACGATTGCACGCCATCCCCGATACCATCCGGGCGGCATCTGCTGAACGAGATCCGTGAAGACCACCGTGCGGGACGCGGCGTGCAGCAGCACGGCTTCGGTCGCGATCTTGTTGGGGAAGAGAACCGCCTCCAGATCGGGATGGCCCGGCACCGGGCCGTCCCCGACGGTGAGATCGGCGTCGATGACCCCCGGCGCGCCGACGAGAATGGCGTCGGGCGCGGCGTCGCGCCAGGTCCCGATCCAGGTGCGATGGAGAACGCTGGCGATATGATGCGCCGGACCGGGCCCAGCCGCTCTACGGCTTCGGCCAGGGCGGGGGTGCGGTCGACCGGCGACCAGAGCGTCTTCGGCTTCGAGGATCGCCATTCGGGTGGGAAAGCGAAACCCGGCCGCCCCCCTGATCGTGGGCCCCTCGGCCAGCCAGAGGGCCGGGCCGAGGGGCCGGAGCGTCATTCCGCCGCCATCTGCGGCGCCGCCTTGGCGAGCGCCTGATCCAGATCGGCAATCAGGTCGTCGGCATCCTCGATCCCGATGCTGACGCGCACGACGTTCGGTCCCGCGCCGGCCGCCTCTTGCTGCTCGGGCGAGAGCTGGCGGTGGGTCGTGCTGGCGGAGTGGATGCAGAGCGAGCGTGTATCGCCCAGATTGGCGACATGGCTGAAGATCTCGACCGAGTCGATGAACTTCACGCAGGCGTCGTAGCCGCCCTTGAGCGCGAAGGTGAATAGCGCGCCTGCCCCCTTGGGACAGACGGTCTTGGCCCGCTCGTGGTAGGGCGAGGACGGCAGGCCCGCGAAGGTCACCCTCTCGACCGCCGGATGTTGCTCCAGCCAGGTCGCGATCTTCTGGGCGTTCAGAACGTGACGTTCCATCCGCAGCGACAGCGTCTCGATCCCCATCAGGGTGTAGTGGGCGGCCTGCGGGTTCATCGTCATGCCGAGGTCGCGCAGTCCGATGGCGATGCCGTGGAAGGTGAAGGCGAGGTTGCCGAACGTCTCGTGAAAGCGAAGGCCGTGATAAGCGGGCTCCGGCTCCGACAGGCTGGGGAACTTGCCGCTGGCGGACCAGTCGAACTTGCCGGAATCGACCACCGCTCCGCCGGTGACCGTACCGTTACCGGTCAGGTACTTGGTCGTCGAATGCACGACGAGCGTGGCGCCATGCTCGATAGGACGGACAAGATACGGCGTGGCAGAGGTGTTGTCGATGATCAGCGGGACGCCTGCCGCATCCGCCACGTCCGCAACGGCGCGCACGTCCATGATGTAGCCGCCCGGGTTGGCGATGGCTTCGCCGAAGACCGCGCGGGTATTGTCGTCGATGGCGTCACGGACCGCATCCAGATCGTCGAAATCGACGAACTTGGCCGACCAGCCGAAGCGTTTGATGGTCTGGCTGAACTGGGTGACCGTCCCGCCGTAGAGCCGCGTGGACGCGACGACGTTGCAGCCCGGCTGCATCAGCGGGAACAGCGCCATGATCTGCGCCGCGTGCCCCGACGAGCAGCAGACGGCGCCGACGCCGCCCTCTAGCGTCGCGATCCGCTCTTGCAGGACGGCAACGGTGGGGTTGGTCAGGCGCGAATAGATGAAGCCTACTTCCTGAAGGTTGAACAGCGCAGCGGCATGGTCCGCGTCGCGAAAGACGAAGGCCGTGGACTGGTAGATCGGCGTCTGCCGCGCACCCGTCGCCGGGTCCGGGCGGGCGCCGGCGTGAATCTGGAGCGTGTCGAAGCCGTATTGGCGCGTCTGGGTCATGGTCTCCCCCTGTCTGGCTCGCGGCCCTGCGGGTCCGCGTCGGGCGGCACGTTACGCCCCCGGCAGGGCGGCGCCAAGACGCGGCGGTCCCCCTTGACCGCCCGCGCCCCTTCTATAGGACGAAGAATGACCGGAACCCGGCCTGCGGAGGGCCCCATGGCAAGCCTGATCAAGCGTCTCGTCACCTGGTGGGACGGCCAGAGCGTCGGAACCCAGCTCTTCACCAAGCGCCATGGCCACAAGGTCGGCGAGGATGAGCAGGGGAACATCTACTACCGCAACGGCGACGACACCCGGCGGTGGGTCATCTACGCGGGCCAGAACGATTCCAGCCGTGTGGGACCGGAATGGTACGGCTGGCTGCATCACACCTTTCCCAAGCCCCCGACCGAAGAGCCGTTTGCCCGCAAGACCTGGGAAAAGCCGCATCACGAGAATCTGACGGGAACCGAAGGGGCATTCTTCCGCGAAGGCAGCCTGCGCCGCGCCGACGTCAAGCCGCAGACCGACTACGAGGCCTGGAGCCCGGAATGATCCGCGCGGCGCTGATCGTGGCGGCGCTGGCCCTGCCTGTCGCTGCCCAGGATGAGCCGAACGCGGTTCGCACCGAGTCGGCGAACGGCGCCACGCTGCGGACGCTGGACAAGGTGTCGGGCGAGGTCATCGACGTCGAGATGGGGGTCGGGCAGACCATGGCCTACGGTCCCCTTCAGATCACGCTTCACGAATGCCGCTACCCGGCGGACAACCGGGCCGGGGATGCGTTCGGCCTGATCCAGGTCGTCGATGCGCGCGCCGTGCAGGAGCTGTTCGCGGGTTGGATGGTCGCCTCCAGCCCCGCGCTGAACGCGCTGGAGCATCGGCGCTACGACGTCTGGATTCTCAACTGTCTCTCGATCTGAGCGCCAGCACGCCGTCGGGACCGGGCAGGGGTCGTTTCAGCTTGGCAGTCCGGTCCAGGGCATCGCGCAACTGAGCATGGTAGCTGCGGCGCGAGATCTCGACCGCGCCCAGCGAGGCCAGGTGATCCGTCAGGAACTGGGTGTCGAACAGCGTATAGCCGTCTCGCGCCAGCGTGGCGACCGACCAGGCCAGCGCGAGTTTCGAGGCGTCCCGCATCCGTGAAAACATGGACTCGCCGAAAAACGCGCTGCCCAGCGTGACACCGTAGACGCCGCCGACCAGATCCGGCCCGTCCCAGATTTCGAACGAATGGGCGAGGCCGATGCGATGCAACTGACGGTAAAGCTGGGCGATCGGGGCATTGATCCATGTCTCGTCTCGATCGGAGCAGCCTTGCAGAACGCCGTCGAACGCCTCGTCGAGGGTGACATCGAAGCCGCCGCGGCGGATCGTCTTGGCCAGACTGCGCGACATGCGGAATCCGTCGAGGGGCAGCACGCCACGCCTCTCGGGATCGACCCAGTAGATCTCCGGGTCGTGCTGTGTCTCGGCCATCGGGAAAACCCCCGAGGCATAGGCCATCAGAAGCGTTTCGGCCGTGACGGGAGGGGCGTCGCGAGGCATGACGCAAAGGTAGAGACGAAGATCCGATCCGCCTAGGGCGCAGAGCGACAAAACGCATCAGACATTCGTCAGTGTGTGCCGACGGGGCAGCCGGAGGGCGTCACGCCGCGGGATCGGGCAGCGCCCATGGCTAGCCCTGAAGGTTCTCCTCCAGCCACTTCTCCAGCCAGTGGATCGTGTAATCGCCCGTCTGGATATCCTGCTCCTCGACGAGGGCGCGGAAGAGCGGGATCGTCGTGTCGACGCCATCGACAATGATCTCGCCCAGACAGCGGTGGAGACGCGCCAACGCCTCGCGTCGGTCCCTTCCGTGGACGATCAGCTTGCCGATCAGACTGTCGTAATACGGTGGGATCGAATAGCCATCATAGAGCGCGCTATCCATCCGCACGCCCAGACCGCCGGGCGCGTGGTACTGCGTGATCCGCCCGGGCGAGGGCGAGAAATTCGGCAGCTTCTCTGCGTTGATGCGGACCTCGATCGCATGACCGTTGATCGTGAGGTCGTCTTGCGCGAACGACATCGGATAGCCTGCGGCCACACGGATCTGCTCGCGCACGAGATCGACGCCGAAGATCGCTTCGGTCACGGGATGCTCGACCTGAAGGCGCGTATTCATCTCGATGAAGTAGAAATTGCCGTCCTCGCAGAGGAATTCGATCGTGCCCGCTCCGGCATAGTTGATCGCGGCGACGGCCTCGGCGCAGGTGCGGCCGATCTCTGCGCGCTGCTCGGGCGTGATCGCGGGGCCGGGCGCTTCCTCGAAGACCTTCTGGTGACGCCGTTGCAGCGAGCAGTCGCGTTCGCCCAGATGGACCGCGTTGCCCTTGCCGTCCCCGAAGACCTGTACCTCGATATGACGGGGCCGGCCGAGATACTTTTCGATGTAGACTTCATCGTTGCCGAAGGCCGCCTTGGCTTCAGACCGTGCGGTGCGGAAGGCGTTCGCCATGTCGGCCGCCGTCCTGGCCAGCTTCATCCCGCGACCGCCGCCACCGGCCGTGGCCTTGACGATGACGGGATAACCCATCTCGTCGCCCAAGGCCTGTGCCGCCTCAAGGTCCGGGACCCCGCCCTCCGAGCCGGGTACGACCGGCACGCCGAGGTTCTTCATCGTCTCCTTGGCGGTGATCTTGTCGCCCATCACGCGGATGTGGTCGGCCGTGGGGCCGATGAAGGTCAGGTCGTGGTCCTGCACGATCTGAACGAATTGCGCGTTCTCGGACAGGAAGCCGTAGCCCGGATGGATCGCCTCCGCCCCGCTGATTTCGCAGGCGGAGATGATGGCCGGGATCGACAGGTAGGATTGCGAGCCCGGCGCGGGGCCGATGCAGATGGATTCGTCGGCCATGCGGACATGCATGGCGTCCGCGTCGGCGGTGGAGTGGACGGCGACGGTCGCCACGCCCATTTCGCGCGCGGCTCGGACGACGCGCAGAGCGATCTCGCCCCGGTTCGCGATCAGGATCTTCTTGAACATCGCGCGGCCCTCACTCGAGGATGACGAGGGGGGCGCCGAACTCCACCGGGGCGCCGTCCTCGACCAGGACGCGCTTCACGGTGCCCGCGCGGGGGGCGGGGATCTGGTTCATGGTCTTCATCGCCTCGACAATGAGGAGTGGTTGACCCTCCGCGACCTTGTCGCCGACCGAGACGAAATTTGGGGCGCCCGGTTCCGGGGCGAGATAGGCCGTGCCGACCATCGGAGAGGTCACGGCGCCGGGATCCTGCGCCGGGTCTTCGGTCGCGGGGGCGCCGGCGCTGGGCGTAGCGGGCGCTGGAGCGGCAGGAGCAGCGACCGGGACCGGTGCGGCCAGTGCGGCGGCGGGCGGCGCGACAGCGGTCTGCCGGGAGATCCGGACGTTCAGGCCGTCGTCTTCCCCGTATTCGCGCATGACCTCGATCTCGGTCAGGTCGTTCTTGCGCAGAAGCTCGGCCAGTGCCTCGATGAAGGCGACGTCGCTGTCGTGGCTCTTGCCCATGCGGTCCTCGCTGCGATGTTTCGTGCGGACCTAGCGCATGGGCGTGGTATATGGAAGCGGGCCGCGCATGACACGACCCGTCGCCTTATCAGCCGGCGCGGGCCGGATCGCGCGGTTCGGGCTCCGCATTCCGGATCGCGCGGGCGTCGCCTGGCAACGACGGCGCGTTCTCCGGTGGGGGCTGGATCGAGGCGATCAGCGTCTTGGCCGCCTCGCGGTCCTGCGCGGCTTCGGCGAGTTGCCGCGCCACGTCTTCGTCGGAGCGGATTTCGAAGGCCTCATCCAGACGGGATGCGCGTTGGGCGGCCTCTGCGACCGCGGTTTCGTCGATTGTCGGCCGCGCCAGATACGGGGTCGGCCCCTTCACGTCGCCAGCTGCGAGCGAGCCGCCATTCGTCGCCGATCCGCCGTTGTCCTGTCCGCCGGTATCGGTCTGGTTCGAGCCGTCGGTCTGACCTGTTTCTTCGACCGGCGGCGGACCGTCGGTCGTCGATCCGCCGTCGCCCGGATCGGACGGTGGGGGCGGATTGGGGTTCGTGCTTTGCGGTGGGGGCGAGCCCAGAATACTTCCGATGAACGACATGCGCGTCTCCTCTCCGGGGTCTGGTCCGACCCCATGTCGGTCGCCCCTCCCGGAGGATCGTCGTTCGCAAATGTTACCCAGGCATTAATTCGGAGGCCGTTGCGCAGGGTTTCGTTCATGAAGGTTAACGGGCCTCCGCGCCGGGTCGGGACACCTGCAATTGCCTGGTCACATACGAAAAACGGCGCCGGGATGTCCGGCGCCGCTGGAATCCGGGATGTTGAGCCCGGATGACTTGGTGGGGATCGAAGCCGCGCTAGCGGTTCATCCGGTTCTCGATCAGGTCGTCGACCACCTCTGGCTCGGCCAGCGTCGACGTGTCGCCCAGGCTGCCGTAATCGTTCTCGGCGATCTTGCGCAGGATGCGGCGCATGATCTTGCCCGAGCGGGTCTTCGGAAGGCCGGGAGCCCATTGGATGCAGTCAGGCTTGGCGATCGGGCCGATCTCCTTGCGGACCCAGTCGGACAATTCCTTGCGCAGCTCGTCGGTCGGATCGACGCCGCCCATCAGCGTGACATAGGCATAGATGCCCTGGCCTTTGACCGGATGCGGGTAACCCACCACCGCAGCTTCGGCGACCTTCGAATGGGCCACGAGCGCACTTTCGACCTCGGCGGTTCCCATCCGGTGGCCGGAGACGTTGATCACGTCGTCGACGCGGCCGGTGATCCAGTAGTAGCCGTCGGCGTCGCGCCGGCAGCCGTCGCCGGTGAAGTAGTAGCCCTTGTAGTCCGAGAAGTAGGTCTTCACGAACCGCTCGTGATCGCCCCAGACGGTGCGCATCTGACCGGGCCAGCTATCGGCCATGCAGAGCACGCCCTCCGCTTCGGTGTCCTGGATGACTTCACCCGTCTGCGGCTCCAGCACGACGGGCTGCACGCCGAAGAAGGGCAGCGTCGCCGAGCCGGGCTTCAGCGGCGTCGCGCCGGGCAGGGGCGTCAGCAGATGGCCGCCTGTCTCCGTCTGCCACCAGGTGTCGACGATCGGACAGCGGCTCTGGCCCACGACCTCGTTGTACCAGTTCCACGCCTCCGGGTTGATGGGCTCTCCCACCGTGCCGAGGATCCGCAGGGACGACAGATCGTGCTTGCTGACGAACTCGTCGCCCTTGCCCATAAGCGCCCGGATCGCGGTGGGCGCGGTGTAGAACTGGTTGACCTTGTGTTTGGCGCAGACCTCCCAGAAGCGGCCGGCATCGGGAAAGGTCGGCACGCCTTCGAACATGACCGTCGTCGCGCCGTTGGCGAGCGGGCCGTAGACGATGTAGCTGTGACCCGTCACCCAGCCGACATCGGCGGTGCACCAGAAGATATCCCCGTCCTTGTAGTCGAAGACGTATTGATGCGTCATCGCGGCATAGACGAGATAGCCGCCCGACGTGTGCACCACGCCCTTGGGCTGCCCGGTCGAGCCGGACGTATAGAGGATGAAGAGCGGATCCTCGGCGCCCATCTCTTCGGCGGGGCAGTCGTCGGAGACCTTCTCTTCTTCCTCGTGCAGCCAGTAATCAAGCCCGTTGCGCCACGCGATCTGCTGGCCGGTGCGCTTGACCACGAGGCACTTCACCTCGTCGAAATCGTTCAGCAGCGCCTGGTTGACGTTGTCCTTGAGGTTGGTCTGGCGCCCGCCACGCGGCGCGCCATCGGACGTGATCACGACCTTCGCATCGCAGGCGTCGATCCGCGCGCCCAAGGCATCGGCCGAGAAGCCCGCGAACACGATGGAATGGATGGCGCCGATCCGGGCGCAGGCCAGCATCGCGTAGGCCGCCTGAGGGATCATCGGCAGGTAGAGGACGACGCGGTCGCCGCGGCTCACGCCCAGTGCCTTAAGGACGTTGGCCATCTTGCAGACGTGTGAATGAAGCTGGCGATAGGTGATGTGCTGGGCGCCGCCGCCATCGACGGAATTGGGATCATCCGGTTCCCAGATGATCGCGGTCTGGTCGCCCCGCTCGGCCAGGTGACGGTCGATGCAGTTGGACGAGACGTTCAGCGTGCCGTCCTCGAACCATTTGATCGAGACCTCGCCCGGGCCGAAGGTCGTGTCCTTCACGCGCCCATACGGCTTGATCCAGTCGAGGCGTTTGCCATGCTCGCCCCAGAAGGCTTCGGGATCCTCGATCGACGCCTGATACATCGCGTCGTAGGTCGCCCGGTCGGCATGGGCGCTCGCCGCCATCTCGTCGCTGGGGGGGAAGGTCTTTTCGGTCTCGTCAAGCATCTGGTGCTCCTCCCTTGGGTCCCTCTTCCAGACCCGTGGTCGGACGAAAGGGGTTCGCCCGCAAGTGGTGCTTTGGTCGGCGATTGCGCTATCAGATCGCCAGATATTCTGCCCGAAGCTCCTCGTTCTCGAGCACTTCTGCCGCGGTGCCGTCAAAGACGATCCCGCCGGTGTCGAGGATGACCGCGCGATCCGCCAGCTTCAGGGCACGGACCGCATTCTGCTCCACTAGCACCGTCGTCATGCCGAGCGACTTGATCTCGATCAGCGCCTCTTCGATCTTATCCACGATCACCGGGGCCAGGCCTTCGTAGGGTTCGTCCAGCAGCAGGACCTTGACGTCGCGGGCCAGGGCGCGGGCGATGGCGAGCATCTGCTGCTCGCCGCCCGAAAGTGTCGTCCCCTCCTGCTTGCGGCGCTCGCCCAGGCGGGGGAACAGCTCGTAGAGGCGGTCGAGACCCCAGCCGACGGGCGGGGCGATCTGCGCCAGCTTTATATTCTCTTCGACGGTCAGGCCGGGGATGATGCGCCGATCCTCTGGAACGAGACCGAGGCCCGCAGCGGACGCCTCATGCGCCTTCATCTTGTGGAGCGGCTGGTGATCGAGCCAGATCTCGCCCTTGCGCAACTCGGGGTCTCCGACGCGGGCGCAGGTGCGAAGGGTGGACGTCTTGCCGGCACCGTTGCGGCCCAGAAGGGCCAGGATCTCGCCCTCATGGACGTTGAAGCTGACGCCTTGGACGATGTAGCTCTCGCCGTAATAGGCGTGGATGTCGTGGACGCTGAAGAAGGCTGGCGCGGTGGCGGCCTGGTTCGCGTGCCGGGTGAAGTCTGGCTTGACGTTCATCGTGGTATCCTTTCGGTCTGCGGCGGGGTGAACCCCGCCCTACGGTTGGGTAGGGCGGGGTTCACCCCGCCGCACCGTCAATGGCCCGACTGCTCGCCCAGATAGGCTTCGCGCACCTTGGGATGTCCCTTGATGTTGGCGGGCGTGTCTTCGACCAGGGGGGTGCCCTGGGCCAGCACGGTGATCCGCTCGGCCAGGCTGAACACGACGTGCATGTCGTGTTCGATGATGGCGATCGTGATCGGGCGGTCCTCCTTGATCTGCTTGAGCAGATCGATCGTGTTGTTGGTATCCGCCCGCGCCATGCCCGCCGTCGGCTCGTCCAGCAGCAGCAGGCGCGGTTCCTGCGCGAGACACATGCCGATCTCGAGCCGCCGCTTGTCGCCGCGCGACATCGAGGCGGCGTGCATTTTCCGCTTGTCGGCCATGTTCATGTCTTCGAGCATGTGCTCCGCGCGCTCGACGATTTCGCCGTCGGCCATCATGCGTCCGTAGGCGTTCAGCTCGAATGCGCCGTCGCGCTTGGCGAAACAGGGGATCATCATGTTTTCAAGCACGCTCAGATCGCCGAAGATCTCGGGCGTCTGGAACACGCGAGAAATGCCCATCTGGTTGATCTCGTGCGGCTTGCGGCCGAGCACCGACTGGCCCTCGAAGCTGACCGAGCCGGTATCGGGGATCAGCTTGCCGACAAGACAGTTCAGCAGGGTCGACTTGCCGGCGCCGTTGGGGCCGATGATCGCGTGAACGGTGCCCTCGGCCACCGAGAGGTTGACGTCCGACAGGGCCTTAAGGCCGCCGAAATTCTTGGAGACGTCGCGGACTTCCAGGATGCCCATGGTCACTCTCCCGCCTGGCTGCGTTGATCGGCCGCCGGTCCTTCGACAGCGTTTGCGTTCTTGTCGCGGCGGAACACGGTCGCCAGCTTCTGGCCACCCTGGACCAGCCCGCCGGGCAGGAAGATGACGACCAGCATGAACAGAATGCCCAACGTCAGGTGCCACCCCTTGCCGACGAACGGGTAGACCAAGGTCACCAGCAGGTCCGACAACCCGTCCGGAAAGACCGAGAACCAGCCTTCGAGCGTAGCCTGGTTGATCTTCGAGAAGATGTTCTCGAAATACTTGATGAAGCCCGCGCCCAGGACCGGGCCGATCAGCGTGCCCGCGCCGCCGAGGATGGTCATCAGGACGACTTCGCCCGAGGCGGTCCACTGCATCCGCTCTGCGCCCGCGAGGGGGTCCATCGAGACCATCAGCCCACCGGCGAGACCGGCATACATGCCCGAGATCACGAAGGCCGCCAGCATGTAAGGCTTGGGGTTCAGACCGGTGTAGTTCATGCGTTGCTGGTTCGACTTCACCGCCCGCAGCATCATCGCGAAGGGGGACCGGAAGATGCGGATCGCGACGTAGAAGGCGACCAGCATCACAACAGCGCAGAGGTAGTACCCCACGTTCAGCGTGAACTCCCACCCGCCCATGTAGAGCGTGGTGGAATCGCGCATCTCGAGCCCGAAGAAGGACGGGACCGGAATGTTGCCGTCATCGGCGATGCTCTGTCCGAAGATGCGCGGATCGGTCTTGGCCAGTTGCAGGCCGGTCTCGCCGCCGGTGATCGGCGTCAGCACCGAATAGGCCAGCGCGAAGGACATCTGGGCGAAAGCCAGCGTCAGGATCGAGAAGTAGATGCCCGAGCGGCGCAGCGAGACGAAGCCCACGACCACGCTGAAGAGCCCGGCGAAGGCGACCGAGGCCACGATCGCGTAGAGCACGTTCATCCCCAGGAGCTTGAACATCCACACGCCCGCGAACGAGCCCACGCCCAGAAAGGCCGCGTGGCCGAAGGACAGGTAACCCGTCAGGCCGAAGAGGATGTTGAAGCCGATTGCGAAGATCCCGAAGATCACGAAGCGCTGCATCAGGTCCGGGTAGCCCGCGTTGAACTGCGCCAGCGCGCTGTCGGCGGGAAACGGGTTCAGGATGAAGGGTGCGAACACGGTCAGGATCGCCACCACGATCAGGAGTGTCAGGTCTTTTCGCGTCAGCCCAAGCACGGTGCTTTCACGCGCCTTGGCCCGGTGGGCGGGCGCCGTGGGCGCCGGATCCCGGGAGATGGTCTGGATGGTTTGATCGGTCATTGTCTCAGTCCTCCATCACGCCCTTGCGGCCCATCAGGCCACGGGGGAGGGTCAGCAGGATCACCACGGCGACGAGGTAGATGATGACCTGGTTGATGCCGGGGATGAACGCGATCACCTCGCGCATCGAGGCGAAGCTTTCGAGGATGCCGAGCAGGAAGCCCGCCAGCACCGCGCCGGGCAGGGAGCCCATGCCGCCAACGACGACCACGACGAAGCTGAGGACGAGGAAGTCCATGCCCATGTGATAATTCGGCGGAGAGATCGGCACGTACATCACGCCCGCCAGACCGGCGACGGCGGCGGCGAGGCCGAACATGATCGTGAAGCGCCGGTCGATGTCGATTCCCAGCAGGCCCACCGTCTCGCGGTCGGCCATGCCCGCGCGCACAACCATCCCGAAGGTCGTGAACTGCAGGAAGGCGAAGACGCCGGCGATGATGATCGCGGCAAAGAAGAAATAGACCAGACGCCAGTAGGGATAGAGGATCTGGTTGGCCTCGAAGCCCAGCATGGTGCCGAAGTCGAACGACCCGCGGAACGCCTCCGGCGCGGGGGTCGGGATCGGGTTGGCGCCGTAGAAGTACTTGATGACCTCCTGCAGCACGATCGCGAGGCCGAAGGTCACGAGGATCTGGTCCGCATGGGGGCGCTTGTAGAAATGCTTGATCAGCCCGCGTTCCATGATGAAGCCCACGGTGATCATGATCGGGATCGCGAAGAGGATGGCGAGCGGGACGGCCCAGTCGATGATCGCGGCGCCGGCGCTCTCTCCGAACCAGTCGACGACGTAGGGGATCTCGACCTTCAGGGGATTGCCGAGGAAGTCGGTCCGGGTCTCGTCGATGACCGTGCGGCTGATCTGGAAGACGTTGCTGAGGGTAACCGCGCAGAAGGCGCCGATCATGAAGAGCGCGCCATGGGCGAAGTTGACCACGCCGAGCGTGCCGAAGATCAGGGTCAGGCCGAGCGCGATCAGCGCGTAGGCGCTGCCCTTATCGAGCCCGTTGAGGATTTGAAGGATTATGGCGTCCATTGTCTCTCCATCCCATGGGCTGGGGGCGGCCGCCGGATGGCCGACGGGGCCGGGACTTCTGTCAGGGGATCGGGCCGGCCCCGAAGGACCGGCCCGCGCGGATCACGCGCCGTTGTTGCAGGTGCCCAGCGCCCCGCCCGCGAATTGCGGGTGGTCGGGCGCATAGGTGACCTGTTCGACCGGAGTGACCTCGACGATCTCGACCAGGTCGAACTCGTTCTCGGGGTTCTCCTTGCCGCGCACCACGACCACGTCCTTGAAGCACTGGTGATCTTCGGCGCGGTACAGGGTCGGGCCGTTGCCGAGGCCGTCGAACTCGAAGCCTTCGAGCGCCTCGACTACGGCGCAGGGCTGGAAGCTGCCTGCACGGGTGACGGCGTCGGCATAGAGCAGCGTCTGCACGTAGCAGGTGTGTGCCGCCTGGCTGGGCGGGAAGCCATACTTCTCGCCGAAGGACTGCACGAAGGCGTTCGTGCCCGAGTACTTGGCGCCGAGCTGGTTCTCGAGCTTCCAGTCCCAGTTCTGCGAGCCGAGGATCCCGGCGATGTTCTCGCCGGCGCCGCGTGCCATCAGCTCGGAGTAGAGCGGAACCACGATCTCGAAGGGCATGCCGTTGGCTTCCTGCTGGCGCAGGCCGAACTGCACGGCGTTGGTCAGCGAGTTGACCATGTTGCCGCCGTAGTGGTTCAGGACGAGCACATCGGCGCCCGAGCCGAGGACCGGCGCGATATAGGACGAGAAGTCGGTCTGCGTCAGCGGCGTCTTCACCGCGGCAACCGTCTCCCAGCCGAGAGCCTCGGTCGAGGAACGGACGGCTTCCTCGGTGGTGTAGCCCCAGTTGTAGTCGGCCGTCAGGTGATAGGCCTTGCGGTTATCGCCATATTGCGCGGCCAGGATCGGCGCGAGCGCGGCGCCCGACATGTAGCTGTTGAAGAAATGGCGGAAGCCGTTGGCCTTCCGGTCCTTGCCCGTCGTGTCGTTCGAGTGGGTCAGACCGGCCATGAAGATGATGCCCGCCTCCTGGCAGAGCGCCTGCACCGCCACGGCCACGCCCGAAGACGAGCCGCCGGAGATCATCACCGCGCCGTCCTTTTCGATCATCGAGCGAGCCGAGGCGCGAGCCGCGTCGGACTTGGTCTGGGTGTCGCCGGTGACGAACTCGACGCGCTTGCCCAGAATGCCGGTGCCGTCGAGGTTCTTTTCGGAGAAGGTCTGCAGCATGCCGCCGTCGCCTTCGCCGTTGAGATGTTCAACCGCCAGCTGGAAGGCGCGCAGCTCGTCGGCACCCTCGTCGGCGTAGGGGCCGGTCTGGGGCACGTTGAAGCCCAGCGTGACCGTGTCACCCGTCGGTTCGTTGGTGAAGCCCTGGCTCCAGGCGGCGCCGGTAAAGATCGTCGGCAGCGCGAGTCCAGCCCCCGTGGCCGCACCTGTCCGGATCACGCCGCGGCGCGTGACATTCTTGTTGGTCATGGAGACCCTCCCTTGCGTTACTGGCCCACCCCCACTCCCACGAAGGCGGGTCAAGCGCGCGTCGTTGACGCGGCCTCCTCGTTTATGGGAGCCGCCCGGTAAACCGCGCAACAAATCTCCTCAATCGCGCCGTTTTCCTGTCAATTGCGTGACAGGTCATCGCGAGGCGTTGTAAAGAGGTTTGCGCGCGGATGCGGCGATCCCGCCTTCGCGCGCGCGGCAAAGACCAGCCCGCAAAAGGAGAATCGGTGGCGCGGATAAAACCGACAGGAGCCCGGATCCGGGATCGCAGACTGGCATCCGGTCTCAAACAGCGCGAGGTCGCGCAGGCCGCGGGGATCTCGCCCAGCTATCTCGCCCTCATCGAAGGGGGGAAGCGGCCCATCGGCGGCGCGCTCCTGGGCAAGCTCGCCGGCGTTCTCGACGTCTCCCGCGACTCGCTTTCCGAGGAGGCCGACGGCCCGCTCGTGGCGGCGGTCGAGGCGGCTGCCGGTGCGGCCGGTCTGTCCGCCGAAGAGGTGACCCACGCCTCCGATCTCGTGGCCCGCCATCCGGGCTGGGCTCGCCTGATCGCCGGGCAGGCGCGCGACCTGGAGCGTGCGCGGGACCGGATCGCCGCCCTTTCGGACCGGATGATCCACGATCCGGCGCTGGCGGATGCCATGCATGAGGTCCTTTCTACCGTCGCGTCGATCCGGTCGACGACGGCGATCCTCGCGCAGACTCCGGATCTGGAGCCGATTTGGCGCGGTCGGTTCCACGCCAATCTCGATGGCGAGAGCCGTCGCCTCGCCGAAGCGACCGAGGCGATCGTCGCCTATTTCGACCGCCAGCCCGATGGCGATTCCCCCGCACCCGCAGAGGCCGTCGCCGCAGCGCTCGATCCGGTCCGGGGGGACCCGCCGGAGGGGGAAGCGCGTACGAGGCTCCTCGATGGCCTTCCGCATTCTGCCCGGCCTCTGGCCGAGGCCCGTCTTGCCCGCGAGGCGGACGATGCCCAAGCGCTTCCGATAGCCATGCTCGACGGTACCCCGTCGCAGATCGCCCGCCGATCGGGTCAGCCGTTGTCGCGTGTCCTGCGCCGTCTGGCGGCGACGGACCCCGCGCGGGGGCTGGTGGTTGTCGACGCGTCTGGCGCCCTGACGCTGCGCCGGCCGGTTGCGGGCTTTCCCTTGCCGGTGATCGGTGCAGGTTGCCCGCTCTGGCCTGTCTACGCCGCCTTCAGTCGGCCCCTGCATCCGGTCGATTGCGTCCTTCAGACTCCGGACGGCGCCAATTGGCACGCCACGGCGACCGCGGAGGTGGTTGGCCATGCGGGCGGCCATCCCGTTCTGGAGGCGACCATGCTCGTCACGCGGACGTCGGGCGCCGAGGAGCCGCTCGGCGTCGGCCCCGGATGCCGGGTCTGCCCGCGCCAGACGTGCCCGGCCCGCCGTGAACCCTCCCTCCTTTCGGGCGTGCAAGCTGGACAGGGCGACTAGAGCGGGGACATGATACCCGGGGGAGGACGGGGAATGAGCGACGCGCCGCGCCATATCTTGCTGATCGAGGATGAACCGAACATCGCCACGGCCCTGGCGTTCATCCTGGGCCGGGACGGCTGGCACGTCTCGACGCACCACGATGGGGCTACGGCCGTTGCGGCGGTCGAGAGACACGCGCCGGACGTCGTGGTCCTGGACGTGATGCTGCCGGGACGGTCGGGCTTCGACATCCTGGGTGGCATCCGGGCCGGGCCGCGGCCGGACCTGCCTGTCCTGATGCTGACGGCGAAGGGACAGGCCAAGGACAGGGAACGAGCCGAGGCGCTGGGCGTGGATCGCTTCATGACCAAGCCCTTCTCGAACACCGAGCTGCTCGACGCCGTGCGCGCGCTCGCCCCCTCCGCATGAGCGCGCCCAAGGCGCCGCGCCGGGTCGCGGATGCGGCTCGTCTCCTGCCGGTTCTCGGCCTCGCCCTTCTGATCGCACCGGATCTGCTGCTTTCGGGCGCCGCCGGTAAGGGGGCGACGGCGCCATGGTTGCTCTATCTCTTCGGCGCGCTTTTCATCCTTGTCGTCCTCGCATTCCTCGTTGCGCGGTCCTTCCTCCGGACACCGCCCGGCGACGAGACATGACCGGCAACCTGCTCGTCCTGACCTGTCTGGCCTACGCGGCCTTTCTGTTCGCGGTCGCCTTCGCGGCAGAGCGTCGCGCGGGTCGCGGCCTGTTCCGCGGGCCGGCTGTCTACACCCTGTCGCTGTCGGTCTACTGCACGGCCTGGACGTTTTATGGCGCGGTCGGCTACGCGGCGCGCTCGGGCCTGGAGTTCATGACGATCTATCTGGGGCCGACCCTGGTCCTGATCGGCTGGTGGCTCTTGCTGCGCAAGCTGGTGGCCATCGGACGGGCAGAGCGGATCACTTCGATCGCTGACCTCGTCTCGTCGCGCTACGGCAAGTCGAGCGGGCTGGCCGCGCTCGTCACGCTGGTCGCCGTCGTGGGAACCACGCCCTACATCGCGCTCCAGCTCCAATCCGTGACCCTGTCGCTGGGCGCGTTCGGGGCCACCGGACCGGATGCGGCCGTCACGGCCTTCGTCGTCGCGGCGGGGCTGGCATTCTTCACGATCCTGTTCGGCACCCGGCGTCTGGATGCCGGAGAGCGCCACGAAGGCATCGTCGCTGCCATCGCGGTCGAGGCGGTCGTGAAGCTGGTGGCCCTTCTGGCCGTGGGCATCTTCGTGACCTGGGGGCTGAACGGTGGGATCGGCGCGACCATCGAGGCGATCGCGGCTTCGCCTGTCTCCGATTGGCAGTCGGGTCCGGGCCGGTGGGCCGGGCTGATCTTCACGTCCGCGGCGGCTGTCATCTGCTTGCCTCGGATGTTCCACGTCCTCGTGGTCGAGACGACCGGAGAGCCGGAGGGAGAGCGTTGGCTCGCCACGGCCTCCTGGGCCTTCCCCGCCTATCTCCTCGCGATGTGCCTGTTCGTCGTGCCGATCGCGGTGACCGGACTGGCGCGCCTGCCGGACGGCAATCCGGACCTCTACGTGCTGGATCTGCCGTTGTCGGAGGGATGGGACGGCCTTGCGCTGCTCGCCTTTCTCGGCGGCTTTTCGTCGGCGACGTCCATGGTGATCGTCGCGGCCGTCGCACTCGCGACGATGCTGTCGAACCATGTCGTGATACCGCTTTGGCTTGCGGGGCAGGACGACCGCAGCGGGGCCACGATCTCGGGGGATGTGCGCGAGATCGTCCTGCGAGCGCGGCGCGGCGCGATCGTCGTCGTCCTTGCGCTGGGTTGGGTATACTACGAGGCCACCGGAGGGACTGCGGCCCTCGCCTCAATCGGGCTGATCTCCTTTGTCGGCATGGCGCAGGTGCTGCCCGCCGTGGTTCTCGGCCTGAACTGGGAAGGGGCGACGCGGCAGGGGGCGGCCGCCGGCATCGGCGCTGGCTTCGCGATCTGGGCGTGGACGATGCTGCTCCCGGTTTTCGAGGGGCCGGTCCTCGCCGCCCTCCTGAGCGAGGGGCCCTTCGGCATCGCCTGGCTTCGGCCCCAGGGCATGTTTGGCCTCGATAGCGATCCCCTCGTCACGACACTGCTTCTGTCGCTCGGGGCGAACCTCGCCATTCTCTGTGTGGTCTCTCTGTCCACCCGCCCCGATGCTCTGGAGCAGGTTCAGGCGTCGCGGTTCGTGCACGTTCTGGATCGCACGGCTGCCTCCCGGCGCCGTCGCGCCGAGGCTCATGCGGACGACCTCCTGGTGATGGCGCAGCGGATCCTCGGCTTCGGCCAGGCGCGCGCGATCTTCGCTGCCGAGGCCGACTCTCAGGGGCGCGCGGGGCATCCGCCGGAGGTGACCCCCGGTCTGCTGGAGGAACTCGAGCGGCGCCTTGCCGGATCGGTCGGTGCGGCGACGGCCCATGCCATGGTGGCAGGCGCGACCAAGGAAGGCACCGTTTCGGTCGCCGACCTGATCGCCGTCGCCGACGAGACCGCCCAGATCGTCGAATATTCCGCGCGGCTGGAAGAGAAATCGGCCGAGCTGGGCCGCACGGCGCGCGATCTGCGCGAGGCGAATGCCAAGCTCACCCGGCTTTCCGCCCAGAAGGATGCCTTCCTTGGTCAGGTGAGCCACGAGTTACGCACCCCGATGACCTCGATCCGCGCCTTCTCGGAGATCCTTCAGTCCGAGGGTCTGACCGAAGAGCAGCGGATGCGCTATGCGGGCATCGTGCTGGACGAGAGCCGCCGCCTGACGCGGCTGCTGGACGATCTGCTGGATCTGGGCGTGCTCGAAAGCGGCCAGATCGAGCTGAGCCTCGGCCGGGTTCTTCTGCGCGATGTCCTCGACCGCGCCGTGACCGCAGCCGCGCCGGATCGGAGGCTGGCCATCATCCGCGACCGCACCGCCGAAGAGATCGCGCTGGTGACCGACGCGGACCGGCTGGCGCAGGTCTTCATCAACCTCATCGCGAATGCCGCGAAGTATTGCGACGCGGATCAGCCGACGCTGGAGATCCGTACGGAGACCGAGGGCGACACGCTCGTGGTCGACGTCGTCGACAATGGCTCCGGTATCGCGCCGCGCGATCAGGCGGTGATCTTCGAGAAGTTCGCGCGCCTTGGCGATCATACAGCCGCCGGCGGGGCGGGCCTCGGCCTTGCGATCTGTCGCGAAATCGTCGCGCGGCTCGGTGGAGAGATCGACTACGTCGCCGATATGGGCGGTGCGGCCTTCCGGGTGAGCCTGCCCGGTGCCATCGCCTCCGCCCAGGCGGCGGAGTGAAGTCGCAGGGGTTTGTTAACCCTTCTGGGCCAGAAGGAGGCGACCATCCTGCGCGAGAATTATGTCGACCGATTCCCCTCCATCAATCCTGCGCCGGATGGCCGGCCTTGCCGATCCTGATGCCGGCGGCAACGCGGACGGCACCGCTGCGGAGGAAGAGGTCGTTCCCGGTCTGGCCCAGGCCTTGTCCGCCGCGGCGGAGCGGACTGGCGCGGCACTCAAGGGGCTCGAACTCTCGGTCGGCGGGGTCCGGTCGGTGCGGCTTCCTCACGCCGAAGCCTTTGCTGCCATCCCGGACCGCGCCCTGATCCTGCCGCTGCCGTCGGGCCGAGGGGAGGGGCTTGCGGGCGCGGTGGCGCTGGCGCCTCAACTGGTCGATGCCCTGGTCGAAGTGCAGACCCTCGGGCGGGTAGAGGCTGTCGCGCGCCCGGCCCGCATTCCGACCCGGATCGACGCGACGCTCGCGCGGCCCTTCGTGTCGACCCTGCTCGCCTCGACCTCCGAGCGCGTCCCGTCAGCGCCGATCCCCGCGCCGGATGCGGGTGCCTTCCACATCGACGCCGGTCCGGTCGCCCGTGCGATCGAGGCGCCGGTGATCGTCCATGCCCGGCTCACCGTGAGTTTCGTGGACGGGGCGCGCGAGGCAACGCTCGACATCTTGCTGCCGGACCGGCCGAAATCCGCGCTGCCCGCCCCGAAATCCGATGGGGGCAAGGCCGCTGGAAAGGGTCGGGACACCAAAACGCCCGCCAAACGCAGCGACCCGCAGGAGGTTCTTCTGTCCGCCCGCGTCCGCCTGGAGGCTGTCCTTCCGACGGTCACCATCCCCTTGTCGCAGATGCTCGATCTGAAGGTGGGCGACACGATCGCGCTGACGCCGGATGCCGTGAGTGGCCTGACCCTGCGCGGCGGACGTCTGGGCGGCAGCACACCTTCGCCGCGCGCCTGCGCCCTGCACGGCGTCCCCGGCAAACTGGGGCAATCGGCAGGCCGACGGGCGATCAAGCTCCTAGATCCCTCCGGGACGAAGGCGGGATCTGCCGATCCGGTCAGCCCGAAGACATCCGATCCGGCCTCGTCCGGTCCCGCGATGACCCGGACCACGCCCCCCGTTCCTGCGCCACGCATGGGAAGCCCCTCGCCGATCGCACCGGCGGAGCCGGGGCTTCCAGACCTTCCGGACCTGCCCGATCTTTCGGACTTGGCGTCCTGATCAGGGGCGGGCTGTCAGGCGTCTTCCCTGATCGGCGCGCAAAACCCGGCGCCCGCGACGATCAGGCTCGGAACGGCGGACGGCGCGTGCGCCGCCCTTCCGCACGATCCTAGGACGGACGAAATGACGCTCCGACTACGGACCGCCACTCTGCCCGGTTCACGTCACGAGCGCCCCGCAGTTGCCTTGAGCGCCGCGTCCTGCGACGGTCTCAACCGAATGGGGAGGGCTGTCATGAGTAACGATTTCGGATCGAGGCTGCGCAGCGGGGAAAGGCTGGTCGGCACGTTCATGAAGACTCCCAGCCATGTGGCGCTGGAAATTCTGATCCTGTCTGGCCTCGATTTCGTGGTGCTCGATGCCGAACATGCGCCCTTCGACCGGACCGCTCTGGATGCGTGTATGGCCGTCGCGCGCGCACGCGATTTTCCGACGCTGGTCCGGATCGGTGCGGGGACCCCGGCCGAGATCCTGAACGTCCTCGATCTGGGGGCGACCGGCATCGTCGTCCCCCATGTTGACAGTGTCGGCAAGGCCGAAGCCATCGCGCGCGCCGCCCGGTTCGGTGAGGGCGGACGCGGCTATGCCGGCTCGACCCGCTGGGCCGGCTACACCTCGCAGACGATGCCGGACCTTCTGGTACGGTCGGCGACGGAGACCGTCGTCATCGCCCAGATCGAAGAGCCGGCAGGCGTCGAGGCGGCCGAGGCCATCGCCGCGACCGAGGGGATCGACGCGCTGTTCGCCGGTCCCGCCGACCTCTCGGTGGCCTATGGCCACACGTCGATGGACAATGCCGACCTGGATGCGGCCATGGCGCGGTGCGGCGCCGCCTGTCGCGACGCGGGCAAGGGCTATGTCACCTGGGTTCCCGATGCCGCGAAAGCGGATGCGTGGAAGAAACACGGGTTCTCGACATTCGTCGTCTCGTCCGAGCACGGCTGGATTCTGCAGGGGGCGCGAGCCGCTGCTTCCGCGATCCGCGATCTCTGAGGCGAGCCGCGGCGCCTTGGCCGCCACGTCAGCTTGCGCCTGTTGCAAGTCGGCTTCGCGCTGCCGGCATTGGTACTCCGCTGCGCCGCGGCATAGGTCCGGTCCGAACGCGGCGTACCGCCACGCGGCACGCGGCACGCCCAAGGACGGAGAGACAGATGACCCACCACGACGAATTGACGATCGAAATGCAAGCCCGCGCCCTGCGTGCGCAGGTGTTCCGCGACATGATCCTGCGCCTCGTCGCGCGCCTTCGCGGTGCCGAGCTTCCGCAGCCCGATACCCGCACCGCCTGAGCCTTTGCGCCGGCATCCGCGACGCGGTAGGGCGGCGCCATGACCGATCGCCCCATCGTCCGATTGCGCCCCAAGGCGGATGCTCGCCGGATCCGCTGGGGCTTTCCCTGGATCCGATCAGACGAGCTTGTCCTCGACCGCAGGACAAAGGCGCTGCCGGCCGGCAGCATTGTCGATCTTGAAGATGCCGAACGGACCCCGCTCGCGACCGTCGCCCTGACGCCGGCGTCGCGGCTTCCCGCGCGGGTGCTCGATGCGCCGGGAACGGAGATCGACGCCGATTGGATATCGGCGCGCCTCGCCCGCGCGGCCGTGATGCGGGACCGGCTCTACGATCGGCCGTTTTACCGGCTGGCCCATGCCGAGGCGGATGGGCTGCCCGGCGTCATCGTGGATCGCTTCGGAGATACCGCCGTGATCCAGCCCAATGCCGCCTGGGCGGAGGTTCGGATCGACGATTTCGTCACCGCGCTGCGTGACTTGGGGATCGACCGGATCGTGAAATCCGCCTCGGGTCGTGCCCGCGCGGCGGAAGGGCTGGACGACGTGTCCGAAACGCTGGTCGGCGAAATGGACGGCCCGATTCCGGTCGAGATGAACGGCGCGACCTACTTCGCCGATCTGACCGGGGGCCAGAAAACGGGGCTCTTCTACGACCAGCGCCCGAACCATGCCTTCGTCGCGCGCTTGTCGCGGGGTGCGCGCGTTCTGGACGTTTTCTCTCATGTCGGGGGCTTCGCGCTCGCCGCTCTGGCCGGGGGCGCGCAAAGCGCGGTGGCCGTGGACGGTTCCGCCGCCGCGCTGGATCTCGCGCGGCGCGGGGCCGAGGTGGGCGGCGTCTCGGACCGGTTCGAGACCCGACGGTCGGATGCCTTCGACGCGATGGCCGACCTCGCCGGAGAGACGTTCGACGTCGTGATCGCCGATCCGCCTGCCTTCGCGCCGTCGAAATCGGCACTGACCAACGGGCTGCGGGCCTATGAACGGGTCGCGCGACTGGCCGCCGCGCTCGTGGCGCCGGGCGGCTATCTGACGCTCTGCTCCTGTTCCCACGCGGCCGGGCTGGAGAAGTTCCGGGCCGCCTCGATCAGGGGGATCGGCCGGGCGGGACGCGGTGCTCAGATCCTGCGAACCGGCGGCGCGGGTCCGGATCATCCGATCCACCCGCAATTGGGCGAGAGCGGATATCTCAAGGCCCTGACATTCCGGCTTTTCTGATGCGCGTCCTGCTGGATGCCTGCGTGCTGTTCCCGACCGTTCTGCGGGAGATCCTGATAGGTGTGGCCGGGGAGGGGCTGTTCGAGCCGCTCTGGTCCGCGCGGATCCTGGAGGAATGGGCCCGCGCCGCGCCCAAGCTGGGCGAGGGGGCCGAAGCCCAGGCACGCGGCGAGATCGCGGTGCTGAGGGCGAATTGGCCTCGCGCGGAAGTCCGCATCCGCGATGGGACGGAGGCGCGGCTGTGGCTTCCGGATCCGAACGATATCCATGTTCTCGCCGCGGCCGTGGACGGGCATGCCGACGCGCTCGTCACGTTCAACCGCCGGGATTTCCCGCGGCCCGAGATGGAGGAAACGGGAATCGCGCTGCGTGACCCGGACGGCTTCCTGATGGATCTCTGGCTTGCCGATGCCGCGGCGGCGGAGCGGGTCGCCGGTCGGGTCCACGATCGGGCGCAGAAGATGGGACAGCAGATGGCGATGCGCCAGATGATGCGCCGCGCCCGTCTGCCGCGTCTCGGAAAGGCGCTGGACGGCAAGATGGGCTGACCCGCGGGTCCCCGTCAGTGAGCAAACCGCGCGCCCGGGACGTGCAGGCCGTCGCGCGTCATCAGCGCATCAATCCTGTGCAGGATAGCCGGCCGGACCTGCCCGCGGCGCGGTGCATCGGCCAGTGTCTCGAACCAATGATCCGGCGGGTTCCGGCCCCGGGACGCCCGCGTCCACCGCAGCGCGCGCAACACCGCTTCGGCTTCGGGGGGCAGGCGCTCCGGAACGTCCTGTCCTGTCAGCTCGCCCCAGATAAGCGTCCAGCAGCGGCCGACCGACCAGGGATTGTATCCGCCGCCGCCCAGGACGAGCAGTCGGGGCGAGAGGGGCTTGCATGCCCGGACAAGCGCGCGATGCGAGGCGTTCGTCAGGGACAGGCCGGAGAGCGGATCCTCTTCGATGGCATCCGAGCCGCATTGCAGCACGATCGCGTCCGGCGCCATCCGTTCTATGAGCGGCAGGATCAGCCGCTCGCGGATCATGTCCATCTCACCATCGTGCAGGCCTTTGGGCACGGGCAGGTTGATGGTCTGACCTATGCCTTGATCCTCCAGCGCGCCGGTGCGGGGCCAGCGGCCCTCCTCGTGGACCGAGATCAGCAGCGTGTCGGGGTCCGAGGTGAAGGCATGCTCCACGCCGTCGGCATGATGGGCGTCGATATCCACATAGGCGATCCGTTGCGCCCCGTTTCGGCGCAGCGACAGGATCGCGAAGACAGGGTCGTTGAGATAGCAGAACCCGCTGGCGCGGTCGGGCATCCCGTGATGGGTGCCGCCGCCCGGATGGTGGATCACGCCTCCGTTTCGCAGCAACTCGCCGGCCAGAAGGCTTCCGCCGGCCCCGGTGGCCGGGCGCCGGTACATTTCGGGAAAGACGGGACAGGCAGGCGTGCCAAGGCCGTGGCGCGTTCGCGTGGCGCCGTCGGACGTCTGGGTGCTCTCGGTCCGCATCAAGGCGTCGATATAGGCGGGCGTATGCCATGCGGACAAAGCTGCCGGTTTCGCCCGCGGACTGCGCACGAACCGGTCTGCGGGCAGCCAGCCGAGCGCGCGGGCCAGATCGGTGACGGTCGGGACGCGGGGCACCCTCAGCGGGTGCCACTCGCCATACGACGAGCCGCGATAGATGTCATGGCCGAGAAAGAGCGGCGTCACCGCGCCAGGGCATCCTCGATCGCGGCAACCAGCGGCGGCGCAAGAGGGCGCGTTCCCGCCCCGTCGAAGCGGACAAGCTCTCCGTCCGTGGAGATCAGGGCCTTGTTGAAGTTCCAGCGTGGTTGCACACCGTGGGTGTCCGCAAGCCACCGGTAGAACGGGTGCGCGTCCGCGCCGGTGACGTCGGTGATCGTTGTCATCGGAATCGTAAGTCCGTAATTCACCTCGCAGAATTCGGCGACGGCGGCGTCGCTGTCCAGCTCCTGCCGGAAGGCGTCCGATGGCACGGCAAGGACGGTCAGGCCGCGGTCGGCGTATCGCTCATGCAATTCCTGCAGGCCTGCATATTGGTCCGTGAACCCGCAGCGCGAGGCTGTGTTCACCACCAGAACCGGGCCCGGCAGGGCGTCGAAGTCGATGGTCCCGCCTTCGATCGCTTCGAATTCGAACGCGACGGCGGGACTGGCGAGAAGGAAAACGAGGATGGCTGTTCGCATGGCGCAAAGGGTAGGGGGCGCGGGGCCAAGGGCAATGCGACGCTGTTGCGCGGGGCGGCAGGATGCCTAAGTTATGGATGTTTCGACCAGAGGACGGTGCATGATCCGCTACGCCCTGAAATGCGCGGAAGGCCACGATTTCGAGTCGTGGTTTCAGTCAGCGGAGGCTTACGACACGCTCGCCGCGTCGGGTCATCTGTCCTGTACGATCTGTGGCGGCTCGGATGTGCGGAAGGCCCTGATGGCACCCAAGGTCGCGGCGAATGACGCGCGGTCCGACGCGCCCTCCGACGCGACGCCTCCCGCGCGGCCATTGTCGAATCCGGGCGCCGCGCCCTCAAACCCCGCCGAGGCGGCCATCGCCGCCCTGCGCGAAAAGGTCGAAAAGACCGCGACCTATGTGGGCGGCGCCTTCGCCAAGGAGGCGCGCGCGATCCACGAAGGTGAAAAGCCCGACCGCCCGATCTGGGGCGAGGCGAACGCGACCGAGGCCAGGGCCTTGATCGAGGACGGCGTGCCGGTCGCCCCCCTGCCGTTCCGTCCGAAGTCGAAGTCCAACTGATGCGCGCGCTCGTGACTGGCGCCTCGCGCGGGATCGGCGCGGGTCTTCTGGACGAGGGGCGTGCGCGGGGTCACGACGTGCTCGGCACCGCGCGGGACGGAGAGCTTGCGCTCGATGTGACCGATGCGTCAGCCCAGGCGCGCATTGCGGCGCAGGTCGGAGCGATTGATCTGCTGATCTGCAACGCGGGCGTCTATCTCGACAAGGGGGTGGAGCTCGAAGATCTGAGCATCGAGATGTTGACCGAGACCTTCGCCGTCAACGTGACCGGCGTCATACAGACGGTGCAGGCGCAGCTTGCGAACCTTTCCAAGGGCGGGCGCATCGCCATCATCGCCTCGGCCATGGGGTCGCAGGACCGCGCATCCGGCAACGCCTTCGCCTACCGTGCCTCCAAGGCGGCAGCGGTCAACGTGGCGCGGAACCTTGCGGCCGCACTTGCGCCGCGCGGCATTGCGGTGGGTGCCTATCATCCCGGATGGGTGCGGACCGACATGGGCGGCAGCGCCGCCGACGTCTCTGTGGAACAGAGCGCCCGAGGCCTTTGGGACAGGTTCGAGGCGCTGTCGCCCGCGTCGTCGGGCTGTTTCGAGACATGGGATGGCCAGCCGGTTCCGTTCTGATCGGCGAGCCGTTCTGGCTGGCCTGTCCGCGCTGGCGGTGCCCGGTCTCGTAAGGGCGGCAGAGCCGTTGCGCGTCTTTGCGGCGGCATCCCTGAAGCCGGTCCTCGACGAGGTCGCGAGCGGTGCACGCCTGACTTATGCCGGCAGCGGAACGATCGCCCGGCAAGTGGCTGCAGGCGCCCCCTGCGACGCCGTGATCCTGGCGGCGACGGACTGGATGGACTGGCTGAGCGGCACCGGGACGGTTACGGCGATCCGACCGGTGGCCCGCAACGCGCTGGTTCTGGCCGGGTCCGAGGGCTCGGGCCCTGTGCGATTGCACGCGCCGGATCTGATCGAGAGGCTCGGCCCGGGGGGGCGGGTGGCGATGGGCGATCCGATGTCGGTGCCGGCGGGGCGCTATGCTCAGCGGGCACTGGAGACACTGGGCCTCTGGACGGCGCTGCAACCCCGCATGATCCTGGCCGAGAACGTACGCGCCGCCCTAGCCTATGTCGCGCGCGGGGACGTCGCGGCCGGGATCGTCTATGCATCGGACGCGACCGCGCCGGGGATTGCGGTGATGGCGGCCTTTCCGCCCTCGTCCCACGCCCCGATCATCTATCCCGGAGCGGTCACCCGCGATGCGCCGGCAAAGGCTGCGACCTTCCTGGATGCGCTGGCGGCCTCTCCGGCGCTGACGGCCCACGGATTTCAGGCCGTATGATCGACCTGCCGCCCGAAGCCTGGGAGGCGGTACGCCTGTCGCTTCGCGTCTCGGCCGTGGCGGTGGCCGTCGCCTTCCCCCTTGCGCTGCTGACCGCGCATCTTCTGGCGCGGGGCCGGTTCCCGGGACGGGGCGCGCTGGACGCGGTGGTCCATCTGCCCCTGGTCCTGCCTCCGGTGGTGACGGGGTATGCGCTGCTCCTGGTTTTCGCGCCCTCGGCGCCGTTGGGCGCGGTCTTCGAGGCGGCGGGCCTGCCGCTGGCGTTCCGCTGGACGGGCGCGGCGCTCGCGGCCGGGGTCATGGCGTTCCCCCTAATGGTCCGTCCGATGCGGCTGGCGCTGGAAGCGGTGGACCCCGGGTTGGAAGAGGCTGCGGCGACGCTCGGGTTGTCGCGGCTTGCGATCTGGCGGCGCGTGACGCTGCCTCTGATCGCGCCCGGTATTCTGGCGGGGGTGACGCTGGGCTTTGCGAAGGCGTTCGGAGAGTTCGGGGCGACGATCACCTTCGCCGCGTCGATCCCGGGCGAGACGCGGACGCTGCCGGCGGCGATCTATGCGTTTCTCCAGGTGCCCGGCGGCGAGGGGCAGGTGGTGGGCCTTGTCGCCCTGGCCGTGGCGGTATCGCTGTCGGCGGTGATCCTGTCCGACGTGGTGGCCCGGCGATTGGCGGCGCGCCTGCGATGAGCCTGTCCGTCGATCTGTCTCTGGACCGGCCGGATTTCGCGCTGCGGGTGGCCTTCGAAGCCGGTCCGGGCGTGACGGCGCTTTTCGGCCCGTCCGGCGCGGGCAAGACCACTGTCGCGCGGCTGGTCGCCGGGCTTGAGCGCGGCGGCGGTCCGGTCCGCCTGGACGGAGAGCGGATCGACGCCCTGCCGCCCGACCGAAGGCAGATCGGCTATGTCTTTCAGGAACCTCGGCTGATGCCGCACATGGACGTGCGAGCGAACCTGTTGCTGGGCGCGCAGCCGGGAACGGATCCTACAGAGGTCGCGCGCCTGCTGGAAATCGAGACCCTGTTGCCCCGGCGGCCCCGCGCCCTTTCGGGAGGGGAGGCAGCCCGTGTCGCGATCGGGCGCGCGCTATTGCGGGGTCCCCGCCTGTTGATTCTGGACGAACCGCTGGCCGCTCTGGACCACCGGCTGAAGGCGCAACTTCTGCCGCATCTGGAACGGCTCCGCGAGACCGGGCTGCCCGTGCTCTACATTTCTCACGCCATCGAAGAGGTGGCGCGGCTGGCCGATACGCTTGTCCTGCTGCGGAACGGCCGGGTAGAGCGGGCCGGCCCGCTCTCCGAGGTGCTGGGCGACCCGACATCCGCGACGGTCCTTGGGCCGAACGCCGCCGGAGCGGTGCTGACCGGTCGGGTCGGCGCCAGTTCCGGTGGGCTGTGCGAGGTGGAAACCGAAGCCGGCCTGCTGCGCTTGCCCGCAACGGACGTGACCGTCGGGTCCCGCGTCCGTATCCGTCTGCCCGCCTCGGACGTGATCGTGGCCGTTGAGAAGCCGACGGGCCTGTCGGCCTTGAACATTCTGCCCGCAAGGATCGAAGTTCTCCACGAAGGGGAAGGCCCGGGCGTCATGCTTGGTCTGCGGGCTGGTACGGCGCGTCTTCTGGCGCGCGTGACGCGGGTCTCGGCACAGGCGTTGGATCTGGCCCCCGGACGGGAGGTCTGGGTGGTGGTGAAGGCGACGGGCGTGTCGCGCGCGAATGTCGGCTAGGGCGCGCCGCCCCTCAGCGCATGCGCCTCGCCATCTGAAGCACCCGGTTCACCATGCGCGCATTTCGCGTCGCCTTGCCGCCGAACATCCGCGCGGCGCCCTTCCAGAGCAACATCCGTCCGATCATCCTGAGCATCGTCGATCTCCTTCGCGTTTCATGTGGGGACGCCTGGCCAATCTGGAAAGAGGCTTGGAAAGAGCTCGGGAAAAGACATCAATCCTCGTCCGGCGGGGGCGGAGTGAACATGTCGTCCTGCGCCTCGTCCGCCTCCGGTTCGGACAGCATGTCGGGCGGCGGCGTCGCCTCCAGCAGACCGGCGGCGCGCAATTCCTTCAGACCGGGCAGGTCGCGCACGGATTCCAGACCGAAATGGTCCATGAACGCGCCGGTGACGACGAAAGTGACGGGACGGCCCGGCGTCATGCGGCGCTTGCCCAGACGAATCCAGTCGAGTTCCATCAACTGCTCGATGGTCCCCTTCGACAACGAGACGCCTCTAATCTCTTCGATCTCGGCGCGGGTGACGGGCTGGTGGTAGGCGACGATCGCCAGCGTCTCGACCGCAGCCCGGCTCAGCTTGCGCGTCTCGACCGTCTCGCGCGTCATCAGATGGGCCAGATCCGACGAGGTGCGGAAGGCCCAGGCTTCGCCCAGCTTGCGCAACTCCACGCCGCGCCCCTGATAGCGTTTCGCGAGGTTTTCCAGCGCGGGCCGGGCGTCGCAGCCATGGGGCAGGCGGGCCTGAAGCTCGCCAACGGTCAGCGGCGCCGCGCTGGCGAACAGCAGCGCTTCGACCATCCGCTCCTGCTCGGCGAGCGGGGGGGCCTCGAAAAGGCTGTCGTCGCTCATGCGCGCCGCCGGATCTGGATTGGGGCGAAGGTGTCGGACTGGCGCAGTTCGAGCTTTCCGTGCTTGGCCAGTTCCAGCGTCGCCGCGAAGGTCGCGGCGGTGGCGGAGCGGCGGCGCTTCGGATCTTCCTCCCATCCGTCGGGCAGGAAGGCCCGCAGGTCCGTCCAGTCGCCGGTATGGCCGATGAGCGGGCGCAGGCGCTCCAGCGCCTCCTCCATCGTCAGCACGCCTTCGCGATCCATGACGAAGGGGCGGAACTCGTCCTTGGTGCGCAGGCGGGCGTAACCCTGCATCAGGTCCAGCAGCGTCGCCGTGTAGGTCACACGGCGCACACGCCCCTGCACCTGCGGCTCGCCCCGCGCAAAGACGTCCCGGCCAAGCTGATCGCGGGCCATCAAACGGGCCGCGGACTTGCGCATGGCCTCCAGCCGTTCGAGCTGAAAGGCCAGATGGGCAGCCAGGTCCTCGGCCGAAACCTCTTCGGTCGGATCGGGCGGCAATAGCAAACGAGACTTCAGGAAGGCCAGCCAGGCCGCCATGACAAGGTAGTCGGCGGCCAGCTCGATCCGAAGCTCGCGCGCCTTCTCGACGAAGGCGAGGTATTGGCGGGCCAGTGCCAGAACGCTGATCTTCGCCAGATCCACCTTCTGCGTCCGCGCCATCGTCAAGAGCAGGTCGAGCGGTCCCTCGAAGCCGTCGACATCCACGATCAGCGCCTCGGCGGCCAGCCGGTCGGCCACCTCGTCGCGGGCCGGGCCCTCTTCAAACGCGTCGTCCTGGCTGTCCATGCCTGCCCTCACCCGGTCAGGGCGGCAAATTCCGCGCGAGCGGCCTCGATGTCAATCTCGGTGGGCTCGGTCCGTCGCGCCAGCGCGGCATCGGCACGAGACAGGGCGTCCCCGGCCAGCACGGGGCAGATCGTCGCGACGGCCTGCATTTCGTCCCAGTCGGCGTTGCAATGCAGGATCACGTCGCAGCCTGCCTCAAGCGCGGCGGCGCATCGGGGGCCCATCTCGCCGCCCAATGCGCCCATCGAGATGTCGTCCGTCATCAGCAGACCGTCCCAGCCGATGGTCTCGCGCACCTTGCGGATCACGGGCTTGGAAATGGTGCCCGGCGCGTCGTCGATCTGCTCGTAGACGACATGCGCCGACATGCCGAGCGGCAGGTCGTTCAGCGCCCGGAACACCGCGAAGTCGGTCGTGCGCAGGGTATCGAGCGGCGTGTCCACGCGCGGCAGCGTCAGGTGGCTGTCGCTGGCGGCCCGGCCATGACCGGGGATGTGCTTGACCACCGGCAGGACGCCTCCGTCGAAGCACCCTTCGGCATTGGCGCGGGCGCGCGCGATGACCGTCTCCGGGTCGCGCCCGTAGAGGCGGTTCAGCAGGAAGGGGTGGGTCGCGTCGGTCGCGATATCGGCCGTCGGCGTGCAATTGACGTCGATGCCCACGTCCCGCAATTCGCGCGCGATGAGGCTGGCGCGCAGGAACATCGTCCGTTCGGGGTCGGTCGCCCGCTCCATCTGATCGAGCGGCGGCATGTATTGCGTCCAGAAGGGCGGGCCGAGGCGTTGGACCCGGCCGCCCTCCTGATCGATCAGGATCGGCGCGTCACGGCCAACGCTCTCGCGCAAAGCGGCGCAGAGCGCGCGCAGGCGATCCGGCGTGTCCACGTTGCGCGCGAAGAGGATGAACCCCCACGGATCCGCGTCCTTAAAGAACGCGGCCTCGCGCGGGGACAGATCCGGCCCTTCGCAGCCGAGGATGAAGGCACCGGCGGCGGCCATCTCCTACCGGATCGTGACCGGGATGCAGGGCTGGTCCTGCGCGATCATCGCAGCGCAAAAGCGCTGGGTATCCGACCCGTCTGCAAAGCCGACGACGCGCAGGCGCCAGAAGTCGCGTCCGCCAGAGGTGGCGCGCTGGATCAGGCGGGACTTGCCGGAGAGGTAGTCGCCGTGGCGGGATTGCATCCGCTCCCATTCCGCGCGGGCGATGGCCTCGCTGTCGAACGCACCCAGTTGCACGACGCGCGTGCCGGGAACGAGTTGCGCGGGATCGGCGTCCGACGCCGTCGGCAGGGCGGCCACGCGCGTTCCCTCGACTTCGGGGGCGGCAAGCGGCGAGGCGGCCTGAGCGATGTCGCGCAGGACGGCCGGGCGTGTACGCGGGCGCATGGAGCGGCTCAGGCCCGGCTCCAGCGGGCGCGCCTCGGCCACGGCTTCGGAGACCAGCGTCTCGATCATCTCGCCCTGCGCCTCGGGCGCCGTCAGGAAGCGCGGTCCAGGATTGGCATCGGCTGCGTTGCTCTCGGTCTGCGCCGCATCTTCCGCGGTCAGATCGTCCTCGGCCAGCGTCAGATGCACGTCGGCGAGTTCGATGAATTCCACCTCCGGCTCGTCTTCGGCGACGTCGAACGGGGCCTCGTCCTGCTCGGCGAGCGCTTCGGCCCGCTGCGCCATCGAGGGCCCGTCCAGCGTGGGGGCGGGCGGGGCGAGCGTGATCTGCTC
>NZ_JYFE01000073.1 GCF_000877395.1 Jannaschia aquimarina | reverse complement strand
GCTTACGGGGTCGGCAGCATCCGTCGCCGTATCGACGGCCGCGTCCGCTGCGGCTGACACGGCGGTTTCCTCGGTCAGCGCCGTTTCCGCGTCTTCGGCGACCTCCGGCGGATCGACGATCGTCGGGATCGGATCCGGCTCTTCCTGCTTGCGCAGAGCGACGACCTGAACACGAGTGGGGGCGCCCGCAAGTACGCCCAGTCCCTGCGCCGCGTCCGACGAAAGCTGAATGGTCGGCCCCGGATTGTCGCGCTCGCGCTTGAAGAGCGCGCCGACGATATACTTGCCATTGTCTGAGTTGCGGATGATTACCCGCTCGGGGCGCCGCACGTCGGGGGCCGCGATCCAGACGCCGCCGAGGCTCGGGCGTCCGTCCCAGAGCGCCTCGTCGGTCATCTCGAAGACTTCGGGCGCCTCGACGTCGCTGCCGAGAAGCTGGCCGGCGCTCGCGCTGGCATCGGTCCGCGTGGCATCGCCGGATGCACCGCCCTGACAACCCGCCAGAAGCGCCGCGACCGCGACCGTGGAAAGAATACGAAAGGGGGTTCGCGCCCCGGTAAGTGCCTGGATCACTGCTCGTTCCGCCTTTTGCTCGTATGGCGACCCGTTGGTCGGGCCTTGCCTTGCGGAAACGTTAACCGTGCGTTCAAAACCTGTGAAGACCGGGGGTGCGGTCTTCACACCAGATATGGGGCCGACCGTTGCGTCGGGGCCTCATGCTGCGGCAAAAATCAGGCGACCATATCCTCGGGGATGCTTTCCATCAGGTCCGGGATCTTCTTCTTGAGCTTGAAAAAGCCCGCCGTGCAATGGGGCCAGGCGCGCTGATCCCAAGCCCGGACCGGCCGAATGACCGGAATGTCCAAGGCCGCGTCCAACCGGTCGAGCCGGTCGCGAACGGGTCCGACCGGCGCATAGGGGGTCACGATCTGGTCGAGCCCGGCGGCCTGCGCCCAGGCCGCGATCGCATCGACATCCGAAATCGGGGTGCAGCAATCCTTGCCCAATCGCTCGCACGCATCTTCGGCCAGCGCGCGTGTGAAGGAAAGAACGTGGCCCGACACCTCGAACGGAGAGCGCCCTTCGGCGGCCGTCAGCACCGACGTGGCGACGGCATCAAGCCCGCGCGCGAACAGGTAGTCGGGGTGCAGATCGTCATCGTGCAGCAGAAGCCCGGTCTTCACGCCGCGTTGCCAATCCGCGTCGTCGGGCGGCGCGATGGGGTCCGGATGCGGGGCGTCATCGGGAACGGGCGTGTCGGTCGCAAGCTGGTGGCCGAGCGTCGCGGCGTCGAACCGCCCGTCGGTGTACTTCCCGATGTTGGAGGCGCGGGCGCGATAGGTCTTGCCCTTGGTGTGCAGCCCGGCCACCCACCGCCAGCTCAGCGTGTTCGAGGCCGGGTCGCCATCCAGCAAATGTCTGAGGAAGAAGTCGGCGCCAAGCTCCCAGGGCAGGCGCAACGTATGCATCCAGATCGACGCGAACCACATCCGCGCATGGTTGTGCAGGTATCCCGTCTGCACCAGCTCCCGTGCCCAGTGGTCGAAGGGTTCGATGCCGGTTTCGCCCTTGCAGGCCGCTTCCCATTCTCGGCGCAGGCCGGACTCCGTCGCGAGGCGGTTTCGTCCCCGCTCCACGCCTGCGCGATAGGCGGTCCAGACCGCTGGGCGTCTTTCCAGCCATCCCTTGAAGTAGGTGCGCCAGCAGACCTCCTGCAGGAACTTCTCGGCGGTGGACGGCGCGAAACGATCGAGGATCGCGGCGCAGGTCTCCGCCTCGGTCACGACCCGGTGCCGGATGTAGGGCGACAGGGACGACACATGGGGGTGCCCCGGCAGGTCGTGGTTGCGACGCGCGGCGTAGTTCCGGCCCGCCTTGGGAGCGAAGGCTTCGAGCCGGTCGAGACCGGCCTTGCGGGTGGGAACGAAGTCGAGGTCGGGCCGATCTTCGGCCCTATCGAGCGGGAGGCTGGCTTGGTCTTTCATCTTTTCCGAAGTAGCGCCGCCAGCCCCCCCGGCGAGGGGGGCGGCACAAGGATCGGGAGCGAAGAAGTGACGCAGCCGAATGCGCCGCTATCTAGGCTGCGGAGTGCATGCAGACCGAAGGACAGGATGGAAGCGTGAGCCGCGCCACTTGGCCCCGGTCCGTCCATTCTATGTCGAAAGTGACGTCGTTGATGCGTGCGATCCGGTCCATCAGGGCGAGGCCTTGACCCCCTTCGCGATGCGTCCCTTCGACCCGGCGAAGCGAAGTCTCGGACCAGACGATGGTGAGTCCGCCCGGCGTGAAATCGGCAGAGACTTCGACCCGGCCCCCGTGGCGGAAAGCGCCGTGCTTGCCGGTGTTCACAGCCAATTCGGAGAAGATGACGCCGAAGACGTCGATTTTTTCGGTCGGAAGCAGCAGCTCAGGATCCAGAGAGATCACAAGATCGCTCTGCGGACCGGCGAGGGGCTGGACCAGCATCCGCACGAGCCCGGCCAGGTGGACGTCTGCCACATGTTCGGGATCGTCGCGCCGCCCGACCACGTTCTGGGCGCGTCCCAGGGCGGCGAGGCGCTGGCTCATCTCGGCGACGAAGTCCGACAGTTCCGGTTTCCCGAGCGCATGGACCTGCATGAGCGTCCCGGCGAGCGTCAGGGTGTTGCCCTGCCGATGGCGCATCTCTTCCAGAAGTAGCTCGCGGGTTCGAGCCGCCATTTCGCGATCGGTCACGTCGCGGGATGTCGCGATGAACCCGCCATGCCTGCCATCGGTACCCTGGATCGGCACGACCGACACGTCCCACCAGCGGGGGCTGCCCTTGGCCGTCGGACAGAACGCCGTGATGTGGGTCGTTGTCGGAGGCGAGTTCAGGCAGGCGGCGGCGATCCGGTCGCGGGTCTCGTCCGGCCAGAAGTCGGCCCATTCGGCGCCGCGCACGAGTTCGAAATCCTCGAGTTCCATTGCGCAAAGCCCGCCCTGGTTCATCCAGAGCAGCCGGCCATCGGGCGAGATCAGCTTCACGCAGTCACGGGAATCGTCGAAGACGGCGGCAATCGAATGAAGGGACAGGGCGGTGGATGGGAACATCGTCGCGTTTCCGGGCGCAGGTGACATCGCCGATGATACGCGCGACGGTCCGGATCGGTCCCATCGGGAATACCTCGAATGCCGGATGTTAGCCATGATTGTGGCTGCGCCAGCGCCGGTCGGAAGAATTTCCGTTCAGAAAAAAGGTCTTGTAGTATCTAATTCACGTAAAACCCCGCCAATTCTGGCGGGGCTCTTAATGCGTAGAGATGGACTTGTCAGGCCGACGCGTTTTCCTCGGCCTTGTCGGCATGGATCAGAAGCGGAGCCGCGTCGCGGCGTACGGCCTCTTCGTTGACCACCACTTCCTCGACGGTTTCCATCCCCGGCAGGTCGAACATCGTGTCGAGCAGGATGTCCTCCATTATCGAGCGCAGCCCGCGTGCACCGGTCTTGCGCTCGATGGCCCGCTTCGCGATCGCCTGAAGTGCGTCATCGGTGAAGGTCAGCGTCACGCCCTCCAGTTCGAAAAGGCGCTGGTACTGCTTCACGAGCGCGTTCTTCGGCTGGGTCAGGATGATGACCAGCGCATCCTCGTCGAGGTCGGTCAACGTGGCGATGACCGGCAGGCGCCCGACGAATTCCGGGATAAGCCCGAACTTGAGCAGGTCTTCGGGCTCCAGCTCCTTGAAGGCTTCGCCAACGGTATGTTCTTCGGGCGCCTTGACGTCGGCGCCGAAGCCCATCGCGCTGCCCTTGCCGCGCTGAGAGATGATCTTGTCGAGGCCCGCAAAGGCGCCGCCGCAGACGAAGAGAATGTTCGTCGTGTCGACCTGCAGGAATTCCTGCTGCGGATGCTTGCGGCCCCCCTGAGGCGGAACGCTTGCCACCGTGCCTTCCATGATCTTCAGCAGCGCCTGCTGAACGCCTTCGCCAGATACGTCGCGGGTGATCGAGGGATTGTCCGATTTGCGCGTGATCTTGTCGACTTCGTCGATATAGACGATGCCCCGCTGTGCGCGTTCGACGTTGTATTCCGACGCCTGAAGCAGCTTGAGAATGATGTTCTCGACATCCTCGCCGACATAGCCGGCCTCGGTCAGCGTCGTTGCATCGGCCATCGTGAACGGCACATCGAGGATGCGCGCCAGAGTCTGCGCCAGAAGCGTCTTGCCGCAGCCGGTGGGGCCGATCAGCAGGATGTTCGACTTGGCCAGTTCGATATCGGATTTCGACGAATGGTCCAGGCGCTTGTAGTGGTTGTGCACTGCGACCGAGAGCACGCGCTTCGCATGTTCCTGCCCGATGACATAGTCGTCCAGCACTTCGCAGATCTCGCGCGGGGTGGGCGTGCCGTCGGCGGATTTGAGACCGGCCTGTTTCGTCTCTTCACGGATGATGTCCATGCACAGCTCGACGCATTCATCGCAGATGAACACGGTGGGGCCCGCGATCAGCTTGCGAACTTCGTGCTGCGACTTGCCGCAGAAGCTGCAGTAAAGCGTGTTCTTTCCGTCCCCGCCGCCGGAAGTCTGGTTGGCCATGGGTCGCCTCCTCGCGTCGTCCCGCGCTGCCCCCGCGGGTGTCGGAACCGAATGTTCCGCACTGCGTCACCTGATGCCTGACTGCGAACCTAGGAGGGAACGCCCGGGGGCACAATGGCGAAACGCCGCGACACGAGGTCGACCGCCGGATCGAGAGTTGCTGTTTTGCATCAACTGAAACGCGCCACCGAAGGAGTCCGGCGGCGCGCTTGCCCTGAGTGTGCAAGGCTTTGAAACAGATGGTGTTTTATTTGTCGTCCTTGCCTTCGACCTTGGTCGCCGCCTCGGCGCGGGTCTCGACGATCTCGTCGATGTGACCCCAATCCTTGGCTTCTTGCGGCGTCATCCACTTGTCGCGGTCGAGGGCCTCGCGGACGGTCTCGTAGTCCTGCCCGGTATGCCGGACATAGGTCTGGTAGAGCATCTCGCGTGTCCGCTCGATATGGCGGGCGGAGATCAGGATGTCCTCGGCCACGCCCTGCATCCCGCCGGAGGGCTGGTGGATCATGATCTCGGAATTGGGCAGGGAGAAGCGGAGGCCCTTCTCGCCGCCTACCGCGATGACCGACCCCATCGACGCCGCCATGCCGCAGATCAGCGTCGAGACGGCGGGCCGGATGTATTGCATCGTATCGTAGATCGACATCCCCGCCGTGACCTCGCCGCCGGGCGAGTTGACGTACATGCTGATTTCCTTGGTCGGGTTTTCGGCTTCAAGATGCAGGAGCTGGGCCACGACGAGCTGGCTCATGCCGCTGTGGACGGGGCCGTTCACGAAGACGATCCGCTCCTTCAGGAGGCGCGAAAAGATGTCGTAGGCGCGTTCGCCGCGGCTGGTCTGTTCGACCACCATGGGCACGAGATTGTTCTGAAAATAGTCGACTGGGTCTTTCATCGGGGGTCCCTTCCGGCGGGCGCTCCGGGGATGCGGGGCGCCATTCGGAAGGGACAGTATGCCCCGCCATCCGGGGGTTCAAGGCAGCCGGTCCGCACCCAAACCGGTGTGCACCCCCTGTGCACCCCCCGTGCACCCCCTGTCTGCACAATCGGCATCGGGCCGGTTGCGCGCCGCCTTGCGCGGCCCGCCCGGGGGCGGATCGGAC
>NZ_JYFE01000072.1 GCF_000877395.1 Jannaschia aquimarina | reverse complement strand
CGGCGGAGGCCGCCCGACGCGCGGCCAATGAGGTTGCGGACGATCGCTGTGGGACGCATGGTTTCCTCCCCGGATGACAGGCTGGCGCGGAGGCTAGGCCGAGCGGGCCGGGGAGTAAACGACGGAAAGCGCGGGGCGGGCAGGATGGCGGAACACGGCACGGACCCGATCGAGCCCGCGCTGCATCTGGTTGCCGTGCCCATCGGCGCGGCGCGGGACATCACGCTGCGGGCGCTGGACGTGCTGGCGGGGGCCGATGTCCTGGCGGCCGAGGACACGCGCTCGCTGCGCCGCCTGATGGAGATCCACGGCATCGCCCTGGGGGACCGGCCGCTGATCGCCTATCACGACCATAACGGCGCGCGGGTGCGGCCGCGCCTGCTGGAGCATCTGCGCGCGGGGCGCTCCGTCGCCTATGCATCGGAGGCGGGGACGCCGCTTGTGGCCGATCCGGGGTTCCAGCTTGCCGCCGAGGCGCGGGCCGATGGGCTGGTCGTGCGGGCGGCGCCGGGGGCGAGCGCGGTGCTGACGGCGCTTTGCGTGGGTGGGCTGCCGACGGACCGGTTCCTGTTCGCAGGTTTCCTGCCCCCGAAGGCCGCGGCGCGCCGGGCGGCGCTGGCGGAGTTGGGGGCCGTGCCGGCGACGCTGGTGCTCTACGAGAGCCCCAAGCGCGCAGCGGCGACGCTGGCGCAGGCGGCGGAGGTGCTGGGGCCGCGCCCGGCCCGGCTGTGCCGGGAATTGACCAAGCGATTCGAGGAGGTCTGGGAGGGGGAGCTGCCCGAGCTGGCCGAACGCGCCGCCGCCGAGCCCCCACGGGGCGAGGTCGTCCTGCTGATCGGCCGGGCCGAGCGGGCGGCGCCCGACGAGGACACCCTTCGGGATCGCCTGGCGGCGGCGATGGAGGTGGGAAGTCTAAAATCCGCTGTAAAGAGTGTTAGCGAGGAGACAGGGGTGTCGCGTAAGGAGGTGTATGAGCTGGCCCTGCGGATGAAGGACGAGGAATGAGCGGATCCATGTCCTACCATGCGGGCCTCGCCGCCGAGGAGGCGGTGGCCCGGCTCTATTCGAAGTCCGGCCATGTCATCGCGGCCCAGCGCTGGCGCGGGCGGGGCGGCGAGATCGACCTGATCACGCAGGAGGGTGGCGACACGGTCTTTGTCGAGGTCAAGAAGGCCGATACCCATGCGCAGGCCGCCGAACGGCTGGGTCCCCGCCAGATCGGCCGGATCCGCGACGCCGCCAGCGAATACATGGGTACGCTCCCTGACGGTCTGCTCTCATCCGTGCGCTTCGACGTGGCGCTGGTCGATGCAACCGGACGCATCGAGGTCCTGGAAAACGCGCTGCACTGACCTCGACGCAATGGGTCGCATGGTCCCAAGCGGCGAGCGGGATCGGCAGGCCGGGTCGACGTTCGAGGTCGACGGCTGGGACGGGCCGGCACGGCTCGGGCATTGGCCCTGATCGATGCGAGCACGCCCGTGGACACCGCCCCGGCCGCGCGCCATCTAGGGCGAACGCATCGCCGCCCGGAGCCACCTCATGCCGCAAACCCTCAAGGTCGCCTTTCAGATGGATCCGATGGATCGGGTCGACATCGAGGCCGACAGCACGTTCCGCATCGCGCTCGAGGCGCAGTCGCGCGGGCACAGCCTGTTCCACTATACGCCCGACCGGCTGGCCTATGTCGAAGGACGCGTGATCGCGCGCGGGCAGGACATGGAGCTTCGGCGCGAGCGCGGCAACCATGTCACCTTCGGCCCCGACCGGGAGGTCGACCTGACCGAGATGGATGTCGTCTGGCTGCGTCAGGACCCGCCCTTCGACATGTCCTACCTGACGACGACCTACCTGCTGGACCGGATCCATCCCGGCACGCTGGTCGTCAATGACCCGACCTGGGTGCGCAACTGGCCCGAAAAACTGATGGTGCTGGACTTCCCCGACCTGACGCCGCCGACCGCGATCGCCCGCGATCTGGTCACGCTGCGCGCCTTCCGCGACCGGCATCGGGACATCGTGCTCAAGCCGCTCTACGGGAATGGCGGCGCAGGCGTGTTCCGCCTGAGGGAGGGGGACGGGAACCTCAACTCGCTCCACGAGACCTTCGCGATGATCAACCGCGAGCCGCTGATCGTGCAGAAGTTCCTGCCCGCCGTCTCGAAGGGCGACAAGCGGATCATTCTGGTTGACGGGGTGCCGGTCGGGGCCATCAACCGCGTGCCCGCGGAGGGTGAGACCCGCTCGAACATGCATGTGGGCGGGCGCCCGGAAAAGATCGGCCTGACCGACCGGGACCGCGAGATCTGCGAGCGGATCGGCGCACGCCTGCGCGAGAAGGGACAGATCTTCGTCGGCATCGACGTGATCGGCGACTGGCTGACCGAGATTAACGTGACCTCGCCCACCGGGCTGCAGGAGTTGGAACGCTTCGACGGCACGAACGCGTCTGCGACGATCTGGGAGGCGATCGAGCGGCGTAGGGGGTGAGCCGGCTGGCTGGCCAATGGCTCCGGCTTGCTGGAAACCTGCTGCCGCGCCCCCTAGCTGATCGCCTGTAACCGGAGGACGGTGCGACACCTTCGGGCGGGGCGCGTATGGCCCGTTCAGATGCGACGGCGCGGCGTCGCCCGGTCCGGCGGTGGCGCGCCCCGATTGCGGGATGTACCAACGGCCCGCCCTGCCGACGGAGCCCCCATGCGCGTCCTGCTGATCGAGGATCATCCGCCCCTGGCCGAAGCGGTACGCGATGCCCTGCGGCGCGCGGGCTTCGCCGTCGATCACGCCGCGACCTCCGCGGACGCCCGCGAGATGGCGGCGCTGGCCGAGCATGACCTTTGCCTGCTCGATCTCGGTCTGCCGGACGGGGATGGCCTGCGGTTGCTGCCGGAGTTGCGACGGGACGGCCGCGTTCCGGTCATCGTGCTGACGGCGCGCGATCAATTGTCCGACCGGCTGGCCGGGTTGGACGGCGGCGCGGACGATTACGTCGTCAAGCCGGTCGAGATGCCGGAACTCGTCGCGCGCTGCCGCGCGGTGCTGCGTCGGCCGGGCGACCGGGCCGGGACGATCCTGCGCGTCGGGCCGTTGGAACTGGACGTCCCCGCCCGGAGCGCAAGCCTCGACGGCACGACCCTGCCGCTGGGCCGCCGCGAGGTCACCGTGTTGGAGCACCTGCTCCGCAATGCGGGCCGGGTCGCCACGCGCCGCGCGTTGGAGGAGGCCGTCTACGGGTTTGACGACGAGGTCGGGCCGAATGCGCTGGAAGCCTCGGTCTCCCGGTTGCGCCGCACCCTCGAGGCGGCGGAGTGTCCGATCCCCATCGTCACCGTCCGTGGCGTCGGCTGGATGTTGCCGCGCGAGGGGGACGGATGACCGACCGGCCCGCGCCCGCCGGCCGGCCGCTCGCCACGATCCTGGTCCGGCGGCTGGCCTGGATCGCGCTTGCGGTCTTCGTCGCGAATTCCGCCGTCGTCGGGGCCTATTACGCATCGGACCGGCGCGCGCTGGGTGCCGAAGTCGTCGTGAGCCAGACCGAGCTTCTGGAAGAAGCACTGGACGGAGCCACCCTGCCGGCCGATTCGGGGTTTCGCGATCTCTATGCGGAATATCCGGAAGCCTATGCCTTCGCCCTGATCGACCGCAGCGGAGCCGTGCTCGACACGATGAATGCCGCGCTGATCCCGCCAAGCGCCAAGGATATCTACGCCGACGACTGGGTCACCCGGGTCGATCGGCCGGGCACCCCGCTTTTCGTGGCGGGGCACGAGTTCGACGGGCGGGAGGACGGGCTCCGCCTGGTCTTCGTGATGGCGGACGATCCCGCGCGGCTGATCTGGCGGGCCTATCTGGACGAACTCTACGAACATGTCTGGTTGCCGATCCTGCCGCTGGTCCTGCTCTTGCTGGGGGCCGGCACGCTGGTAATCCGGCGGGGTCTTGCGCCGGTCGCGGCTGCGGCGGCCTGGGCGCGGGATATCCGGCCCGGACGGCGGACGCCGCCGCCGCCGTCCGACCCCTTGCCGGCCGAGATCGCGGATCTGGTGGATGCGACGCAGCGTTCGCTGGACCGGCTGTCGGACGCGCTGGCCGCGGAAAAGCGGCGCGCCGCCGAGGCCGCCCACGCGCTGCGGACGCCCGTCGCCGTCCTGGTGGCGCGGGTCGATGCCCTTCCGCCGGGCGAGACGACGGATCGGTTGCGCGCCGACTTGGCGGCCCTGTCGCGCACGGTGCAACAGGTGCTTGCCTCGGGGCGGGCGGATGGGCTGGTCGTGCCCCGGCGCGCGGCGCTGGATTTGCGTGATCCCGCCGAGACGGTCGTGGCCGCGCTTGCCCCCTTCGCACATCGGAAGGGGGTCGAGTTGTCGCTTTCCCTGCCCGATGCGCCTGTTCCGGCGCGGGCCGACGCGGAGGGCGTGGAACTGGCACTGACCAACCTCGTCGAGAACGCAGTGCTCCACGGCGGCGGCACGCGGGTGGAGATCACGGTGGGACCGGGACCGGAGCTGACTGTCTGGGACGACGGCACGGGGTTGCCGCCGGATGCGGGTCCGCGCCTGTTCGAGCCGTTCTGGCGCGGCGACGGGGCCGCGCCAGGTGGGACGGGACTGGGCCTCGCCATCGTGACGCGGCTTCAGGATGCCCAGGGCGGCACGGTCGAGGACGGCGACGCGTCGGAGGGTGGCGCGCTTTTCCGCCTGACCTACCGGGCGGCCTGACCTTTTCCCATTTCATCAGGCTCCCGTCAGGAACGGGCGCCATAGCTCCCGGCATGGAAGCCCGGCCGACACTCCCGGCGGGGCGGCAGATCCAGGAGAGAACAGATGGATTTCTACGGCACCAACGGGAACGACACCCTGACCGGAACCAGCGCCCGCAACGATATGGAGGGCCGGGCGGGCGATGACATCCTGCGCGGTCTGGGCGGGAACGACGACCTCTACGGCCAAGCGGGCAACGACACGCTGGACGGCGGCGCGGGCAACGACGAGATGACCGGCGGCAGCGGTGCCGACCTGTATCTCTACGGATCGGGACGCGATTCGATTGAAGGGTTCGCGCGCGAGGATCGGATCGAGCTGGCCTCAAGCCTGGGTGTGTCCAGCTTTTCGGAGTTGTTGAGCGTCGCGAGGACGGTGGATAGCGGCGACAGCACGCTGTTCGATTTCGGAGGCGGGAACACGCTGCTTCTGGAAGACGTGCGGATCCCGCAGATCTCGGCCAGCCAGTTCGGGTTCGCGAGCGGTGCGCCCATGCCTCCGCAGCCCCCGGCCGATCCGAACGCGCCGAGTTCGGGCGATGACAGCATCGTGGGCACGTCCGGTCGTGACGTGATCGATGGTCTGGGCGGTGACGACACGATCATCGGCCGGAGTGGCCGGGACGAGATCGACGGCGGTGCCGGAGACGACAGCATCGAGGGCGGTCGCGGTCGCGACGACATCGACGGCGAGGGCGGAAACGACGTGATCCGCGCCGGTGCCGGCGGTGACGATGTCGACGGCGGAGCCGGCAACGATTTTCTGAAGGGCGGGCGCGGCCGTGACGATATCGACGGCGGCAGCGGCAACGACACGCTGGATGGCGGCACCGGCAACGACACGCTGGAAGGCGATGGCGGTGCGGACACCTTCGTCTTCTCGCGCGGACGCGACGTGATCGAGGATTTCGGCGGCGGGGACGTGATCGACCTGAGCGAGGCGGGCACCGTCTCGAACTTCGGCGACGTTATGGATCGCGCCCGATCCGTGGATGGGGGCGACGACGTGCTGATCGATCTCGGCGGCTCGAACTCGATCCGTCTGGAGGATGTGCGCCTGTCCTCGCTTTCGGCGGACGACTTCATCTTCTGACGCCCTCCCCACGTCTTCAATTCCCGGAGCCGTTGCCCCTGTGGTGGCGGGTCCGGGTGGCAACGCCCCATGCCGGTCCTGAACCGGCCCGATCAAAGGAAGAAACACGATGAACCGCTACCACAGAACCGACCTTCGCAACCGCGAGCCGCAGACGGATATGGAGCGCCTGAACCATTGGCTCTCCGGCGAGGTGCGGGTCACGCGCCTGGTGCTCGTCATCGGCGGGGTGATCCTGCTCGTCGCGGCGGGCGTGGCTCTGGATTGAGCACGCCGTTCCGCCCTTGAAGGGAGAGTTCCGATGAGAGCCATGACGATAACCGTCCTTCTGGCCGCGTTCGTCGCCGCGCCGCTCCTTGCCAGCGGTCCCGTGAGCCGGATCGACGATCTGGAGCGGGGCAGCATGGTCACCGTGGCGGGGACCGTCCAGCGCATCACGGACGAGGACGAGTTCCGCCTGACCGACGGCACCGGAACGGTCCGCGTCTATGTCGGCCCCGACTGGGTGCCTGCCGCTGTCGGAGAGGCGGTCACGGTCGACGGTTTCGTGGACGACGATCCCGGCCCGCTGGAGATCTATGCGCGGAGCCTGACCCGCGCCGATGGCACCGTGATCGTGTTCGACCGGCGCTACGAATAGCCGACACGTCCGGCGCCCCGGCCCTGCCCGGGGCGCCGGCCGACACGTGTTTCAGAGTGCCGCCGCTGCGACCAGCCGGTAGCCCAGTGCCTCGGCCACATGGGGGCGCCGCACGGCATCGGCCCCATCCAGATCGGCAATGGTGCGCGCGACCTTGAGGACCCGATGGTAGCCCCGTGCCGACAAGCGGAAGCGGTCGACGGCACGGCGCAGCATCTCTTCGCCTTCAGGGTCGGGGCGGGCCACTTCCATCAGTGCATCGCCCGAGACGTCGGCATTGACGGTGATCCTGTCGGCGGTCGCGTAGCGGTCCGCCTGCCGGGCGCGGGCGGCGGCGACGCGGGCGGCCACGTCGGCGGATCCCTCGCCGGACGCGGGCAGCGACAGGTCGGAGACATCCACGGCCGGCACTTCCAGCCGCAGGTCGAAGCGGTCCATAAGGGGGCCGGAGACCCGGTTCATGTAATCCTCTCCGCAGCCGGGGGCGCGGGTGCAGGCCTGATCGGGGTCGAAGAGCATCCCGCATCGGCACGGATTGGCGGCCGCCACCAGCAGGAAGCGGCAGGGGTAACGCACGTGAGCGTTGGCGCGCGCGATCACGACCTCTCCGGTCTCGATGGGCTGGCGCAGGGTTTCGAGCACGGCGCGGGGGAATTCGGGAAATTCGTCCATGAAAAGCACGCCGTTATGGGCGAGGCTGATCTGGCCCGGCCCGGCGCGCTTGCCGCCACCGGCGATGGCGGCGACCGATGCGGTGTGGTGCGGTTCCTGAAAGGGGCGGGCCTGCAGGACGCCGCCCTCGGGCAGGGTGCCGGCCAGCGAATGGATCATCGACGTCTCAAGCGATTCGGCGGCCGTGAGCGGCGGCAGGATCGAGGGCAGGCGCGCCGCGAGCATCGACTTGCCCGCGCCGGGCGGGCCCACGAGGAATAGGTGGTGCCGTCCCGCCGCGGCGATTTCGAGCGCGCGCTTGGCGCGTTCCTGCCCGCGCACGTCACGCAGGTCCAGCGCGCTGGGCGGATCCGGAAGGCGGGCCGAGCGCGCGTGGCTGAGCGGCGCGTTGCCCGTCAGGTGGTCGATCAGCGCGCGCAACGAAGGGGAGGGAAGCACGTTCTCGCTATCGACCCAGGCGGCTTCGGCGCCGCAGGCAGCGGGGCAGAAGAGTGTCGCCTCCAGTTGCTTGGCGGTCACCGCGGCAGGCAGGGCACCGGCGACCGCGACGAGCGCGCCGTCCAGCGACATCTCTCCGATGGAAAGCGCGCGGGCGACCGGACCGGGGGGCACGATCTCCAGCGCGGCCAGAAGCGACAGTGCGATGGGGAGGTCGAAATGCGCCCCCTCCTTGGGGAGGTCGGCGGGCGAGAGGTTGATCGTCACGCGCTTGGACGGCAGCGCAATGCCAAGCTCGCTCAGCGCGGCCTGCACCCGCTCCTTGGCCTCCGACACGGCCTTGTCGGGCAGGCCCACGAGCCGCAGCGACGGCAGCCCGGGGGCGACGGCGCACTGGACCGTGACGGGGCGTGCCTCCAGCCCCTCGAAGGCGACGGTCGTGGTCTGCGCAAGCGTCATGCCGTCCCCCGGTGGCGATCAGGAAAGGGTTAACGCGCGATTGGTTGCGGAATGGTTAACGCACGGGGGCAGGTGGATGGCGACAGGGCCGACCAGCGCGGCGCGGATCGCGGACCGTCAGGGCATCGGGAAGGGCGCGGTCGGCAAGTCCTGGTCGTAGACATGGAGGGTACGATCGCGGGCCTCTCCGGCATCGCGCCATTCCCGGATCAGAGAGTGGGCCAGATGGGCGTCGACATAGGCGCGTGCCGCCTCGTCGACCGGCAGGCCGTATCCCGCGATCCGGATCGCGATGGGGGCGTAGAACGCGTCGGCCGCCGAATACTCCCCGAAGAGCCAAGGGCCGTCGCCCGCCATGCCGCGCGCGTGCGACCAGAGGAGGTCGAGCCGCGCGAGGTCGGCGAGCACGGCCTCGGACGGCTCGAACCCCGACCACGCGACGCGCAGGTTCATCGGACAGGCGGAGCGCAGCGCGCCGAAGCCGCCATGCATCTCTGCCACGAGCGAACGGGCGCAGGCCCGCGCGACGGGATCGGCGGGCCAGTGACCGGCTTCGGGATGGGCTTCGGCCAGACCCTCGGCGATGGCGATGCTGTCGGTCCAGACGGCGCCGCCGGGGGCGCGGGCGGTGGGCACGGTCCCGGCGATGGGCGACCATTCGGCCACCTTCGCCGTGAACCCGTCGTCGTAGAGTTCGGCCATATGGACCCGGACGGGGATGTCGAAGGCCGAGAACAGGAGCCAGCCCCTCAGGGACCAAGAGGAATAGGATCGGTCGCCGATCAGAAGGTCGTAGGTCATGCGCTGATCGTGGCGCGGGGATGCGCAGGCGTCCAACGATCCTTCGTGACGGCTTCCATCACGGCAGGCGATCGACGAAATGGGCGCGGCGGCCCCGGTCGATATGTGTCAGCGACAGGTTACGCACCGGCTGGGCCAGCGCTTCTTCGGGGGAGAGGCCTGCGGCTTCGGCCCAGAGGATCAGGATGACGCCGAAATGGCAGGTCACGATCAGCTCCTCCGCGCCGGTGCGGTCGAGCGCGGTGCCCACACGGGCCGCCACTTCGTCCCAAAGCTCACCTCCCGGGGGACGCACTTCGTGGGGGCGGTCGAGGAAACCCCGGAACAGATCCGGGTCCTCTGCGTCGAGATCGTCGAAGGCGCGGTCCTCCCACGCGCCATAGTTGAACTCGCGCAGGCCGGGATCGTGGGGCAGGCGCGGGCGGTCTCCGGTGATGGCGTCGGCCGTGGCGACCGCGCGGAGAAGGTCGCTGCTGATCACCGGTACGCGGGGCAGGGCGGCCGACAGGCGAGAGAGGGCGGCGCGGTCGGACAGGTCGGCGGGGCGGTCGGTCCAGCCCAGCATCGTCTTGGCATGGGTCGGCCCGTGGCGGACGAGCCACAGCTTCACTTGAGCACCTGAGGCAGCCCGGCCGTCACCAGCACGACGCGATCCGCTTCGGCGGCGAGGCGCTGGTTCGTGAGGCCCTGCATGTGCTGGAAGCGGCGGGCCATCCCGTTGTCCGGGGTCACCCCACCACCGACATCGTTGGACACCAGCACGAAGCGCGCCGAAGACGCGTGCATGGCAGAAATCCACGCGTCGAGCGGTGCGCGCCAATCGGCGTCGTCCATCAGCAGGTTCGTCAGCCACATTGTCACGCAATCGACGAGGACCGTGCCGGTCAGCCCGTCGCAGGCGGCGGCGAGGTTCACGGGTTCCTCCACCAGGGTCCAGCCCGGCCCCCTGCGGGCGGCATGGGCTTCGACCTTGCGGCGCATCTCGTCGTCGAGGACGCGCGATGTGGCGAGGTAGGTCGGCGCGTCCGCATCGACGACCCGGGCCTCGGCCCAGGCGGACTTTCCCGACGCTGCGTGACCCAGCACGAGCAATATTTTGCAAGCTTCGGCGGTCATTCGGAAACTTTCGGTGATCCGGATCCGTTATCAGATCGTAAAGCCTTTAGACACGGGCAAGAGACCGTGGACCACCAAGACAGACATTTGGGGGATTGCCCATGGCGCTCGATTTCAATTCCGACACGTCACTGTCACGGCGGGCCATGAAGGCCGAACTGCTCGACGCAGAGACGGAACTGCGTCTCGCCTATGCCTGGCGCGACCAGCGTTGCGAGGAAAGCCTGCACCGCCTGATCACCGCCTACATGCGGCTTGCGATCTCGATGGCGGCGAAGTTCAAGCGCTACGGCGCGCCCATGAACGACCTGATCCAGGAAGCCGGGTTGGGTCTGATGAAAGCGGCCGAGAAGTTCGACCCCGATCGCGGGGTTCGGTTCAGCACCTATGCCGTCTGGTGGATCAAGGCCTCGATCCAGGATTACGTGATGCGGAACTGGTCGATGGTCCGCACCGGGAGCACGTCGAGCCAGAAGTCGCTTTTCTTCAACCTGCGCCGCGTGCAGGCCCGGCTGGAGCGTGAAGCATTGGCGGAGGGCACGGTTTTGGACCGCCAGACCATGCGCGAGCGGATCGCGACCGAGGTCGGCGTACCGCTTCATGATGTCGAGATGATGGAAGGCCGCCTGTCCGGCTCGGATTTCTCGCTGAACGCGACCCAGTCTTCCGATGAGGACGGGCGCGAATGGATCGACACCATCGAGGATGACGGCGAAGGCGCCGACATTCTGGTCGAGCAAAGCCACGACACCGAGATGTTGCGCGAATGGCTGCTGGTGGCCTTGGGCTCGTTGAACGAGCGCGAGCGTTTCATCGTCCGCGAGCGCAAGCTGCGCGAAGATCCCCGCACGCTGGAGAGCCTTGGCAACGAGCTGAACCTCTCGAAAGAGCGAGTGCGTCAGCTCGAGGCGGCCGCCTTCGGCAAGATGCGCAAATCGCTGGAAAACCAGTCGCGCGAAGTTCGCGGTTTCCTGAACTGAGGGTGCTTCGCCTCTTGCCGGTCCTGGCGGTTTGCGCCGGGACCTTCGCCTTTGCGGAAGGTCCGGTCACCGTCCCGCCCGGCATGCAGGTCGTCTGGTTGGGGGAAGTGCATGACAACCCCCGCCATCATGAGATCCAGGCGAATGTCGTCGCTTCTCTCGCCCCTTCAGCGTTGGTTTTCGAGATGCTGTCGCCCGAGCAGGCGGCGCGCGTAACGTCCGAGACGAGGGCGGATCTCGATGCTTTGGGCGGCGTGCTGGATTGGTCCGCGTCGGGTTGGCCGGATTGGTCTCTCTACTCCCCCATCTTCGCCGCGGCGCCCGAAGCTGCGATTTACGGCGCTGCCCGCGCGCCCGGAGAGATCCGCCGCGCGGTCACGGAGGGCGCGTTCGAGGTCTACGGGGAGGACGGCGCCAGGTTCGGACTCGATCAGCCCTTGGGCGAGAAGGAGGCCGCCATGCGGGAACAGGGTCAGGCCGAAGCGCATTGCGATGCGTTACCGGTCGATCTATTGCCCGGCATGGTGGAAGCGCAACGGTTGCGGGATGCCGATCTGGCCGCCGCGGCCTTGGAGGCGCTCGAGGAAACGGGCGGTCCGGTGGCGGTGATTACCGGCACCGGTCATGTGAGGGGCGATTGGGGGGCGCCGGCCCTGCTGTCCCGTGCGGCGCCGGACGTCGAGCAGTTTCTGCTGGGACAGGTCGAGGGCGATCTGCCGGACGAGGCGCCGTTCGATCTGGTGCTGACCGCCCCGTCCCCCGACAGGCCCGATCCCTGCGCCGCCTTCCGCTGACCGGTCGCGCGCGTTAACGGTTCCCCATGATGACCGGCAAACGCATCCTCTTGATCATCGGCGGCGGGATCGCGGCCTTTCGCGCGCTTGAGTTGATCCGGCGCCTGCGTGAGCGCGGAGCGGAGGTCACGCCGGTCCTGACCGCAGCGGCCGAACAGTTCGTGACCCCGCTCTCCGTGTCGGCGCTGGCCGCGTCGAAAGTCTATCGCGACCTCTTCGACCTGACCGACGAGGCGGAGATGGGGCATATCGAACTGTCACGCTCGGCCGATCTGATCGTGGTTGCCCCCGCGACGGCGAACCTGATGGCGCGGATGGCGGGCGGCATGGCCGACGATCTGGCGACGACGCTGCTGCTGGCGACCGACACGCCGGTGATGATCGCGCCCGCCATGAATGTCCGGATGTGGGAACATGCCGCGACCCGGCGCAACCTCGCGACGTTGCGGGGCGACGGCATCTCGGTCGTTGGGCCAGACGAGGGGGCGATGGCCTGCGGAGAGTTCGGCGCAGGACGGCTGGCCGAGGTGCCCGATATCGTCGCCGCCATCGAGGCGCGTTTCGCCGGAGGCCCGCTGGAAGGGCGGCATGTCCTCGTGACCTCCGGTCCGACGCATGAACCGATCGACCCCGTGCGCTACATCGCCAATCGATCGTCCGGGGCGCAGGGGACTGCGCTGGCCGCGGCGCTGCGCGATCTGGGAGCGCGGGTCAGCTTTGTCACCGGCCCGGCCGAGGTGCCACCGCCTGCCCGTGTCGACGTGATCCGGGTCCAGACCGCGCGCGAGATGCTGGAGGCCGTGACCGACGCTTTGCCCGCCGACGCCGCGGTCATGGCCGCCGCAGTGGCCGATTGGCGGATCGAGAATGCGAGCGGGTCGAAGATGAAGAAGGAAGGCGGTGGCGCCCCGCGCCTGGATTTCGCCGAGAATCCGGACATCCTGGCCTCCGTCTGCCGGAGCGAGGCCCGACCGGCACTGGTCGTCGGCTTCGCCGCCGAGACGGACGACGTGGTGGCCCATGCGACCGCCAAGCGCGCGCGCAAGGGCTGCGACTGGATCGTCGCCAACGACGTATCGCCCGCAACGGGCATCATGGGCGGATCGGAGAACGCCGTCACCCTGATCACCGCGGACGGGGCCGAGATCTGGCCGCGTCTGACGAAGACCGAAACCGCGCGCCGTCTGGCCGAGCGGATCTCCGGGGCGTTGACATGACGCCCACCGTCATCGTCGAGCGGGTCGAGGGAGCCGATCCGAACCTGCCCCTGCCCTCCTATGAGAGCGCAGGCGCGGCGGGGGCCGATCTGCGCGCCGATCTCATGGGTGAGCCGCCGCTGACATTGGCGTCCGGGGCGCGGTCGCTTGTCCAGACCGGCTTGCGCGTCGCCGTTCCGGACGGGTGGGAGATGCAGGTGAGGCCCCGCTCTGGCCTTGCGCTCAAGCATGGGATCACGCTGGCTAACGCCGTCGGGACCATCGACGCGGATTATAGGGGGCCACTTGGGGTGATCCTACTCAATCTGGGCGACGCGCCGTTCGAGGTCACCCACGGAATGCGGATCGCGCAGGCCGTCCTCGCCCCGGCGCCGCAGGGCATCTGGCGGGAAGGGGCGCTCGATACCACCGGCCGCGGGGTCCACGGCTTCGGATCGACCGGCGCATGATCGGCCTCGTCCTCGTCATGGCGGCCGCGATCTGGGGCCTGGGCATGTGGATGAAAACGCCGGTGCAGGCGCGTGTCCTGATGCTGGCGTTGCTCTATGTGGGCGTCCTCTTCGTCGTGATCGCACTGCCCGTGGGCCACCCCCTGCGCGAGGATCTGGGCGGCGGCCCGGTGCCCTGGATCATCGCGGGTGCCCTTGGCGCGGCGATCTGGGCCTATTCGCAGGTCATCCGTCGGGTCCGGGGCCGTGTGGCCGAGGTCGAGGCCGCGCGGGACGCCGACGCCGCGCCTGCCACGGGAGCGTTCTCGGACGTGGAGCTGGACCGTTACGCGCGCCACATCGTCCTGCGCGAGGTCGGCGGCCCGGGCCAGCGGTCGCTGAAGGAGGCGAAGGTGTTGGTCGTCGGGGCCGGGGGGCTGGGCTCTCCGGTCTTGCTTTATCTCTCCGCCGCCGGGGTGGGTACGATCGGGGTGATCGACAACGATGTGGTCGATCTGTCGAACCTTCAACGGCAGGTCGTGCATTCGGACGCGCGCTCCGGTCTGCCGAAGGTGTTCAGTGCCGAGACGGCAATGCGCGCGCTCAATCCCCATGTGGAGGTGCGCCCTTACAATCGGCGCCTGACTGACGAGATCGCCGAGGATCTGTTCGCGGATTACGACCTGGTTGTCGATGGCTGCGATAGCTTCGCGACCCGCGAGGTCGTGAACCGCGCGGCCGTCGCCACCGGCACGCCCGTGGTCGGCGGCGCGATCACCCAGTGGGAAGGTCAGGTGACGATCTACGATCCCGCGGGTGGCGCGCCCTGCCTCGCCTGCCTGTTCCCCGATGCGCCTGCGCCGGGCCTGGCGCCGTCCTGCGCGGAGGCCGGCGTGATCGGCGCTCTGCCCGGGGTAGTCGGCAGCATCATGGCGCTGGAGGCGATCAAGGAGATCACCGGCGCCGGTACCACGCTGCGGGGCGCCATGCTGCTGTGGGACGGGCTGGACGCCGACGCGCGGCGCGTAAAAGTTGCGCGCCGTGCCGATTGCCCGGTCTGCGGCGACATCTGAGCCGGTTCGTCAGGGGCCGACACCTGTCGGCACGGCTCGGCGGGCTTGAACCTGCCGCCCGTCCGGTCATCATCCCCCGGTCAACCGAAGAGGATCCCCCAGATGAAAACCCTCGCCTCCGTCGCCGCGGCCCTGCTGCTGGCCGCCCCCGCCTTCGCAGACGGTCACCTGCCCGATCTGGGCGGCCGGACCGTCGTCATCGCCACCGAGGACGCCTACCCGCCGTTGCAGTTCAAGGATCCGTCCTCGGGTGAGGCGATCGGCTGGGAATACGATGCCATGGCCGAGATCGCAGAGCGCATTAACATCACGCCGGACTACGAGAAGATCAGCTGGGACGGCATGATCGCCGCAGTGGGCGCCGGTGAGTTCGACATGGGCATGACCGGCATCACCATCCGCGACGACCGGCGCGAGGCGGTGGATTTCTCCGAGCCCTATATGACCAGCCAGATGCTGATGATGGTTCGCGGCGACGAAGACCGGTTCACCGACGCGGCCGGGTTCGCCGCCGACGAAGACCTGCTGATGGCGGCCCAGCCCGGCACCACGCCGTTCTATGTGGGCGTCTACGACGTGCTGGACGGCGACGAGGCCAATCCCCGCATCAAGCTGTTCGAGACCTTCGGTGCGGGCCTTCAGGCGCTGCGGGCGGGGGACGTTGACCTCGTCCTGTCCGACTCGACGGCGGCGAACGGCTATGTCGCCGCCTCGGAAGGCGGGCTGAAGATCATCGGAGAACCGCTGGGCACCGAGCAGTTCGGCTTCATCTTCCCCAAGGACGGGGATGCCGAGCTTATCGAGGCGATGAACGCCGCCATCGCCGACATGGAGGCGGACGGCACGCTCGAGTCGCTGAACACCAGGTGGTTCCTCGAATACCAGATCGGCGGGTGAGGCGGATCTGAGGGGCGGTCATGGGACCGTCCCGCACCACCGAGAGCGCCGACTTCCCCTGGTGGCTGGTCGCGGTCGCCGTGCTGTTGGGCGGGGCCTATGTCGCGATCGCGTTCGACGACGGGGCGCGGCAGGTCCTGACGACGTTGCGCCGGGGGGTCTGGATCACCGTGCTGGTCACGGTGGTCTCGTTCTTCTTCGCCTCTCTCGTGGGTCTGGGCATCGCGCTCATGTCGCTGTCGGGCAGCGTCGTCCTGCGGCAGATCGCACGGTTCTACACCGAGATCGTGCGCGGCATCCCAATCCTCGTCCTGCTGCTCTACGTGGCTTTCGTGGGTGCCCCGGCGCTGGTGGCCTTCTGGAACTGGCTGGGCCTGCCAGAGATGCGGACGCGGGATTTCCCGTTGCTCTGGCGCGCGATCGTGGCGCTTGTGATCGCCTATTCCGCCTTTATCGCCGAAGTGTTCCGGGCGGGTCTGCAATCGGTCGAACGGGGGCAGATCGAGGCCGCGCAGGCGCTGGGCCTCAAACGCTGGCACCGGTTCAGGCATATCGTCTTTCCCCAGGCGATCCGGACGATCCTGCCGCCGCTGGGCAACGATTTCGTCGCGATGGTGAAGGACTCCTCGCTGGTTTCGGTCGTGGGCGTCATGGACATCGCGCAACTCGGGAAACTGACGGCGGCGGGAAACTTCCGCTATTTCGAGACCTACAATGTGGTGGCTCTGCTCTATCTGACGATGACCATCGCGCTGAGCCTCGGCCTCAGGCGGCTGGAGAAACGGATGGAGCGTCGATGCTAGGGGCGAGGGGCGCTGCCCCTCGCGCTCCCCGGGATATTTCCGGCAGGATGAGGGGGCAGGCGGCCCGCCGTCACGCGGTCGTCAGACTGCCATCTCGACGCTGGGCAGCTTGAGCGAGGCGATCAACTCGCGCACTTCCTGTCGGGCGGCGATGTTGGACATGTTGAGGTTGGCGACGCCGACATCCTTCAGGTCGAGCAGGGTCATGCCGCGCGGAAACAGCTCCCGGAAGATGACGCGCTCGGTGAAACCGGGGGCCACGCGAAAGCCGATCCGCTTGGAGAGATCTTCCAGCGCCTGCCCCATCTTGCGCTTGTTGTGCATCTCCTGGGCGCCGAGGCGGTTGCGCAGGACGATCCAGTCGATGGGCTTGAGCCCCGCCTTGGCGCGCAACTGGCGCGCGTGCCAGACCATTTCCGAATAGACGGAAGGGCCGAGGATCTTGCCCGTCTCGGGCTCGACCTTCGCCAGCAGGTCGAAATCCACGAAACTGTCGTTGAGTGGCGTCACCAGCGTATCGGCCAGCGAATGGGCCACCTGGCTCAACCGGGTATGGGAGCCGGGGCAGTCGATGACGATAAAGTCGCAGCTTTCCTCGAGCGTCGCGACGGCGAGGCTGAGCGACTTGTCGAACGGGTTCTCGTTCTCGGCCAGTTCGGTCCGGTCGACCTTAGGAAGTTGCGTCATCGCGGGCGTGGGAAGGGTGACCCCCTGGCGGGTCGCATAATCCTGGCGGTTCTCCATGTAGCGGGAGAAGGTCCGCTGGCGCAGATCGAGATCCAGCGCGCCGACGCGCGCGCCCGAGCGCACCAGGGCGGTGGCCGTGTGCATGCAGGTCGTGGACTTGCCCGACCCGCCCTTTTCGTTCCCGAAGACGATGATATGCGCCATGAGCCACCGGCCTTGCTGATCCGGACGGAGACTAGCGGCGCGCCGTCTGGGTGTTAAGCGGAACCGCGCGGATTTTCACTGTTCCGTGGCGGGAAACAGGACCGTGAACGAAGAACGCCGCCCGGTGGGGGCGGCGTTCGCTTGCGGGATGGCGCCGGCTCAGAAGCCGAGGCCCGCATACTTATTCTTGAACTTGGAGACGCGACCGCCCGTATCCATCAGGCGCGCGCCGCCGCCCGTCCAGGCGGGGTGGACCGACGGGTCGATGTCGAGCGAGAGCTGATCGCCCTCGGCGCCCCAGGTGGAGCGCATCTGGACGACGGTGCCGTCCACCAGCTTGACGTCAATGACGTGGTAGTCGGGATGCGTGTTCTTCTTCATGGCTCAGGCCTCCGCCTTCTCGGACTTGGGCTTGTAGTTCGTCTGTTCGGCGATCCGGGCCGACTTGCCGCGGCGCGAGCGCAGGTAATAGAGCTTGGAGCGGCGGACGCGGCCGCGACGCACCACCTCGATCGAGTCGATATTGGTGGAATGCAGCGGGAAGACCCGCTCGACGCCCTCGCCGAAGCTGATCTTGCGCACCGTGAAGGAGCCGGCGATGCCGTCGCCGTTCTTGCGCGCGATACAGACGCCTTCGTAGTTCTGCACACGGGTGCGGGTGCCCTCGGTCACCTTGAAGCCGACGCGGATTGTGTCGCCGGCCTTGAAGTCAGGAATCTTCTTGTCGAGCGCGGCGACTTGCTCCGCCTCGATCTGTGCGATCAGGTCCATCGGGACCTCCTCTGGCTACGCGGGGTTTGCCCCCGGATGATGTCCTGCCCGGTTGTGTCCGGACGGCTGTTCTTTGTTCCGAACGAAGAGCGCCCCGGCAGGACCGGGGCGGTTCGATGCGCGGCTCGTAGCAGGCCGCGCGAGACGGTGCAAGATCCGAAGGGCCGCCGTCAGGCGATTGCGAAGACGCCCAGCGCGATCAGGACGAGCATCACGAGAGCGACAACGATGAGCAGGTTGGCCCCGGTCAGGGCAATGCCCGAGATGCGATTGAGCCCGAAGAGCGCCGCGATGGCGGCGATGAGGAGCTGGGCAATGATCCAGCCGAGTATGGCGGCCGTCGAACGCCGTTTGCGCTGGCTGGACACCTGGTTTGGTCAACGAGTTTCGTCGTCCGGGGCCTCCTCGTCTCGCCGTGCGAGCAGGTCCGGCCGCCGCTCCCGTGTCAGCCGTTCGGACTCGGCGCGGCGCCAGTCGGCGACCTTCGCATGGTCGCCGGAGAGCAGGACCGGCGGCGTGGCGCGGCCCTCCCATTCGGCGGGCTTGGTGTAATGCGGGTGCTCCAGCAGGCCGGAGGAGAAACTCTCCTCCTCAAGACTGTCCGCATTGCCGACGACGCCGGGCAATAGCCGGATCGTCGCGTCGAGGACCGCCTGCGCCGCGATCTCTCCGCCGGTCATCACGAAATCCCCCAGCGACACTTCGACGGCTTCATGCGCCTCCAGCACGCGCTGGTCCACGCCCTCGAACCGGCCGCAAAGCAGCGTGGCGCCTGGTCCGGCAGCCAGACTGCGTGCCATCGCCTGATCGAAGGGCCGGCCGCGCGGCGAGAGATAGAGCACGGGGCCCGGCCCGGCCGCGGCATCGAGGGCGGGGCCCACGACATCGGGGCGCAGGACGAGGCCGGCGCCGCCACCCGAGGGAGGGGCGTCCACGCTCCGATGGCGGCCCAACCCGAACTCCCGGAGCGGAATGGTCCGCAGGTGCCACAACCCTGCCCTGAGGGCCTGACCCGTCAACGAAAGTCCGAGGATCCCGGGAAATGCTTCGGGGAAAAGCGTGACGACACGAGCCTGCCAAGCCGAACCCGGTGCGTCCTCCATCAGATCGCGCGGGCGCGCGGTGGGCCGGATCGACTTCGTACCATGAGAGCGGGCGGGCGTTGTCATGGGGCGCCGATACCGGATAGGGCGGGTCATGGCCAATACCTCCACGGGCGGGTCGGATCGCCCGGATCTGCCCGATCTGGCGCGCGGCGCGATCAAGACATGGAACCGGGTCCAGAAACTGACCTTGCGGCCGCAAGCGCGAGCGGAGGATTGGTCGCTTCTGGCCTTGCGCGGAGCCGGCGCCGGTCGCCGGGTCGTGCTGCGCCTGCGCCGAAATGTCGGCCCCGATCTTGCCGTGAAGATGCGGCCCGCCCTCGGCCTCAGGGCCTACGCCGAGCAGGTGATCGCGCATCGTCGTTTCGCGCGTTTGCTGGACCGGAGCAGCTGCGCGCGCGCCCCAGCCCTTGCAGGGTTCCATCCTCTAGCCCGGCTGATCGCGGTCGAGTTCGTCGAAGGTGACCTCGCCCTGGACCGGGTTGTCGCCTCGAGGCACTCGCCGGATCGGGGCCTGACCGTGCTGGCCGATGCGTGCCGATGGGTCGAGGGCGTCGGGCGCGTGGTGCCGTCGAGGACAAGACAATGGGACGGCCGGCTCGGACGCTTGCGTTTGAAGGAGGTTCGGGAACGAGCCCCTGACTTGGCCGGCGATGCGATGCCGGCCCGGCTGTTGGGCGCGTTGGAGCGACAGTTGGAGAGGCGGACGGGAACGCGGGTCGAGGTTCGTCTGGTGCATGGCGATTTCCATCTTCGGAACCTGATCTTCGGCCAGGACAAGACGGTCTGGGGCCTGGATTTCGACCGGCTCCGCAAGGCTCCGCAGGAATACGATTTGGCACGGGTCGTCACGCATTTCCTGCTGCTCGCCGGGCCAGTGGAAGAGAGCGAGATGCAGGGCTGGCTGGAGCGGGACATGTCCCGCGTCCTGAGTGCCTCGGGATTGGAGACCGATCGCGGGCTGCTGGATCTCTTCATGGGGATGGACACAATCGTCCTGTGGGGAGATCTCGCCCGGCAGGGTGATCGGGCCGGACCGGGCGCGAAGCATCGCTACGCGCGAGCGCGGGCGCTCGCTCAGGTCATGGTAAACCGGCTGTCCTGAACGGATCAGTCCGCGTCGGGGCTGTCGGCTTCTGCGGGGTCGTCATCCCCGGGCAGCAGCCCTTGCGGCGGGTCGATGATGATCCGTCCGGCGGACAGGTCGACGGTCGGGACGACGGCACGGGTGAAGGGGACGAGCACCCCCTTGAGCCCCGGGCCGCGCAATTCCAGCAAGTCGCCCGCGCCATGGTCGTGGACGGCGGCGACCCGGCCGAGCTCGGCACCGCCCGTGTCGAGAACGGTCAGCCCGATCAGGTCGGAATGGTAGTATTCGTCCTCTTCCGGATCGGGCAGGGCGGCGCGGGGGACCCAGAGCCGTTGACCGCGCAGGGAATCGGCCTGCTCCTTGCTCGTCACGCCGGACAGGCGGACGGCGTAACCGCCCTTGACCGGCCGGATGACCGTCAGGCGATGATCGCGTCCCTTGTCGTCGGTAAGGGGGCCGTAATCGCCGATCGCGGAAGGCTCTGCGCAGAACGACTTCACCCGGGCTTCGCCGCGCACGCCGTAGGCCCCCGTGATCGCGCCCAGGCAGACATGATCCTTCATCACAGGCCTCCTTCGATGAACTGCCTGTCAGGATTGCCGGCTCGCGCGGCCGCGGCGCGACAGGCCGGGTGATCGTTTCCGACATAGCGCCCGGACGTCGTGTCCAGGCAGAGGTCTATTTCGTCGTTCAACCTGACGAGGATGTCCCAACCGATCAAAACAGCGGCGACCACCAGCAGGAGAGCAGCCAGGCCGAGGAGACGGCGAAGCGCTTTGACCATCGGCGGTTTCCTGTCATCGGGGGCGGGGACGGAACGGGCGGCTTGAGGGCCGCCCGAACAACGCTCAGCTTTCGGCGGCCTCGTCGGCGGAGGCTTCGGCCTGGGCCTCCTCGGCGGGGGCGTTGGCAGCTTCGTCGGCGGCCTTGGCCTTCTCGGCCTTCTCGGCGGCGCGTTCCTGGGCCTTCTTGCCGGGCTGGGCCTTCTGCATGTTGGCGCGCTCCTTCTTCTCGAGGAGGCCGGCGGATTCGAGGAAGCGGCTCACGCGGTCCGAAGGCTGGGCGCCTTGGTCGAGCCAATGCTTCACGCGGTCGAGGTCCATCTTGACGCGCTCTTCGCTGTCCTTGGGCAGGAGCGGGTTGTAGCTGCCGAGCTTCTCGAGGAAGCGGCCGTCGCGGGGCTGACGGCTGTCGGCGGCGACGATGCGATAGAACGGGCGCTTCTTGGAGCCGGCGCGCGCGAGGCGGATCTTCATGGCCATGGTGATTTTCCTTCAGTTCTCTTGATGTTGCCTGTGGTGGCGGATGACTTCCTCGATGATGAAGGCGAGGAATTTCCTGGCGAAGTCCGGGTCGAGCCCGGCCTCCTGCGCGAGGCGTTCGAGCCTCGCGATCTGCTGGGCCTCCCGGTTCGGATCCGAGGGCGGCAGGTCGTGCTCGGCCTTGAGGCGTCCCACGGATTGCGTGTGGGAGAACCGCTCGGCGAGCGTGTAGACGAGGATCGCGTCGAGGCGATCTATGCTTTCGCGATGGCCGGCCAGGAGGGCGGCGGCGCGGGTGGCGGCGTCTGTCATGATACCCCCCGATCGGCGGAAATCCTCTGTGCACCCCCTGTGCACCCTCTGTGCACCCCCCGTCTGCACATTTGGCATCCGCACGGGATGCGCGCCGCCGGGGGGCGGCCCGCCCGGGGGCGGATCGGACGGGGCTCGATGCCCCGTCC
>NZ_JYFE01000071.1 GCF_000877395.1 Jannaschia aquimarina | reverse complement strand
GGGCATCGAGCCCCGTCCGATCCGGGCCTCCGGCGTGGATATTTGGGAAGCAGAGAAGTGGAGGGCGTTCCGAGCGCGCCGAACCCTTCCTGGATCGGCAGACTCCGCAGGGACAGGAGCCGTCGGATCGGTCCGTCCGGCAGGCACCGAACGGTTCAGCGGGACGGCAGGGCCGGGGGAAGGCCGAGCCGGGCCGAAAGCTCCAGCAGGTCGGCCCAGGCCTCGCGCTTCGCTTGGGGACGGCGCAGGAGGTAGGCGGGATGGAACATCGGCAAGGCGGGGCGGTCCAGCCCTTGGGTCCATTGCCCGCGCAGCCGTGTGATTCCCTTGCGTCCAAGGACCGCCTGACAGGAGTGATTGCCCATCAGGACCAGGAGGTCGGGCGCGGCCAGGTCCACGTGGCGGCGCAGGAACGGGAGCATCATCGCCACCTCCGCCGGTTCCGGGTCGCGATTGCCGGGCGGCCTCCAGGGCAGGACGTTGGTGATGTAGACCGCCCGCTCGGCATCGGTGTGGTCGCGGGCGAGCCCGATGGCCCCCAGCATCCGGTCCAGGAGCTGTCCGGCCTGTCCGACGAAGGGGCGCCCCTCGCGATCCTCGTCCCGGCCGGGCGCTTCGCCGATGACCATGACGCGGGCGCCGGGTCTGCCATCGGCGAAGACCAGGTTCTGCGCTCCCTTCCGCAGATCGCAATGGGGGTAGCGCGACAAGGCCTCGCGCAGCGCGTCGAGATCGCGCGCGGCGGCGGCGGCGCGTTCCGCAAAGGCCACGGGGTCCGCGCCGATGACAGGTTGCGGGGCCGGGATCGGCGCGGTCTGAGCCGGAGCGGCGGGCTGCGGCATCCGGTCGGGCAGGGCGAAGCGGTCGACGGGTTGCGGATCGACGGCGCAATCGGCGCCCATCTCGAGCTGCCATTCCAGCAGCGCACGGGCGGTATCGGGATCGAGCCGGTCCAGCATGGGCGACGGGTAGCGCGACTGCACAGTCGAGGGAAGGGCGCGCATCGGCGGGGTCGGCGGGCGGAGCGGACAGGGCGATCTCTGGCCGGCGACCTAGCAGTCCTCGTCGCGCCGCGTGCCGTCGGGCATCGTCGTCCGGCAGAAGCGCGCGCCCGCGAGGCCCGCGGCCCGGAGCGTCGCGCCCGTCAGGTCGGCATCGGTCAGGTCCGCCCCGCCGAGCACCGCCCCCGTCAGATCGGCGCCGGTCAGGTCGGCTCCCGCCAGCCTGGCCTCCGTCAGGTTGGCGTTGGGCATGTACGCCGCCGCCAGGACCGCGCCCTCCAGATCCGCGCCGCGCAACGTGGCCTGTGGCAGTGCGGTGCCCCGCAGGGAGGCGTCCCGCAGGATCGCTCCGGTCAGGACCGTGTCGCGGGCATTCGCGCGGTCGAAGACGAGGCCGGTCATGTCGGCGCCCTCGAACCGGGCGAACGGCAGGAAGGCGTCCGACAGGTCGGCACCCCTGAGATCCGCGCCATCGAAGACCGCATAGGTGGCATAGGCGTCGCGGAGATCGGCCCCCGCAAGCGCCGCGCCGGACAGATCGCAATCGCGGCACTGGTTTTCGGCCAGAAGGCGCGCGACCTCCGCCTCTCCGGCCGGGGCGGGCGTGGCCAGGCAGGCCAGGGCGAGCGTGATCCGTGGGAACGTCATGGCCGATCCCTTCTGCGGGCGGTCTAGCGAATGAGCGGAGCTTCGCGCCATGGCGCCAAGGTCGCATTGCCGGCACGCGGAGGGCGCGAAATGACCGGGGTGATCTGATCAGGGAGGATCGCATGAAGGGATTTGGATCACGTGCCGCAGGAATTGCCTTCGCGATGCTGGGCGCCGCCGCCGCCGCGCAGGAGCAGGAATCGGGACGCGTCGGATCGGGCGCACCGGAGGATTTCTTCATGGAGATTACCCGCGGCGAGGACGGCACGCCCGTCCTGTCGCCGGACCAGTTCACACTGGCGCTGGGCGGATATTACCGCTTCAACGTGGTCTGCCCGGAGGACCTTACCTCGGAGACGGGCTACCATTTCGAGGCGACGGAACTGCTGGAGAACGCCCATATCCGCGTCCTGTCCGTCGGCGAGACCGATATCGAGTTCTACATGCAGGGCCTGACCTTCCGCGCGATCGAATGCGATGCCGCCGGGTCCGCCCGGTTCAGCTTTCACCCGATGCGGCCGGGCGTCTATCCGATTGAGGTGCGCGACCAGGGCGTGCCGCCGAAGGAGGCGTTCGGGCGCATCGTGGTGGAGTAGGGCGAAGGGGCAGCGCCGGACCGGTTCCATACGGTCCGCGGATCCTAGTCGTTGACTGATCTCGGCGGGATGACCCGGAGGTCGGACGGTTTGCCCGAGATCCGTTCGACGCGCCGGCCGCACCGGATCGGGATATCGCTGAAAGTGACGGGGCCGGCGCGCCTTTGGATCGCGCGGGCCTGACGCGGGGCCGGCCGAACGGCTCTCCTGCTAGGCCCCCGCCCGTTCCTTGGCGCGGGTGATCGCGTCGCGGAGGCGGCGCTCGAGGGCCTCCTGTTTGGAGCGGGACCAGATTTTCAGGCCGAAGATGTCCTTGACGTAGAAGGCGTCGACGACCTGGGCGCCGTAGGTGGCGATCACCGCCTGGCTGATCTGGATGTTCGCCGCCGCCATCGCCTGGGTCAGATCGTAGAGCAGGCCGGGGCGGTCGCGGGTATCGACCTCGATGATCGTGTAGATTTCCGATCCGTCATTGTCGAAGCTGATATGGGTCGGCACCTCGATGCCGCGCAGGCGCTTCTTGATCTCGCGCCCTTCGAGGGCCTGACGGGTGGCGACCTCGCCGCGCAGGATCTTTTCGATCATGTCGCGCAGGCGCGGCAGCCGGGCGGCTTCGTAGGGATGCCCCGCGCCGTCCTGCAGCCAGAAGACGGAGGTCGCGAAGCCGTCCTTGGTCGTGTAGCTGCGCGCATCCACGATATTGGCCCCCGCCAGGCTGAGCGCGCCGGCCAGCCGCGAGAAGATGCCCGGATGGTCGTGCATGGCGAAAACCGCGCGGGTGGCGTCCCGCTCTTCGTCGGGATCGAGTTCCAGACGCACGTCGCCTTCGGGGAGGTCGCGCAGCAGATGCGCGAAGCGGACCTGAGCGGCGGTCGGGATGCCTTGCCAGTAGGGGCCGTAATGGCGCCCGATCTCGGCGCGCAACTCGGCCTCGGACCAGTCGGGCAGGGCCTCGCGGAAGAGCCGCTTGGCCTTGGCCTCGCGCGTGGTCCGATTGACGTCCTCGAGCCCGTTCTCGAGGGCGGAGGACGTGGCGCGGTGCAACGCGCGCAGCATCTGCGCCTTCCAGTTGTTCCAGACATGCGGGCCGACGCCGCGGATGTCGCAGACGGTGAGCACGGTCAGCAGGTCGAGCCGTTCGCGGGTCGTCACCGCCTTGGCGAAATCCCTGATCGTGCGAGGGTCGGCGATGTCTCGCTTCTGGCTCATGTCGGACATGAGCAGGTGATGGCGCACCAGCCACTCAACCGTCTCGCATTCGGCGGGCTTGAGGCCCAGCCGGGGGGCCACGTCCCGGGCGATGCGGGCCCCGAGGATCGAGTGATCCTCGGGGCGGCCCTTGCCGATGTCGTGAAGCAGGCAGGCGACGTAGAGCACCCTGCGGTTCACGCCGGTCTTCAGGATGCCGGAGCAGAGCGGCAGATCCTCGTAGAGCTCTCCGCGTTCGATCTGGGCGAGGTTGGAGACGACCTGGATCGTGTGCTCGTCCACCGTGTAGCGGTGGTAGAGGTTGAACTGCATCATCGCCACGACCGGAGCGAATTCGGGAATGAAGGCCGACAGGATGTCGAGCTCGTTCATCCTGCGCAGGGCGCGCGCCGGGTCACCATGCTTGAGCAGCAGGTCGAGGAACAGCTTCGCCGCGCGGCGGTCCTCGCGCATGTCGCGGTCGATGAGGTGGCGATTCGCCGTCAGCAGGCGCATGGCGTGCGGATGCAGGAGCAGGCCCGTGCGCAGCGCTTCCTCGAAGATGCGCAGGAGGTTGAACTTGTCCGCCAGAAACGCGTCCACGTCGGCCACGTCGAGGCGGCCCTGGCGCACCTCGTAGGGGTCCTTCACGCGGGGGCGGCGCTTGAAGAGGCCCAGCAGCCCCGGTTCCTGCTTGATGTTCTCGGCTTCGAGCGCGGTCAGAAGGATGCGCGTCAGCTCGCCCACCTTGGTGGCGTGGCGGAAATAGGCCTGCATGAAATGCTCGACCGCGCGGCGGCCGCCATGGTCGGAATAGCCCATCCGCTCGGCCACCTCGACCTGCATGTCGAAGGTCAGGTTGTCGGCGGCGCGGCCCGCGATCAGGTGCAGGTGGCAGCGCACGCACCAGACGAACCGCTCGGCGGCCTCGAACTGCTCGAATTCCTCGGGCAGGAAGACGCCCAGCGGCACCAGGTCGGCGGCATCCTCGACCCCGTAGCGGTACTTCGCGATCCAGTAGAGGCATTGCAGGTCACGGAGGCCGCCCTTGGCCTCCTTGACGTTCGGTTCGAGCACGTAGCGGGCGCCGCCCTGCTTGATGTGGCGCTCCGCCCGCTCCTCGAGCTTGGCTTCGATGAATTCGGGCGCGGTGCGGCTGAAGAGCTCCGACCAGAGCCGTTCGCGCAACTCGTCCGGGAGGGCGTCGTCGCCGCAGATCGCGCGCTGCTCCAGCAGCGACGTGCGGATCGTCATGTCGTCGCGCCCCAGCGCCAGGCATTCGCGGATCGTCCGTGTCGCGTGGCCGACCTTCAGCTTCAGGTCCCAGAGCATGTAGAGCATCGACTCCACGACGCTCTCGACCCAGGGGGTCACCTTGGTGGGCGTCAGGAACAGCAGGTCGACGTCGGAAAAGGGCGCCATCTCGCCGCGCCCGTAGCCGCCGACGCCGAGGATCGCGAAACGCTCGCCCTCGGTCGGGTTGGGGCAGGGATGCAGGATCCGGGTCGCGGTCAGCCAGACCGCCTGGACCAGCCGGTCGGTCAGAAAGGCATAGGCATGGGTCACGGCGCGCGCCCGGCTGGGCGCGGCGGCGAAGTGATCGGCGATGACGGCGCGGCCTGACTTCTGCGTCTCCCGCAGGAGGGCCACGACGGCTCTGCGGACGTCGCGCGGATCGTCCGACCCGGCGACGGCCTCTGACAGCCGGCTGGCCAATGCGGCCGAGTCGACGATCGCCCCTGCCGGTGCGATCAGGTTGTCCGGGACCGCGCCGGTGAAGTCGGCCGGGTTGAACTGGGCCGGCCTAGAAGCCGGCGCCACCGAAGCTGTTTGGGGCAGGACTGACCACCTGTGCCGACCGGTTGACCACTTGTGCGACGGCCAGCGCCCGGTCGATGGTGCCGTCGCCGCGCAAGCGGAATACCCCGCCCGTGCCCGCGAAGCCAGCCCGGCTGGTCAACGTGTTCCGCCCGACGGTCTGGCCGCGGGCCGCGATGGCGCCGATGGCCGCCATGCCATCGTAGGCCAGATTGGCGATCGGATGGGGCGCTCCGCCGTAGCGCGCCGAATAGCGGGTCCGGAATTGCTGGATCGCGCCCTGATCGGGCAGCGCGAAATAGCCGCCCTGAAGCCCCGGCAATTGCAGCGCGTCGGCCGGAATGTCCCAGCGGGTGAGGCCGAGATAGCGGAAGTCCTCGCCGCCGATGCCGGTCTCGGAGAGAAGCTGCGAGATGACCGGCAGGTCGCCCGCCGTGTTGCCCGTCAGGAAGACGGCGTTGGAGCCGCTGGAGCGTGCCTGCTCGGCGATGGTCGGGACCGCCGAGGCGATGCCGGCCTGGCTGAGCTCGTAGGGGACGGCGCCCGTGATCTGCGCGCCGGTGCCGCGCGCGGCGGCCTGGATCGCCTCGCGGGCGACTTGGCCCGCCTGATCGGTGGCGTGGGTCACGAGTACGCGGTTGCGGCCCTGTCCGGCGGCATATTGCAGCAGCCGGCGGGCGGTATTCTCGAAGGTATTACCCAGGACCCAGACATTGCCGCCCGCGATGGCCGTGTTGTTGGAAAAGCTCAGAACCGGGATACCCGAGCCCGCGGCGGCGACCCCGGCGGCGGC
>NZ_JYFE01000070.1 GCF_000877395.1 Jannaschia aquimarina | reverse complement strand
GGCCACCACCGGCGGGCCGGGGCGCGGGCGGGTTGGCTTGCGGCGCAGGCGTGTCGCGCAACTTGCGGATCAATTCGTCGGGCGAGGGCAGGTCGGCCACATGCGTCAGCCGGATCACCGCCATCTCGGCCGCCATCATCGGTGAGGGCGCAGTCGCCACCTCTTCCAGCGCTTTCAGCATCATCTGCCATGCCCGCGTCAGCGCGCGCATCGGCAGGGCATCGGCCAGCGCGCGGCCGCGCGTCTGTTCCTCGGGCGGGACGGTCGGGTCGTCGCCTGCATCCGGTGTGATCTGCACGACGCTGATCCAATGCGTGATCTCTGCCAGATCGCGCAGGATCGCCAACGGGTCGGCGCCGTCGGAATACTGGGCCGACAATTCCTCCAGCGCGGCGGCGGCCTCGCCGCGCATGATCGCCTCGAAGAGATCCAGCACGCGGCCCCGGTCGGCGAGGCCCAGCATCGCGCGCACCTGCGACGCCTCGACCAGAGCGCCGCCGGCCCCCATCGCAATCGCCTGATCGAGCAGGCTCATGGCGTCCCGGGCAGAGCCTTCGGCGGCCCGTGCGATCAGGGCCAGCGCGTCGGGCGCAACCTCGGCGCCCTCCTTGGCCGCGATTCCGGCGAGATGGTCGATCATCACCTCGGGTTCGATGCGCCGCAGGTCGAACCGTTGACAGCGCGACAGGACCGTCACCGGCACCTTGCGGATCTCGGTGGTGGCGAAGATGAATTTCACATGGGCCGGCGGCTCTTCCAGCGTCTTGAGCAGCGCGTTGAACGCGCTGGTCGAGAGCATGTGAACCTCGTCGATGATATAGATCTTGTACCGCGCGCTGGCGGCCCGATAGGCGACCGAGTCGATGATCTCGCGCACGTCGTTGACCGAGGTGTTCGAGGCCGCATCCATTTCCAGCACGTCGACATGCCGCCCCTCGGCAATCGCCACACAGGGCTCGCAGACGCCGCAGGGCTCGGTCGTGGGGCCGCCCGTGCCGTCCGGGCCGACGCAGTTCAGGCCCTTGGCCACGATCCGCGCCGTCGTCGTCTTTCCCGTCCCCCGTATGCCGGTCAGGATAAAGGCCTGCGCGATCCGGTCCGCCTCGAAGGCGTTGCGCAGGGTGCGGACCATCGCATCCTGGCCCTTGAGGTCGGCGAAGGTCTGCGGGCGGTACTTGCGCGCCAGGACTTGGTATTCGGTGCTGCTCATGGGGACCCCTTCGCCCTTAGATAGGCGCAGCGCCCTCACAGCGTCCAGAGCACGTAGCCCACCGCGACCGCCGCGAACGAGAAGACGATCGAGAGGACGGTGAAGATCTTCGGCGGCTGGGCATTGGCGTCGTGCGTGTCGAGGCGCCGCTGCGCCTTGCAGGCCTGGCTGCGGGCGGCCCAGAAGATGCCGATGGCGATTGCGATGAAGACCAGTGCGACGGCACGCGGCAGCCAATCCGGCTCGGCCTGCCTGAACACGGCGCGCAGGCCCAGTGCCAGTGCGACCGCCGCCATCCCCGTCCGCATCCATCCCGCGAAGGTCCGCTCGTTGGCGAGGACGGTGCGGTCCTCGGCCCAATCCGTGCGGTCCTCGGCCCAGTCGGTCTTCTTGTCCTGATCTTCGGTGCCGTTTTCCATCGCTCCCTAACGCCGGGCGGCGCCGCGCAGTTGCACCAACATCTCTTCGACCTGCGGCAGCAGCTGCGAGGCCACCCGCGCCGTGGCCCGTTCCCGCAGGCGGGCATTCGCGCGGTCCGCTCCGAAGGTCCGGGCGAGGCCCGACAGATCCTCTGTCGCGGTCACGGTGCCGTAGGGATAGCCGTTACGGACGTCCAGAAAGGCCGCCGTCCCGATCCCGGTCGCGCGCGTGGTCCGCGTGGGCAGGAGCATGCCTCCGAGCAGCGTCACGTCGGCCAAGGCAAAGGTCGTGTCCCCGGTGCGGCCCGACCGTGCGCCGAGTTCGTAGATCAGCAGGTAGTCGAGATGCTGGCGCGCCGCGACGACCCGCAGGTGCTGCGCGATCGAGCCCTCCTGCCGCCCGCCGGTCATCATCTCCTCGACCAGCAACGACAGCGGCACCCATTCGCCCAGATCTGCATGGGCTTCCGACAGGGCGGCGAGTTGGGCGGCCTCGCCTTCGGGTATCGCGGAGAGCCGGCCGTTCACGACGCGCGCGATGCCGATGCGGGCCGGAAACCGCAGGTCGGGTTCGATGTCAGCCGCCGCGCGGATGGCGGGATCGGTCACGGCGGCGCGGGCGAAGTAGTCGGCGCCGGATGTGGTCTGGATCGACGGGCTGCAAGCGGCCAGCGCAAGCAGGAGGGCGAGGGGACGGATCATAGGAGACTCCAAAAATGTGCAAAAAACACATTTCACGTCCCGGCTGGACCGGTCAAGAGATATGTGCAAATTGCACATGTGGCCGAGTTCGATGATCTCCTGACCCGTCTCTTCGTCCCTCTCGCGCGTCTCGCGATGGGGCGGGGCTTCGGGTTCCGGGACGTCGTGGATCCGCTGAAGCGCGCTTTCCTCATCGTTGCCCAGGAGAGGGAGGGGAAGCAGACGGACAGTCGACTCTCGCTCGCGACGGGCCTCCAGCGCCGCGACGTGGTCCGTCTTCGGGCAGACGGCCTCGCCCCGCGAGAGCCGTCCTCGCCGGCCCGGATCGTGTCCGATTGGCTGCGCCAACACAGCGTGGACGGAAGACCGACGCCGCTCCCCCGCCTTGGGCCGGCGCCCAGCTTCGAGGCCTTGGCTCGTGCCGTGCGTCAGGACGTCCATCCGCGCACCTTGCTGGACCTGCTGGTCGAGGCAGGAACCGTCCGCGTCGCCGATGACACGGTCGAATTGCTGTCACGCGCCTACGCGCCCGGCCGGGGCAGCTCCGAGCAATTGGCCTACCTGGCCGACAACCTGCACGATCACGGCGCGGCTGCCGTCGCCAACGTGCTGGACGGTCCCCGGTTCTTCGACCGCGCGGCCCACTATTCCGGTCTCACGTTCGCCCAGGCGGAAGCCCTTGGGCGCATCTACGAGGCCAAGCAGATGAACGTCCTGCAGGTCGTCGGCGAGCGGGCGGCCGGCATGCAGGGCGACGGTCCGGTCCGCGTGCGGTTCGGCGGGTACGGATATTGGGAGGAAGGGGAATGAAACGGATCGCTCTTGTCGCGGCCCTGCTGGTTGCGGCTTGCGCGCCGACCTCCGGTCAGCGCGTGCCCGATGGCGGCATCGGCGGCACAGGCGCTTCGCCTCCGCTCGTCTGTCCGGACGACGGGTCCTGCGAGGAATGAGGCCGGACCCGCCTGCGCGGGCCCGGCCGTTGCGGCCTCAATTCTCGGCGGACCCTGCTTCTGCGCCAGCCTGCGCAGCCACGCCCTCGGCGATGGTCACCACCTCGTCCGGGGACGGAATGGAGGCCGCGAGGCTCCGGATCTGCCCCGCAAGCTCCGGGTTGGCCTCGTCGAGCATGGCCATGCCCTCGGCGATCTTGTCGGTGTAGGCGACGGCGATCCCGTGTTCCTGCCCCATGGGGGAATAGGCGAAATACGTGCCCCCTCCGACGACGAGGAGGAGAAGGATGAGGTTGCGGATCATGCGCATCGCGATCGGTCCCGTTCTGTGGTCGGCAACCGGGCTATGATCGAAATCCGCCGGAAATTGGGCGGTTCGCCAAGATCTGTCGTCGCCTGTGTTCCCGAGACCGATCGGGAGGCGGGATCCGGCCACCTCGTCAGAGCATCTGGCCTCGCAGCCAGCGCCACGCCGCCTCTGCGATCGCCTCGCCGTTGGCGTAGAACCAATGGTTGTGCCCTTCCAGAAGGACGAGTTCGAACCGATGGCCCCGCGAAGCGATCTCTCGTCCAGCGCGGCGCGCATCGCCGAAAGGAAAGGTCCGATCCTGAGTGCCGAGAGGTCGTGTCGGATCGGAAGGTCGTTCCGCACCTGTTGCATCAATCTGCCGGGCGCCGTGCCGGCGTGAACGGCCACCGCTTTCCACGGGCCCGCGACCCGGTTCGCGATAAGCTGGGCCGCGATCCCGCCGCGTGAATGGTCGAAGAGCGCGATCCGTTCCGGATCGACGGACCAGAGAATCTTTGCGGCTTCCAGCGCATCCAGCAGGCGCGCCGGATCCGGCAGGCCACGGGACCAGCCCTCGACGCCGCCCAGATCGGGGGCGATCAGGATCAGCCCGTGGCGCTCTGCGGTCTTCCGCCACATGTCGACCATGCTCTCGCCGGGGCGGTTCGCGCCATGGAGAAGGATGATCGCCGCCCGGGGTGCCGCCTCGCCCGGCGGCGCCCAATCCCACCAGACCGTGCCCGCAGATGTTCGGTAACGGATGCCCTGATCGGGTCTGGGCGTGCAGTCATACGCGATCGGGTGAACGGTCAGGTCGCTGCGGCTCGATTCGACATAGCGCGCCGGAAGCGCGGTCTGGGCCAGCGCAACCACGGCCGGCAAATCGGCCGGGCCGGCGACGGCGATTGCGGACGAGCCGCCGAGCCCGGCCAGTGCCGGAGCCTCTGCCTTGACGACAGCGCGGGCCTCGGCGACCAGCGGGCGAACGGCGCGTCCGAAGGCGGTATCGCGGAACCGGGGGCTTTCGGCCAGGGCCACGACCATCACCGGAAGGCAAACGATGGCGGGGACCAAACGCAGGAATGACGGCATCTGAGGCGGCCCCCGATCTGTTCGGAAGCCGGATGCCGTTCAATTGCGACGTCAACGCGGCGGGTCGATCCGATCTCTGTCGGGAGGGGTGAGAGGCTGGACAACGACCCGAGCGGGACCCGTTGTGGCTGCTTCCTTCCGGACCTGACCAGGTTGGCGGGGCGCTCGCCCGTGCCAACCTCTCGATCTGGCAGATAGCGACCGGTCGGATGCGGTGCAAGGGGAGCCCGCCCTCCGGCGGGGCCGGTCGGGCGGTAGCGCCGGGGCGGTGCCCCGGCGCGGTCGAGCGCGGCGGATGGTACGGTACGGGGCAGCGGGGTCGGAGGGGGCTCTGCCCCCGCGCGTTCCGCGCCCCCCGGGATATTTCGGGCAGGATGAGGGCCTATCCCGCCAGAGCTCCGTCCGCCGCGATGCGCGTGGCGCCGCCGAGATAGGGGTGCAGCACCGAAGGCAGGTCCACCGACCCGTCCGCCTGCTGGCCGTTCTCGAGCACCGCGATCAGGCAGCGCCCGACCGCGAGGCCGGATCCGTTCAGCGTGTGGACGAATTGCGGCTTGCCGCCCTCGGCCGGCTTGAACCGCGCATTCATGCGCCGCGCCTGGAAATCGCCCGTCGTCGAGCAGGAGCTGATCTCGCGGTACTTGCCTTGACCCGGCAGCCAGACCTCGATGTCGTGGGTCCGCCGCGCGCCGAAGCCCATGTCGCCGGTGCACAGCACCACGGTCCGGTAGGGCAGGCTCAGACGTTCCAGAAGATCCTGGGCGAGGCCCGTCATCCGGTCCAGCTCGGCGCGGGACCGGTCGGGATGGGTGATCGAGACCATTTCGACCTTCTCGAACTGGTGCTGGCGCAGCATCCCCGCCGTGTCGCGCCCCGCGCTGCCCGCCTCGGAGCGGAAGCACAGCGTGTGCGCCGTCATCCGGCGGGGCAGGGCGTCCTCGGGCAGCACGTCGCCCGCGACGGAATAGGTCAGCGTCACCTCGCTGGTGGGGATCAGCCAGTAGCCCTCGCGGGTCAGGAAGCTGTCGTCGCCGAACTTGGGCAGCTTGTCGGTGCCGGTCATCGCGTCGTCGCGCACGAGGACGGGGGTGGTGTGTTCGATCAGGCCGTTCTCGCCGGTGTGGACGTCCAGCATCCATTGCGCCAGTGCGCGGTGCACGCGGGCGACGGCGCCGCGCAGGACGACGAAGCGGCTGCCGGACATCTTGGCGGCGGTCTCGAAATCCATGCCGGGGACGACGGCGGGGATCTCAAAATGCTCCCGCGCCTCGAAATCCAGCGCGGGGGGCTCGCCCCAGCGGTGGATCTCGACGTTGTCCGCCTCGTCCGCGCCGTCGGGGACGTCGGCGTCAGGCAGGTTGGGCAGTTCCATCAGCGCGGCGTCGAGGGCGGCCTGCGCCTCGCGGGCCTCGTCCTCCAGGCGGGCGACCTCGTCCTTCTTGGCGGCGACGAGGGCGCGCAGGCGCTCGAACTCGGCGTCGTCGCCGGCCGCCTTGGCGGCGCCGACCTGCTTGGAGGCGGCGTTGCGGTCGGCGAGCGCGGCTTCGGCGCCCTGGATCGCGGCCCGGCGCGCCTCGTCGAGGGCGAGCAGCCCGGACGACACCGAGTCCATCCCCCGGCGCGCCAGAGCGGCGTCGAACGCCGCAGGGTCGTCGCGGATGGTGCGGATGTCGTGCATGGTCCCGTCTCCTCTGGGTTCGGTGGGGGCGGGATAGCGGC
>NZ_JYFE01000069.1 GCF_000877395.1 Jannaschia aquimarina | reverse complement strand
TCGGGGCCGAAGCGCGTGCGCTCCGGCCCCCTCCCCTGCCCTTCCCGCTGGAGACTTCTCAAAGCCTGCGAAGGCTCAAACGATGCATCGCGCGCCGCAGTGCAATAGCGACCCTTAGCTCGTTCCCAAGCCCGCAATTGGTTGGTCGGAAATCGATCCGGTCGGGCCAACTGACGCTCCATGGGTCAATTCCTTCTTCCAGGCATCACGCTCTTCCTCTTGGTGAGGACTCGCTGAGGCCCCACTTCGGGGGGCCCGTCTTCCGTGCCGAACCGACGAATGTCGATTGGTAGCGTCTCCACGATATGATACCATATACATTGAGACCCCGGATCAATCGCACCCGCATGGAGAAACCCCGATGGGCAACATCAACGTTCGCCGCATCCCCGACGAGGTTCATCGCGCGATCAAGGCGCAGGCGAAGGCCCATGGCCGCAGCACCGAGGAGGAGGTGCGCATCATCCTCGCTCGGGCCGTGATGCCACGGGACGAGGTCGGTGCCGGTGACCTGCTCTGGTCGATTTGGGACGGGGTTGACCTGCCGGACAGCGCCATCCGGCGCGACAAAACCCCCCACGAGCCGATCGACTTCGAATGATCGTCCTCGACACGAACGTCGTTTCAGAGGCGATGCGCGCAGAGCGCGCGCCCCAGGTGCGCGACTGGCTGAATGCCCAGATTATATCTACCCTCCACATCACAATCGTGACGTTCGCCGAATTGCGGGCAGGCATCGCCATCGCCCCGCAGGGCCGCAAGGCGGTCGATCTGGACGAACGGTTCGGCCGAATGATGGACCTGCTGATCGGCGACCGCATTCTCCCCTTCGACGCCGCCGCCGCGCATGCCTATGCCACCGGGTTCTCGACGGCACGGCAACGCGGCCTTGCCGTGTCGGCCATGGATGGCCTGATCGCCGGCATCTGCCTTGCCCGAAAGCTCCCCATCGCCACGCGCGACACCGGGCCATTCGAAGCCATGGGGGTTCAGGTCATCGATCCGTGGGACACGCCGTAACCCCTTGATGATATAACCCGAGTGCCCCCCACTTTCGACTGGACCGTAAGGTGGGCATCGAATGACAGACCCCTTGATCACTCCCGATATCCACAACATGTGGAAAAGACTTGCGCGAATCCGCCTGCTGATCCACTAATCACGGAAAACAGCGGTATAACGCGTTTTTCCGTGAACACGGGAATAGCGCGATTGGCAGGCAAGGACGCGCGTCATGGATATGACCCCGCGCAAGGAAGATCTCAACGCCGTGGTGCGTGCACACTCGGAGCAGCTCGCCGGGCAACTTCATGCGCAGCGCGAGAGCCTATTCCCCCCCGACGCATCCAAGACCATGCGGAGGTTCACCTCGGGCGAGGCCGCGGGCCTGCTCGGCGTCGGAGACAGCTATCTTCGCAAGCTCCATCTCGACGGCAAGGGCCCCTCCCCCGAACTCAGCCCGGGCAACCGCCGTCTCTACTCGGCTGACGACATCCAGGCGCTGAGGGTGATGCTCGAGAAGACGGCGCGCAATCCGGGCGACTACGTGCCGGGCCGGCGCGCGGGCGATCACCTCCAGACCATCGCGATCATGAACTTCAAGGGTGGCAGCTCGAAGACGACCACCGCCGCCCACCTCGTCCAGCGCCTCGCACTGACCGGATACCGCGTTCTCGGCATTGATCTGGATCCGCAGGCCTCGTTCACCGCCTTGCACGGCGTGCAGCCCGAATTCGACCTGACCGACGGCGGAACGCTCTACGACGCGATTCGCTACGACGACCCCGTCCCCCTCCGCGAGGTAATCCGCCGCACCTACATCCCGAATCTCGACATCGTGCCCGGAAACCTGGACCTGATGGATTTCGAGCACGACACGCCGCGCGCCCTTTCGCGGGGCGAGGCCGGCCTGTTCTTCTTCCGCGTGCGCGAGGCATTGGAACAGGTCGATGATGATTACGACGTAGTCGTCATCGACTGTCCGCCGCAGCTGGGCTTCCTGACCATGTCGGCGCTGTCGGCTGCAACCGGCGTGCTTGTCACGATCCACCCAGAGATGCTCGACGTGATGTCGATGTCCCAGTTCCTGCGGATGACGGCCGATCTGATGGACGTCATTGCCGACAGCGGCGCCGACCTCTCGCACGACTGGATCCGCTACCTACTCACCCGGTACGAACCGACGGATGCCCCGCAGACGCGCATCTCGGCCTTCCTGCGCACGCTCTACGGCGAAAGCGTCCTCAATGCGCCGATGCTCAAATCGACCGCGATCTCGGATGCGGGCCTTACCAAGCAGACCCTCTACGAGGTCGAGCGCGGCGCCTTTACCCGAAGCACCTACGACCGCGCGATGGATAGCCTGAACGCCGTCAACGATGAGATTGCGAGGCTCATCCAACGAACCTGGGGGCGGATCGAATGACCGAAAGCCGCAAGAAGCGTCTCTCGATGCTGGATGCGATGGCGCAGACGACCGCGCCCCCCTCCCCTGCCCCGGCCAGGTCCGACCCCGGTCAGTCCGGCTACCGCGCGCTGCGCGGCGCGCGCGATGCCGTTGACAGCATTCGCGTCTGGGAACTCGATCCCGAAAGCATCGACGACCTGCGCGTCGGCGACCGGATCGATCCCGAGGACGTCGCCGACCTGCGCGACGCGATCGAGGCTAACGGCCAGACCGTGCCGATCCTCGTTCGCAAGAACCCCGAGAATCCGGAGCGCTACCTTCTGGTCTACGGACGACGGCGCCTGGAGGCGATCCGCGCCTCTGCGTCGGTCGTCAAGGTCCGCGCCCTGGTGGCCACGCTCGACGACGCCGCGGCAGTCCGTGCGCAGATCTCCGAGAACATGGCGCGCCGCGACCTGTCCTTCATCGAAAAGGCCCTTTTTGCCCGGTCCCTGATGGATCAGGGCTACGGCACGCAGAAGTCGATCGCCGAGGCCCTGACGGTTACGCCCTCGTCGATCTCAATGGCGCTGAACATCGTCGATGCGGTCACGCCCGACCTCGCCCGAGCGATCGGCCCCGCGCTCGGAATTGGCCGGCCCCGCTGGGAAGCGCTGGCCGCCGCGATCTCGGACACTGGGACCGACCCGGAAACATTGGTCGATCCGGCGGAAGTCGCCTACGGCGTCGCCCTCGCCAAGCAGGAAGACGACCCCTCCCGCGCCGCATTCGACGCGGTCATGGCAAAGCTCGCGGAACCGCGCGGGTCGACCAATCCCCGTACCACGGCAACGAGGCGCAGTTCCGACAAGACATGGCGTCAGATCACCTTCGCGGACGGTCTCCGCGGCGAGGTTCGGCGCTCCGGGAAGACGGTTCGTCTGGATGTCGAAACTGGGCCGTTCGCGGACTGGTTGGAAGCGGAAGCCGAAACCGTCCTCCCTGAACTTTACGCCCGCTACCGGCGGAGCGTCGAGGAAAGCCAATGAAATCAACAGCAGGAGGCACGAACAGAGCGAAAAACTAGGCCCCGCAAAACCGAAGTCTCACGAGGCCCAACTTGGTGCTTAGCAACCCCAAGCTAGTGGCCGCATGCCGACCCCGCAAGTCATAACTGATTCGCGGGCGGGGTTTTTGCGCTCCCGTGATATCGAAATGGGTTACCAGACACTCACGCCTTTCGGGCGAACGGTCGATCGCGCCATCGTGGCGCGAATGGCGACACTGTCAGGCACCGACGGCCCTGCCCCGTCGCATCCCGACAAATGGACCCTCCTGCGCGACGTCGCCACGGCGCGCGTACGGCTCGGCATCTCCGACCGACAGATCTCCGTGCTGCAGGCGCTCCTGAGCTTTCGTAAAGGCTCTGAGTTGAAGCCGGACGAGACCGACGATGCGGCCACGATGATCGTCCACCCTTCCAACGCGACGCTGTCCGACCGGTTGAATGGCATGCCGGACTCGACCCTCCGCCGCCATATCGCGGCCCTGGTTGCCGCCGGGCTGATCTCCCGCCGGGACAGCCCAAACGGCAAGCGTTACGTGCGCCGCTACCGTGATGGAGAGCGCGACGCCTTTGGTCTGGATCTAGCCCCCCTTGCCTACCGCGCGGCTGAGATCGCGGCGCTCGCCGATGAGGTCAGGACCGAGGAAGATTGTCTTGATCGGTTACGCCGGACGGTCTCCCTGATGCGCCGAGACTTAGCCGGCCTCGTCGAGTATGGCTCGACAGCCCGCCCCGATTTAGACCTTTGGTCCGACCTACTCGCGGTCGCCGTCGACGTTGCCAAGCGGCTTCGCAGGCGCCCCGATCTAATCGACCTTGAAGCAGCTAGAAATCTTCTCGATCGAGCGCTATGCAGCGCACGTGATATCCTGGAGCCAGAAGAAGTGAGCGGCACTGACCGTCATCCTGGGCGTCACCATCAGAATTCAAAACCAGATCTACCTGATCTTGAACTTCGCCGAGAACCGGCAAAGGCGGAAGCCGTGGGGCCCGATCTGATGGACGCGCCAGTTGAAGCGGAGCATCGGTCGAGCCCTGCGATGCCGCTGCCGGTTGTCATCTCAGCCTGTCCGACAGTTCTGGACTACACAACCGCTCCGATCCGTCACTGGCACGACTTGGTGGCAGCGGCCGAACGCATCAGACCGATGATGGGTATCTCGCCGTCCGCCTGGTCAGAGGCCTGCGAGGCAATGGGGGTAGAAGAGGCGGCCGTGACGGTTGTGGGGATACTTGAACGCTTCGAGAAGATCAGCAGTCCCGGGGGCTACCTGCGATCCCTTTCGGCGAAGGCCAGCCTTGGGAAGTTTTCGACCGGCCCGATGATCATGTCGCTCCTGCGAAGTGCGGCCTGACTTCACAGCTGTGAAGCAGCTTGAGGCGGTGACGGGTTCACAGCTGTGAAGGTGGCTCGAGGTTTTCGGAGTGAAATGGACATACGGCTGATGGCGATCATCGATCTTGCACTAACGTCGCAAACTGATAAGAATGCCATCATCCGTATGGATTGCAGGATATGTGTAATGTCTACATTTGTTGCGTGTCTTGGCTGA
>NZ_JYFE01000068.1 GCF_000877395.1 Jannaschia aquimarina | reverse complement strand
GCCCCTCCCCCGCGCCTCCACCCCCGGCCCGATAACGGCCGGGGGTTCTTGCGTTCAGGATCCGAGCCGGGCCAACACGCGCGCCCAACTGCGCGCGCCCTTGTGGAAGGAGTCCAGATCGTACTTCTCGTTCGGAGAGTGGATCTGGTCGCCGTCCTTGGCGAAACCCGTCAGCACCGACTGCATGCCCAACTCTTGCTGAAAATGCCCGGCGATCGGGATCGAGCCGCCGAAGCCGACGAATGCGGCCTCCTCGCCCCATTCATCGGAGAGGGCCTGACGCACCCCTTCGAAGGCGGGGGCGGACGTATCCATCCGGGCAGCCTTGGACGCGCCGTGATCGGCGAAATACACGCGGCAATCCTTCGGGACCTGCGAAAGGACCCAGTCCCGGAAATTCTCGCGAAGCCGGACCGGATCCTGTCCGCCGACCAAGCGGAAGCTGACCTTCGCGGACGCCTTCGCCGGAAGCACCGTCTTGAAGCCTTCGCCGGTATATCCACCCAAGATCCCGTTGATCTCCGCCGTCGGCCGCGACCAGAGCTGTTCGAGCCCGGTCCGGTCATCCTCCCCGGCGGCAGAGGACAGACCGACCGTGCCCAGAAACTCCTCTTCGGAGAAGCCCAGTTCGCCCCAGGCCGCCGCGGTCGCTTCGTCCAGATCGTCGACACCGTCGTAGAAGCCCGGGATCCTGACCCGTCCCCGATCGTCGTGGAGATTTCCGAGGATGCGCGTCAGGACACGGATCGGATTACGCGCCATCCCCCCGTAGAGACCTGAATGCAGGTCGCGGTCTGGCCCCTCGATCGTGATCTCCTCGCCAAGCAGGCCACGAAGACTACGGATGATCGCGGGAACGCGGTCGTCGAAAAGCCCAGTATCGCAGATGAGCGCCAGATCGGCACGGAGTTCGTCGGCATGGGCACGCAGGAACGGGACGAGCGAAGGCGATCCGGATTCCTCTTCGCCCTCGAACAGAACCGTGATGCGGCAAGGCAGGCTCCCTGTCTCGGCACGCCAGGCCCGGCAGGCTTCGAGAAAGGTCATCAATTGGCCCTTGTCGTCCGAGGCACCACGGGCGCGGATCGCCTGACCGGTCGGCGTCCGGATCACGACGGGTTCGAACGGATCCCCATCCCATAAGCCAAGGGGATCGACCGGCTGGACATCGTAATGCCCGTAGAACAGCATATGCCGCTGTCCCTCACCGCCATGGGCGACCACCATCGGACGGCCGGGTGTCTCCCGTTTGGACGCCTCGAAGCCGATCGAGCGCAACTCGGCCACCAGCCACTCGGCCGCATCGTCGCACGGCCCGGCATAGGACGGATCGGTAGAGATCGAGGGGATCCGGAGCAGCTCGAACAGCCGCTCCAGAGCGGCGGCCTGACCGGTGTCGAGACGGTTCAGGATGGCGGGCAAAGGATCGGACATGAGGCCCCCTTAGGCGGATCGGTTTCCAACTTGATTTCGCGCGCCCGTCTGTCCGGGGCAAGGCTGGGCTTCGCTGGCGCGGCCCGATAGGGTCGCGGCGATTCAGACGGAGATCCCGACCATGTTCCGATCCGCGCTTCTTGCGCTTCTGCTCGCCGCTCCCGCAGCCGCCCAGAAAGCGCCGGACCAGAATGCGGCGAAGCGGCAGCTCTTCGACGCTCGGGGGAGTGTGGTTCGGGTCGGAGACCAGACATTCCTGACGGATGCGGATCGCGCAACGCTCGCGAAACTGCCGGAGGTCGCGCAGCTGCAGTATTACGGTGCGATGGCCGCTTCTCCTGTCCACGGACTGCAGCACGCCTCGACCACGGGGGCGTTCAACTATCACAGCCTCGAAGCCGCGCGCGCGGCTGCACGGCGGGGGTGCGATGGCAAGCGCGGGGGCGGCGCGCGGTGCGTCGTCGTCGCCGATGTGGTTCCGCGCCGGTTCCGGGAGGGACGCGGCCTGAGCCTGAGCCAGACCGCGACCGGAATCGTTCGAGGCCGGGACTATGCGCGTCAGGGGTCTCGGATCGCGATCTCACCCTCGACGGGCGCATGGGGGACGGGAACCAGCGATGCGGCAGCATTGCAGTCCTGCGGGCAGCGGGATTGCCAGATTGCGGTGCGCGACTGACGCTGCGAAGCGTTGAACGGACGCCGCCGGAGCAAGGTCGGTTCGCCTGCCAGGTAGGCGAAAGGTCCAACCGGTGCGCGACGTTTTGGACCTGTTCCAAATACAGTTCTCACCTTATGTGCAGGGCAGTCCAAGAGAGAACGTTTGCATGACCGACTATGACGGCGCGCTCGACGCCGCGATCGACACCCTGCACCGCGAAGGCCGCTACCGCACTTTCATCGACATCGAACGGCGGCGGGGACAGTTTCCTCACGCGACGTGGACCCGTCCCGACGGCACCGAAGCGGATATCACGGTCTGGTGCGGGAACGATTATCTGGGCATGGGGCAGCACCCGGTTGTCCTGCAGGCGATGCACGAAGCGGTCGATGCCGCAGGCGCGGGGTCGGGCGGCACGCGAAACATTTCGGGGACGACCGTCTATCACAAGCGGCTCGAGGCCGAACTGGCGGACCTGCATGGCAAGGACGCAGCCCTTCTGTTCACATCGGCCTACATCGCGAACGATGCCACGCTGAGCACGCTGCCCAAGCTGTTCCCCGGCCTGATCATCTATTCCGACGCCCTGAACCATGCCTCGATGATCGAGGGCGTCCGCCGGAACGGAGGGGCGAAGCGCATCTTCCGCCACAACGATGTCAATCACTTGCGAGAGCTTCTTCAAGCGGATGACCCCGCGGCGCCCAAGCTGATCGCATTCGAGAGCGTCTATTCGATGGACGGGGATTTCGGCCCTATCGAGGCGATCTGCGACCTTGCCGACGAGTTCGGCGCCCTGACGTATGTAGATGAGGTTCACGCGGTCGGAATGTATGGCCCCCGCGGCGCGGGCGTGGCCGAGCGCGACCGCTTGATGCATCGGCTCGACATCATCAACGGAACGCTTGCCAAGGCCTATGGCGTGATGGGGGGCTACATCGCCGCCTCGGCCAAGATGTGTGACGCAATCCGGAGCTACGCGCCCGGCTTCATCTTCACCACATCCCTGCCTCCGTCGATCGCGGCCGGCGCAGCGGCGAGCGTCGCTCATCTCAAGCGGGACCGGGCCCTGCGCGATCTCCATCAGGAACGCGCGGCGAGCCTGAAGCTAAGGCTGCGCGGACTGGGCTTGCCGATCATCGACCACGGAAGCCACATCGTCCCCGTCCATGTGGGTGATCCGGTGAAGTGCAAGATGATCTCAGACCGTCTGCTCTCGGATCACGGCGTCTACGTGCAGCCGATCAACTTCCCCACCGTTCCACGGGGGACGGAACGGCTTCGCTTCACGCCCTCGCCGGTCCACACACCGGATATGTTGGACGGGCTCGTTCGCGCGATGGACAATCTGTGGTCGCAATGCGCATTGAGCCGTCGGCAGGCTTCCGCCTGAATTTGACCTTTAGGCTGTCATTAATCTTTCCGTGCATTGTGAGCACTGTGGTGCTAGTTTAGTCGCAGGCAGTGGGGCGCCGGGGACAAATGACGGTGCTCGGCATTTTGACAGGGACATGCCCGCCAGAGGCGTGCCCAGGAATTATGGGGCAAGTGGTCTATGTTCGGCCGGCGATCCAAGACCAAGACGACCGTCGTTCAGCCTGAACGCGGTTATGACAGCTACGACATGCGGCTCGGCGACGAGATGCGGGGCGAGCGTGCGACGCTGGGCAAATCGCTCATGGACGTGCAACGCGAGTTGCGCATCAAGGCCAGCTACATCGCCGCGATCGAGAACGCTGATCTCAGCCAGTTCGACAGTCTCTCTTTCGTAGCGGGCTACGTCCGATCCTACGCCCGCTATCTCGAGATGGATCCGGAGATCGTCTTCGCCCGCTTCTGCGAAGAATCCGGCTTCGGCGGCATCAATGCATTGAAACCGATGGAATCCGAGGTGTCGCGCCGGACATCTCTCGGATCCGCTCTGACAGCCCCGGGCCCCGGGATGGCGGTTAAGAAACCGATGGCCGCGGCGGATATCGATCCTCTCGCAGGGGCAGGAAATCCATTCGCGCGCCGCGCCACGCCGGTCTTCGCAGGATTCGAGCCCGGCGCGCTAGGCTCGCTTGCCGTTCTTCTGTTGCTGGTCGGCGGCATCGGCTACGGCGGCTGGACCATCCTTCAGGAAGTGCAGCGCGTGCAGATCTCTCCGGTCGAAGAGGCGCCGGTCATCGTCGCGGAACTCGATCCACTGGCACCGACGGCGCCTTCTGCGCCCGAAACTCCGGACGTCGCCGCCACACGCGATGCGTTGGCGCAACTCTACCGTCCGCGCGCTCTGGAAGCGCCGATCCTGACGGCACGCGATGCGCCCATCTCGACGATCACGCCGGGTGCTGTCGGCGCGCTGGCCTCCGCGACGCCACGGCCCGTCTCTCCGGATGAGCTTGACCCCCGGCGGAACGTAGCTTCGAATACCTTCGCTGCGACGCTCGACGCCGTTGTGGCCGAGGCGCTGGCCACCGACCCGGAAGATGACCGCACCGACACGCCCCGTGTCCTCGCAGAGGTGCCGGAGGCGGTGGTGCTCGTCGCAGCACAGGAAACCTGGATCAGGGTGCGGGCCGCAGACGGCGCGACGCTTCTCGAAAAGGTGATGCAGCCCGGGGAGACTTATGAGGTGCCCGTGGCGGATGCGCCCGCCACGTTACGGACGGGGAACTCCGGTGGGGTCTATTTCTCGGTCGCAGGACAGACGTATGGACCGGTGGCCCCCGGTGTGCAGGTCGTTTCGGGCATACCACTCGCAGCGGACAGCGTGACGCAGGCCTACGCCCTAGCCGATCTTCAGTCGGATAGCGATATCGCCCGCGTCGTCGCAGAGCTGCAGCAGGCCGGAGAGCCCGACAGCCCGGCCGATTAGGCCGGTTGCGCGGCGGTGCTGCGGGCCCTAGCTAAGGGCCATCCGCAGGAGGCCCTTTCATGTCGCTCCACGCCATCCGGCCCTGGCGCCAGATCGACCGTCGACCCAGCCGAAAGATCATGGTCGGCAACGTGCCCGTCGGTGGCGATGCGCCGATTTCCGTTCAGACGATGACGAATACGGTGACGACGGATGTCGCGGCGACCATCGCGCAGGTCCAGGCCTGTGCCGAAGCCGGAGCCGACATCGTCCGCATCAGCGTGCCCGACGAGGCCTCTTCGAAGGCCCTGCGCGAGATCGTAGCAGAAAGCCCCGTCCCGATCGTCGCCGACATTCATTTTCACTATCGCCGCGGCATCGAGGCGGCCGAGGCAGGGGCCGCTTGCCTGAGGATCAATCCCGGCAACATCGGCAACGCCGAACGGGTTCGGGAGGTCATCAAGGCCGCTCGCGACCATGGCTGCTCCATCCGCATTGGGGTGAACGCTGGTAGTCTCGAAAAGCACCTGCTTGAGAAATACGGCGAACCTTGCCCGGAAGCGATGATCGAGTCCGGTCTCGATCATATCCGCATCCTGCAGGACAACGACTTTCACGAGTTCAAGATCAGCTGCAAGGCCTCGGACGTATTCCTGGCTGCGGCCGCCTATCAGGGCCTCGCAGACGCGACCGACGCGCCCATCCACCTTGGCATCACCGAAGCTGGCGGCCTGACATCCGGGACGATCAAGTCGGCCATCGGGCTTGGCAATCTGCTCTGGATGGGCATCGGCGACACGATCCGTGTAAGCCTGTCTGCCGATCCCGTCGAAGAGGTGAAGGTCGGCTACGAGATCCTGAAGTCACTCGGATTACGGCACAGGGGCGTTAACATCATCTCTTGCCCCTCCTGCGCGCGACAGGGTTTCGACGTGATCAAGACCGTGGAAACCCTCGAGAAGCGGCTGGAACATATCAAGACGCCCATGTCGCTCAGCATCATCGGCTGCGTCGTGAACGGTCCCGGCGAAGCACTGATGACCGATGTGGGATTCACCGGCGGCGGCAACGGGGCCGGAATGGTCTATCTGGCAGGCAAGCAAAGCCACAAGATGACGAACGACCAGATGGTCGACCATATCGTCGAGCAGGTCGAGAAGAAGTCCGCCGAACTGGAGGCGGAGCGCGCCGGTCAGGCGACGGCGGCAGAATAGACTTCCGTCAAATCTTGACGCGGATCGGCTGCGTACCTGCCGGGGCCCGGCGCCCCCCCTGCGGGGTGTCGTCCTCGCGCTCTGCCTGCAGAAGGAGAGAGACGGAAGCCTGTGCACCGCTCAGAACGATCCCGTTGAAGAACCACAGCAGGAACAGGGCCAGCCACCCCCCCTGAACATGCGTGACCAAGTGGCGCAACCCGGCCACGTCCTGCCAGAGCAAGAGCGCCGTGAAGACGGCAGCCAGTCCGAACCCGGCCGCAACGGAACGGACGTAGAAGCGGATAGCCGGATGGGCAGGCTTGGTCGTCGGGCCGGGCATGGCGCGGATCCTTTCGATCGTAATGGCGCACTATCACGCATGACGGTGGGCGGCGGCAAGGCCAGTTCCGGAAACTGGCGAGACAGGTTGCCGCTCTCGCCTCTGCTGATTAATTGACAGGGAGGCGCGTGCGTTCCAAGAGGAGGGGTTTCATGGCCATGCAAGCCCACGAGATCGAGACTCTCATCCGGGAGAGCTTCCCCGAGGCGAAAATCACGATCACGGATTTGGCGGGCGATGGAAACCACTACGCCGCAGAGGTCATCGACGAAAGCTTCCGCGGTCAGAGCCGCGTTGCCCAGCAACGTGCCGTCTACGCCGCGCTCAAGGGCAAGATGGACGGTGCGAACGGCGAGTTGCATGCGCTCGCTCTGACGACGCGGGCCCCATCATGACGACGCTTGCGACGATCCTCGCGGGGATCATCCTTGCGATCCTCGTCGCGCGGGCCTGGTGGATCATGCGCGCGGAGGGGCCGGGGCGTCCCCGCGGGGTGGATCCCGGAAAGGGCTACACGGAAATCGAGAGCCAGTATTTCTCGGGCCTCGGCGGCGGGAGCCAGATGACAACGCGGGTTCCCAAGGACCCACAGGAATATGCACGGGCCTTCGTGCCCAGAAAGGACAAGCAATGAGCGACGCGCAGAGCAAGATCGACGAGACCGTCAAGAACAACGACGTCGTCCTGTTCATGAAAGGTACCAAGTCGATGCCGCAATGCGGGTTTTCGAGCCGCGTGGCCGGTGTGCTCAACTATATGGAGATCGACTTCCAGGACGTGAATGTCCTTGACGACGCCGATATCCGCCAGGGCATCAAGGACTACTCCGATTGGCCGACGATCCCGCAGCTTTACGTAAAAGGTGAGTTCGTCGGTGGTTGCGACATCGTCACAGAGATGACGCTGTCCGGAGAGTTGGACGAGATGCTCAAGGCAAAAGGCGTGGCCTTCGACGCCGACAAAGCCGACGAGATCAGGAAGGCCAACGCCTGAAAGGTGTCCGCTCGCCCGCGCGGGGCGAGCGGAGTATAGAGCGATCAGGGAGTCACTTCTGTTGGTGTTTGGGTTTCTGCACCACCAAGGATCGCGTTCGCGGCGGCATCGAACTGAGTTTGAACCATGTGGTCCTTGCCAAGCTGGGCCCCGATATCGCCGGTCAGGTCGCCGACGCCGGTCTGAACGACACCCATGACGGCGAGGCCCAGGCCCACGAGGGCGGCGGTCAGGACGACCCAGTCGACGGTCACGGCGCCGGTTTCGTCGTTGAAGAAGGTCTTTGCGGTCGCGATGCTCATGTGAGGTCTCCTTTGCGAGAGCGGTTGCGATTGGAGACGTGATGACGGAGCGAGCGGCCGGACGTCTGTCCGACTCATGACGCAAGAATGTCTTTATATTCTGTTTTTATTACATTTTTTTGAAAGGGATCGAGCGATCCGGATCTCGACCGGCCTGATATCTTAACTCTGGCGCCGCTTGCCCTCGGTATGCTTGCGCAGTTTGGACGGCGCCGTTTTCTTCCTGCCCTTGAACGGATTCGCGTCGCTCTGCCCCCGCAGATGGAGGCGGATCGGCGTGCCCGGCATGTCGAAATCCAGCCTGAGGCCGTTAATCAAATATCTCCGATAAGCGTCCGGCACGGCATCGGGATGAGAGCACATCACGACGAATCCCGGCGGGCGTGTCTTTGCCTGGGTGATGTAGCGCAGCTTGATCCGACGGCCTTGTGGCGCGGGTGGCGGATGCGCACCGACCATCGCCTCAAGCCACTGGTTCAGGCGCGCCGTGGGCACGCGCCGGTTCCAGACCTCGTGCGACTTCAGTATCGCGGCATGCAGGCGATCCAGGCCACGCCCCGTCCGGGCGCTGACGGTCACGAGGGGCGCGCCGCGTAGCTGTGGCAACAACCTCTCGAACGCTTCCTTCAGTTCGGCCAGCTTTTCCTGCCGGTTCTCCTCCAGATCCCACTTGTTCACGGCGACGACGACGGCCCGACCTTCGCGCGCGGCGAGGTCCGCGATGCGGAGATCCTGACTTTCGAAAGGGATCGCCGCATCGAGCAAGACGACCACGACTTCCGCGAACTTCACCGCCCGCAAACCGTCGGAGACCGACAGCTTCTCCAGCTTCTCCTGGACCTTGGCCTTCTTGCGCATGCCGGCCGTGTCGAACAGCCGCATCGGCACGCCGTCCCAATCGAAACCGAGAGCGATGGAGTCGCGCGTGATCCCAGCCTCCGGCCCCGTCAACAGACGGTCCTCGCCAATAATCCGGTTGATCAGCGTCGACTTGCCCGCATTCGGCCGCCCGACCACTGCAACCTGAAGGGGACGCTTTGCGGTCGGGCGCCAATCCTCTAGGTCCTCCTCCCCTTCGATGACGCCGACACCCGCGTCCGCCTCCTCGTCGACATGCGCGTCGATCAGGGGGCGCAAAACGGCAGCCAGTTCCGCCATCCCCTCGCCGTGTTCGGCAGATAGTGCCAGCGGCTCTCCGAGACCCAACTCGTAGGCCTCCAGGAAGCCGGCCTCGGCCGCCTGTCCCTCAGATTTGTTGGCCGCCAGCAGAACCGGATGGCCGGACCGGCGAAGCAGATCCGCGACCTCGCGATCCGTGGGCGTGAGCCCCGTTCGCGCGTCGACCAGAAAGAGCGACGCATCCGCCACGGCGATCGCCCGTTCGGTCAAGCGCCGCATGCGCCCCGGTAGGCTGTCATCCGTCGCATCCTCCAGCCCGGCGGTGTCGATCACCTCGAAGCGAAGGTCCCCAAGACGGGCCGTGCCCTCGCGCAGGTCGCGCGTGACGCCGGGCTGGTCGTCGACAAGCGCAAGCCGCTTGCCGACCAGACGGTTGAACAGCGTGGACTTGCCCACATTGGGGCGACCGACGATGGCGAGCGTGAACATGAGGCGTCTCCGGGATCAGGGACGCCGCTTAGCCCATTCAGCGGAAGGCGTGAAGCTGTCCCCTGCGGCCGACGACATACATCGTACCGCCCACCACGATAGGACGCGACGCCGCCCCGCCCGGAACGTCGGCTGCGGCCGTCAAAGCACCAGAGACGGGGTCGAACGCCCTGAGACCTCCGTCGGAGGAGGCCACCCAGAGGCGTCCGCCTGCAAGGATCGGGCCGTAATGGACGAAGACGCCCTCTCTCCGACCGAGACGCCGCGCCTTGTAGAACGGCAGGTCAGCCCGCCAGACGACGTCGCCCGTGGCAGCGTCCAGCCTGACGAGTTGCGCACGGTCCGTCACGGCGAAGACCGCGCCGCCCTTCACCACCATCGGGCTGACGGCGCCTTCGCGGGCTGTCCAGACCCGCTCCCCGGAATTGACGTTCAAAGCGACGATGCGACCCGCCGTGGTGCCTGCATAGGCAAGCCCGCCCGACAGGACCGGGTCGCCGGTGATGTCTCCCACGCCACTATAGGCGACGCCGAGCCTGCGGCCCGAAACGCTGCTGCCCCAGACGCGCACACCGGTCCGACGCAAGGCCGCGACGATCTCTCCGGACCCGAAGGGAAACACGACCAGGCGCCCATCGATCGCGGGCGCGGGTGCCGTGGCCGTGACACTTGCGGCCGGCGCGGAGGGCAGTTCCCACTGAATGCGACCTTGATCGGCGTCGATCGCCCAGGCCCGGCTGTCGCGGCTCACCACGTAGACAAGACCATCGACGGCCTTCGGCGTCGTCAAAGGCGCGTCCAGGCGCTGTACCCACCGCTCCTGGCCCGTGGCAGCGTCGAGAGCGTGAAGCTCACCGAAGCCCGTCGTCACGTAGAGCGTGCCACCGACCACGGCCAGACCGCCGCCGGACGCATCCGTCGCGCGATCGGTTCCCGGAACCAGGTTCCGCGACCAGACGGTCCCGCCCCCGACCGCGGTCGCACTGACCGTGGATCGCGCGTCCAGCGCGAAGACCCGCGTGCCATCGCTGACAGGATCGGCGGTGATCTTTTGACGGCGGGTGTCTCCCTGACCGATATCCGCGCTCCAGGCCAGGACGGGGGCCTCCCGCAGGGAAGCGTGGGCGGGATCGTTCGTGGCCGTCCCCACGCGCATCGGCCAGTCCGCCAGATTACGAGCTGCCGGCAAGGAAATCGGTGCGGAACCAGGTGCTTCGGATGCTGCGGCGACCACACCGGGGCCGCGGCCGGGCCGGACCTCCTCCCGGTCGCCGGGAAGGACCGGGTCAGGGTCGGTACAGGCGGTCAGCAGCGCGAGTCCCGCGACGATCCCGAAGCTTGCGCGCATATCTACCGTCCGTCCTTGTCCCGAAGCATCGTGGCGTCCGAATTTCAGGTCGGATCGGGCACGACGCCCAGCGCCACCATCGTCTGCGTGGCGCGACGGCGCAAGGCCTCGGGAACGCCAGCCTCTTCGGTGAGCCCTGTGAGCAGCGCGACGGCTTCATCCTCGTCGCCGGACGCCAGGGCCGCATGCGCCTGACGCTCTATTGCGAGGAAGCGGAAGGGCGCGCCCGCCTCGGCGAGTTGCGTCAGGATGGCGGCATCCCGCTCGGCATCCCCGCTCCCTCCGGCCATCAACCCCTTGAGCAGTGCGAGATGGCGAAGTCGCTGCGGAAGATCGTCCCGCTCTCCCAGTGCAATAAGGCCAGCAGCGTCGATCTCTTCCGCGGTCGCAGAGCGCAGGAAAGCCAGAAGGACAGCCTGCTCCTCGGTGGCGGTCGGAACGGCGTCGAATGCGCTCGGCTCGCCCTCGGCGGCTGCTGCGAGGATGGCATCGCCGAAGGCTTGCGCCTCGGCTGCGTCCCGGCTTCGCTGCCACTCGGTCCAGGCCGCGCCGCCGACAAGCAGCAGAACAGCCAAGATCGCGACCCAGCCCCAGCGTCGAAGCAGTTTGAAAAGCCTGTCCTTGCGGACCTCTTCGGTGACTTCGTCGATGAAGCTGTCCGTATTCGCCATTCGCACTCCTCCTTGACACGCGCGTCTAGCGCGGGTGGGCGCAATGGAAAAGGGCATATGCCGACTTGTGGTCTGCACTCGACATACCTAAAACTGAACCGAGCGGTTCAGAGAAGAATCGCGTCCGTGGGCAACGTGCCCGCCTATGCGAGGATTTCATGAAGCTCTTTCCCGTCGTTTCAGCCGCACTGGTCTGCGTCGCGTTGTTCTTCGTCGTTCTCAACCGGGACGCGCTCTTCTCGTTCGTCGGGGGCGTGACCGGCGAAGAGGAGATCATTCCGGAGGCGGAACCCGCGGCCGAGGACCCCGCGCCGATCGCGACGGCGGAAACCGGGCAGAACCGGGCCGAAGTCCATGTCGTGGCCGTGCGCTCCGTGGCGCGGGAAGTGCCGGATGCGGTCATGGTCCGCGGACAGACGGAGGCGGCGCGCAAGGTCATCGTCGCAGCCGAGACGACCGGTTCGGTCGTGTCCGAACCCATTCGGAAGGGCGCCTTCGTCGAAGCGGGCGAACTGCTTTGCGAACTCGACCCCGGATCGCGCCTCGCGGTGCTGGCAGAGGCCGAAGCACGACTGGCGGAAGCCCGCGCACGCGTCCCCGAAGCGCAAGCACGCGTTCCCGAAGCGCAGGCACGGGTCGCAGAGGCGCAGGCCCGCCTGGAAGAGGCGCAGATCACACAGAACGCCGCCGCGCGGCTGGGACAGGACGGGTTCGCCTCGCAGACCCGTGTCGCCGGCGCCGACGCGACGCTGCGGGCCGCAGAAGCCGCGCTCACCGCGGCACAAACCGGGCTGGAGACGGTCGGCGCGGGGATCGAGTCAGCCGTCGCGGGCGTCGAGTCGGCCGAGGCTTCGGTCGAGAATGCGCGGCTCGAGATCGAGAAGCTGACCATCGAGGCCCCTTTCGGCGGACTGCTCGAGACCGATACCGCGGAACTCGGCAGCCTCCTTCAGCCCGGATCCTCCTGCGCCGAGATAGTCCAGCTCGATCCGATCCGCCTCGTCGGGTTCCTGCCGGAGGCGCAGGTGGACCGCGTCGAAGTCGGCGCCGAAGCGACCGCACGTCTTGCCTCGGGGGCAACCGCCGAGGGACAGGTAACCTTTCTTTCCCGGTCGGCGGACGAGATGACCCGCACGTTCCGGGTCGAGGTGACCGTCCCGAATGCCGATATGACAGTCCGCGACGGCCAGACCGCCGAGATACTCATCCGGACCGCGCCGACGCGGGCTCACATGCTGCCCGCCTCTTCCCTGACCCTGAATGATGAAGGGACCCTCGGTGTGCGTGTGATCGAGGACGGCCGCGCTGCCTTCGCGACCGCCACGCTGATCCGCGATACCGTCGACGGCGTCCTGCTGGCAGATCTCCCCGACACGGCGGAGGTCATCGTCGTCGGTCAGGAATACGTGACGGACGGAGTTCCCGTGATCGCGACATTCCGTGAGCCGCAAGACGGGGACGCCACCCAATGACCGGGATCGTCGACTGGGCCGCGTCGCGCGCCCGCATGGTCATCGCCTTCGTCCTGCTGTCCATCGCAGCGGGGTCGTACTCCTACCTCCAGCTTCCCAAAGAGGGCGAGCCCGACATCGACATCCCCGGTGTCTTCGTCTCGGTCCCCTTTGCCGGGATCAGTTCGTCGGATTCCGAGAAACTGCTGATCAAGCCGATGGAAACCGAGCTGTCCGAGCTCGATGGTCTGAAGTCCATGGATGCCACCGCATCCGAAGGCTTTGCCGGAGTATTCCTGGAATTCGAGTTCGGATGGGACAAAGGCGAGACGATCGCGGATGTCCGCGATGCGATGGGACGGGCAGAGGCCGACTTCCCCGACGGCGCCGAGCAGTACCAGATCACCGAGATCAACTTCTCCGAATTCCCGATCCTGATCGTCTCTCTGTCCGGCAGCGCGCCGGAGCGGACGCTTCTGCGTCTGGCGAACGACCTTCAGGACCGCTTGGAGGGCATGACCGCCGTTCTGGAAGCGGGCCTTGCCGGCCATCGGGACGAAATGCTGGAGGTGCTGATCGACCCGTTGGCGCTGGAAGCCTACAATGTCACCGCCAATGAACTGGTCAACGTGGTCACGCAGAACAACCTTCTGGTTGCCACAGGTTCGGTCGAGACCGCGTCAGGTGCGTTTCCGGTCAAGATCCCCGGCAGCTTCGAGGAAGCACGGGATGTCTACGACCTCCCCGTCAAGACCGACGGCGACCGGATCGTCACCCTCGGAGATCTGGCAGAGATCAATCTGACCTTCGAAGACCGCGAGGGGACGGCCCGGTTCAACGGCGAGAGTACCGTCGCCTTGCAGGTGGTGAAGCGGAAGGGCTTCAACATCATCGACACGGCCGCCGATGTGCGGGCCGAGATCGACGCCCAGGTCGCGACCTGGCCCGCCGAGCTGCGCGAGGCGGTCGACGTGTCCGTGACTTTGGACCAATCGCGCACCGTCAGGTCGATGGTCACACAGCTCGAAGGGTCCGTCCTGACGGCGATTGCGCTGGTGATGATCGTCGTGCTCGCCGCTCTCGGGACCCGGTCGGCGCTGCTGGTCGGGTTCGCGATCCCGACCTCGTTCCTGTTGTGCTTCGCCCTGCTCGCGGTAATGGGCATCACGGTATCCAACATCGTGATGTTCGGCCTGATCCTCGCGGTGGGCATGCTGGTCGACGGCGCCATCGTCGTGGTCGAATATGCGGACAAGCGGATCTCTGAAGGCTCTGGCCCGATGCGGGCCTATGTCGAGGCGGCCAAGCGGATGTTCTGGCCGGTCGTGTCGTCCACCGCGACCACACTCTGCGCTTTTCTGCCGATGCTGTTCTGGCCCGGCATCCCGGGAGAGTTCATGGGCATGCTGCCGGTCACGCTGATCTTCGTGCTGTCCGCATCCCTTGTCGTGGCCTTGGTCTACCTGCCGGTACTCGGGGGCGTCGCGGGGCGCTTTACCGGCTTCCTCGAACGGCAAGGCGACCGGATGCGGGCGAACATGCCGTGGGTCCTGCGCGCCACCATCGGCGTCTTTGCCGCGTTCCTGATGGTGCAGGGCATCCTGCAGGCGATCGCGCCTGGATATCTGGGCGACACGCCCGTCGCCTCGTGGATGCCCGGTCCAATCATTGCGGTGTTCGGCCCAGCTCTGTTCCTGTTCGGCACTTTCGTTCTTTCGTCCGCCATGCATTCGCTGCGCTTCCTGCGCCGGCGCAAGCGGGTCGAGGCCGGATATCGGCGCAAACCCTTCGGCCACTTCGTCAACCTGATCGTGGGAAATCCGGTCGGTCCGCTGGTCGCCATCGGCGCGGTCGGCTTCGCCGTCGTGACCACGTTCATGATCTTCGGCGAGAACAACAACGGCGTCGAATTCTTTGTCGAAAGCGAGCTGGAGCAGGGCAACGTCTACGTCCGGGCACGCGGCAACCTGTCGCTTGAGGAAAAGGACACCTTGCTGCGTCAGGCCGAGCGGATGGTGCTCGAAACACCGGGGATCGCCTCGGCATTCGCCTTTGCCGGCGACGGCGGCCTCAACACCGGCGGGCCCGGCGGGGGTGGCGGACCGAAGGACACGATCGGCCAGGTCCAGATCGAAATGATCCCTTGGGAGGAACGGCCGACCGTGTCGGAGCCGTGGTTCGATTTGTTCGGATTCACGGTGAACCGAACCGTGGTCGACCCATCCTATGACGGTGACGTCATCGCGGATGCACTTCTGGAACGGTTGCGCACGATCCCCGGCATCAAGGTAGATCTCTCCGGGCAGGATCGCGGCCCCGCCCAAGGCAAGCCGGTCCACCTGCGGCTGAAGGGAGACAATTGGGAAGATCTCCAGCAGGCCGCAGCCGACATGGCCGCGGTCTTCCAATCGACCCCGGGGCTGATCGACATCGAGGACACCTTGCCCCTTCCCGGCATCGACTGGGAAATCGACGTGGATGTCGAGAAGGCGGGCCGGTTCGGCGCCGATGTCGCGACCGTTGGCGCGATGGTCCAGCTGGTGACGCGCGGCATCCTGCTGGACACGATGCGGGTCGACAGTTCGGACGAGGAAATCGAAATCCGCGTGCGCCTGCCCGAGGAAGATCGCGTCCTCTCCACGCTCGACTCCCTGCGCGTGCGCACCGTCGACGGGCTGGTGCCGCTTGATAACTTCATCACCCGGCGCCCCGTGCCTCAACTGGCAGAGATCAACCGCGTCGATCAGCAGCGCTATTTCGATGTGAAGGCGGATGTGGCCGCCGGTCTGGTTGTCACATCCGACGGATCCGTCGTTCCCGAAGGCGAAGCCGACGGCCAGCCCGTCACAGCGAATGAACGGATCGGAGAGCTGACGGAACTGCTCCAGGGACCCAACTCTCCCCTTCCCGCCTCGGTCAGCTTCGAATGGACCGGCGATCAGGAGGAACAGGCCGAAAGTCAGGCCTTTCTCCAGACGGCCTTTCTGGGCGCGTTGGGTCTGATGTTCATCATTCTGCTGGCTCAGTTCAATTCGGTCTACAACGCCGTGCTCGTCTTGCTGGCCGTCGTCCTGTCCACGACTGGCGTCCTGATCGGCATGCTCGTGATGGATCAGGCATTCTCCATCATCATGACGGGCACGGGGATCGTCGCGCTGGCGGGGATCGTCGTGAACAACAACATCGTGCTGATCGACACGTATCAGGACTACGCCCGCTACATGCCCAAGCTCGAGGCGATCGTCAGAACGGCCGAGGATCGGATCCGGCCCGTCCTGCTGACCACGCTCACGACGATGGCCGGCCTGACGCCGATGATGTTCGGGATCTCGGTCGACTTCATCGGCGGGGGCTATTCCTTCGGATCTCCGACTGCGCTCTGGTGGATCCAGCTCGCGACAGCCGTGGTGTGGGGCCTGGGCGTCGCGACGGTCCTGACGCTTCTCTTCACGCCGTCGATGCTGGCGCTGCGGATCTGGTTCTGGGTGATCGCCGGTGCGGCCTTCCGAGGGATCGGCCGACTGGGCGCCGCCCGGCTGAGCCGACGGGGGCAGGACTGGACCCTGACGCGTCAGGCCCGCCGCATCCGCCAGCCGCTCCTGCTCTGGGCAGAGGAAGAGGAGGAACCCGTAACCTACCCGGTCGTCGCAAGGCCGGACCAGACGGCCGGAAGCGCTGCGCCGAGCAGAATGGCGGACGTTCCGGAAGCGGACGCAGTGTCGGAAGGCGACGATACGGCCGACGAGACCTCAGCCGAAGAACCGAGGAGGCGCCCGCCCCACGCAGCCGAGTAAGCGCCTCCGCTGCGGATGTCGCATCTAAGGTCGGTCGTCCGATCAGGAGGGCGAGCTACATCGCGAAGCCCGGGTCGGCCTCAATAGGGCGCTTGTGACTGGGGAGGAAGCGACCGTTTGGGTCCACTCCGCGTCCTAATGGCCGTCTTCAAGAAGCGCACGCCTTACTTACACGGGCCGACCCGCCGGTCTCCGCGTCCGGCTGTCTCTCACGAGAACCGCGGACCGCCCAGGCGACCCGCCGAAGGAACCGGCGGGCTAGTAGAGCCCGCCGCTCGACAGCGACCCGAAACTCGCCCGCGGCGGCACGACGACCTGACGTCCGGTCGACGTCTGGACCTGAGTGGCGGACCCGCCGCCATATTCGTCGCCCTCACCACGGCCAAAGAGCGGCAAGTCCCCTGCCATCGCAAAGCCACCGTCGATGATGGTAATGCCGCCCAGCCCAGCATAGGTATCGTCACCGTCGCGGAAGTATTCGGCCACGACATGCTCTCCGGACGCCGAATCCGGAAGGCGCTGCCCGGAATACCGGTCGATCTTCACGAAGTAGCCGCCCGGCGGCACTTCGAACTGGCCACCGCCATACTTCTCGATGGCCTTCGACATGAACTCCTGAAAGACGGGCCCGCACATGCCGCCACCCGACGCACCGCGGCCCAAGCTGCGCGGCTGGTCGTAGCCGATATAGCATCCGGCCGCGATCTGCGATGAGAAGCCGACGAACCAGACGTCCTTCGCGTCGTTGGTCGTGCCCGTCTTGCCTGCGATCGGGACTGGGAGGTTCACCGTCTTCGATGCCGTCCCGCGATCGACCACGCCGGTCATCATCGACGTGAGCTGATAGGCCGTGATCGCATCCATGACCCGTTCGCGGTTGGAGACGATGCGGGGGCCGTAGCCTTCGGTCAACGACGCGAACTGCTCGCAGTCGCGGCACTCGCGCTGGTCGTGGGCATAGACGGTCCGGCCATAGCGGTCCTGAATGCGGTCGACCAATGTCGGCTCGACCCGTTCGCCGCCATTGGCGAACATCGCATAGGCCGCGACCATGTTGTGAAGCGTGGTCTCCTGGCTTCCCAGCGAGTTGGCCAGAAGCTGATCCATGCGGTCGTAAACACCGAAGCGTTCGGCGTAGCTGCCGACGACGCCCATCCCGACATCCTGCGCGAGACGGATCGTCATCAGGTTCCTTGACCGCTCGATCCCGGTTCGCAGGGGCGACGGGCCGTAGTAGCGGTTCGAGGCGTTCTTCGGGCGCCAGATCTCTCCGTTGCCCTGATCGATCTCGATGGGCGCATCCACAACGATGGTGTTCGGCTGATAGCCCGAGTCGAGCGCGGCCGCGTAGACGAAGGGCTTGAAGCTGGAGCCCGGCTGGCGCTGGGCCTGGGTCGTCCGGTTGAAGACGGAATCCTGATAGCTGAACCCGCCCTGCATCGCGAGCACCCGGCCCGTGTTGACGTCCATCGCCATGAAGCCGCCCTGGACCTCCGGCACCTGACGCAGGGACCAGCGGATCAGCGAGCCGTCGCTGTCATTCGTCATCTGCCGAACGTGGACGACATCGCCGCGCTCGAAATTGTCGAAGAAGCTGCCGCGCATCCACTGGATGTCTTCGCGGGGGACGGAAACGGTTCCGTCCACATCTTCGACGCCGAGCGTCATGGCCTGATCGCCGATCTCGAGAACGACGGCAGGGTGCCACCGATTGTCCAGTTCGATGTCGCGCGCGACATCGACACCGCTCAGCGCATCCCGCCACGCTCCGTCGGCCAGTTGCGCCTCTTCGAGCTTCTTGCCGGTTCCGCGCCAGATGCCGCGTTGACGATCGTAGGATTCCAACGCGCCCTGCAAGGCCTGCGCCGCGACCCGCTGCATCTCTGCGTCGACGGTCGCGCGAACGCTGAAACCCTGCGTGAAGAACGCCTCCTCGCCGAAGTCACGGACAAGCTGACGACGGATTTCGTCGGTGAAGTAGTCGCGGTCGGGCAAAGCGGAGCGGAACGAGCTGAAGTGCCCGGACTGGACGGTCAAAAGCGGCTTCTCCCGCGCCGTCTCCATTTCCTCGCGGCTGATATAGCCGTTCTCCCACATCTCGCGCAGGACGAAGTTGCGGCGCCCGATGGCGCGCTCGGTCTGACGGACGGGATGATAGTCGCTCGGCGCCTTGGGCAACACGGCGAGATAGGCCGCCTCTTCCAGCGTCAGCTCATCCAGCGGCTTGTTGAAGTAGGTCTGTGCGGCGGCGGTCACGCCATAGCTGTTCTGTCCGAGAAAGATCTCGTTGAGGTAGAGTTCGAGGATGCCCTCCTTGTCGAGCGTCTCCTCGATGCGGGAGGCCAGGATGATCTCCTTGACCTTCCGTTCGGCGGACCGGTCGGACGAGAGAAGGAAGTTTTTCATCACCTGCTGCGTGATGGTCGAGGCCCCGCGGATCGTTTCGCCACGCGTGCGGACCGCCTCGACACCGGCGGCAAGGATGCCGCGCGGATCATAGCCCGCATGGACGTAGAAGTTCTTGTCCTCGGCAGAGATGAAAGCCTGCTTGACCAGATCGGGGATCTCTTCGGCGGGCGTGAAAAGCCGGCGTTCGCGCGCGAATTCGTCCATCAGGCGGCCTTCGCCGGAATAGATCCGGCTGATCGTGGGCGGCGTGTATTGCGCGAGCTGCTCATGATCGGGGAGGTCCCGACCGTACATCCAGAGGATGGCGCCTACCGTCACGGCGGCGGCGATGATCCCCAACGTGATCGCCGAGAACAATCCGCCGATGGCGGAAAGAATGAACATGAACACGCCGGTGATGGCGCCGTGGACTGCCCGAACCATAGGATAAACCCCTTGCCCGCCTCGTTCGCTCGAGATCGTGACCCCACATTAGCACCCGATGGCAGCGTTCGAAAGCGACCCGGGATCACGCTATCGGCAGAGGCGCGCCTATCGACGTCGTCGTGTTTCATTCGCGCGATCGGCCACCGCCCACGTATCGACGGCACGCGCCAGGGCATCCGCCATCTGTCGCCGCCAGACAGGGTTGCGCAGGTTGGCCAGATCTCTCGGGTCCGACATGAAGCCGAGTTCCAGCAGGACCGCTGGAATGTCGGGGGATTTCAGCACGGTGAAATCGGCACCCAGCCGCGGGCGCTTGTGCAAGGGAAGACCGGCAGCCTCAATCGCTCCGGCCAGAGCGTCCGCGAAGGCATCGGCGCGGGGCGCCGTGTCCAGAAGCGCCAGATCCACGAGAATCTGAGCGACCCGGTCGCCCTGCCCCTCGAGAACGACCCCCATGAGCAAATCGTCGCGGGCCTGGCGAGCGGTCAGCTCTTGTGTGAGCGCATCCTCGTCCTGGGTCGCATGGGTGTAGATCGTTGCGCCGGAAGCGTCCCCGCTCTCGATCGCGTCCGCGTGGAGCGAAATGAGCAGATCCGCCCCAGCTGCCCGGGCGATGTTGACGCGGCCTCTCAGGCTGACGAACTCATCCCGCTCACGCGTGAAAACGACATCATGGCCGGATCGGCGCAAGGCGGCGGCCGCTTCCTGCGAGAAGCGGAGCATCAGATCGGCTTCGGTGGTCAGACCGCGTTGCGCACCGGGGTCGATCCCGCCATGCCCCGGATCCAGCGCGATCAGCAGCGGCCCCTCACGCGTCGAGGGCGGTGTGTCGAGGTCGGCGCTTTCTTCGGGCAGACTGGCCTGGGCATCCGCGTCGGCGGTCACGGTCACACGGATCGTGCCATCGGCCGAACTCATGGCCGCCTCGGTCACGCGCATCGGACCCGGCAGATCGACGATCAGACGCATCCTGTCGGGCCCGACCACACCCCAGCGCACGCCTTCTCCCAAAGCGTCGGCGCCCAGTCCGGCAAAGTCGCCGCCATCGAGATCCAGCGCCAGCCGCCAAGGATCCGCCAGCGTTCCGACACGCCAGGGGACAGCAGACGAGAGAACCAGTTTGACCTCCGCCCGATCCCGCCGGACGTCGATCCGTGTCTCGACGGTGTCGATAACGCCGCCCGTCGCCGGTGCAGCCAACAACAGCGCGAGGACGGCGAGGACGACCCTCACCAGCCGCCCCAGGCTGCGAGGCGGGCAAGCCCCTCCTCGATATCCGCAGTCGAGCGCGCGTAGCTGAAGCGGAGCGTCCCGGACCCGCGCGTCGGATCGAAGTCGAGACCTGGCGTCACGGCGACGCCCGCCTCGTCCAACAGGCGGCCCGAAAGCGCGAGGCTGTCCTGCGTCAGATCGGAGACGTCCGCATAGACGTAGAACGCCCCGTCAGGAGGTGCGAGGCGGGTCAGTCCCGCTTTCGGCAAACCCTCGATCATCCGGGCGCGGTTCGCGCGATAGGTCTCCACATTGGCCTCCAGCTCATCCCGTGCGTCCAAGGCATGCAGCGCGGCGATCTGGCTCGCATGGGGGGCGCAGATGAACATGTTCTGGGCCAGCCGCTCGTATGTTCGGATATGGCGTTCGGGCACGACGGCCCAGCCGATCCGCCAGCCGGTCATCGAGAAATACTTCGAGAACGACCCGATCACCGTCACGTCGTCGTCGACCTCCAGCGCGCTGACGGCCCGATCGCCGTAGTGCAGGCCGTGATAGATCTCGTCCGAAATGAGGGAGATGCCTCGCGCCCGGCAGGTCTGCGCCAGAGCGGCGAGCCCGTCGCGGTCCAGGATCGTCCCCGCTGGATTTGACGGCGAGGCGAGAATCAGGCCGTCCAGCTTTTCCGGTATGGATGTGGGGGCGGGCTGATAGCGGTCTTCTGCCCGCGTTTCGATGCCGACGGCGTCCAGCGAAAGGGCGTGCAGGATATGACGATAGGACGGATATCCCGGTAGACCGAGGCCGACGCGGTCCCCGGCGTCGAAGAGCGCGGTGAAGGCCAGGACGAACGCCCCCGACGCGCCTGCCGTGACCACGACACGGTCGGGATTGAGATCGATCCCGTACCAGTCGGAATAGAGACGGGCGATCCCGGACCTGAGCCCGGGCAGGCCGAGCGCGACCGTATAGCCCAGCCCGCCTTTGTCGATCTCTCGAGCGAGCGCGGCGCGCGCAATCGCGGGCGCGGGCGTCCCCGGCTGGCCGACCTCCATATGGATCACGTGACGCCCCGCGGCTTCCGCGGCGCGGGCGCGCTCCATCACGTCCATCACGATGAACGGATCGACCCTCGAGCGATCCGAAAGGTCCCTTGCGCCACCCATCCGCGCCTCCATACTGCCCGGATGCGGGATGCCGGGTCGGCGCTCCGGGGTCAACGGGAGGACGGACATGCGCATCCTGATCGCGGCACTCTGCTTCGTGGCGATCGCCGGAACGGCGACGGCGCGGCAGACCATCATCCGTGACGCGGAAATCGAATACGCCCTGCGACAGGTGGCGGCGCCGATCCTGCGTGCGGCGGGCCTGCCCTCCTCCGTCCGGATCATCGTCGTTCGAGACGACCGGATGAACGCCTTCGTGGCGAATTCACGCACGATCTTCATCCATTCCGGGCTGCTCCTTCGGATGGAGGACGCCGCGATGCTTCAGGCCGTCATCGCCCACGAGGCGGCCCATATCGCGAACGGGCATCTGACACGCCGCGCAACGGCCGTCCGCGGGGCGCGCAACATGGCGGCGATCGGCCTCCTGCTGTCGGCAGCCGGCGACTGGCGACGCGCGCGCGGGGCTCGGCGTGGCGGCCGGCACGTCGTCGGCGGCGCAGCGCTCGCTTTTCGCGCATACGAGGGCTGAGGAGGCAAGCGCCGACCAGTCGAGCCTCCGCTACCTTGCCAATGCAGGCGTCGATCCCCGGGCGGCACTCCGTGTACTGGAACTGTTCCGTGGCCAGGAAGTCCTGTCGGTCGGGCGGCAGGATCCCTATGCGCAGACGCATCCGCTGACGCGCGACCGCATCCGGGCCGTCGAAGGGTTCGCGGCAGCCGTCAGCCCGCGCGGATCCGCAGATCCTGCGACCGCCTACTGGTACGCGCGCGCCACCGGAAAGCTGTCGGCCTTCCTACGCGCCCCGCGATGGACATTGCGCCGGGTTCGCAATCAGAACGACGGCATCAGCGTCATGCGCCGTGCGATCGCCGAGCATCGGAACGCGAATAGCGGGCGCGCGGTCTCCCTGATGGACAGCCTACTCGCCGCCCGGCCGCAGGACCCCTATTGGCACGAGCTTCGCGGGCAGATCCTTCTGGAAAGCCGGAACGCAGCCGGGGCGGTCGCCTCCTATCAGCGCGCGGCATCCCTTGCGCCGCGCGAGCCGCTGATCCGCGCAGGGCTCGGGCGCGCCCTGCTCGCTGCCGGCCGACCGCAGGATGCCCTTGCCGCGCTTCAGGCCGCCCGGGCGAGCGCCCCCTACGATCCCAATATGCTCCGCGACCTCGCTCAGGCGCATGCCCAACTCGGCCAGGCCGGCCTCGCCTCCATCGCGACCGCGGAGAGGTATGCGATCACCGGCCGGATGGACGACGCGCGCATTCACGCGACCCGCGCGGAAGCGACCCTGCCACGCGGCTCATCGGGTTGGCTGCGGGCTCAGGACATATTGGCGGTTCGCTAGACGCGAAGGCCGCCCGCGTTCGATCCGGGCGTCACCGGCTGGTGCACGGTCGCGAGGGCGGCCCCGGAAAGGTTCCGGAGCAAGCCCTCACTCAGCTATCAACTCCCGAAAGACCACCAGCCGCGCTTCTTCTTCGGTGCCGGTTCCCCCTCGTCGGCCGAGGAGGTTGCTTCGGGCTCCGCTGCTGGCTCGGCGACGGGTTCGGACTTGACCGCCTCGGCAGCGGAAGCCGCCACTTCGGCCACCTCGGGGCTCGGCTCCGGTGCGGGCGCCTTGGCCCGGGCGCGTGACTTGCGCTTGGGCTTCTCCGGCTCCGCCTGCGGCTCGGTCTCGGACGCCTCCTCCGGCACCGCTTCGGCGGCCTTTGCCTCGTCACTCGCTTCGGAGGATTCCGGTACGGGATCGGCGGCTTTCTTCGATCGGGTCCGGGTCCGCCGCTTCAGCTTCTCGCTGGCCGGAGCCGCCTCGCCCTCGGCTTCGGCATCCGCCGCACTCTCTGACGGCGCGGATGGAGCGGCCGTCTGCTCCGCCGCCGCCTCCTCATCTACGGCAGCGGATGCGGCCCCGCCTTCGTTCTGCGGCGCATCGTCCGTCGCGGATTCGGTGTCCGAGTTCTCGGCACCGCCATTGCCACGGCGGCGGCGCGACCGGCGACGGCGCTTCTTCTTGGGGCGATCCTCCTCCGAGGGCTCGTCCGCAACAGCATCCTCGGCTTCGTCCGTCTCGGGCTCGGCAACGTCCTCGTCGTCGTCCGGGGTCCACGACGTGTCGAGTTGCACGACGTTCGTGATCGCCTTCTGGACCTGACGGGACGCGGTCTTGGACTTTTCGAGCGGCGGGAGTTCGTCACCGATCAGGGACGGATCGGCCTCGACCCGGACGACCATCTCATAGCGTCCCTCGATCGCGGCCAGATGCTCCCGCTTCTCGTTCATCAGGTAATTCGCGACCTTCACGGGCACCCGCGCCGTCACCTCGCGGGACCGTTTGCGGGTCCCTTCCTCTTCCAGCATGCGGAGCACCTGGAGCGCGATGGAATCGTCTGATCGGATCAGCCCGGTTCCGTGGCAGTGGGGACAGGGCTGGGTCGTCGCCTCGAGCATGCCGGGTCGAAGCCGCTGCCGCGACATCTCAAGCAGGCCGAAGCCCGAAATGCGCCCCACCTGGATGCGCGCGCGATCGTTCTTGAGCGCGTCCTTCAACTTCTTCTCGACGGCGGCGTTGTTCTTGCGCTCGTCCATGTCGATGAAGTCGATGACGATCAGACCGGCGAGGTCCCGCAGCTTTGCCTGTCGCGCGACCTCGACGGCGGCTTCCAGGTTGGTCTTCAGAGCGGTCTCCTCGATCGAGCCCTCCTTCGTGGCCCGGCCCGAGTTCACGTCGACGGCGACCAGCGCCTCGGTGATGCCGATCACGATGTAGCCGCCCGACGGCAGCTGCACCGTCGGATTGAACATCGAGTCGAGATAGCTTTCGACCTGATAGCGCGCGAAGAGCGGAAGCGGATCGGTGTAATTCTTCACGTTCTTCGCATGCGAAGGCATGATGAGCTTCATGTAATCCTTCGCCTGGCGATACCCGGCCTCGCCCTCGACGATCACCTCGTCGATCTCGCGATTGTAGAGGTCGCGGATCGAGCGGTGGATGAGGTTGCCTTCCTCGTAGATTGGCGCCGGCGCGATGGATTGCAGCGTCAACTCGCGGATCTGCTCCCACTGGCGTTGAAGGTATTCGTAATCGCGCTTGATCTCGGTCTTGGTGCGCTTGGCGCCAGCGGTGCGGATGATCAGTCCGGCCCCCTGGGGCACGTCGATCTCTGACGCGATCTCCTTGAGCTTCTTCCGGTCGGGGGCATTGGTGATCTTGCGGCTGATCCCACCACCGCGCGCGGTGTTCGGCATCAAGACGCAATAGCGACCCGCCAGCGACAGATAGGTGGTCAGCGCCGCGCCCTTGTTGCCGCGCTCTTCCTTGACGACCTGCACCAGCATGATCTGGCGGACCTTCACGACCTCCTGGATCTTGTACTTCCGGGGGCGCGGCTTGGAAGGCAGACGGACCTCGTCTGCGGCATCGTCATCGGCCACCGTCTCGACGTCACCATCCTTGTCCGCCGCCGACTTGCGCCGCGACCGAGAGCGCGAGCGGGACTTGCGGGGGGCCGGATCCTCGGCCGGGGTATCCTCGACGATCTCGTTCGGTTCGGCATCGTCGTCCAGATCGACGACATCCATGCCGGTCGGACCTTCGGGCTGGGCCGCCTTCGGCGCATCCTCGGCTGCCGACTCGTCAGCGTCCGCCTCGGTCGTGGCCTCTTCGTCCCCGGCAGCGTCGCCGTCTTCGGGGGCGTCCCCCTCGCTCAGCGTCCGGTCTTCGAGACCCGCGCTTTCCGCGATGCTCTTGCTGTCATCGTTGCCGTCCGCCTCGGCTTCCGCCTCATCGCCCCGGTCGGCCGCATCGGACAAGTCCGCGCCGCTGCCAGAGACCACCTCGCCCTCACCCTCCACGGCGACGACCTCGGCCGCGTTCGGCGTGTCCTCGGTCTGCTGGCCCTCGCCTTCGGTCGGAGTCTCGCCGGCCTCGACCGTGTCCTCGACTTTCTTCTTGCGGCTGCGGCTGCGGCTGCGCGACTTGCGCTTCGGCTTATCTTCGCCCTCGTCCGGAGCGGCCTCGGCCTCCTCCGCGTCGGACGCAGCCCTTTCCTCGTCATCATCCTCACGCTCTGCCTGGGCGGCCATAGCCTCCGCATAGGCGCGTTCTTCGGCAAGCAGCGCGTCCCGATCCGCTTTGGGGATCTGATAGTAATCGGGGTGGATTTCCGAGAAGGCCAGGAACCCGTGCCGGTTGCCTCCGTAATCCACGAACGCCGCCTGGAGCGACGGCTCCACGCGTGTGACTTTTGCCAGGTAGATGTTGCCCGCAAGCTGACGCTTGTTCAGACTCTCGAAATCAAATTCCTCGACTTTGTTCCCGTCTGCCACCACGACCCGGGTCTCTTCCGGGTGGGTGGCGTCGATCAGCATCTTCTTCGCCATGAGTTCCTCGCCGGACGAACGCGACCGGCGCCCCGGGGGGCGCTAGGGTTCTCATCCGTCCGCATGATGCGTGCACGGAGGGATGCGGATGGGGGCGGCTGACCGCCCTGCCCGTCCGTCTTGTCCCGTCTCGCGTCATCGCGCTTCACCTCGGCCCCGGTCGGGGCCAGCTCGCGGCCCGCGCCTCTGGCGTCGGGCTGTTCTTCGGGGACGGCGTGTACCTACATCCCCAAAACGCTTCTCTCGGGCGCGGGGCCGACATTTCGGGCCACCGATGCGCGGAGAAGAATCCTCAAACCGGTCCCGACCACCGAGCGTCCGGCGGCACGACCGTAGGGCGAGGTATAGGTTTGTTTTCGCCGCGGACGCAATCGGATTCGACCGGATGGTCAGAGATCGGCCGGCCGCCTCCGTCGCCGCGGCCTTCCGCTAGTCGGGAGCCAGCCCCAACTTGCGGCGGAGGCGCTGCGTGTAGAACAACGCCCCGCCGAAGACCGACACCGCGATGATCGTAAGGTCGGCCAGTATAACCGGGTTTGTCGGCCTGAGGGACGCGATGCCACCGGCCAGCAAATCCCCGCGAGCCATCGCGTCGCCCAATCCGTAGAACACGGTCCCCACAAGCGACGTCGCCATTGCGACGGCCACCGGATGCCGGGCCGCATGGACCCCGACCGCCAAGGCCGCAATCACGCCCAGCGCGATCAGGGGCAGAGAAATCAGCGCACCCATGGTGTAGCTCAGCAGCATGTGCAGGGGCGTCAGGGCGATCCCCTGCAGCACCCCGGACAGACCGCCGCCTTGCGAGACCTCGGTGACCGGCCCATAGACCAGCCCGGCAATCGCAAGGCCGACGACCCACCCCAACAGAGCCTCGCCGACGATTGCCCAGCGGCTCACAGATAGTTCGCGCGGCTCAACCCGTACTTCGCCATCTTCTCGTTCAGCGTCCGCCGCGGCAGGCTCAGCTCGTCCATTACGGATTGGATCGAGCCGCGATGACGTCGCATCGTGTTGTCGATCAGCATCCGCTCGAACGCCTCGACATATTCCTTCAGCGGCTTGCCCTCTGTCGTGACTTGCGGAACGTCGGCCTGCGCCTCGGTATCCGCCATCAGAAGCGACGAGATGCTGCCGGTCCCGCGACGCTGCTGAAGAACGGCCCGTTCCGCCAGATTGATGAGCTGCCGCACGTTCCCCGGCCATGGCGCTTGCAGCAATTGGGCCGCCTCCTGCGCCGAAAGCTGTGGCGGCGTCGCGCCGTATTCGTCCCCGAAGGTCTCGGCGAAATGGGTGAAAAGCGTCAGCACGTCCTCGCCCCGATTACGAAGCGGAGGCAGCGTCAGCTTCATCGCCGCGAGCCGATAGTAGAGATCCGATCTCAGCGCCTGCTCGCAGCCTTTCTCGGGGTCTGAGGCGTTGCAGATCGCGACGATGCGGGTCTCTGCCGGAACGCCCTGATCGTTGATGAAGGTCAGCAGCCGGGCCTGAAGCGACGGCGGCAGGCTTTCGACATCCTCCAGCACAAGCGTGCCGCCCCGCGCCTCTTCGACCAGCGGAAGGCCGTCCTCGGTCGGACCGAACAGCTTCGCGCCGAGTTCCTCTTCGGCCAGGGCGGCGCAGGAGGTCAGCGCAAAGGTCTTGCCCGCCCTAGGCCCCACCGCGTGCAGCGCATGCGCCACCAGGGTCTTGCCGGTGCCCGTCTCTCCGTCGATCAGGACATGCGTGTCCGCCTGACCAAGATCGAGGATATCCTCGCGCAGCCGCTCCATCGCGGGGGAGGTGCCGATCAGCTTCCGCATCAGGACCGTGCCGTCCGACAGTTCCCGGCGCAGCGCACGGTTGTCGAGCGTCAGCTTGCGCGCCTGGCTCGCGCGGCGCGCCAGATCGGTCAGGCGATCCGGGTTGAACGGCTTCTCCATGAAGTCGTAGGCACCCAGTTGCATCGCCTCGACAGCCATCGGCACGTCGCCATGGCCGGTGATCATGATCACCGGAAGGCTGCTGTCCTGGCTCAGCAGGCGCTTGAGCAACGTCATGCCGTCCATGCCGGGCATGCGGATATCGCTGATGACGACACCGGGGTAGTCCGGGCCGACCGCCTTCAGCGCTTCGTCGCCGGATCCGAATGTCTCGGTCCGAAAACCGGATAGCGCAAGCCACTGGCTGATGGATTGGCGCATATCCTGTTCATCATCGACGATGGCGATACGTGTCTGCTCGGCCATCTAATCCACCCTTATTCTGCGGCGTCCAGCCGGTTATCTAAACGCGGGAGCCGGACTTCAAAGACCGCGCCGCCCCGCGCCGCGTTGCGAGCGGTCAACCGCCCACCGAGATCGTGAACGATCCCGGACGATATGGCGAGGCCAAGCCCGACGCCCTCCCCGGGCTTCTTCGTCGTGTAGAACGGCTCGAAGAGCTGGTCGGGATCGTCGAGGCCGTGACCGGTATCGCGCACGGCGATCACAGCTTCCTCTCCGGCGGCGACAAGGATTTCCAACTCCCGGACCTCCTGACCGCGCATCGCGTCGATCGCATTCCGCACGAGGTTGATGACGACCTGTTCCAGACGCAGGCGATCGGCCTGGATCGGCACCGGGAAGTCGGGGACGGTCGTCGTCAGCCGGACGCTCTCCTGACGCAAGGTCGGCTCCATCAGGGTCAGGGCCGAACTGAGCGCCGCGCGCAGGTCGAACACTTCGAAGGCCTCGTCTCCCTTGCGGGCATAGGACTTGAGCTGCCGGGTGATCGCCCCCATCCGTTCGATCAGGTCGTCGATCCGCTGGAACGAGGACAGCGCCTCTTCGGCGCGGTGGCGCTGGAGCAGCAGCTTGGCCCCGGCAAGATAGGTCTTCATCGCGGCAAGCGGCTGGTTCAACTCATGGCTCACGGCTGCCGACATCTCGCCGAGCGCGGCGAGTTTCGACGACTGGGCGAGGCTCTGCTCCGTTTCCTTGAGTTCTTCCTGAACGCGCTTTCGCTCGGCGATCTCGGCGCTCAGCCGATCGTTCAGACGCCGCAACGCCGCGCTTTCGCGTTGAAACAGAAGGCTGCGGACGGTCGCCCGGCGGTTGAGCAGATAGAACCCCAAGGCGAGCGCCAGCGCGAAGACCGTGATGATCAGGGCGAGGACACCGTTCACCCGTTCGCGAACGCTTTCGTAAGAGGTGAAGCTGACCAGTTTCCAACCGCGGAACGGCACCCGTGCTTCAAGCTGCATGAGCGCCGCGCCAGAGACCCAGTCCGGCTCCGGATCGCGGGAAAAGGCGCCTGCGGTCTGAAGTGCCCGCTGCAGCGCGGATGGCACCGGCAGCCCCTCGAGCGCCTCCTCCAACGGCTTGCCGCGCCAGCGGGGCTCGGTCGAGATGATGACGCGGTCGGTCGCGTCGGTGACGACGACGGCGGCCGTCGTGCCCCGCCAGCGGCGCTCGAACTGGGCCAGATCGACTTCCACCTGGATCACGCCCAAGGGCTGCGGCCCGACCCGGACAACACGGCTGAAACTGGCCTGATAGGTGCCCGTATCGGTCGGCACGAGGGTGAAGACCGTCCCGCTCGTATCCAGGGCCTCGGTGAAGAAGGGCGTCTCGGAGAAGTCGGTCCCAAGCTCTTCGCGCTCCGTCGCCGCCACCGTGCGCCCGTCCATGTCCAGCAGCGTGATCGCCGCCGCGCCGATTTCGTCCACGAATGAGATCAGCCGCTGGGAGGAGGCCGAGAAATCACGCGCTTCGAGCGCCGAGATCAGGACGGGATCCCGCGCCAGAAGCAGGGGGACGACCGAGTTGCGTTGCAACTCGGACAAGATCGCACCGGCGTAGAGCTGCTGTCGAAGCTCTGCCCGTGTTCTGGTCGACTCGACAAATCGGTCGGTCAGGAACGAGTTCGCGAACCAGATCGCGAGGATCGCGATCGCGATCATCAGGAGCAGGAGTATCCTGACGATCCACGGCAGCCGCGGAAGCGGTTTATCTTCGGATCCGGACCCGGAGGACTCGTCGCGCACGAACATGGCCAGAGCCTATTCCTGCTGCCCTGCCCGCTGCAAGCGACCGCAGCCTGATCGGCGTCAAGCCGCGACCAGCGCCTGCGCGAGGCCTCGGAACATCGGCGCCCCCTGCGTTCCGCCATGTGCCGGGTCGCACGCCCGTTCCGGATGCGGCATGAGACCCAGGACGCGACGGTTCTCGGACAGGATGCCGGCGATATCGTCCGTGGCGCCATTGGGCGCGTCGATGTAGCGGAAGGCGATCCGGTCTTGGCCGCGCAATCGCGCAAGCGTCTGGTCGTCGACGACGTAGTTCCCGTCGTGATGGGCGATCGGAATCTCGATCGTCTGATCCTCGGAATAGCGGCTCGTGAAGACGCTGTCCGTGGTCTCGACCCGCAAGGCGACCCTGTCGCAGATGTATTTCAGGCCCGCATTCCGGATCAGTGCGCCGGGCAGCAATCCGGTCTCACAGAGGATCTGGAACCCGTTGCAAGGGCCCAGAACATATCCTCCACGATCCGCATGTGCCCGCAGGGCCCCCGCGATCGGAGAGCGCGCGGCGATGGCTCCGCAACGCAGGTAATCGCCATAGGAAAAGCCGCCCGGAACACCGACGACGTCGATGCCGTCCGGCAGCGTCGTTTCCTTGTGCCAGACCATCGCCGTCTCGAAGCCCGCCTCCCGAAATCCGACGGCCAAATCGCGGTCGCAATTCGATCCGGGAAAGACGAGGATGGCGGCTTTCATGGGGCTGCTTTCACGGTTCGTTGGGTTTTCGAAGGCCGTCTTTCACATTCCGCACGAGATCTCCAGCGTCCCTCAGCATGTGAAATCGGTGATGACCGCGACGCCCGGAGGGGTCGGACCGTCGAAGGCCGCGAGTTCGGCCGAGACGTCAGACAAGGCCACCTCCCGCGCGATCATCGGTGCCAGATCGACGGCCCCGCTTTCGATCAGGGCGAGGAGCGAAGAATAGCGCCAGGACGGCATGCCGCGCGTTCCGAAGAGGGCGAGGTTGCCTTGGTAGACGGCGCTCATGTCGACCTCCATCCGGGCGGTATGGCCCACCGGCATTCCAACCTGCACGTGCCGTCCCAGCGGACGCAGACATTCGAGCGAAGCATTCACCGTCGCCGGAATGCCCAGCGCCTCGACGCTGACATGGGCGCCGCCGCCGGTGATCTCTCGGATCCGGGCGGCCGTGTCTTCGCCTGCCATCACCGCCGAGTCGATGCCCAAGCTCAACGCATGGTCCAGCTTCTCCTGTACCACATCGACCACCACGACCCGCGCGCCCAGCGCACGGCCCAGCAGGGCCGCCGACAGGCCGATCCCGCCGGTTCCGTGCACGGCAAGCCATTCGCCACCGGCAAGCGCGGCCCGCCCCGTCAGGGCATGCCAGGCCGTCGTCACGCGGCAGCCGAGCGCGGCGGCGAGGGTCGGGGCCATCCCTTCGGGCAATCGCGCAAGGTTGTGATCGCGCGGAACCGCCACGTATTCGGCGAATGCGCCGGGCTCGATAAAGCCCGGCAGGCGCTGGTCCAGGCAGGTATTCTGCGCACCCGACCGGCATTGCGGGCAGGTGCCGCAGGCGAGGATGAAGGGCGCGATCAGCAAGTCGCCCACCGCATGGGTCGCCTGAGGCCCCGCCTCGACCACCTCGCCGCAATATTCGTGGCCGCCGATCTGGCCCGGTTTGACGCGCGGATGCTCTCCGACCCAGCCATGCCAGTCGGAGCGGCAGACACCGCAAGCGAGGACTTTGAGGACGACGCCGTCGGGCGGGCAATCCGGATGGGGCACATCCTCGATGGCGAGCGGTTCGTGGTAGGTCCTGAGGATCGCGGCGCGCATGTGGGTCTCCCTTTTCCCGGGGGAACGATGGCCCGGCGGAGACACGCTCGGCAAGGGCGGGAGCGAGGGGCCAGCCCCTCGCGCTCCCCGGGATATTTGGGGCAGGATGAGAGATGGACGCGACAGGGAGGCCGGGATGGCGCAGAGTTCGAAGACCAACCGCAGGATCGTTCTGGCCGAACGGCCACGCGGCGAACCCGACGAAACGACGCTGCGGATGGAAGAGGCGCCCGTGCCAGAGGCAAGCGCGGGCGAGATGCTGATCCGCACGGAATTCCTGTCGCTGGACCCGTATATGCGCGGCCGCATGAACGACGCGAAATCCTACGCGGACCCGGTCGGGATCGGAGAAGTGATGACGGGGCAGGTCGTGGCGGAGGTCGTATCCTCCAAACTGGATGGGTTCGCGGCAGGGGATCGCGTCCTCGCGAGCAGCGGTTGGCAGGATTGGGCCGTCTCGGATGGGCGCGAGGTGCTGAACCTCGGCCCCGCTCCCGAGCGGCCGTCCTGGGCGTTGGGGATCCTGGGGATGCCTGGTTTCACCGCCCATGCGGGCCTCTACGGGATCGGCGCGCCGAGGGCCGGAGAGACGTTGGTCGTCGGAGCCGCGACGGGGCCGGTGGGCGCGACGGTCGGCCAGATCGGCAAGATCGAGGGATGCCGCGTCGTCGGCGTCGCGGGCGGGCCAGAGAAATGCGCCCATGCGGTCGAGACGCTTGGCTTCGATGCCTGCATCGACCACAGGGCCGAGGATTTACAGGCGCAACTCGCAGCCGCCTGCCCCGACGGGGTCGATATCTATTGGGAGAATGTGGGCGGCCGGGTCCTTTACGGTGTCCTGCCGCTGCTCAACCCGTTCGCGCGGATCCCGGTCTGCGGGGTGGCGGGCTGGTACAACCTGGAGCGTCTTCCCGACGGACCGGACCAGGGGCCGCAGATCATGGGAACGATCCTGCGGATGAAGGTGAAGATGCAGGGATTCATCATCTTCGACAATTTCGGGCCCGAAGAATATGCGCGGTTCCGCTCCGACATGGAGAAATGGCTGGCGGAAGGCCGCGTTCGCTACACCGAACAGATGGTCGAGGGACTGGAGGCCGCACCTGCCGCGTTGAACGACGTCCTGACGGGGCGCAATTTCGGAAAGGTGGTCGTGAAGGTCGGCTGACCCGGACGGCGTTCGTCAGAGGCGATCCAGCAGGGCCTCGATGCGTTCGCCGGCCTCCTGGCGGTCGTGCCCATACTTTTCCTGCAGGAGGCGTTCGAGATTCTCGCGCCGTCCCTCGGCGCGGTCCCATTCCTCGCCCGTGATCTCGTGCCACTGGGACAAGGCCTGACCCTTGAACCCGCTGTAATCTTGATCGATCCGGTTCCAAGCCATCGCGCACCCCCTTCGACATCCGTGGATGTAGTTGAAGGTAAACCGAATTCGAGGGCGAAAGTTCCGGTTGGCGGTGCATTCCCGTGCGGGCCGCGGCGGTTGGCGAAGGCCGAGATCCGGAGGCGACGCACCAATCGCGTCGAGATGGTCACATCTCGACGCGGTAGCTTTCGATGACGGTGTTGGCGAGGAGCTTTTCGCACATCTCGGTCACCTGCGCCTCGGTCGTTCCATCGGCGACGTCGAGTTCGATGAGCTTTCCCTGGCGCACGCCGTTGACGCCGTCGAAGCCCATTGCGCCCAAGGCATGACGCACGGCCTCTCCCTGCGGGTCGAGCACGCCGTCCTTGAGCATCACGGTCACCTTCACGCGCATCTCAATTCACCAGATGGGGCCGCGTCACCGGGCCGGAATTGTGAGGCAGCACGCCCAGACGACGCGCGACCTCCGTATAGGCGTCGGAGAGCGATCCGAGATCCTGACGGAAAACATCCTTGTCCAGCTTCTTGCCGGTCTCGATGTCCCAGAGACGGCAGGAATCAGGACTGATCTCGTCGGCGACGATCAGGCGGTGGAAGTCGTTTTCCCAGATGCGGCCGATTTCGATCTTGAAGTCCACCAGGCGGATGCCGACGGCCAGCATGCAACCGGACAGGAAGTCATTCACCCGCAAGGCGAGCGCCACCATGTCGTCGATGTCCTGCTGGTTGGCCCAGCCGAAGGCGATGATGTGCTCTTCGGAGACCATCGGGTCGCCCAGCTTGTCATCCTTGAAGTAGAACTCGATGATCGGGCGCGGGAGCGGCTGCCCTTCTTCGATGCCGAGCCGCTTGGACAGGCTGCCAGCGGCGACGTTGCGCACCACCACTTCCAGCGGAATAATCTCGACGGAGCGGATCAGCTGCTCGCGCATGTTGAGGCGCTTGATGAAGTGGGTGGGCACGCCGACGGCATTCAGACCGTTCATGAAGAACTCCGACAGGCGATTGTTCAGAACGCCCTTGCCTTCGATGACATCCTTCTTCTCGGCATTGAAGGCGGTGGCGTCGTCCTTGAAGTACTGAACGAGGGTCCCCGGCTCGGGTCCTTCATAGAGGATCTTGGCCTTGCCCTCGTAGACCTTCTTGCGACGTGCCATGTGCGATTCTTTCCCGTGCGGATTGGCCCGACATAGGGAACGGCCCCCGATCCCGCAAGACGGGACGAGGGCCGCGAAACCATGGCGGACGCACGAAAAGGGTCTGGTGCGATCCGGCCCGGTTGTGCGCAATCACGCGCGGTAGAGCACCGTTATGACGTCGGCGATGGCGTTGTAGCGCTCCGGTGAGACGTCGAGGCGGATCGCGAGAGACGCGAGGACTTCATGCTCCTGATCGCAGAAAGTGCCGTCGGCGGCGGCGACGAAGAGAGCCATCGCGATGGCGGTCTCGCGCAGGTCGGGGGGCTGGTTCGTGAGGCGGTCGAGAACACGCTCGGCCCCGCCCGCTGCGATCTCGGCGCTGGCGCGGGCCACGCAATCCTGTGTCGCGTCCGGACCGATGCGCAGGAACAGCGGGTTCGCCGTCAGCAGGTTGCCGAGCTTGCGGCGCTCGCTTTCCCGGGTGGCGCCATCGGCCGCCATCGCCAGCAGCGCGGGGCCCAGAAGGGCGCAGGCCCGCTCCCGGTCGGCGCCGAGCACGGCGGTGGCGTCGTTGGTGTCGATGCTGGAATCCTTGCCCATCTGGGTCCTCTCGGTCTTGGCCGCGATATCGGTGCCGGACAATCATGCCAGGGGGGCGATAATGTGGCGGGGCCGTGGAAACCGCGCATGGCGCCTTGCCCTCGCTCGCGCCCGTGTCCAGATTGCGCAGCAAGCATAGCCAGGGCCGGAGGAAGCAGGATGTCCGACAACATGAAAGACCGCGAACGCGGCTTCGAGAACAAGTTCGCCCATGACGCAGAACTGCAGTTCAAGGTCGAGGCGCGCCGCAATCGCCTTCTGGGCGAGTGGGCCGGGGATCTGCTGGGCAAGTCGGGCGACGAGCGCGCCGATTATGCCAAGGAGGTCGTGAAGGCCGATTTCGAGGAGGCCGGCGACGAGGACGTGTTCCGCAAGGTCTCCGGCGATCTGGGCGACCGGGCGACCGAAGCCGAGATCCGCGCGAAGATGGCCGAACTCATGACGGTGGCCAAGAAGCAGATCATGGAAGAGGTGACCTGACCGTCCCCGCCCCGTAGACCTTGCTGACGTCTCAGGCGCGGCGAAGCTGTCGCTTGAGCCAGCCGCCGTCCTCCCGGTCATGCTGCGCACCCGGGCCGGACTTCATGGGGCCGAACGCCGCGACGTGATCGAAAGGGCTGTCGCGGTGGATCAGGACGCGGTGGGCCGCGCCTGTCGCATGGCGGGCGGCTGGGATGTAGCGGATCGTGAACGCCGCTTCGTCTTCCGGCCCGGCGGGCCCGGACATCGTGTCGCCGTCGCGGAAATCGTGCCCCAACTCGCTGCACATGACACCGGCGGTCAGCGCAAGGCTCTTGGCGGCGGCGATGTCCATCGGGGCCTGACGCAGCTCGACCTCGGCGCCCGAGAACGTGGCGAAGCCCTGCGTCCGAACGGTCACCGTATCGGATCCGACGGGATCGGGCGCCGCCAGCAGCAGCGACATTCCCAGCCACGGAAGCGATCCCTGGCGCACCTCCTTGGCCCATTTCACCCAGCGCCGCGCCGGGACGACACGCGCGGCCTCGTGCCAGACGACAGCCGCCGCGATCGGCATGCGGGCCAGAACCGCGACCGTCGCGGCGAGATAGCGCGCCGCTTCGTGGAGGGCGGCGGGGTCGCCGGGCGGCACCTCGATGGCGACGTTCAGATAGGAGGCGGCCCGGGCCAGCCGCTCGGCCGTGGGGCGTTCGACCTGATTGACAGACAGGAGCCGCTGGTCGGGGCGGAAGTCGAAGCCGGGCTTGTTGTTGATGCGGACCGATCCGGCCGCCGCACCGCACAGGACAGAGGCGTCGACCTGTTCTTCACTGTCGAAATCCTCGGCGGCTGTCTCGTCCTCTTCATGCCATGTCAGTTCGGGGAAATCCTCGCGCAGGGCCACGATCAGGTGCCGGACGCGGAACTGCAGCGGCTCGTCCAGGATGACGAAGGCCGACAGGCGCACGCCATCCGGGACGGGCGTGGCCCGTGGGACGGACTCTGCGACCGTCGTGCTGCCCCGTCTGAACAAGCCCATCTGCGGACTACACCGCCAGATCGGCCTGCACGACGCGCATGGCGTCGGCGATAAGCCCATCCCTTTCGGACGCGTCGATCCCCAACTGGCGGGCGATGGGACCCAGAAGGGCCATCTGGTCGGGACCGATCGTACCATTCAGCGCGGCGACCTGCGCGGCGAGGGTGATCGCCACGCGGGCGGCGGTCTCGTCGAGGTCCGCGCGGACCTGCTCGAACACCTCGGCCTCGCCGTAATCGGCGATCCGCTCGCGGACGTCGCTGGCGATCGCATGGGCGAGATCCGGGTCGGGCATGATGACCGCGAGGCTGTGGCGCTGCGCGATCGGGATCAATTCGTCGGCAACCGCCTCGATCTCTTCCTCGGATAGCTCACGGTCGGCATAGGCCACGATCAGAGCGACCGTGGCGATCGCATGGGTCCGCCTGTAGGCCGGTCCGTTCACCGCCTTCGCCCTCTGTTCCAGAAACTGCGCCAATTCCCGCTCCGTCCGCTCGCTGTCCGTGATCAATGATTGGAGAGAGCGGCGAAAGTTGGGCCGATGACGGTTAATCCTACGACCGTTGGCAGGCTCAACAAGATCATGACGAATATGCGTTTGCGTCTGCGATCCGCGCGCGCGAGGGAGGCCCGACTTCACACGCGGAGACCTCATGTCCGACGCCCTGACCGCCCTTCTGACGAATCGTGACTGGCTGCTTGCCGACGGCGCGACCGGCACGAACCTGTTCAATGCAGGTCTGTCGTCCGGCGACGCGCCGGAATTCTGGAACGAGGACCATCCGGACCGGATCAGGGATCTCTATCGCGGGTCGGTGGATGCGGGATCGGATATCTTCCTGACCAACACCTTCGGCGCGAACCGCGCCCGGCTCAAGCTGCACGATGCGGGCCATCGCGCGGCCGAGCTGTCGCGGATGGGCGCCGAGCTGGGCCGCGAGGTGGCCGATGCCGCCGGACGTCCCGTCGTTGTCGCGGGCAGCATGGGTCCCACGGGCGAGATCATGGAGCCGATGGGCCCGCTGAGCCACGATCAGGCGGTAGAGATCTTCCACGAGCAGGCGGAGGGTCTGAAAGCGGGCGGCGCCGACGTCCTGTGGGTCGAGACGATCAGCGCCCCCGAAGAGATGAAGGCCGCCGCCGAGGCGGCCCGGCTCGCCGGGATGCCCTGGGTCATCACCATGAGCTTCGACACGGCAGGGCGCACCATGATGGGGACCGCCGCGCCCGAGATGACCCGCCTCGTCGGCCGCCTGCCCCATCCCCCCGTGGCCTACGGCGCGAATTGCGGCGTGGGCGCCTCGGATCTGGTGCGCACGGTTCTGGGCTTCGGCGAAGGCGCCGGGCCATTGGTCGCCAAGGGGAATGCGGGCATTCCGAAATATGTGGACGGGCATATCCATTATGACGGCACGCCCGACCTGATGGCCGATTATGCGCTGCTGGCCCGCGATGCCGGTGCGCGGATCATCGGCGGTTGCTGCGGAACGACGCCCGCCCATCTCGAGAAGATGCGCGCCGCGCTGGAAACCGTGCCCAAGGGTGCCCCCCCTGCCCTCGAAGAGATCGCGGCCAAGCTGGGCGGCTTCTCGTCCGAGGGGGACGGCATCGCGGCCAAGACTTCGGACCGTCCGCGCCGGCGGCGCCGCAGCACCGCGTGAGCGTGCGAAATGTGGCCGCGCTGGCCCTGCTGATTCTCTCGATCCCGCCAGTGCTGGGGGGATGGGCCGGAGGATGGACACCGTTTCTCGACAGCCTCGGGGTCGGCCTGCCGCTGGCAGTCGGCGCCTCGCTTCTGGCGGCGCTTTTGGGTCGGGGCTGGCCGCGCCTCGCCGCGCTGGGCGTTCTGGCCGCGGGGGCAATCCCCGTCGCGCAGGCCGCATGGCCGGGTCGCCTTCCGGAAGACAGCGCAGACGTTGCGCTCGTCCAGCACAACCTTCGCTTCGACAGCGGGATCACCGACCTCGCCCGACTGGAAAGGGCGGACGTGGCGACGTTGCAGGAGGTGCTTGTGCCGGAAGCACTGAGCCTCCCTGCCGGCTGGATGCTGCATCACTGCCCCTTCACGCGGGTCGGCGGGCAAGTCGTCGCAACGCCGCACCCGATCCTGGAGACCGGCTGCGCGGAAGGCATCGCCTGGGTCCGGGCTGCCCTGCCGAGCGGTGAGGCGACAATCGTGTCGCTGCATCTGCACTGGCCCTGGCCCAGCCGCCAGGCGTCGCAGGTGAATGCGCTGCTGCCGGTGCTGCGCGCCCTGCCCCGGCCCGTCCTGCTGGGTGGCGATTTCAACCAGACGCGCTGGTCCGCCAGTTTGCGCCGGATCGCAGAGGCGACCGGGACGCGCGCCCTGCCCGCCTTGCGGCCCAGCTACCACGTCGCGATCCTGCCGCTGCGGATCGACCACGTGTTGATCCCCGAAGACTGGATCGGCACGAACCGTATCGACGGGTATCATGGCTCCGACCACGCTGCGATCCGCGCAGCGGCGGCGCCCGCATGAGAACCGCAGCGCAGTGGGCGGGCGCCCCGCAGGGGGCAGTCCCGCAGGGCGCGCCAGCCCGCCCGGCACGGGTCGCATGCCGGGCATTCCGTCGTTCAGAAGAGGGCCAGCTGGGCCCCTGCCCCGGCCGGCACCTCGAACAGGTCGGTGCGCAGGTTCGGCATCCGCAGCTTGAGCCCCTCGGCCTCGCACGCCCGCCGGAACCGTTGCTGGAGCAGGTCCGCATGAACTCCTCGCCCCCGCATCCGGTGGCCGAACCCCGCGTCATAGAGTTTGCCGCCGTGGAATTGCCGGACCCGGTTCAGGACCTTGCGCGCCTCGCCGGGGACATGGGTCCGCAGCCATTCCTCGAAAAGCGGCGCGACTTCTGCCGGCAGTCGCAGGGGGATCATGCTGGCAGCCACGGCGCCCGCCTCTCGGGCAGCCGACAGGACGGCCTCGACCTCGTGGTCGGTCAGGCCCGGAATGATCGGCGAGACCATCACACGCACCTGAATACCAGCCTTGGCCAGCGTCTCGATCGCCTTGAGACGCCGCGCCGGGGCGGGCACCCGCGGCTCCAACCGCCGGGCGAGATCGGCGTCCAGCGTCGTGACCGACAGGCCGACGCGGCAAAGCTCCGGCCCCATCTCTGCCAGGATGTCCGCATCCCGTTCGACCAGGGTGCCCTTGGTGGTGATGCCGACCGGGTGGCGGAAATCGCGCAGCACCTCCAGCAGACCGCGGGTGATGGCGCGGTCCCTCTCTGCCGGCTGGTAGGGGTCGGTATTCGCCCCCAGCATGATGGTCTGCGGCGCGTAACCCTTGCGCGACAATTCACGCCGCAGCGCCTCGGGCGCATCGGTCTTGGCGGTGATCCGCGTCTCGAAGTCCAGCCCCGGCGACAGGCCGAGGAAAGCGTGGGTCGGACGGGCGTAGCAATAGATGCAGCCGTGCTCGCATCCCCGGTAGGGATTGATCGAACGGTCGAAACCCAGATCGGGGGAGCGGTTGGTCGATACGATGCGGCCGGCGCGTTCCTCCCGCAATTCCGTGCGCATGCGGCCGGGCAACGGCGCGTCGTAGGAATAGGGCTCGAACCGCCCGGCAAGGTTGGACACGGCGCCGCGCGCCTGCACCGGCGCGGGCGTATCGAAACTGCGGAAAGCCTGTCCCATTTTGCATCCCCCGGGGTGCTGCGGAATGAGAACATAAATAGAACATTAACCCTGCAGGCGCAAGAGCGTCGCCGCCTGACCGCCGGAAGTCGCTTTCCGCGCTGTCCAGCGGGCCGCGCCATTCCACACCTGCCTGCAAGACGGAGGCCCTGATGTCCGACGAAGACGACGAGATCATCCTGAGCGAGCTGCCGGACGACGAGCTGGTCCAGCAGATGTTCGACGACCTGTATGACGGCCTCAAGGACGAGATCGAGGAAGGCGTGACGATCCTGCTCGATCGCGGGTGGGAGCCCTACCGCATCCTGACCGAGGCGCTTGTCGGCGGCATGACCATCGTCGGCAACGACTTTCGCGACGGGATCCTGTTCGTCCCCGAAGTGCTGCTGGCGGCGAATGCGATGAAGGGCGGGATGGCGATCCTGAAGCCTCTGCTGATCGAGACCGGCGCGCCGCAGGTCGGAAAGATGGTCATCGGAACAGTGAAGGGCGACATCCACGACATCGGCAAAAACCTCGTCGGCATGATGATGGAGGGCGCGGGCTTCGAGGTGGTTGACCTCGGGATCAACAACGATGTCGACAAGTATCTGGGCGCCCTCGACACCGAAAAGCCGGACATCCTCGGTATGTCCGCCCTGCTGACGACGACGATGCCCTACATGAAGGTGGTGATCGACACGATGGTCGAGCGGGGTATCCGCGACGATTACATCGTTCTGGTCGGAGGCGCGCCGCTGAACGAGGAGTTCGGCAAGGCCATCGGTGCCGATGCCTATTGCCGCGACGCCGCCGTAGCGGTCGAGACGGCCAAGGAGTTCGTGGCCCGCCGCCATAATCGCCCTGCTGCCGGCTGACGCATCCCCCGTGCGATCACGGGCACATCCTCAAGAGCCGGGTCTACGCCGGCGGGCGCGGCGAAGGAGCGGTCCACCGGGGGACTGGCCTGGTCCGACAAGGCGCGATCACGGATGATCGGCGCGCCTCTGATGGTCCACGCGCCCCGGCTTCGAGTATCGCGCTCGACCGGGTGCCCGCATTTCGGTCCGCCGCCGGGTGGATCGCGACCGATGTCCCTGGGCGGCTGCGCGTGGCGGACTATTCTCAACAGCGCACCAACGACGGAGACCACTCATGTTTCGCCTGACCGCCGCCCTTGCTCTTTTCGCGACGCCGCTTCTGGCCGACGCCCATGTCGGCGCCCGCGTGACCGGCGACATCCAGAACCGTGAGGGCGAGATCATCGGCTCGACCTCGATCTTCGAAACGGCGAGCGGGATCGTCCGGATCATCGTCACGGCGAACGGCATCAGCCCCGGCACCCATGGCGTGCATCTGCACGAAGTCGGCGAATGCGAAGGCGACTTCACCTCTGCGGGCGGCCACATCGCCGGAGATGCCAACCATGGCCTCGTCGAGGGCGGCCCCCATCCCGGTGACCTGCCCAACGCCTACGTCCAGGACGACGGCGCCCTTGCGATGGAGGCATTCGCCGTGGCCTCGCTGTCGGTCGAAGAGCACCTGCGCGATCCCGATGGGGCGGCGTTGATCATCCATGCCGGCCCGGACGACTACGAAAGTCAGCCCAGCGGCGCGGCGGGCGACCGGGTCGCCTGCGCAGTTCTGAACCTGATGCCGGAATAGACCTACTTGCGGCGGTTCACCGCCGCCGAGGACAGGGGGGCGGGCGCGAAGAGCACCTTTTCCGGCAGCGGCCGCCCCGCTTCGAGACAGACGAGACCGCCTACGCAGCGCTCCGCCCGCCGCAACGCGCAGGCGACGAGAGCCAAGACGGCGAGCCCTCCAAGCAGGGGCGAGAAGGTCCGACCAAACCAGACGGTCAGCGTGCCCAGCAGGAAGACAGACCATCCCTGCGCCTCGACCCGCAAGGCCGTCGCCAGCATCAACGGTGCGTGCAAAGCACGCGCCCTTCCGTATCCGGCGGGCATGTCGCGGATATCGGTCAGATCTTCGGCGATATTTTCCTCGATCCACATGATGCGCAGCAAGGCAAGGATGGCAGCGAGGGCCATCAGACCAGTGGGAGCCACCACTGCGAGAAGGATGGAACTCAGGACGAGCGCGGCGGATGTCAGCGTATCGCGAGCGGTGGCGGCCATGGGAATTCTCCTGCGCTATGATTCCTCAATGCGCCGCGGCTGTGAAGGTTTCCCTAAAGCCGAATGCCGTGCCGTCCCGCCAGGTCGGTGAAGAATTGCCATGCGACCCGACCGGAGCGGCCGCCGCGCGTGGCCTGCCACTCGATCGCCTGCGCGCGCAGGTCGTCCGATGCGACATCAAGGCCGTAGGCATCGCAATAGCCACGGATCATCGCGAGGTATGCATCCTGATCGCAGGCATGGAAACCCAGCCACAGCCCGAACCGGTCCGAGAGGGAGACCTTTTCCTCGACCGCTTCGGCCGGGTTGATCGCGCTGGAGCGTTCATTCTCGATCATGTCGCGCGGCATCAGGTGGCGACGGTTCGAGGTGGCGTAGAAGACGACATTGTCCGGCCGCCCTTCGACCCCGCCGTCGAGCACCGCCTTCAGCGACTTATAGGCGGCATCATCATGGCTGAAGCTCAGGTCGTCGCAATAGAGCACGAACCGATGCGGCGCGTCCCGAAGCAGCGTCAGCAGCCGCCCGACGGTGGAGATATCCTCACGTTGCAACTCGACCAGCTTGAGGTCCGTCGCTTCGAGTTCCCCATGCACGGCCTTCACAAGAGACGACTTCCCCATCCCCCGTGCGCCCCACAGCAGCGCATTGTTCGCGGGCAGCCCGTTCGCGAAACGCCGCGTATTGCCCAGCAGGGTGTCGCGCTGCCGGTCGATCCCGACCAGCAGGGTCAGGGGGATGCGGTTCACCCGCGCCACCGGCGTCAGCCGGTCGGGATCGGCGTGCCACACATAGGCTGAAGCGCTCCAGTCCGGCGCGGAGGCCGCCGGCGGTGCCAGTCGTTCCAGCGCGTCTGCGATCCGCTCCAGCGGCTCGCTCACGAACGCTCCTCAGGGAGATCGGCATCATCCTCGTCGTCCAGCACCCCCTCGGCGCGCAGGCGCGCGTCGCGGCGCCGCTCCACGATGCGGACAAGCTGGATCGACACTTCGTACAGGCCGTAGACCACCACGAACAGAATGATCTGGGTGATGACGTCCGGCGGCGTGACGAGCGCGGCAAGCACCAGAATGCCGACGACCGCATATTTGCGGACATTGCCCAGCCCTTCGGCGCTGACCAGCCCGGCCATTCCCATGAGCGTCAGCAAGACCGGCAACTGGAAGCACAGCCCGAACGCCATGATGAACTTCAGCGACAGGTCCAGCGATTCCCGCACCGAACCCAGGAACACTGTCCGAAGCTCTTCATTCTCGATCTCGGCCACCGTGTCCGTGCCCGAGATGATGTTCACCAGCGCCGGGATCGCATCCGAGAAACCGATGAAGAAGTTCATCGCCAGCGGCGTCACGACATAATGGGCAAAGGCTGCGCCCAGCATGAAGAGCGCGGGTGAAGCGATGATGAAGGGCAGGAACGCGCGCTGTTCCGACTTGTAGAGACCGGGCGCGACGAAGCGCCAGAGCTGATGCGCGATGACCGGAAAGCTGAGACCCAGGCCGAAGATCACGCTGATCCGGATCAGAACGAAGAACTTCTCTTGCGGCGCCGTGAAGATGAGCTGCGGATTCTCGCCCCGCGCGCGCAAGACGTCAGCGATAGGCTCGGCCAGGAAGTTGAGAATCGGCTCGGCAACCGTGAAGCACGCGACCATCGCGATCAGGAACGCGATCACCGCGCGGATCAGCCGTGTCCGAAGTTCCGCCAGATGCTCGATCAGCGGTGCAGAAGAGCTTTCGATGTAGCTTTCGTCTTCGTCGGCGGCGCTCATGCGCTATCGGCCTTCTCAACGGGCGCGTCCGGTTCCGCGGGCGGCTCCGGCGAGGCGGGATCAGGTTGCAGCGCGTCGCGTTCCCGGGCCTGGCGTGCCAGAGCGGCGTCGGCCTGCGCCTTCTCGATCTTGGCGCGCTGCGCCTCACGCTCTTCGGACAGAGCCTTTGTATGGGGGCCGGTCGTCTCGTCCGGTTCCCATCTCGTCAGGTCCTTGGTGGCGTCCTTGATCGCGTCGATGCCGTATTTCTTGGGGTTGGCGATCTTGCGCAGGTCGCTTGACACCTCATCCACCCCGCTTTCGCGGGCGGCATCGTTCATCGCCGACTGGAACTCGCGCGCCATCCGTCGGGCTTTGCCCGTGAACTCGCCCAGCTTGCGGAACATGACGGGGAGGTCCTTCGGACCCACCACGATCAGCGCCACGATGCCGATGACGAGAAGCTCGCTCCAGCCGAGATCTAGCATGGATCAGAGAAGGCTCAGGCCTTCTCCTTCTCCGCCTCAGGGGTCACGTTGCGGGCGGCGGTGCCATCCGCGATCTCGGCGGCCTCGTCATCTTCCGAGCCGTCCTTGACGCCCTTCTTGAAAGCAGTGATCCCCTTGCCGACCTCGCCCATCAGCGAAGAGATCTTGCCGCGCCCGAAGAGCACAAGCACGACCACGGCGATCAGCAGAAGGCCCGGCAGGCCGATGTTGTTCAGCATTTCCCTACTCCCTCGACGCCCGTCCGGACGAAATCATTCCCGACCTACTTACGTGGTTCCGGACCCGGTTTGAAGGTACGCCGGCGCCTTTTCGTACCTCGCGGCAAAGAACACAGCCACAGGGCGATCCGACCACGGGCCGGACCGCCTCAGGGGGCATCAGCGAAGGAAGCGCGACGGATCGACCGGATCGAGGCCCTGACGCAGTTCGAAATGCAGGAAGTCGCCCTCGCCGACGCTGGCGATCCGCTGGCCCTTGCGGACGGTATCGCCCTTGTCGACGCGGATGTCCTGAATATTCGCGTAGACGGTCAGCAACCCGTCACCGTGGCGCAGGACAAGTATCGGCACCTGATCCGTATCGCGGGTGATCGCCGCGACACGTCCGTCCGCCGCGGCCCCGACAGGCGCGCCGGCCGGGGCGTTGTAGTCGATCCCTTCGTTGCGGTCCGAAAAGCCTTCGCGCACCGACCCGTTCACCGGACGCTGGAAGCTGACGCTGCCGCTCTCCTCCGGCTCCGTGGTCACGGGCTCGCGGACGCCGCTGGGCTGGGAGGCCGCTGCGCTCTCTTCGGTCCGGAACTGGTCGAGCTGCGGGCTTTCCGGCAGCGACTGGGCCTCCACCGCGTCCGGCAGGGCCGAGGACGCCGAGGGCGGCAGTGGCGTCTCGGATCCCGAGCCGGGCTCGGCCACGACTTCGGACCCATTGTCGCCGATGACCAGCGGGATCAGCAGGAACTGCCCCTCACGCACGGCGAGATCTGGGCCGAGACCGTTCCAATCCGCCAGACTGCGCGGCGTCACCCCGTAGAGACGTGCGATGGAGAATGCCGTCTCCCCGCGCGCGACCTGGTGACGGACCGGCTCTGCCCCGCCCTGCACGTCGAGGGGAGCGGCCGCCTGCGAGGCCGAGGCCCGGTCGATGGCCTGCCCGGCGATCGAGGCGATATCGCGCTGCCCGCCCGACGCGGCCGGGTTCACCCGGCTCGGCAAGGCCAGCACCGCGTTCCGGTTCAGCCGCGCGTCGGGTGTCACGCCGTTGAAGCGCGCCAGTTCGGCCGCATCGGCGCCGATCCGCTGCGCCACGTCCGTGACCGTGTCTCCCCGCCGGGCGACCGCGACCTGATAGGTCGGATAGGTGATCAATCCGTTCGCGTCCGGCTCCGGCCGGTCAGCGGCCGCCCGAAGCGCCGCCTCGGACGTATCCAGCGCGCCCACCGCGTTGTCGCGAAGATCCAGATCCAGCCGGCTGAGCGTGTCGCAGGCGCCGAGCACCCCCAAAGCGAGCGTCGCCGCCGCAAGGCGGGGATATGTCGAAAGGCGCGGCCTGCGCGCGCTGATGCGATCGGTCATCCGATCCTCCTGCCCCGGGGGCGTCAGGCCCTTCAGTCCTGTTCCACCCCATCCACCAGTGGCACGAAGCGCACCGGCATCAATTCGTCGTACTCGTATCCGTCTTCCGTCCGCGTGACCTTGATGAGGGTCTGAACCGCATCCGACACGCCGACGGGCAGCACCATGCTACCCCCCTCTCGCAATTGGCTCAACAGCGGACCGGGCGGATCCTCCGCGGCGGCGGAGACGAGGATCGCGTCGAAGGGCGCCTGCTCGGGCAGGCCGCGGGTGCCATCGCCGGTGATGACGGTCACGTTGGTGATGCCGAGGCGTTCGAGATTGGCCCGTGCCGCCCTGGCCAGAGGGGCGTGGCGCTCGACGGAATAGACCCGCCGGGCGAGGCGCGAGAGGATCGCGGCCTGAAAGCCCGTGCCTGTCCCGATCTCCAACACCTTGTCGCGAGGGCCGATCCGGGCGGCCTGCGCCATCAGGCCGATGACGGAGGGCTGGCTGGTCGTCTGCCCCGATGCGATGGGCAGGGGCACATCCTCTTCGGACCGTTCCGCAAAGGTGGCGGGCACGAATTCGGCCCGGTCGATCTTTTCGAAGGCGGTCAGCACGCGCGCATCCGTCACCCCGCGCGAGCGAAGCGCGTAGATGCGCCGCATGACCTGTTCGGGCGTCACCCGTCGGTCGGCGAGTCGAGCACGCCGTTCATCGCCGCGAGGACCTCGTGATCCGTCAGGTCGCAGCGCATGGGCGTCACGCTTGTCCAGCCGTTCACGTTGGCGTGGACGTCCGTCCCCTCGGCTGTCGCCTCGCCCTGGGCACTGCCGCTGATCCACAGATACTTGCGGCCCGATGGCGCCGTCTGCGGCGTCACGCCCATGCGTCCGTCGCCGCGATAGCCCTGCGACACCGCCAGCGCCCCGCGCACGCCGTCCGCGGGAACGGGCGGGAAGTTGACATTGTAGAACAGCTTGTAGGTGTCGCCGCCCCAGGGCGCGCCCTCGATCAGACGTCGGACGAGATCCGCGCCGGTGGCGCGCGCCGCCTCGAACGGATCGTCGAGTTGCACGTTCCGGGGACCGTAGAACTGGCTGAGTGCGATGGCGTTCACGCCTTGCAGCGCCGCCTCGATCGCCGCGCCGATGGTGCCGGAATAGATCGTGTTCTCACCCGCGTTGTTCCCCCGGTTCACGCCCGACAGGACCAGATCGACCGGCCCGTCCACCAGTTCGCCGAGGCCCGCGAGGACGCAATCCGCCGGAGAGCCCTCGACCGCGATCCGCCGCGGCCCGATCTGCTGGACCATCGAGGGGCGGACGTAGTTGATCGCGTGCCCGACGCCCGATTGCTCGAAGGCCGGCGCTACGGTCCAGACCTCTCCGTCCGGGCCGGCAACGTCGTGGGCGATTTCGGTCAGGACTTCGAGCCCGGGGGCGCCGATGCCGTCGTCGTTCGTGATGAGGATACGCATGGTGCCAGCTAGCCGCGCCCTAACCGCGCGTCCAGCCGGGAGGCCGCTTTTCGAGAAAGGCCTGTATCCCTTCGGCCGTATCCGCATCGGCGAGGTTCTGGACCATCGCTTCGCGGGCCAGCGCATAGGCTTCCTCGACCGGCCGCTCGGCCTGGGCGTGGAACGCCCCCTTTCCGATGCGAACGGCGGCCGGCAGCTTGGACGCGACGGTCCGGGCAAGGTTGTCCACGTCGTCGGCCAAATGGTCGGCATGGACGACGCGGTTCACCAGGCCGGCCTCCTCGGCTTCGGACGCGGACAGGAACCGGCCGGTGGCCAGCATCTCGAAGGCACGCTTGCGCCCCACATTGCGGCTCAAAGCGACCATCGGGGTCGAGCAGAAAAGCCCTATATCCACCCCGTTCACCCCGAACCGCGCCTCGTCCGACGCCACCGCCATGTCACAGGTCGCCACAAGCTGGCATCCGGCGGCTGTGGCCAGCCCATGCACCTGTGCGATCACCGGCTGCGGCAGCTCGCGGATGGCCCGCATGACGGCCGCGCACCGGTCGAACAGATCGCCGAAGGCCGCCGCCCCGCCGTCGGGAGCCTGCCGCATGGCCTGCATCTGTGCGAGGTGATGCCCGGCGCAGAAGGCGCGTCCCTCCGCCCGCAGCACGACCACCCCGGCCTCCGACACGGCGATCCGCTCCAAGGCGCCGCCCAGCGCGGCGAGCATCTCATCGGACAGCGCGTTCAGCGTCCCGGGGTCATTCAGGGTCAGGCGGACGATCTCTCCGTCAACCTCTTGCAGCAGCAGATCCGACATTTGACGCGCCCTCCTTCGCGTCGCAGGGTGCGGCGCGATGGACGGGGACGCAAACATAAAGATGGACGAGGCGGCGCTGATGGCGTTCCTCGACACGCATTTCCTTCAGGTGAAGGGCGAGTTCATCGTCGAAGAGGTGACGGATGACGGCGTCACGGTCCGGCTCGACGTCGCCGAACGTCATCTGAGGCCAGGCGGCACGGTTTCCGGCCCTACCATGTTCGCGCTGGCGGATGTGGGCGCCTATCTCGCGATCCTGTCGCGGATCGGTCCCGTGGCGCTGGCCGTGACGACCAATTGCTCGATCGACTTCATGCGAAAGCCGGCACCAGACGCGCCGCTGAGATGCGAGACCCGGCTGCTCAAGCTCGGCCGGGTCCTCGCCGTGTGCGATGTCCTGATCTTTTCCGAAGGCGTGGTCGAGGCGGTCGCGCGCGCCTCGCTCACCTATTCGATCCCGCCGCGTTAGCCGACCGTCCGGCACCGGATGGCGGCGACATCCTCTGTCACGACACCGTTGAACACCGCGAGACCGGTCCCGGCCGTCACGGTGGAGTTCGCGCGCGGCTCGTCATCGGGTCCGACCGCCACGCAGAACAGGGGAACATCGGCTTGCACCTGGCAGGCGACGCCGCCCTCGGCGGTCTCGCACACGACGGCGACATCCTTCATCTCGCCCTCGGCCAGCGCGAAGAACGGCGCCGTGATAAGCGTTACGAATCCGATGAATGCGGCAATACGGCCGGTCATGGTCTTCCTCCTTGCAGGTCGCGGACATAACGCCGCAGCCCCCGGCAGGTTCACCTGACCAAAAAAAAGGACCGGACGTCCATCGGGGGAAGCGTCCGGCCAGGGGGGAAGAGAACGGGTGTTGCGCTGTGGTCGCGGTCAGGCCCGCCAGAAGGGCTTGGCCCCCTCGTGCAGCGCCTCGGCGGTGGTCAAGCCGATATCCGGCAGACGTTCGGCAGGAAGCTCGCGCAGGGCGGCGCGGGTGCGGGCGCGCGTCTCCCACTTCGCCAGCGTCACCGCAGCCGACAACAGCGCCTGCGTCACCGGCGAAGCGGTCGGCAGGGCGTGGGCGTTCAGGGCGGGATGTTCGAAGGCGGGGGCGGCCATGGCGTGTTCCTTTCGGGATCTCCGTCTGCGGAAGTGTATTGATACAATCGTAGCGATCAGCTACGGGATATAGATACAATCCTGTTCCGCCTCGATCCAGAGAAACATTGTCATGGTTACAATCACGGATGAGAATGTCATCGAGGTGGAGTTCGGCTCGGACCCCCGCCCGAAATACGTCGTCCTGGAAGGCGCCGTGCGGGCGGCGATCGAACGGGGCCGCCTGACGCCCGGCACGCGTCTGCCCCCCGTCCGCGATCTGGCCTGGCGCGTGGGCGTCACGCCCGGCACCGTTGCCCGCGTCTATCGAAGCCTGACCGAAGAGGGCGTGCTGGAGGCCGCCGTCGGCCGCGGCACCTTCGTCGCCGAGCCCGGCCCTCCTGCCCCGATCTATCAGGAGTTCCAGGCCCTCGCCGTCGATGCCACGCCGCACAAGACGGGCGGGGATAATTATGCGGTCAATCTGCTCTCGCCGCACCTGCCTTCGGTCGGGCAGACCTATCTGATCCGCGATCTGCTGGCCGAGGTGGCGCAGGATCCGCCCTCCGGCCTGATGCACTATCCCGTCCATGCCAGCGAGCGCCCGGCGCGCGAAGCGGCGGCGGCCTTCCTCCAGAACCCGATGCTGGGCCCGGTCGAGCCCGACGATATCGCCCTGACCCATGGCGGCCAGCACGGCATCGCCCTGGTCCTGCAAGCCGTCCTGCGCGGCCGCCGTCCCGTCGTCCTGTTGGAAGAGTTGGCCTATCCCGGCTTCCGCCGCATGGCAGAGATGCTGCGTGCCGAAATCGCTACCGTCGCCATCGACGAGCAGGGCATCGTCCCGGAAGCATTCGAACAGGCGGTGCGGAGGTCGGACGTCCAGATCCTGTGCACCTCGCCGGATGTCCAGAACCCGACCTGCGCCCACATGCCAGAGGATCGGCGCCGCCGGATCGCGGCCATCGCGCGCGAGGCGGACATCCAGATCCTCGAAGACGATTGCTACATGATGGAGAAGGCCAAGCTGCCGACCTACCGTCTGCTTGCGCCGGAACGGACGTGGCACGTCTCGTCCATCGCCAAGACGATCACGCCGGCCCTCCGGCTCGGCTTCGCATTGGCCCCGCCCGAACGCCGCCTCGCCCTGCAGCGAGCGGCCGAGTACAATTCCTTCGGCCTCGCCACACCCATGAGCGACCTCGCAGCCAAGCTGCTGGTCCATTCGGACCTCCCCGCCCTGATGGAAGAGACGCGCGACGTGGTCCGTCGCTACGTTGAAGTCGCCGCCCGCGTGCTGGAGGGACACGATCTCAAATGGCGCCCGGACGTCTCGTTCGTGTGGCTCAACCTGCCCAGCGGCTGGCGCGCCTCGGCCTTCTGCCGCGCGGCCGAGGCGGCCGGCATCAAGATCCGGGCCGCCGAGGAATATGCCGACCGCGATGCCAACGCCCCCCACGCGGTGCGTTTCGCGGTGAATGCGGGCGTGTCGCTGGCCAGCTTCGAAGCTGCGATGATCCGCCTGCGCGACCTGCTCGACCATCCGCCGGAGGGGCTGGGGGTCTAGGTCTCGCCAGGCCTCCACCACTTTGCCGGTCCAATTCCCAACGTGCGGCAACACCGCGCCCGCTTCCGGACAGGCCATTCCACATCGCGTGTGCATGGGGTAAAATTGCACCCCAGACGCAACCCCTTGATGAAAATAGATAACGCGCCGTTCGCGCCACTTGACACCGCTCGCGCCGCGCTTAAAAGCCGCCCATCCGCCGCCGGACGCCTCCGGCTCTCACACGAACAAGGAAGGGCGAGGGAATGAAGACCTACACCATGACCCCCGACCAGATCGACAAGAAGTGGATCCTGATCGACGCCGAGGGCGTGGTTCTGGGCCGTCTCGCCTCGATCGTGGCCACCCGCCTGCGGGGCAAGCACAAGGCGACCTTCACGCCGCACATGGACATGGGCGACAACGTGATCGTCATCAACGCCGACAAGGTGCAGCTTACCGGCAAGCACCGCGACCGGCCAGTCTACTGGCACACCGGCTATCCGGGCGGCATAAAGTCCCGCACCGTCGGCCAGATCCTCGAAGGCAAGCACCCCGAGCGGGTCGTGATGCAGGCCGTGAAGCGGATGCTTCCGGGCAACCGCCTGTCGCGCAAGCAGATGACCAACCTGCGCGTCTATGCCGGTGCCGAGCATCCCCACGACGCCCAGTCGCCCGAAGTGCTGGACGTCAAGTCGATGAACCCCAAGAACACGCGGAGCTGAGCGCATGGCCGACCAGATCAACTCCCTCGAAGACCTCAAGGGCGCCGTCGATACCTCGACGCTCGCCGAAGGCTCCGACGCTGTCACGCTTGAGGAAGTCACCCGTGAACCCGTGCGTGACGACCTCGGCCGTTCCTACGCGACCGGCAAGCGCAAGGACGCGGTCGCCCGCGTCTGGATTAAGCCCGGCTCGGGCAAGGTGACTGTCAACGGCAAGGAGATGGACAAGTACTTCGCCCGTCCCGTGCTGCAGATGATCCTGCGCCAGCCGTTCCAGATCACCGACCGCGAAGGTCAGTTCGACGTGATGGCCACCGTCAAGGGCGGCGGCCTGTCGGGCCAGGCGGGGGCCGTCAAGCACGGCATCTCCAAGGCACTGCAGCTCTATGAACCGTCGCTGCGCGGCGCGCTCAAGGCCGCCGGCTTCCTGACCCGCGACAGCCGCGTGGTCGAACGCAAGAAGTACGGTCGCGCCAAGGCCCGGAAGAGCTTCCAGTTCTCCAAGCGCTGATCCGCTTCCCCGGACATGCAAAGGCCCGCCTCTCCGGCGGGCCTTCTTCATTCTGGGATGCGCTCTGGGTCAGAACAGATGCACGTTCGGATCGTCGGACTGGATCCAATCGAACTCGTCCAGATATCCGAGCTGCGGTCCCTGCGGTGGTGGCGGCGGCGGGGACGGTTCCTGGTACTGACCGTAATTGTCCTCTCCGTCCGACTCGAAGGCGTACTGGTCGCCGTCATCCGTGACGTACTCGCCGGTATAGCCCGCACTAGGGTCGTCCGGATCCCGCTCGACGAGAAAGAACGAGTCGACTGCGCCCAACTCGGATAGCCATTCGAGCCAGGCCAGCACGGTGTCCGCAGTCGGCGCCTCCCCGTCGTTGAACGGATTGTTGTCGTCGGCGAAATCCTCCTGCCCTTCGGAAGGGCGCCGCGCCGTCACGACGATCTCTGGCGTGTCGTCCTCGTCCGGATCGTCGGGTTCGTCGTCGGGGGGCGGCCGAGTGCCGCCTCCGCCGCCATCGTCGTCAACGGTGCCGACCACGACGATTTCGTTCTCGGTGGTGTCATCGTCCTCAATTTCGTCAGACACAGATCTTCCCCCTTCCAATTCCGTTGAAGAATGGGCCCACGGTGCCAAGCGTCCGGATTCTCTCAAGCTGCCGAAAACGGCATATGGCGGATTGCTGCCAATCCCTGCGAAAACGTCGGCCTCAGGGGGCGCGGGTTTCGGTCCGGACCCAGTCGGCATAGGCGGCGGACACGAAATCCGCCTTCCATCCCAGGATCGCCGGCACCTCGTAGGGATGGAGGTCGGTCACACGCGCCGTGACGGCATCGCCAAGTTCCGCCCGCGTCTTGGCGAGCAGCGTGACCTCTCCTTCGCAGGCGACCGACCCCGCCCACCGATACCGGCTCTCATGCGGCGCCAGAACGTGGGTGCAGGCGGCGAGACGTTCTTCGACCAGCCGGGCGCCGAGGACCGATGCGGTTTCCGTGTCCGGGCAGGCGATGTGAAGGATCAGGATGTCGGTCATGGAGCCTCCGCTATTCGGCCCCCACATTAGCGAGCCGTCGGCAAAGGTTTACCCGTTCCAGAGCGCCGACAATGCATCGCTTGCCGCAGGCCGGTCCGCCGCGCAGGGTTCGGCCATGCCTGTCTCGCGCGTCATCCTCTTTCTCGTTTCGGTCGCCGGCTGGTGCGTTCTGGTCTTTGGCGCGTGGATCGCGTGGCGCGGCGCGGTGCTTTACGAGAACGACGCCGTGCTCATGGGCACTGGCGGCGGACTTGCATTGGGCGGCCTGCTCGTGATTGCGCTGACGATCGGCGCCTTCGCGCAGGTCTCGGCCGCGCGCGACCTCGCCGCGATGCGCGCCCGCCTCGAGGCGCGCGAAGAGCGTCGCGCAGATGCCCCGCCCCCGCGCGGCGAGCCGGCCCTTCGATCGGTCGAAAAGCCCAAGGCCGTGCCGCGCGTCGAACCCCGGTTGTCGCTCTAGCTCCGGGCGCGTGCGTTCGTCAGCGCGGCGCCCTCGGCCATCGCGCCCAGCTTGGCGTAGGCGATCTCGGGGTCGACGGCCCCGAACCCCGCAAACGTGCCGAAACCGCAATCGCTGCCGGCGATCACCCGTTCGGCACCCACGATGTCGACGAAGCGGCCCAGCCGTTCGGCCACGACTTCGGGATGTTCGACGAAATTCGTCGTGGTATCGACGACGCCTGGTATCAGCACCTTGTCCTCGGGGATCTCCGACGCCCGGTCCCGCCAGACGCGCCATTCATGGGCGTGCCGCGGGTTCGACGTCTCGAACAGCAGGTGCGACGCGTTCACCCGCAGGAAGGTCGAGAACACCGTGTCCATCGCGATGTCGCAGACATGCGGGCCCTCGTAATTGCCCCAGCAGATGTGCACCCGCACCCGCGACGGGTCGATACCGGCGAGCGCGCCATTCAACGCTTCGACATGGGTCTCGGCGACCTTCAGGAATTCGTCGTCCGTAAGGTCCGTGAAGAGCATGTGACGGCTGAGCGCGAGGTCCGGGCAATCGAGCTGCAGGTAGAGCCCCGCCTCGACGATGGTGCGATATTCCTCGGCCATCGCGTCGGCCAGCGCCGCCAGATAGGCCTCGCGCGTCGGGTAAAAGTCGTTCTGCAGGAACAGGCTGATCACACCGGGCGAGGCCGCGTTCATGAACCCTTCCGCCGCGCCGTGGGCGACCATCGCCGCCTTCAGGTTGTCGATGTCCTTCTGCAGCTCCCCGTGCCCCTTGGAGCGCACCTCGCCCACGCACATGGGCCGCGCATAGGTCGGCGCGCCCTTGTCCCGGGACAATCGGGCCGAGAAGGACGGAAACAGCTTCAGGTCCGCCGGCGTGTTGCGCGGGCTGTCCCCGCCGAAGCCGGTATAGCGATCCTTGACGTAGGTGGCGTAGCTGATCTTGGACGTCTCGCCGTCGCTGACAATGTCCACCCCGGCCTCGACTTGCCGGCGCACGGTCTCGGCGCAAGCCGCGCGCATCGTCCGGTCGAAGAGCGCCTCGTCGTAAGGTTCCCCCTTCTCGCGGGCGAAGATCAGATCAACGACCTCCTGGCTGCGCGGCAGACTTCCGGTGTGGGTGGTGCGGACGGGCATCGGGATCTCCTCACGAAGTCGTGAGGGGGTGCCATGCCGGAGGGGTCAGGGCAAGGCTGGCATGTCGACCTGTCCCGCGAGGTGGAAAGGGGACGTCAACCGGGCGTCCGGGCGATCACCCGGATCTCGTGGACGAGGCCGGGCGACATGCGCCACTCCGAGACGGAATTCTCCAGTCCGTCCGGGCAGATCGGCATCATCCCCGCCACGTCGCCCCTGCCGGATCGTCCGTCCCGACGACTTGATACAGCGCCGCCTCGCCCGTCATCGACGGCCAGGCCGCGTGGTCCAGATCGGCCGGGACGCTCATCGTGTCGCCGGGTGCCAGGACATCGGCGCCTCCATCCCATTCCACGCGCCAATGGCCCGTGACCGGCATCAGGACCGAGGGACGGTCGTGGCGGTGCCGGTCTTCGGTCGCGGACCCGCGCGTGACCAGATAGACTTCGAAGCCGGGCCGGTCGCGCAGGATCCCGTCAGCGCCGATCACCTCGACCGGCGCGCGATCCGCCAGGGCCACCATGTCCCAGTAGCGCGCCACATAGCCCGGAACGACTTCCGCGGTGGTCGGCTCGGGATAGGCCTTCAACTGCTCGTCGGTCAGCAGCGGCATCGGCGCGACGCCGTCGGGCAGCGCCTGCCCCTTCTTAGTGTCGTAGAGCTTGCCGTTCTCGCCCAGCACCAGCCCGTGATCCTTGGCGTCCTCGATCACCTGCGGGGCCCAGATGACGCCGCCCCCGGCATCGTCGCCACCGAGGATCGCCATGATCATCCCGTAATCCTCCCCGATGTTCTCGAAGCCGCGGAAGATGCCGGTGGGAATGTTGAAGATGTCACCCTTCTCCAGCACGACCTCGCCCGCATCCCCCCAACGTCCCCAGAAGAAGCGCCAGCGTCCCGACAGCACGAAGAACACCTCTGCCGTCCGATGCGAATGAAGCGAGTTGCGGCAGCGCGGCGGCTGTCCCGCCGCGCCGATATTGAACCCGTGGGGCGTGGCTATGTGGACATGCTGGTCCGGGCTTTCGGAGACGCCGCCGCCGATGATGGTGAAATTCTCCTTCTGGTCGCTGCCCGGCGTGTGGGCGTCGATGAAGGCGGTCTTGCAGGGGATCAACTCGCCGTAGCGGACGATCTGCGGGGCGGTCATCGGGAACACTCCTGTGGGTGAGGCCGGTCTGGCACGGAAAACGGCCGGACCGCCTGCATGGCGATCCGGCCGCGAAAGGAAACGGAATCCGGGTGCGTCCGACCCGCCGTCAGGCGACCGCGCGCCCCTGCTCGGCAAAGCCCGGGGCGAGCAACTGCTCGGCGGGCAGATCCGCCGCCTCCCAGGCGTTCAGGTCCAGCCGCTTCAGCGCACCGGTCATCAGCAGATGGCCGACAGTATAGACACGGTGCACGGCACCGGGCTGTTCGGGTTCGGGCGAGTAGAGCCAGTTGCGATGGCCCGCCAGCGGCTCGTTTCGATGGGCGAGCACGTAATCCACCGCCTCCTGGACGTTCGCCAGGGGTCGGTCCACCTCGTCCTGCGGGCCCGACGCCACGTGATCGGCAAGCAGGGCCAGTCCCTCCAGGATCACGGACTCGCCGACCGTCCAGCGAGAGAAGGCCCGCATCCGCTTGGCATGATGCAACTCGTGGACGGCAACCCGGAACAGCTCGCTCTCCAGCTCTTCCGACGACAGCTGCGAGCGCTCGATGCCCAGATCGATGTGATGCGGGTTGGACGTGAAGCTGGAGATCAGGAACTGGTCCGGACCATGATCGGCCGGGTGGACGATGACGTCGACATCCGAAAGATCCGAGACGCTTTGAACGTACTCGACGGCCTCCGCCACCGTGCGGCGGATCAGAGGCGCCTTCCGACGGAACAATCCACCGGGGTCCAGGAATTGCACGCGAATGGTCATTCTTCGCTTCGATTTTCGGGGCCGACTTCGCATGAAGGAAGTCGGGCATTGCAAGTGGTCGGCCAACGTGGCCGGGACGACCGCGAACCGGTCTCTTCAGGGAAATGAGATTGGTAGTCCCGGCCCGCGGTTCAACATGTCTTCTGACATAAATTCGTAATTTGACGCGACTCCGCCGCAATCGCCGCCTCGGTGGCCCGTTCGAAGACGGATACGGGCCGTCCCCTTCGCGGTCTGCTTCCGGCACAGAGCGCTCATGATCCCTCGTTAAAGGCCTATCAGGCCCTAAGTCCCTTTCCCGATATTCCCTCGCACCGAGGATGCATCGCTCTACACGTCTACGCTCATGCGGCACGATGTCGCATAAATCTATGACATAATCAGATGTCGGATGACATACGCTCATGCGGCGTGAAGGTGGATCTGCTTCCAGATCGCGACCTCGTCGTACAGCGTCCATTCCCGCCGCAGACCACGGGGACCAAACTCCGCCTGGGTGATGCCCATCACGTAGACCATCGCGCCGGTCGGACGTCCGAACCCGCCCCAGCCGGAGTGACGACCCCACAGCGACCAGCGAACAGCGGCACGAGGGGCCATCAGCGGATCCTCCCGACCGATGACATGGTGAATCCGGAACTCCGCTTTTGGAAAGGCCGCCCGAAGGCGGGTCCAGAAGCGATCCGCATCGCCGTGGCCGTGACCTGTCGCACCGCCCGGATAGGCCAGCTCCGCCCCCCGGTCCCAGATTTCAGGTATGACACGCAGATCCGCGGCCATGATCCTCTCCAGCGCCTCGGCCAGACGCGCGCCCCATGGGTCGGTGTTGCCGCGGCCCGTATAGGGGCCCGGTACGTCCCGCTCCGGTGTCAGCGGCTTGACGCAGTGCTCCGCGCCCCCTTCCCGCTCGATCAGGTCGGCGGCGAAGTCCTGCGGGGTCTGGCCCATCTGGCGCACGATGGCGCCCTGATCCCTCACCAGCCACTCGTCGTCGATGCAGGTCCCCGTGATGTGGCAATCGGCCAGGATGCGGTAGCGGAAGGTCCGCCCGCTGGCCGGCCCGTAGACGCCGTCGCCGGTATGGGTCGCCGTCGAGATCAGCCTGTGCGACGACAGATGCCCGCCGCCCCGCGCCAGTGGCACGTCGCACCAGATCACGTCCTCCGCCAGAAGCTGGCGGTCGGGAAACTCGGCCAGAGTGGCGAGCGTCGCGCCGATCACCTCGTCGTTGCCCACCACCACCGAGGCCGGAGAGCGGACCACGATCGCAGGCGCATAGTAGCGCGTCAGGGTGTGGACGCCGCGATCCTCCCAGATCTCCTTGGTGACGCCGATGACGTATGCGGGGATATCGGCCCACCGGGCCTCGTCCGGCTCGGATGGGGTGTCCTTCACGTCCGGTCCTCCGGCAGGCGGGCCGAGCCGCGGACCACAAGCGGACCGTCGATCCGGGTCGTCGTCGCCTGCCGCGCGGGGGCGGCGATCAGGCGCATCAATTCGGCCACGCTGGCCTCCACCATCCGGCGGGTGGGCTGCCGCACCGTCGTCAGGTCGTAGGACGGCCAACCGGCCATCGGCACGTCGTCATAGCCGACGATGCTGACATCCTCCGGAACGCGCAGGCCAAGATCGTGGCGAAGGCAATCCATCACCGCCAGGGCCATATGGTCGTTGGCCACGAAGATCGCGTCCGGCGGCACCGCCTGCCCCATCAGGAACCGTGCCGCCTCGGAGGCCCTGTGCCGGTCATAGGCGCCGTCGGCGACGTACATGAGCGGCCGCCCGGCGCCCTTGAGGTGATCGCGGAAGCCTTGCAACCTGTCCCGCCCGGTGCTCGAGGCCTCCCAGCCCGCGATGTGAGCGAGGCGCCGATGTCCGCCGCGCAGCAGGAATTCCGCGACCATGCGCCCGCCCGCGACGTTGTCCGAGGTGACCGCGCTGATGCCGCCCTGATCCGTCCCCCGGTTGAACAGGACCACCGGCATCCCCGCCTCCCGGCAGCGCTTGGCCAGATCGCCGGACAGGTTGATCGACGCGGCGATGATCCCGTCGACGCGGTAATCCATCAACTCCTGGAAGATCCGGTCCACATCCATCTCGGTGCGCCCGGTGGTGAAGATCAGCAGATGATAGCCTTCCTCCTGCAGCGCAGCCGACAGCTTCTCGATCGCGTCGGGGTAGAAGGGATTGTCCAGATAGGCGACCACCAGCCCGATGATCCGGGTGCGCCCGGTGATCAGGCTGCGCGCCAGCACGTTGGGCCGGTAGCCCAGCCGCTCCGCCGCCTCGCGGACGCGCGCATCCATGCGGCCGCTGACGCTTGCGCCCTCGGTGAAGACCCGGCTGACGGCGGACTGGCTCACGCCCGCCTCTCGGGCCACGTCGGCGGCGGTCACCCGCCTGCGGTTTCTCGTCGGCTCGCTCATCCCGCGGTCCACCCGCCATCGACCAGCAGCGAGGTCCCGGTGACCATCGCGCTCGCCTCCGATGCCAGAAAGACGACGGCCCCCATGATGTCCTCCACCTCGCCCACGCGGGGCAACTTGATCTTCTCGTCGATCCAAGCGCGGCGCTCGGGATCGGCGAAGGTCGCCGCCGTGAGCGGCGTGCGGATGAAGGTGGGACAGATCGTGTTGACGCGGATGTCGCGCGGCCCCCACTCGATCGCCATCGCCTTGGTCATGCCCTCGACGCCATGCTTGGTGGCGCAATAGACGGCGCGGTCCACGCCGCCCACATGGCCCATCTGGCTGGAGATCTGGATGATCGACCCGCCCCGGTCCATCCCCCGCGCCACGCGCTGCGCCAGAAAGTAGGCCGCGCGCAGGTTCAGCGCGGCGACGGCATCGAAATCGTCCGGCTCCGTCTCCAGCGCGGGCCCGTGGCGCGCGACGCCAGCGGCGTTGCACAGGATGTCGAAGGGCGCTTCGCCGTCGAGAAAGGCATCCACGGCAGCCAGATCGGTCACGTCCAGCGCCACGCCCGTCGCCGCATGGCCCGCCTCGCGCATCGCGGCGGCCGCCGCCTCCACCGCATCGGCCGAGCGGGCGGCGATCACAACCTCCGCGCCCGCTTCGGCCAAGGCGACGGCACAGCCGAGCCCGAGGCCACGCGATCCGCCGGGCACGAAGGCACGCCGGCCCTCCAGCCGGAACGAGGGCGTGCGGGGAAGGTCCATGCGAGTCTCCGGTCCGGTCTTTGCATACGTATGCAAACACCCGCGCTCCGCGCCGATCAAGCCCCGATGAACCCTCGCGCGTGCTGCGCGTTGGGACCCCAGCAGACGAGTCGGAGCAGGCCATGGGCAATGCACAGGATCCCGTCGACGCGCTCGACGATGCAGCCGACGGGCAGGACCGGGTCGCGCTGGGTGACATCAACGAAGAACTCGGGCGCCGCTCGTTGGGCGCCGTCCTCGCCCTCCCCGCGGCTCTGGAACTCACCCCGATCGGCGGGGTGCCCGGCATCCCGACGACCCTCGCCCTGATCGTCGCGATCTTCGCCGTTCAGATCGCTCTGGGCCGGGACCGCATGTGGCTGCCGGGGTTCCTGTCCCGGCGCGAGATGTCCGCCGACAAGCTGCAAGAAGCCGCCGACCACCTGCGCAAACCCGCCGCCTGGGCCGACCGCCATTTTGGAGCACACCTGACTTGGCTTGTCGATCCGCCCGCGCCGCGCTTCGCCGCGCTCGCGATTCTCGCGCTCTGCGCGACCGTGCCGCCCCTCGAGGTGATCCCCTTCGCCTCCTCGATCCCGATGGGCACCATCGTCCTCTTCGGGGTGGCGATGATCCTGCGCGACGGGCGGGTCATGGCGCTGGCCTGGACGGCGACGTTTGCCGCGGCGATCTCGGTCTGGTTCATCCTGACCTGAGCTGCCGCATCCGCGCCAGCACGTCGACGCCCAGCTGCGCCCAGACGTCCAGCAGATCGACGGTGACCCAGTTCTCGCGGATCAATCCGCCTTCCACGCGCCAGAAATCGAGGCTGCGCATGGTAATCCGCTGTCCTGCACCCGCTATGCCAAGCCAGCCTCCGCCCGTCAGGGTCATTTCCATCCCGGGCCAGGCGGTGAAGGCGGCATAGTCGCCCTCGCCGAAAAAATGCCCTCTCTCGACCAGCCCCTTGCGGTCGGGCATCGCGTCCAGAAACGGGATCTGGTGCTGGGCGCGAAATCCGGCGATGCCCCGCGCGGTGCCGATGCCGCCCGGCCCGTACCACGAACAGCGCGGGTGCCAGAACGCCTCCAGCCGCATCGCCGCAACGCCCTCGTCAGACCGATTGAGATGCGCCAGCATGTCGCCGACCAGCGTCACCGCAGCGGTGCCGTCCCCGCCGGGCCGAACGCCGTCCCGCGTGGCCGGGCCCGGCACGAGACCGGTTCGGCCCAGCGCCGGTCCCATCGGCCAGATTCCGGCCTGCAGCATCAGGTCCGGCAAGTCCCAGATCGCCTGAACCTCGACCGCGCGCTCCTCCTCGATCCGGTAGAATTCGTGATAGCGCAGGAACGCCATCCGCCCCGTCGGCGGCACTCCCAGGAACGGGGCTGCGAAAGTTCCGGCATAATGGCCCGCCTCGCCGTGCCAGACCTGTCCATGCCCGTCCGTGCCGCGGACCGAGATGTCGACCCGCCGCTCCACATCCGGCATCGCCTGCCAGAGCGGCCCAAGCGCCGCCTCCACGAAGCCCGCACCGCCATCCACCGTCCCGATGGGATGGAACAGCCTGACCGGGGCCTGTGGCACCACGAGGGCCTGGACGGCCTCCGCCATCGCCGCCGCCCCGTGGTCGCTCAGATCCAGCAGCATCCGGTCCCTCCGGCCCCCCTTCTTCGCTTTCGAAATATCCCGGAGAGCGCGAGAGGTTGGCCTCTCGCCGGATCGGACCGGGTTCGATGCCCGGTCCGATCCGTCTCACTCCGCCGCGTCGCGGTAGGGCGCGGCCTCGCCATAGGGAACGTTGATCCCGCCATAGCGGCGGACGCGGACATTGCATTGCTCCGCATGGCCAACGAAGCCTTCCATCATCGACAGGCGCGAGCCGTAGGCGCCGATCAGTGTCGCCGCCTCGTCGGTGAGGATCTTCTGGTAGGAATGGGTCTTGAGGAACTTGCCCACCCACAGACCACCCGTGTAGCGGCCGGCCTTCTTCGTGGGCAGCGTGTGGTTTGTGCCGATCACCTTGTCGCCGTTCGAGACATTGGTGCGCGGCCCCAGAAACAGCGCGCCATAGCTGTGCATGTTCTCCAGGTACCAATCGTCCCGGTCCGTCATGACCTGGACATGCTCGCCCGCGATGTCGTTGGCGTAATTCAGCATCTCGTCGTGATCGTCGCAGACGATGACCTCGCCATATTCGGCCCAGCTCGTCCGCGCGTGGGGGGTGGGCAGTATCTCCAGCAGGCGGTCGATCTCGCGCAGGGTCTCCTCGGCCAGCTTGCGCGAGGTGGTCAGCATCACCGCCGGGCTGTCGGGCCCATGCTCGGCCTGGCCCAGAAGGTCGGTGGCGCACATCTCGGCATCCACCGTCTCGTCCGCGATGACCATGGTCTCGGTCGGCCCCGCGAAGAGGTCGATCCCCACCCGCCCGAAGAGCTGACGCTTGGCCTCGGCCACGAAGGCGTTGCCAGGCCCCACAAGCATGTCGACAGGGCGGATACTGTCGGTTCCGATCGCCATGGCGCCGACGGCCTGGATCCCGCCCAGCAGGTAGATCTCGTGCGCGCCCGCCATGTGCATCGCGGTGATGACCGCCGGATGGGGCTTGCCGCCCACGGGGGGCGTGCAGGCAACGATCCGCGGCACCCCCGCCACGTTCGCGGTCAGCACGGACATATGCGCGCTGGCGATCAGGGGGAACTTGCCGCCGGGCACGTAGCAGCCTGCGGATTGCACCGGGATGTTGCGGTGGCCCAGCACCACGCCGGGCAGCGTCTCGACCTCGATATCCTTCATCGACGCCCGCTGTGCTTCGGCGAAGCCGCGGATCTGGTCTTGGGCGAACTCGATATCGGCCTTCTCGCGGGCCGACAGCTCTCCCATCAGGCTGTTGATCTGGTCCTGGCTCAGGCGGAAGTCATCCGCCTCGTACTTGTCGAACCTGGCCGACAGCTCCCGCACGGCGGCGTCGCCGCGGGCCTCGATATCTGCGAGGGTCGCTTCGACCAGCTTGCGGACTTTCGCGTCGTCCTGCGCCCGGTCGTCCTCGGACCGGGCGGTCTTGAGATGCTCTGCCATGACGTCCTCCCCAGGTGGCGGCGGGCCCAGCGCCCACATCCATCAAGGACAATTTGCATACGTATGCAAGCCACCACCTTCCCCGCCGTCACCGGGGGCGCGCCGCTCAGGTCTTCGAGCGCAGCTTGTGGATCACCAATGCGCAAAACCCCATCGCCAGAACGACGACGTCCAGCGGAGTTCCGCCCACGGCGCCCGGCTGGCCATTGGGCACGAAGGGCGTGTCGGGGGCCTGCTGGACGATCACCTCCTCCAAGGTCTCCCGCCCCGGATAGGGCGCGTCCTCCTTGAGCAGGCGCTCGATCATCTCCTTCATGCCGTCCAGGATCTCGTCGGGGCCGTTCAACGCCTCGTGGATCGCGGCGACCGCGACCATCAGGCGGGCGTAATAGGCCTCCACCTCGTCGCGCTGGTGCAGCCGGGTCCGCAGGCGGTCCATGTCCTGCCGCGCGCCCCGCGACAGCCCCGCAAATGACCGGGCGCGGGCCACGGCGTTGTCCGCGGCGCGCTGGAACTGGCCCAGCCGGGCCTGCCAGCCCTCGATCCTGGCGGCCGCCTCCATCGGCTTGGGGCTCCCCGGGGCGATCGGCTCCAGCGCGAGGTCGCGGGCATATTGCTCGGCTTCCGTGACCAGCGCGGCCAGGATCCGCCGCCGCATCCGGTCGGATTTCGGAACGGAGAAACGAAGGTGCTGCATGAAATCCTCTCGGGTCTTGAATGCGTCCTAAAGGCCCCCGGCCCAATCGACGATCGCGTCGATCGCCATCGGGGTCCCGGCGGGGGACAGGATATCGCCGGCGATGACATGGGCCAGAGGGTCGTCGCCCTCGGGCGTCGCCACTTCGGCGACGGTGACGGGGCCGCCCCAGCCATTGGCCACGCGCGCCGTGACCGAGGCGTCGACCACCTGATCGGCGGGATCGTAGTAGAACAGCGCGGGCACCGTCGCCCGGGACCAGTCCAGCCCGTCCGCATGGTCGATCAGCGCCTGCACGGGCAGGGTCGCCACCGTGGGGTAGGAAGTCGTCCAGTGCCGCGCATGGCGGTCGTTGAACGGCTCCCACGACCGGGTCTCGCCCGCCACCAGGGGTACCCAGGCCCGCGCCGCCGGCCAGGACAGAAGCCGCGCCGCCGGGTTCGCGACCCGGAAGTTGGGCGAGATCAGCACCAGCCCCTCCATCCCGTCCCGGATACCGGCCAGCGCGGGATCGGCCGCCGCGACGGCGGCCAGCGTACCCCCCTGCGAGGTGGCGATAACCAGCACACGCTCGCCCAGCGCGCGGCCCACGGCCATCGCCTCGGCCATGTCCTCCAGCCAGTCGCCCGCGCTCGCCCGGGCCAGGGCGGCGCCGTCGCGTCCGTGCCCCGTCAGCCGGGTGAAATGCAGGTTCGCGCCGAGCCGTTCGGCCACGCGGTCGGCCAGGGGCCGCGTCTCCCAGATCCCGGCGCTGAAGCCGTGGACATAGACCACAGCCCATTCCGTGCGCCGCCCCACCGCCCCGGCCCAGAGCACGCGCTTGGCCTCGTCCTCGCGCAGGTCGGGCACCTGCGACTCGCGATCCGCCAGCCAGCCGTCCAGATCGGAGGGCATCGTCGAGGGATCGAAGTCGATCCGGGTGTCGACCTCTTCGTAGGGGCCGGCCAGGACCAGGGCGAAGCCGGCGATGACAAGGCCGGCCAGAACCCAGGCGATCCCCCGCACGACTGTCAGCATGATCCGTCCTCCCGCGCGCCACTCAGGCGCCGCACGGCGGGCGCGTCAAGTCATCCGCGACAGCACGTCCGCCGCGGACCGCTCGATCAGGTCGATCTGTGCGGGCTCCGAAAAGCGATGATCCGCCCCCTTGACCAGCGTCAGAAGCAGGTCCGGCCCCTCGGCATGACCCAGCAGCTGGATGGCCCAGTCCTGCGGCACGTCCGCATCCGCCGTGCCTTGCAGCATCCGCACCGGGAAGGGCAGCGGCAGGGGCGTGCGCAGCACCAACTGGTCGCGCCCTTCCTCGATCAGGTGGCGCGTGATGACATAGGGCTCGCCATAATCGGACGGCACGGCGATGTGCCCCCGCTCGAACAGCTCGACCCGCTGGGCGTCGCTGAAGGCCGCCCAGTAGCCATCCTCGGTGAAATCCGGCGCCGCGGCGATGGTGACGAGGCCGCCGACACGATCAGGATGGTCCCGTGCGATCAGCAGCGCGATCCACCCGCCCATGGAGGATCCGACCAGCAGGTTGCGCTCCGGCATGGTGTTGGCGATCACCGCCAGCGCATCGTCCCGCCACCGCCCGATCGAGCCCTCTTCGAACGTGCCGCCCGACTGGCCGTGGCCGGAATAGTCCAGCCGCAGGAAGGCGCGGCCCTGCCGGCGGGCCCAGTCTTCCAGCGCGACGGCCTTGGTGCCGGTCATGTCCGACTTGAATCCGCCGAGGAACACGATGCCCGGCGCCTCTCCGGGGCTATGCTCGTAGGCCAGGCGCGTGCCGTCCCGATCGAGGAATTGGGGCATGACGATCTCCCTTCGCGCAACGACCTAGCTGGGTGGGCGGTGCGGGGCAAACGTGGTCTTGCCCCGGGCGTGACGGCGGCGCGGCCGCGATGTGGCGGCCCCGTCGCGACCGGCCGGCCCCGCGCGAACAGTGCCGGGGATCTGCGCCCATTCCCGCGCGTCGGGGCACCAGACGTCGCGCGGCTGGAAACGCTGCGTCCAGCCGCAGAGGGGCCGCTTTTCTGACACCGCATTCGGCGAAAAGTCGATGCAAATCCGCATGAACCTGGGAGCCTTCCATGGTCGCTCGCCTTCTCGACTTCAATTTCGCCGCCGGCACCCGGATGGACGATGAATACGCCGATCTGGGCGTAACGATCCGGGCCAACCAGCGGCACTCCCGCATCGACCAGGCGATGATCTTCGACAGTTCCGACGCCGGACGCTGGGACAGCGATCTCGACTATTCGGATGCCGACCTCGGCGGCCTGCTGATGATCTCGCAGGACGGCCGCAGCGACCGGCCGAACGACTCGTTCCGCGGCGGCACGCTCAAGTTCGACTTCGACGAGCCCGTCGACATGACGTCCGTCACCCTGCTCGACGCGGAGCGGGGCGCCAAGATCAAGGCCTACGACGAGAACGGCAAGAAGATCGGCGTGATCCGCGTCGAGAATGGCCATGACAACGACATGCGCGAGATTGACCTGTCGATCTTCGAGGGCGTGGCCAGCCTCAAGATCATCCTGCGCGGCAGCGGCGCCATCGACAATCTCGCCTTCGACGCCCCCGGCGACGACGACACGGGTGGCGGCGGTCCCGGCGGAGACGATACCGGCGGTTCCTTCTGCAGCGGCGGCGATGCCAGCCTCTCCTTCCTGGAGCCCGGCGGCCGCTACAACGCCCAGACCGGCGAGACGCTGGTCCAGGGCAGCGACGGCGCCGACACCATCGCGGGCAATGCCGAGGACAACACGCTCTACGGCAATGGCGGCAACGATTTCCTGCTGGGCAATACCGGGATCGACCGGCTTTGTGGCGGTGCGGGGGACGACACCCTCCATGGCGGACGGGATGACGACACCGTCGTGGGCGGCGCGGGCGATGACCGCATCAACGGCGACAAGGGCAGCGACGTGCTTGTCGGCGGGGACGGCGCGGACGCCTTCGCGTTCTCGTTCAAGGGCATCGTTGCCGGCGACCTCGACACGGTGAAGGATTTCGACGCGGCCAAGGGCGACTGGGTCATGCTGCGCGGCTTCGAGGCCGGAACGGTCGAGGCCCGCGCGGTCGAGGCAGGGGTCGAACTGACGCTGAACGGCGACGCCTTCGCAATCGTCGAGAATGCCGGCCTCGCCGATGTCGAGAACGCCCTGACCTTCGTTTGACGCGCCCGGCGCGCGCGCCAAGCGACCGCAATGCTCTGACGGGCCGCCCCTGACCCGGGCGGCCCCTTCGCGTTTGATCGATTCGCGAAATCGGGCCGGCCCCGCGCCAGCGAGGCCGTGTGCGGCACCGGAAACGGCGTCGTCACCCCCATCCGCGTCGCCCGATCGGGGGCGGTTCGCGCCTGCCGCCTGGACCGGTTCCGAAGGCGCGACAATACACCAAGAAGTTGCCGTACCGCTTGCCAGAATCAGCCTCCGGCGCGTATCGGTTAACTTATTGCTAACCATTGGGATGGGGGTAACGAGTCCATGGTTGCTCAGACACTCGACTTCAACTTCGCGCGCGGCACGATTCTCGACGATGAGTACGAGGATCTCGGCGTCTCGATCGCAGCATATCAGCGCTTCTCGTGGTGGGACTGGTGCAGGGGCATCAACCCCTGGGCGAACCGCGCCATGGTGTTCGACACCGACAACCCGACCGGTGGCGATTTCGACCTCGATTATTCCGGCTCTGGCCTCGGCGGCGCGCTGATCATCTCCGAGGATCTCGACAGCAGCGACCCGGACGACTCGGCCCGCGGCGGCAAGGTCGTCTTCAAGTTCGACGAGCCCGTCGATCTGACCTCGATCGTCCTTCTAGACGCCGAGCGCGGCGCCAAGTTCAAGGCCTACGATGCCGACGGCAACAAGATCGGCGTGGTCCGCGTCGGTTGCGGCAGCGACAACGACATGCGCACGATCGACCTCTCGTCGCTCGAGGGCGTCTCCAAGCTGAAAGTCATCGTCAAGGGCAGCGGCGCGCTGGACAACCTCGTCTTCGACGACGGCCAGCCCGGGGGACCAGGTGGCGACGACACCGGCCCCTGCGCCGGTGCCGATCCCAGCATGTCGCCGATCACGCCCGGCGTCAGCTACAACGCCCCCGACGACCAGCCGGTGACCCAGGGCACCGACTTCGCCGACACGATCGCCGGCAATGGCGGTGACGATACGATCTACGGCAATGGCGGCGACGACTTCCTGCTGGGCAATACCGGCGACGACCTGATCTGCGGCGGCGAAGGCAACGACACCATCCACGGCAGCCGCGACACCGACCGCATCTACGGCGATGCCGGCGACGACTTCATGGCCGGCAACAAGGGCACCGACACGATCAGCGGCGGCCTGGGCGCGGATACGTTCAACTTCAAGGCCAACACGGTCGAGGACGGCGATCTGAACACGATCACCGATTTCAGCCTGGCCGAAGGCGACACGATCCTTCTGGAACGATTCGCCGAGGGCTCGATCAGCACCCAGGTCGCCGGATCCGACGTCGAAATCCTGGCCGATGGAGACGTTTTTGTCCTCGTCCAGGACACCACCCTCGCGGATGTGAACGCGGCGCTGGTCCTGGCCTGATCGGAACGGGGGCGGCTCCGGCCGCCCCTCCTGCGCGCCAGACAGCCCGGCCAACGCGGACCTTCCGCAGCGCGGCGCGCTTCAACTAGGCCCAAGAATATTAATTGAAATCACCGTGATCGGGATCGGCGAAAGACCGCAAGTGCCTCGTTTTGAAGCAGGACAGCAACTTGTGCAGTCGCAGCATCCGGTCCAGAGGTGTTAACGGGATGGCGAGGCAGAGGGACTAGACATGGTTAGACGCGTACTCGATTTCGATTTCAGACCCGGGCGGATCATCAACCGCGAATACGAGGATATCGGCGTCAGGATCGCCGCAAAGAAGACCGGATCGACCGAAAAGCACTCAGGCATGACGTTCGACACCGAGAACCCGATCAAGGATCGGGAATTCGATTTCTCGGGCCAGGGCTTCGGCAGCGTCATGATGATCTCCGCGGATCGCGACCGCGATGAGCCGAATATCGCGGCCGCCGGCGGCAAGATGAAGTTCCGCTTCGACGAGCCGGTCGACCTCACCTCCATCACTCTGCTCGGCGCGACCGAGCAGGTGAAGTTCAAGGCCTATGACGCCGAGGGCAACAAGATCGGTGTCGTGCGCATGGATGGCGGCGAGGTCGGTCAGGCCCGCAACGTCGACCTGTCCGCCTTCGACGGGGTCGAACGCCTGATCATCGTCGTCAAGGGCGAGGCCGCGGTCGACAATCTGGTCTTCGAGGACTCACCCGTCGTCGGCGGCGACGAGCTTTCCTGCGCGGATGGCGATGCCAGCCAATCCACCCTGACGCCGGGTCAGACCTATTCGGACCTGCTGGGCGACTCGGAGATCCAGGGCACCAACGGTCAGGACACCGTGATCGGCAATGGCGGGGACGACACCATCTTCGGAAATGGCGGGGACGACGAGATCCTTGGCAATGCCGGCAACGATTTCATCTGCGGGGGCCACAGCGCGGACAAGCTGAACGGCGGTGTCGATAACGATACCCTCCTGGGCGATCTGGGCGACGATACGCTGTCCGGCGACAAGGGGTCCGACATCGTGACCGGTGGGGCCGGGGCGGATACCTTCGTCTTCAATCCCGGCGTTCTCGAGGAGGGGGATCTCGACATCATCACCGATTTCAGCACCGCCGAGGGCGACGTGTTCCGCATGGACCGCTTCAACGAGGCGGATATCTCCGTGCAGGCGGCTGGACTGGACACGGAGATGCTGTTCAAGGGCGAGGTCTTCGCGGTGGTCCAGAACACAAACGCGGCCGAGGTCGAGAACGCGCTGATCTTCACCTGACCGCCGCCTCCCGACCGTTCCGGCCCGCCGCGCGCAAACCGCG
>NZ_JYFE01000067.1 GCF_000877395.1 Jannaschia aquimarina | reverse complement strand
GCATGAGGAACGGCTACCGACCTTCCGCAATGCCAAGCACGGACAGCAATGGATCAACACCCTGTCGACCTACGCCTTTCCGCAGATCGGTGGCACGGCCATCGACCGGATCGGTCAGCCCGAGGTGCTGGCCTGCCTCTCGCCGATCTGGACAAGCAAGCATGAGACGGCCAAGCGCCTCGCGCAGCGGATCAAGACGGTGCTCGACGTCGCGCGCTCGCGCGGTCTGCGGGAGGGGGAGAACCCCGTGACCGCGATCCGGGAGGGCGGCGTTCTGCCGAAGGTGCGGGCGCGGGCGACCCACCATCGGGCGATGCGCTGGCAGGACGTGCCGGACCTGTACGCCCGCTTGCGCGAGCGCGACGCGACCGCGGCCCGCGCGCTGATGTTCACCTGCCTGACCGCGGCGCGGACAGGCGAGGTCCTGGGTGCGCGCTGGGCCGAGATCGACCTGGTCCGGCGGCTCTGGACGGTACCGGCCGAGCGAATGAAGGCCGGTGCCGAGCACCGGGTGCCACTGACGGAGGAGATGCTCACCCTCTTGGGGGCGCAGGAGCCGCTGGGGTCAGAGGTCGTCTTCGAGGGGCAGAAGCGGCATGCGCCCTTGTCGAACATGTCGATGGTGATGCTGTTGCGGCGGATGGGGATCGAGGGGGTGACGGTGCATGGCTTCCGCTCGAGCTTTCGGGACTGGGCGGGTGAGGCCGGCGCGCCACGCGAGGTGGCGGAGATGTGCCTGGCGCATCGCGTCGGCTCGGCGGTGGAGCAGTCCTATGCCCGCTCTGACCTGTTGGAGCGGCGGCGTCGGCTGATGGAGGAATGGAGCCGGTTCGTTGCGTCGCGCGGTTGAGGCGCTGCTCGACGATCCGATCGTCGGCATCAGCGATGCCGAGCTGCGATACCTGCCTTTCTTCGACATCGCGCTGAGTGAGGATACCCGGGAGGCGCGGCTGAGGGCGATCGAGAACGTTCGCTATGAGGTTATTGCGGCTTCGCCAGCGGAAGTCCTCGATCCCGACGGTCCCGACTGGCTGACCAGCAGTTCACTCGTTCGAACAATGAGAGCTGCAGCCGGACGGGTCGAGGAGATCGACACCGCCGCCCGCGAGTTCGCCGAGACCGTGCGACGCTACGAGGCCGGAGCCGAGCGGCGTCTGAACATCGCGAGAGAAACCGGCCTTCTCGTCGTCCGAAGCATCTTGGAGGGCACGTTCCGCGGCGTGCACAGCGAGACCGGGATCCTGACGGACATCGAAGCAATTGGACGGGCCGAAGCGATCCGCGGCGCGAGAGACCAGGACACGCTTCGCAAAATCTGGAAGACCTACCGGGGCGTGATCCACCTGGGGTTGGCCCTCATGGACTTCGACGACGATCCGGAAGTGTCGCCGGTCGTCCTTGCCCGAGCGGAGAATTACCGTCGCTTGCTGTCCGAGAACTGTCCGCGGGGCACCTCAAAGCCTTATGTCGACCCGAGCGCGCAACTCATTTTTCGTTACATGACAAGGCTCAAGCCTCCCCGGTTTTGAGATCGGGGAGTTTCGCCGCACCCGCTCATCCTGCCAGTCATCCACTCCAATCGGGTTCGATGGAAGGATGATCGGTGACGCGGAGCCTGTTCGATGACGAGCGCATCTACGTCCTCGGCGATGCCGAGCTGGAGTTGATCGGCAGTCGCGAGAAACTCGCGCAATGGCGGCATCGCGGTGTGGGGCCGGCCTTCTACAAGCTCGGCCGGAAGATCGTCTATCGCGGCGCCGACCTGAATGAATGGGCCGAGGCGCGGCGCGTTGAGCCCATGCGCGCGGACGGTCTGTCGTGACCCGCTCGGAACGGTCCGTGTCGGCGAGATGGATCCCGGTTTCCGCCGCGCCGGGCGGCCGGGCGGACTGAACCGGTGGCCCGCTCCTATCGCGGCGTCCGGCCAAAAGAGCATCGGGTCTACACCGTCGACGATCTGATCGCGCTCTACGATATCACCCGGAACACGGTGACAAATTGGGTGAAGGCCGGACTGACGCCATCCGATGACGGGCGAACCCCGTACGTCTTTCGCGGCGCGATGGTGAAGCAGTTCCACGAGGAGCGGCGCGCCCGTTATGAGACGCGGTCGCTGCACGCCGGCGAGTTCCGATGCCTGGGCTGCCGCGCCGCCGTCCGACCGGACCCGACGGCCCTTCGGCGCCGCGACAACAGTCGCGGCAATCCCTGGCTCTCGGGCGAGTGTCCGGAATGTAACCGAATGGTCCACAAACCCGCTTCGCCCTTCGATCTGGCGCTTCTGGACGGAGAACTCATTCCCAACACCAGCGGGGACCGCGCACACGAAAGAAAGACTTCGGTCCCCGCTCATACCGGGAATGCCGCCCCCGCCGAGCCAACGGTCATTCATCTTCGCAACGACCGAACGGTCGCCGCCTGGCAGCGACGCTTGGGACAGCACAGTCCCAAGACGCAGGACCGGCACCTCGCGGCGATCCGCGAGTTCGAACGCTTCGTCTGCGGAAAGCCCTTCGCGAAGCTGGACCAAGAGGATGTCGCCAAATATCGGGAGCACATGCGCCAAGCCGTTGCGGCGAAGGATGGGATCGCGCTCTCGAAGTCGACGGTCTCGCATAAGCTCTCGCACGTGCGGGAGTTCCTGACCTGGCTCCTCAAGCAGAAGGGGTTCGAGAGCCTGCCACAGGACTTGCCGGACTACCTGCACCTATCTCGGAGCGAGTACGCCAGGGCCCTGCCCAGAGCGAGGCGAGCGTATCCGAACATCGAGGAAGCCGAGAAGATGCTCGCTGCGATGCCCGCCCAATCACGGTTGGAACTCAGAGCGCGGGCGCTCTTCGCGATCGCATTCCTCGGTGCGCTCAGGGCAGATACGATCACGTCCCTCCGCCTGGGGCACGTCCTGCCGCAGGAGCGCATCATCGTGCAGGACGGAACGATCTCTCGGACCAAGAATGGTAAGAGCCTGCGGGTCCGGTGGTTCCCGGTTCCGGTCGTGTTCGAGCGGGCGGTCCTGGACTGGCTTGACGAGATGGAGGCGATGGTCGCGGCGCAGGACGGAGCCCTGTTCCCCCCTGGCGACTGGATCGAGCGCAGGACGGTCGGACGCTGCCTGCAGCGCGAGGCGGCGCCCGTGATGACAAGCCCGCACGCCGTGACCGAGGCTTTCGCGGCGGCGTCGAGGGCCGGCGCCAAACGCTACACGCCCCATGCCGCCAAGCACACCATCGCCGCCCTCCGCGGCACGCTCTCCTTGACCGAGGAACAGAGGAAGGCGTGGTCCCAGAACATGGGCCATGAGCGCGAGCAGATCACCGCGGAACATTACGGTCATCTGACCGATGAAAGGTGTGGAGAACTGTTCGAGGAGATGGAGAGGGGGCAGGCCGAGAATGGCCACGGAGAGCTGCCTCCGGGAGCGTCTGAGGAGCTCCGGCAGTTGCTAGAACCGATACTCGCCTTTAGCGAACGGCATGGAATCCGTCTCGATCGCAGACCGGCATGACCGACTGATCCGCGTGGCACATAGACTGAAGTTCTAGCCTTGGAACAATCTGGTTGCATGAAGGCGCGTCTTCATCGTCGCTTGAGCGAAGGGGACCAAGTACATCAGCACCTGGTCATCAATGCCAAGGCGTCCGAAGCCACCCGTTACAGCGACGCCAAGCCCGGTCAGCCCCGGACCCCGCATCCAACTTTGCAGAACCGCCGCCCGTACCGGACCGTCGCCCGCGAGATCGCTAGGACCGAAGCCTACGTGATCTCGATGCGGCTTCGGAAGAAACTCGAGATCCTGTTCGCCCGCCTCAAGCGAATGCTGGGCCTCGGCCGCCTCCGACTACGCGGACCCTGCGGCGCCGGCGACGCGTTCCTCCTCGCCACCATCGCCCAGAACCTCAGAAAGCTCGCGAAGACCTTCCCGCTGCCGCCCAAGCCGGTAACGCCCTGAGCCGGAGGGCCGATCGGCCAGCATCACCAACGACTTGCTGCGCGCGCAAACGCCTCTTTTTCCACAGAAGGGCGGGAAGCTGACCTTCGCTGCAGGCGTAAGGAATTACGCAGCAGATCTCCAAAGCGGACCTTGAACGCATATCGGGTGCCTGAAGTCAGGATGATGAAGCTGAAAACTCTGCAAGACCCAGAAAGTGCTAGGTTGACCTTGGAAAACTCGGCTACATATCCGATGCTCCACCTGAACCAAGGCTGATCTCGTTTAGGGTTTCAAGTGAAGAAAATTGACATTCCAGCTCAACTTGTCGACGCGATGCGGGAGCAACGTGTGATTTTGCTGCTTGGTTCCGGCGCATCGCTAGGCTCACTTGATGCGAAGAAAAGAAAAATACCAACTGCAAGGCAGTTGGCATCCGATATTGCGGAGAAATTTCTGAACGAGAGATTTAAGAGCCGCGACTTAATGCGAGTCTCAGAACTTGCACTTTCTCAAGCGGGGGAAAACCAATTCAACCAATGGCTCCGAGACTATTTTGAGCCATTTGAACCGACAAGCGCGCACCTCTTGCTTCCAAAATTCCGCTGGAGACTTGTCGCGACAACAAACTATGACCTACTTGTCGAGAAAGCATATCAGAGGACTAACGACGCACTGCAATCACTGGTGCCTAGGGTCAAGGACAACCAACCAATAGATACCATGCTTCGGCAACACTCATTCCCTTTAGAGTATGTGAAGCTTCACGGGTGCGTCGAACACGTTCACGACGCAGACATTCTTCTAGTTTTGACGCCAAACACATACAATAATCATGAGGCCAACAGACAGAATCTCTACAGTCGAATTGAGGAACTAGGGCGTGAATACCCAATGGTGTTCTGCGGTCACAGCTTAGACGATTTGCATATAAGACGTTTGGTTGAAAACAGCACATCAAATGCCCGTCCCATGTATTATTTGGTCTCTCCAGAATTCGAGCCTGAAGAAATCACGATGTGGGCGACACGACGAGTGACAGCGATACCAGCACGTTTCGATCAGTTTCTCGCATCTTTATTTGATGCGCTTCCACCGTTGCTCCGCGTTCCGCCTAGAACCGAGCAAGTTGTGGAGCAACCCTATCGAAAATACTTCCGCGTCTCAGAGCGAGAGTCAGACGAGACCGCTCATGCTTTCCAAGACGAGTTCACCCATTTATTTTCAGGAATGCCAACGGAGTCAGTGAAGGCTGAGCGGTTCTACTCTGGATACGATCAGAGTTGGGGCGCGATTCAAGCAGGCTTCGATGTGCAACGCAGAGCATCGATGCTGCTTCTCGAATTCGCGGCGTCAGCGGACGATACAGAGAGTCAGCTAGCGGTAATTTCTGGAGCAGCGGGATTTGGGAAATCTATTGCATTGCGCCGCGCTGCATTCGAACTTGCTACCTCGTTTAACGAATTCGTCATCTGGATGAACGACGACTCTAAGCTAAAGCTCAACGTTCTAAAGGAACTAAATGATTTGATCGGACGACGGATCTTCGCATTCGTGGATCGAGCAGCGCTAAACGCCGAGAAGATCGAGGAGATATTGGCGGCGGTCAGAGCTAACAACATCCCTTTGACTCTCGTGACTGCGGAGCGGCGAAATGAGTGGTCAATGTTCTGCCAAAGGCTTGAGAAATACGCTCCAACTTACTTTGAAGTAGGAAAGCTATCACCGCGGGAAGTGTCTGAATTACTCGAAAAACTTGAACATTTTGGATGCCTGGGCGCCCTTAGCACGCTTTCGGCAGAAGAACGCTTCAAGACGGTTACCGAGAAACTTGATCGGCAACTCTTGGTCACGTTGCATGAGATAACTCGCGGTAAGCCTTTTGCTGATATAGTTTTCGATGAATTTGACCGTGTTGAGCCCGAAGAAGCCCAGCAACTATATTTAGACATATGTACGCTTCATCGATTTGACGTACCGGTTCGAGCAGGTGCGATTTCGAGAATATCCCAAATCTCTTTCAGAGACTTCGAGGTCGAACTTTTTGAGCCGCTTCGAGACTTGGTGCTGACTTCACAAAACTCTATCACAGGCGACTGGGAGTATCGAACACGTCATGCGTTGGTTAGTGAAATCCTATTCAACCGCGTTTGCGTGACGGATGAAGCTCGACGTGATCAATTGGTTAGGCTGATTGATGGGCTCGATTGTAGTTTCAGGTCAGACGAAGTCGCTTTGTCGCAGTTGGCAAGAGGGCGAACCTTGGCGGAAACATTTGAAGAGGTTCACTTGGGGCGCGAAGTCTTTGAAGTTGCGCGTGTGAGAAACCCAAGGCGCGCCTTTCTATGGCAGCAGAATGCGGTTTACGAGTACTCACATGCATCCGGCGACTTGGCTCTAGCTGAGCAACATAGTCAAACAGCGTTAGCGATGGAGCCGGAGAACCCATCGCTAAGACACACCCACTCAACGGTCCTAAGACGCCGGTCTCTGACTGCCGAGTCAGAATTCGCGAAACGTTCGTTGCGGACCCAGGCACGGAAAGAATTAGACAAGATAAGAGACCAATCAAATCCTTACGTCTTGAGCGGTCGAGCAAAGCTTCGTGTCGACGATTTGGCTGATATTTTAGCTAAGGCAGACACAGCTCGTAACTCCGGCTACGATGAGGAACTCGGGGAAGCTATTGAAGCAGCCGAACTGGCACTACATCGCGCCTTTAACATGTATCCTGAGGACCCAGAGTTCCTTGAAGCAAAGGCGAAAATGAAGTCTTTGCTCGGTGAAGTCTCGCAGTCCACTGCCCTGCTAAAGCGAGCGTTTGCAAAATCGACCAAGGGCACAGGTATAGCGAGACGTCTCGCGCGGCGGCTTATCGAGGACGGAGAGCTTCAAGAAGCTCGGCAAATCCTTGAAACAGCCACGGAGCGAGATCCAACCGATCGATCGCTGTTCCTAATCTTGGCAGATATTCGATTCATCGAAAGCGGTGACTTCTTTGATGCAAATGGTGTCGCCTTGCTCTCAAGGAGTTGCGTGAACGGAGATCGTGAACACCACTCAAGGTTTGTGATGGCCTGCCATAAGTTCGTCTGCAAAGACTTCGTTCAAGCGTATTCACTTTTTGCAGACATAGAGCAGCGCGCTCCTAGCGACTTCTATCCTACCCTTTCCCGTATCGAAAGGAGGTGGATGGCTCCACGTCTAAGTTGCTGGTCTGGCAGAGTAAAAAAGATGCTTGGGGGATATCTATTTCTCAACGTCCGGGACTGCCCAAAGGATATTTTTGCACCCGTCAAGCTCTCCGAGGATGACGAGTGGGATCGACTTCAAGTTGGAACTGAAGTCGAGTTCGACTTGGATTTCTCACGTAAGGGGCCCTTGGCCACGGGACTGAAGGCTCTCCAGTAAGCGTTTAATATCAGAGCGTCAGCGCCGCGAGGTCGGAATGAAGTCGATGAATTGCTCCCTATGGATGCCTTCTGTTCAACTGAGTTATTGCGCGATTGCAGCGAATTGCAGAAGCAGCAGGTCGAACTGCAGCATCCATGAAAAATACCAACGGCAGCTCTGGGTCGGCTGCGAGCCGCCTCGATCTATCCCGCGTTCTGCTAGAGTAGCAGTTTTCGAACTTGCGAGGGAAATAGGTGGCGAGAAATACGAGGTTTGGATACACGTTTGGCAGGAGCTGTACGTGGTGATTGAGAGCTCGAAATGATCTTATATGCGCGAGGCACTGCTACGATTCAACATGGCGAGACTGCCGAGCAGTTTCAGATTTACGACGATGAACTCGAATGGGAGCCCATCGGTGGAAGCGAGCGGAGCATGGGGCAGGAGGCGATTTATCAGGCCATAGTTGACCACGAGGAGCTGGGCGAGCTTCGCTGGACCGTCACGGAATACCCCGCCGGCGCCGAGAACTTCAAAGAGACGGACGTTGGGAAACACCGCATTGTTTCTGACTTCGATTATGGATTGGAACACGAACCGGAGTTTGACGATGATTATCCTGCGAGTCTTTACCAACGCATAAAACAGTTTCCGGACTGGGCAAAGAGCCTTACGCAATCGGCTATGGCAGATCACCTGGTAAACTGGTTCCAGCTTTACTACGAAGATCCCGCAAATGAGACGCCCTACAATGGCCGCGAAGGCGGATACTTGTATATCCACGGTGGCCCTTACAACGCGGAAGAAGAGCTGCGGAACAATTTCGAGAGTATCGTTTCAGAACGTGCAATTATTGAAGCAGTATCGCGAATTGAAGAAGATGGCACGTTCGATTGGGCACCATCCAGTCAACATCGCAACATGATTGACGCGATGGAAGAAGCGTTGGCAGAGCAATTCGATCCGGAGGACTACGGTTTCGAAGACATTGCGGCGATCGCTGCCGAACGCAAGCCGGTCAACGTTGGCAGGGAGCATGAGCTAGTCACCCGCGCCGAACTCCTCAAGCAGATTGCGGCGTTGAAAGAAGCGTTACCCAAGCAAGCAGCACATGGCGGAATTGGGCACAACCGACCACCCGCCGAGTTCGAACTTGAAGTCGAACAGCAAGTCGATGTCACGGAAAGCTTGGAGGTCATTGAGGCTGAACTCACATCTGACCAACCCGACGTTGAAGCGGTAGCCAAGAAGTCATCGTTGCTCCACCGCGTCATGGGCTGGATTGGCAGCAAACTGGACACAACCGCCGAGGCATTTTGTAAGAGCTTCGGATCAACGTTGGGCAAGTCCGCCGTGGTATTGCCAGCAGCTATTCTTACATCCCCGTACTGGGGCAAGCTGGCCGCGCTTCTTGTGAGCTTAAAAGATTGGCTGTTGCTTGCACTCGGGCTCTCTTAGCGCATCATCTTTCTTCTAGCATGCAATGCCGAGCAGATATCGAACGACAGGAAAACCCGCGACTTGTAGATCCATCTTACCTGTGGTCTTTCGCCTGCAACGAACGGCCGGTTCGACGGGCCGCGCTGCAGCATCCTGAGAGCCAGTTGAAGGTCTGGATTGGGCCGGCTCCTACGCTGTTGCAGAAGGATCTAGACTCCCGCCGCGCAGCGTTTCAGGGGCCTAGGGGTAACTATCTGCAACAGTGGTTCGCTGGTCGGGGGCGTTTCACCACAGTGTCCCGTGGTGGTGCACTCGATTGGAGCATCGAGGAGCCGCCGGGGATGGTTCGGACGTCAAGGCGCCGGATGGACGCTCGATGGATAAGACCCTCGAGATTAT
>NZ_JYFE01000066.1 GCF_000877395.1 Jannaschia aquimarina | reverse complement strand
AGCTTATCGCTCGGGTGAGAAGACTGTTATCGAAATCCGATGCGTGCACGAGCTTTGGTGGTGGCTCTCCCCTGCCATCGCCACCACCCTAGGCGTCATCGGACTGTTCGTGGTTACACCAATCATGTTGCTCTCGATGGGCTTGGTAGGCTTCCTCATTCCCCTCGCCAGCATCATCGGTCCTATATGGGTGGTACTCACGCGCCGGTTCTGGCTGCCCATTGAGATATCCGAGGGCACCATCAAAGTTGGCGGGAAATACTATGCCCGTGAACACTCCTCGGGCTTCCGCATCGGCTACAAGGTCGAAGGCCAGGACGCTGGCTTGAAGAACCATTTCATGGACAAGTCGTTCGGTATGACCGGCCTCCGGCTGTCATACGGTGAATGGGGTGAAGACCTGCCGTACCTCATCAACTCTTACCACTCGGCCGAGATGGTCATCTGGATGAACGGCATAGTGGCCGGTGTCGGCAAGACCGAGGCAGAACCGGGTGAAGCAGGCCCTCCGGTCCTGTTCTAGCCGACCAGCTCCGAGGCGGGGGCCAAGCCCGTAGACCTCAAATATCGAAGGGCTTGGCCCCCGCCTTGCCACGGTTGTGGACAAGCTGAACGGTCCCTCTTGCTTGAGACCTGCGAACACAGGACGATGGTCGGTAAGACTGGTCGACAACCAGTCACCAAAACCGCAACCGACCAGTCGAGGATACAGGCATGACACTATCAGCAAACCGCGCCGCCAAGGAGGCAGGCATAGCCAAGGCGACTCTTCTTGAAGCCCTAAAAACAGGGCGCATGAGTGCATCGAAGAACGACAAGGGGCATTGGCTCATCGACCCGGCCGAGCTGTTCCGCGTTTTCCCAAAACCGGGCACCGACACATCTGAAAAACCGCAACCGACCCCCCAAGAAAACAACTCGACCAGTGTGTTACAGGTCGAACTTGAGGCGGCTAAGCGAGAGCTGGCGACAGCCAACCTCGAACGCGAGCGCGAGCGCGAGCAACTGACCGGGCAAATTGAGGCCCTACGTCAGCTAGCGGACGAACAGCGGGCGGATTTTCGACAGACACTAGCCGCTTTGACCGACCAACGGGAAGGGCAGGGGACCAAGCCCCGCCGTGGGTATCTCGGCCGCCTGGGGCGCGCTTTGGTAGGCCAGGACGCATGACTGAGCCTGAGCTGCGGGCGCATCTGCTCGGGCTATTCGAGACGATCAACGACCGATGGGATGGAGTTGTCGGCGACCTTATCGCGCTCAATCTCGATGGCCGCACGACGAACGACCCATCTATGCGCGCCCTCAGCGATGCGGCCGACCGCCTTTCTGAGACGCGGGACGACCTCGGGCAACTGTTGGTCGATGCTGGATGGCGTAAGGAATGGCGGGAGCCGCTGCGTCTCATCTCGGTCGATGGGAAGCAAATCCCCAAGTGGCCTGCGACGGGCCAGGAGGACGACGACGGAGAAGGGATTTTTTAGCGCCGACGGCCCTTCGACCGCTCGCGCTTCTCAGCACGGATTTCGGCTGCGGTACGCTCGGCGCGACGGGGCTGCTCCTGCTTGCGTTCTTTCTCACGCTCCAAGGGCCGGGAATGCGCGCGTAGATGCTCGGCCGCTTGCTCTCGGGTCAGATGACCTTGGCCGAGCTGCTCCATCATCTCGGCATGTTCCACGCCCTTCGCGCGGTCAAGCTGGTATCCGTTGTCTTTGAGGAACTGATGAGACGCCTGGAAGGCTGTTCGCTTGTTCCCGTCCACGAACGCATGGTTGCGCGCAATGCTCTCTGCGTAGCTTGCGGCGAGCTGGAACGGGTCTTCTTCGCCATAGGCATGGGCGTTCTGAGGGCGGGCTAGAGCGGATTCGAGTAGGGCAGGGTCACGCAATCCCTGCGCGCCCCCACCGATTTCGATAACCGCATCATGAAGGATTTCGACATCCTCTCGGGTGAGCCATCGCGGCTCGCTCATCGCTTGGCAAGCTCCACGATGGTGTCGCGGTGATATTCGGCGCCTGCCAATAGCTCGCGGCGGCGCTCATCGCTGACTCCGATGGTGTCTTGCGGGTCGGTCAAGCGACGGTATTCGTCGGCCGACATGAGAACCAGGCGGTCCCGCTGATGGCTGGTGATGATGACGGGCTTCCGCATTGCAGCGTCGCTGAACGCGCCGACGTTGTTCTTAAAGTCTGTGGCTGTAACTCGGGTCATGATGAACCTCCTTTCATCCATGAGTATATAGGAAAAATAGCCATTTTGGCTATAGGAACATATTCCTTGCCCAGGGACAGCTCCCAGCAGGTCGCACGGTTCGAGCCTCCTCTTTTCGCATCCGCGCGGAGGCCCTGCCGTCTAGGCAAGGGGGTGGAGTTCAAGTGCCTTCCCTTCGGAGCCGCTGTCGCTGATGCCATCCCGGAGACGCCACATGGTTCTCTGTCAAGGGTGCGAAGCACAGGCGAAGCCTGCTTGCCCTTGATGGAGGTTCTGGGGTGGCTCAGGCATCTCTCAGCGACTGCTGGCCTCCAAGGGTTCAGGCACGTTCTGCCTTCCCTTTGGTGAGCTTAAGCGAACCAACCCGCGCGCAGCCCGCTAGGGCTGCATATCGCGGGTAGAGTATCCGCCGGTAGGCGGATGCCATTTATCCACAGCTCTGCTGTGTTGTTCTATGTGTTCTATATGGTGTTCCCCCTCTAATACTTAAACGAAATCAATATTTTGGAGTATTTAAGGGGGACAGATTGGGCGAAATCCCCTGTAAAGGGGGACAGATTGGGCGCAAAGGGGGACAGATTGGGCGTGTCTTCCTGGTATGAAAGGGGGGACAGATTGGGCGTAGCCTCTCCCCCTGAATGTGGACATGAACAAATCGCTTCCGTCCACATTCCGAATCTGCAACGCTCGATTCGATGAACACTGACCAAGCCGCACTCTCGCTGTTCGAGGAACACGAACTTTCGGGCATCCAGCCCACAGGGAACCCGTGGATTATGGATGCGCACGACCCGGCGACGGTGCCGGTTCCGTTGCAAGTGGTCATCACGAGTGTGGAAGGCCCCTACACCGAACGCGACCGGAAGCTGTGGACCTTCCTGCTGCACGTCGCCTTTGAGGAGCTGGGCCAGAAGGGCGGTCATTCGGTCGCCATCAAGGACATCAACACCGTGTTCCGGTCCCTAGGCGGGCAGCATGACACTGCCTGGATTTGGGAGAGCGCAAAGCGGCTCACCCGGACCATTGTCGAGTTTGAGGTGACGTTCGGTGATGAGCGGTTCGACACCGTAACGAGCATCTTCTCGGCTTCGGTGCCTCGGAAGGGGAAGCGCGGCTCCGACCTGCATTTCTGGTTCCCAGAACCGCTCATCCCCATCATCCGCGAACCGCTGCGCTTCGCTCGGCTGCGGGTCCATTTCCTCATCAAACTGTCCGGCAAGTATGCCGTCACGCTCTACGAAATTCTTGAGGGATTTGCGAACCGGCGAGACGGGGAGTGTCGCGTCACCATCGAGGAGCTGCGCCAATGGCTCAAGGTGCCGGAGGGGTCATACGATGATTGGCGCGATTTCCGAAAACGGGTTCTCCATCCGGCCATCAAGCAAATCAACGACGACCCGCTCGGAGCTGGCTTCACTGTAGGTTACGAACCTATTCGCAAGGGGCGAAAGATAGGGGAGATCGTCTTCCAACTCACCAAGTCCACCGACCGCATCCGGACGGAACAGACCATCCGCGCGGCCAAGGATAGCAAGGCCCGCGTAGCGGACTTGAAGGCCAAGGGGCGGCCGGTGCTGACCTCAGGGGCCATCGCCGCGGCTGACCGAGAAACCCGCCACACGCTCGATATGGCGGATGTAGAGCGGCAGTTCTGGGAACACTGGGAGGCGAAGGGCAAGCCAGAGTTCACCAAGGGCGTGGCACAAGCCTTCCTAGGCTTCACCAAGACAAAATACCGGCAGAGCCTCGGACGATAACTACTGCCGACGCCTAGATGCTCGATACTCGGCTTTGAGAGGTCGCCAGACCGACGGCCCTAGGTTTCTGCTGCTATCGGCGCGCCGACCGCTAATCCGGCCACCATCAGTCGTACGAATACCCCATAGACGGCCATAGTGGCCGTCCAGGGTCTTAGCCATGTACAGCTTGGCCCCTTCGGGATTGTGAGCAGGTCGCACGTCCAGGACCCCTCGGGGTAAGGATGCGATATGAAACTGTCGCTTCAACCGCTTACGTAGGGCGCCCTCGAACCGCTCCAGGTTTTCAGGACGGACATGCAGCATCCAATGCGTGTGCGGGTCGTCATCCATGTTTTCGTGGACGTAGGTGTAAGTGGGCGGACCATTCTTGGGAAGATGGGGTTGGCCTGCCCTGATGGTCGGACGCGAAGACCACGGCTGGAACCACTCTGACCGAAGGCGACGGAAATCCACTTCGATGGTGTCCGCAGTGCTCCCGAGCTGCCAAAAGCGGATTGTTACGAAGAGATTGAAGGCCCGGCTCAGGGATGCCGCAGTTCGTGGGGCATGGAGCATGGTCGTCCCGGCCTTCCTACTGATACTACCCATGTCTGCACTCGATATTGTGGGTGTTGGGTGCACAGATACGTAGATGTGCCCCGGTTTGGGATGAACGCTGTACCATGACGAAGACGGAAGGTGGAGTCTTGTTCGTTTTTTGTTCTTATAGGCGACATCTGCGTCGAGGAATAATTCGACACTGATGTCGCTAAAAACAGATATATGGTTTAAACAGATGCAACCTTCTCCTATGTCTGCCACCATGAGCACAAGCGAACGCAAAACACAGAAGGCGGCCGAAAAGTGGGGGGACGCGGCCGAGGCCGGTTTCCAGACTTTGCCGGATATCTTGCTCAAGAAGCAGGTCGAGCTGGGTCTCTCAGCAACGGACATGCTCGTGCTGATGAACATCACCATGCACTGGTGGTATCAGGAGCAACGACCGTTCCCCCGCACGAAGACCATCGCTGACCGGATGGGGTGCGATTCCCGTACGGTTCAGCGGAGTCTTCGCAAGATGACTGACCTAGGGTTGATTACCCGCATGTCAGAGACGGACGAGAGAGGCGACATTCGATATGTCGTGGACCTCGAAAACCTCGTTGCCAAGCTCTCCAAGTTTGCCCGCACCGATGAAGCGTTCCTCGCACGACAGCGGCGGAAGGAAGCTGCATGAAGGATTGGGGCGACTACTCCATCGAGTTCGAAAAGGCTGACACGAAGGTGCGCATCAGTGCTAAAGGTGTTTGTGCGGTTATGCTTCTACTCGTCATGATGGCATGGTCGGTCATTCGCATGTGGGCCTAGCTGATGCCATGCAAGCCTAGAGCGTCGCGCAAGCTTTCTTAGCTTCCTCAAAACGAAGTTCCGGAAGAGTCTCGGGCGACAACTCACAGGGGTTCGTCATGAGCATGCTCCGCAAAACAGTGGCCATGCGATGCTCACGGCACCATACTCTAAAGACGGTCATCCATAGTACGAAAGAAAAAGCTCATGTCGAAGTACAGTGACGATAGCTATATTTCTAAGTGCGCAGCGGAGCAGCACAACAGGGGTCAGGAAGACTACTCCTCTGGTAAATATGATCCACCACATGGCATAGTCACTAGTGTAATCAGCGAGCAAAATGTCGCTGAAACAATGTCTTATGACGAGGGGTGGAGTAACGCTCGCTCTCAAGACAAACCGTAGAAGCTTTGGGGGGTCTCGGCGCCCAATCGTTGAGACCCTACTTTCTCGTAGAGATACCTCTATCAACGCGGAGTACGCCGCCGACTCCGGGTCCGTCCCTTCGCTCGCTTGCGCTTCTCGGCTTGAACCTCGCTAGCCGACCGCCTCGCCCGCTTGGGTTGCTCCTGCCCTGCATCAACTGCCTGGCGCGTGGACCGGTTCTCGGGGCGGCGTCGATCGCCGGCCTGGTCCATGTCCTGGGTTGGCTCCGGCCGCTGTTCCCAGATACGTTTGCTCTCGGCTTTGGTCGCCTTATAGCGCGCCTGGTCCTCGACCTTGTGCATGTCGCGCAGCTTGTCGCGGTCGTACTGCCATGCCTTCGTCACCTCGCGGGCCGCATCCTCGGACTTGCGCCGCTGCTCGATGCCGATGGTGCGCTTCTCAGCCTCCTGGGACGCGATGAACCGCTTCCGGAGACTTCCACCCCCTACGATGGCCCGCAGAACGTCCAGGGGCTTCCTGTGAGGCTGTGAGAGGGCAAAGCCGATGCGCTTATGCATACCAGAGTCGAAGTCGCGCAACTCCCACCGCTGCCGCTTGAACATGTCCCGCCATATCGGGCGATAGAGGGCCTTCAGCTCAAGGCGGCGGGTCTCGATGCGCTCGCCCTTCTGCCGCCATAGGGCGTCATACTGGCCCTTACGGGTGTCCTTCAGCTCGGCTGTGGTGGCGCGATGCTCGTCCCATAGAGCGGCGGTCTGCGCCTTCTTCCAAGCCTGCCAATCGCGGCGGGTCGCAGACTGGTCCTTGCGCCATTGGCCGGCCTGGCGTGCCTTGTTGTTCTCGACGCGCTTGGCACAGTGGATGCGCCCGCGCCGGCGCTCGTAATCCTCGGCCCATCGGGACAGCTTGAGGTGGTCTTTGCTGTTGCTCGCCGCCCTGCCCGTCTCCGGGCAGATACGGTTGACCATCACATGCACATGCGGGTGTCCGGTGTCGTTGTGGGACACGACGACGGCCTGGCGGTCGGCCATGCCTAAGACGTCTAAGCTCTCGCGCACGGCTTCCATCTGCTCGGCTCGCGTTGGGGCCTCGTCCGGGTGCCAGGTGAGAGCGAAGGTATAGACCGGCTTCTGTAGGGGCCGACCGCCCTTGATGCCGGCAGCTAGCTTCAACCGCTCCGCATGGGTCGCCGTGTCGACCATGTGGGCAACGGCGCGTTGCGCGTCGTCGGTGGGCAGGTTCAAGGTCTCGGCAAAGGCTACGCGCTCGGCCGTGGCGGCCTTCTTGTCGTGCAGGTAGTAGCGGGCCGCGCCCTTGAAGCTACGGCCGGCGCTCGTGACCTTGGGGACCATCGTCCATCATCCTGTCGAGCAAGGCCGTGAGCTGGGTGCATGCCAGCTCCAAGCTGTGCGGCAGGCCATCGCGTCCCGCGTTTATAGCCTTGGCGATTTGGTTGAGGTTGGTGCCGATGCGGCGCAGCTCGTGGCGGGTTTCGAAGTCCGTTGCCGCGGTCGATGCGGCCGACAGACGACGCCCGAGGGCAGCGGCACGGGTGAAGGCATGGACGTTCATCCCGGCCGCGTTCGCCTTCTGCTGCAAGGCGGCTGCTTCGGATACCGAGACGCGCACGTTCACTCGCAACGTGCGCTTGTCCTCCGGTGCCATCCTGGGCCGAGCCATATCGTCCTTTCTGCCGATAGGTTCCATCGGCCAAGCTGGGTTTTAGGGGGCGGCGCAAGGCCCCCTAACGAGACGCTGAAACTCCGGGTTTCTGCGGTTTATGGGCACCATAAACATATCTCGCTACACTCTCTTACAAGTCTGCCATATCAAACTTAACAAAGCTTTAATTCTTCAAGCGCAATCCTTCGCGAGAGAACGCCGATACTCTATGCCTGCCGCCCTGCCATTCGACCGCCTGCCCAGGGGTCTCCCCCGCCCTCTCTCCGAAGCCGACCGCCCGTCGCGAGGCATGTGGATGAACCCGCCAGACATCGAAGCCGCGCCGCAATGGCAGTCCGGCTCCTCAAACATCGTTGTCGGGCGTGGTTCCGCAGGGCAGCTCATTGGCCTGCGCGACGACCGGCACTGTGTGACAGTGGCCGGCTCGCGAGCGGGTAAGGGCCTCTCCGTCATTCTACCCAACCTCGCCACCTATGCCGGCTCTGTCTGCGTCCTCGACCCCAAAGGCGAGAATGCAGCCCTCACGGCCGAACGGCGTGGACAGGGACGCGGTGTCCCTGCGGGAGGCATGGGCCAGGACGTGTTCGTCATCGACCCCTTCGGATGGTCCAATGTCGCGGATGACTACCGCTCCGGCTTCAATCCTATGGCCGGGCTACTGCCTAGCGATGCGATGTTCGTAGATGAGTGCTACGCTATCGCCGACGCCCTGGTCATGGCAGACGCCAAAACCGCTAACGACCACTGGAACAGCAATGCCCGCTTGGTTTTGCGAGGAGTCATCGCCTGGGCGGCGACCGGTCCAGAACCGGCACGAAATCTGGTCGAAGTCCGGCGGCTCCTGCACCTTCACCCGGACGATTTCGGGCTGCTCCTTGATGAAATGCGGGCTGCGCCCGACCGAGCGTCAGGGGTTCCGGCGGAGATGGCAGCCGCCCTCTTGGGCATGGGCGAAGATGAGCAAGGCTCGGTCCTGTCGACCGTGCGCCAGAACATCCTGTTCCTTTCCTCGCCGCCCATGGCCGCCTGCCTATCGGGGACCGGTCGGCAGCCCGACCTCATGGCGTGGAAACATGGCGAACAGTCCGTATTTCTATGCCTTCCGGCGGGCCTGATGGGGCAGCATGCCAGATTCTTCCGACTGTTCATCAACCGGCTCATGGCAGCCGTAGAAGCGGACGCGGACAAGCCTTCCATCCCTGCCCTGCTGCTCCTCGATGAGATGCACGTCCTTGGCCACATGGCCCAGCTGGAAACTGCCGCCGGCCTCATGGCCGGTTACGGCCTCAAGATCTGGTCCATCTGGCAAGACTTCACCCAGGCAAAGGCCATCTATGGCGACAGGTGGCAAACCTTCTTGGGCAACGCCTCGCTGTTCCAGTCCTTCGGGCTGAATGACATGATGACCTTGGAATATGTGTCGAACCGCCTAGGTCCGACCACGGTTCTCACCACCTCCACAAACGAAATCAGCCTCGGGCAAGCGGCCCAAGGGTTCGATGGCAAGGGCAAGGCCATGACCTCAGCCCCACTGCTCACGCCGGATGAGGTAGCCATCTACTTCTCACGCCAGTCACAAGCGCAATGCATCATCTATCCTGGCTTGCCGCCGATATGGATGCACCGCGCTTTGTGGCTCGATGACGATTTCAAGCCCTACAGGATGACGCCCGAGAATGACCGATAAGCAGCCCAGCACTTTCGACCGCCTCAAGAAGGCCGTCATAGCAGACCCAAATCAGTACACCGGCCACAGTTCTATCGAGACTCGGCCCGATGGAACCCGGTCGGATACTCCATCACCATCGGCTGCGACATACACTCCGACGGTTGAAGAACCTCGCAAGTCTCCGAAGGGGACCCGCGAAGCTTATCGCTCGGGTGAGAAGACTGTTATCGAAATCCGATGCGTGCACGAGCTT
>NZ_JYFE01000065.1 GCF_000877395.1 Jannaschia aquimarina | reverse complement strand
GACGCGCAGCGAGTCCGACCGCCTCGAAGCGATGGTCGATGCGCGCACGGCAGAGCAGCGCCGCCTGATCGCCGAGATCGAGAGAAACGCGAGCCAGAAGCGCCAGCTTCTTGCCGATATCAGCCACGAACTCCGGACCCCGCTGACGATCATCCAGGGCGAAGCCGAGGTCACCTTGCGCCGCGGAGAGCAGCCCGCCGAGATCTACCAGGATGCACTGGCCCGCATCCGCGACAGCGCCCGGCACACCAACCGGATCGTGGACGACCTGCTGCTCATTTCCCGCCAGGAAGCGGCACAACTCAGGCTCGACCGGCACGAGCATGACGTCCGGTCGATCCTGCGCGAGGCCGCCGAGACCTTTCCGAGAGACGTCGCACTCGATCTGCCCGAGGCGCCCCTGCACGCCTATGTCGATGCGCTTCGCCTTCGCCAATGCATGTTGGCGCTCTTTCAGAATGCGCGTCGGCATGGCGGACCCCATATCGCCGCCTCGGCGCGCGAAGCCGATGGCCGCCTCCTTCTGATCGTCGAGGATGACGGGCCCGGCCTCTCGGACGGTGAGAAGGCGCAGGCCTTCGACCGGTTCTTCCGCGGAAGCGGTGCGTCCGGCAACGAGGAGGGGCACGGGCTGGGCCTGCCCATCGTGCGCAGCATCGTTCAGGCCCACGACGGCACGGTCGACCTGGCCGATGTCGAGACGGGGGGCCTGCGCGTCATCGTAGATCTGCCGCTGCGCCCGACGCCCAGGCTGGTGGCAAACCGCCCAGAGGGACCCGAACCAGACCCCGGGATTCCAGATGCCCTAAACCTTCGGAATAAAGGCGGCGCCTAAGCCTCGGTCCGATTGGGTGCGCATTCAGATGGCTCCATCCTGCGGCTGATTGATGGAGGCATAAAATGAATATTCTCATCGTGGAGGACGAGGAACGAGTAGCGGACTTTCTGCGCCGCGGATTGATGGCCGAGGGTTGGTCGGTCGAGCATGTGTCGGACGGCGAGACCGCCCTGGAGGTCGTCGATACGCAGTCTGTCGACGTGGTCCTTCTGGATCTCATGTTGCCCGGCATTCAGGGGCAGGATGTCTGCCGCAAGCTGCGCGCCCGCCGCCGGTCGGTCCCGATCCTCATGCTCTCCGCGCTCGACAGCACGGACGAACGGATCGCCGGTCTGAAGCTGGGCGCCGACGATTACCTGCCGAAGCCTTTCGACTTCGATGAACTCGTCGCGCGGATCGAAGCGCTGCATCGACGTGCGAGCGGCGTCTACGCAGACGCCGAAACCGGGCAGATTTCCGTCGGCAGCCTGCATTTCGACCGGGAAAGCTTTGAAGCGTCGATCGACGGGGCCCCGCTCGACCTGTCCGGGAAGGAACGCGATCTTTTCGTCCTGTTCCTCAGCAACCCGAACCGTGTCCTGTCCCGCGAGCGGATCCTGAACGCGGTCTGGGGCGTCACCTCCGATCCGATGACCAACATCGTCGACGTCTATGTCGGCCGGCTGCGCCGAAAACTCGGCCAAGAGAGCCGGCGGATCGTGACCTTGCGAAACGTCGGATACCGCCTCGACGCCGCCCGCTGAATCCGACGCGTCGGCGAAACTTTGCCAATCGACCGATCCGCGGCCGCTACGTCGCGCTTGCCTCCACACGGGTAAAGACCGGACGCTCCGCCCTGCAGACCGACCGACACAATACGGTGAAGTTCCCGGGGCAGAACGCCCCGAACTTTCCCACCCAGGAGACAGCCCATGCCCATTCCGTTCTTCCGCATCCCCCTCTCGTTCCAGTTCGGTACCTTTGGCGATGACACGATCCTCGGCGGGACGGGCCGGGACTACGTCTTCGCCTTCGGCGGCGACGACCTGATCGAGACCGGCGCGGGCGATGATCGGGTCTGGGCGGGGTCGGGCGACGACCTCGTGCGGGGCGGGATGGGCAATGACCGCCTTTTCGGCGGGCGGGGTACGGACACGGCCGTCTTCTCGGGCCTGCTTGCCGATTATTCGATCAGCCTGCTGCCCGGTCGCGTGACCGTCGACGGCGCCGACGGCCTCGACCGTCTCTTCGGGTTCGAGGCCCTTCGCTTCGACGACACCACGATCTTTCTGGACGGGCGCAACAACGGCCCCGTCGCGACCGATGACACGGTCGTCGCCCCCGAGGACGGCGTCACGTCCATCGCCGTGGCGGACCTCCTCGCCAATGATAGCGATTTCGACGGGGATACGCTGGCCGTGACGGCCGTCTCTGCCGCCAGCGGCGCCGGCGCCAGCGTGACCCTGACCGATGGCATCCTGGCCTACGATCCGGGCGCCCTGTTCGACGCGCTGGCCGAGGGAGAGACCGCGACGGACAGCTTCGAATACACGGTCTCCGACGGCCGGGGCGGCAGCCAGACGGCGACCGTCACCGTCACGATCACGGGGACGAACGACGCCCCCGTCCTGACCCTGCCCGCAACCGCCGAGCAGGCCGAAGGCGAGACCGGCCCGATTGCGACCGCCGAGGTGACCGACGCGGAAGGCGATCCCGTGACCCTGTCGCTGGGCGGGGCCGATGCGGCCTTCTTCCTTATCGACCCTGCGACCGGAGCCATCTCGTTCGCGGACGCGCCGGACTTCGAGACGCCCGAAGACGCGGATGGCGACAACGTCTACGAGATCTCGGTCACCGCGGATGACGGAAACGGAGGCGTCACGACCGAGGATCTGAGCATTTCCGTCACCGACGTGGAGGAAGGACCGAGTGTCGTCCTGTCGGAAATCATGTACAATCCCGGATCTTCAGAGCCGGATTGGGAATGGGTCGAGGTCACCAACGTCTCGTCCGACGCCATCGACCTCGCGGGCTACGTCATCGACGACGGCAACGCGACCCGCGTCTCGCAGGCGAACATCGCCTCCGGCACGATCGCGGCCGGTGCGAGCGCCGTGCTCTACAACGGCGACGATCTGACCGAGGCCGATTTCCGCGCCGCGTGGAACCTGGCCGACGATGTGACGCTGATCGCCGTCTCAGAATGGAACGACCTCGCGCTGAACAACAGCGGCGACCGGATCACCGTCTGGGCCGATTTCGAAACCTACACGGCCGATTTCGAGACCCGCAGCCAGACTGTCATCGACGTGACCTACGACGATTCGGGCGACTGGCCGACCGATGATGGGTCGGCCTCGATCTATCTGACGGACCTGTCCGCCGATGCGAATGACGGCACCAACTGGGCCCGGTCGACCGAAGGCGGCGCAACGCCCGCCGGGACCGGCCGCGCCTCTCTGGCCGAAGGCGGCAACGCAGGCGGCGATGTCGGCTCGCCCGGAGCGGAGGCCGCCCCCGCGCCACTCCAGATCAGCGAAATCGCCATCAGCAACACCGGCGACGACTGGGAATTCCTCGAACTGAGCGGCGAGGCGGGCACGTCGCTCGACGGCTACGCCCTGATCCAGCTCGACGGGGATGGCGAAGTGCGCGGAGTGGTCGATCTGGACGGCCAGCAGATCGGCGACAACGGCTTCTTCCTTGCTGCCAGCCCAACCGCCGAGAATACGTTCGGCGTCGCGCCGGACCTCGCCATCGCGGACAATACGTTCGAGAACACCTCCTCCAGCTTCCTGCTGGTGGAAGATTTCACCGGCGCGACCCGGTTCGACGACCTCGATGCGGACGATGACGGTATCCTCGACGACGGCGCACCTTTCGGCGCGATAGTCGACGGCGTCGCGCTGATCGACGACGACGCACCCCTGACATACGCGGATGCTGTCGTCGGACCCGATGGAACCTTCCTTGCGCCCGGCGCGATCCGGGGCGACGACGGCTTCGAGATCGGCAGCTTCTTCGACGCCTCGGTCTACTCGCCGACCTCCGGCGGGTCCGGCAGCGGTGGTGGCGGTGGCGCCCTGACGCTCATTTCCGCCATTCAGGGCAGCGGGACCGAAAGCGCGATCCAGGGCGCGGCAGTCACCGTCGAGGGCATCGTCACCTACGTCTCGTCCAATGGCTACTACGTTCAGGAAGAGGCCGCCGACCAGGATGGCGACGCCGCCACTTCCGAAGGCCTGTTCGTCTTCACCGGCTCCGGATCGGATCCGGCATCGCTCGTCTCGGTCGGCCAGACGGTTCGCGCATCGGGGACGGTCTCCGAATTCGGCGGGCAGACCCAACTCTCCGGGACGTCGACGGACGTGGTCAACGCCACTATCTCTGCGCTTCCGGACGCCGTTCGCGTCACCGTCTCCTCTGCCGACGAAGCGGCAGTCTACGAGGCGACCGAAGGAATGCGCGTCGAAGTCGTCAGCGGCGGAACGGAGGCTCTGACGATCACGGTCAACTTCAACCTCGACCGGTTCGGCGAGATCGTCGTCTCTGACGGCATCATGACCCAGCCGACCCAGCTCTTCGATGCGCAGACCGAGGCGTCGGAGGTCCAGACGCTTCTCGAGGCCAATGCAAACAATCGCCTCGTCATCGACGACGGCGATTTCCGATCGAACCTGTCCTCGTTCGCCTATCTCCCGAACACGTCGCCCGGAGACGACGGCAACGGCATCCTGAACGCCGCGGACGACTTCGATCTGGGCGGCACGGTTCGGCTGGGCGCCGAGATCGTGGACCCCGTTCAGGGGATCATGTCCCAGGGCTTCGGGAGCTACCGCGTTCTCGCGAGCGAAACGCTCGTCATCGACGAGACGACCAACGGGGGGGCACGGCAGGCGGTGCCGGACGACGTTCTGGGCAATCCTGGCGGCGCCGGACCGCAGGAAGGCCAACTGATCGTCGCCAGCCTGAACGTCGAGAATTACTTCGCCACACTGGGACAACGTGGCGCGAACTCCGCCGATGATCTCGACCGGCAGACCGCGAATCTCGTCAATCAGATCGAGGGGACCGGCGCCTCGGTCCTCGCCCTGCAGGAGCTGGAGAATGACGGCTTTGCCGACGGCTCCGCTGTCGACAGACTGACGGATGAGCTCAACCTGTCCGACGCGGCCGCGGATTGGCAATTCGTCGATCCGACGGGAACGGCAGCCCCCGTGGGAACAGATGCGATCGCCACCGGGATCATCTTCGACGCGACCGAAGTCCGGCTGGTCGCCAGTGACGCGCTGATCTTCGAAGAAGCCAGCGCGGCGGATACGTTCGCGCTGGCGCAGATCCTGAACCCCTACTCACCCACGGGCGATCAAGTGAACGACTTCCAGCGCAACCGGCCCGCCACGGTCGCGACCTTCGAGGATCTGGACACGGGCGAGACCTTCACCGTCGTCTCGGTCCACAACAAGTCGAAGGGCGACAGCAATCTGGCGGATGTGGTCGAGAATGCGGTCGCCGCGCTTGCGAACGGCACGGTGCCCCCGTCGGAGGTCGCGAACGTGCAGGCGGCCATCGACGCGCTCCGCGCGGATGCGAACTTCGATCAGGGAGACGGACAGGGCTTCTGGAACGGCGTGCGGCTTGACGCGTCAGAGGAACTGACGGTCTGGCTCGAAGACACGTATCTGCCCGGGGTGCAGGCGGCGAACCCGACCCTGCCCGTGGGTGACGGCACGCTGATCCTCGGGGACTTCAACGCCTATGCCGAAGAGGACCCCACCCAGGCCGTGCGCGAATTCGACGGTGCCGATGCCGGGACCGAGGCCGACTATATCGACATCATCGACACCTTCGTGCCCGGCGGTCAGGACGAGGCCTACAGCTTCGTTTTCGACGGCCAGCGGGGGACGCTTGATCAGGCCTTCGTTTCCGCGGATCTGGCCGGTGCGGTCACCGGCGCCACCGAGTGGCACGTCAATGCCGACGAGCCGGACCTTCTGTCCTACGACAGCGAATTCACCGATCCGGGCTTCTTCAGCGATGACGTCTACGGCGCGTCGGATCACGACCCGCTGATCGTCGGCCTCGACTTCGCCCAGGACGACACGTTCGTCTTCGTCTGATCCCCTATCGAATGTCCGGTCCGAAGGGTTTCCCGTCGGGCCGGACACGCAGGGCGTCGGGCGCCTCTCGTCAAGGGGGCGCCATGCCTCAGCTCCCCAGACAGTCCGACAATTCGTCGATATCCAGCAGGGTGATCTCCTTGCGGGCGCCCTTGATCGCCCCGCGTTTGGACAGACGGCCCAGCACTCTCGTAATCATTTCACGGTTCGCCCCCAGATAGGCCGCCATCTCCGCATGGGTGGGCACGTTGCTGATGACGCCGCCGTCGCGCAACACGCCCTGCTCGGCCGCCAGCGCGATCAGGTGGGACGCGGCGCGTTGCTCGACCGTTAGGGCCGTCTGCTCCACCAGACGGGAGGTCAGCGCGTGGATGCGCCCCACCAAGCCCTGCACGACCCTCTGCCTGATCTTCGGAACCTCCTCGAACAGGGTCAGAAAGCTCTGCTGGGGGATGACCAACAGCCGAGCCTTCGTCCGACAGGTCACCGTCAGGGATCGTCTTGTATCCGAAAGAGCCGCGAGTTCCCCGAAGTAGCTGCCCTCGGAGAACCGCGAGAAGATGATCTCGCGCCCCTCCTTTGTCCAGAAGACGGCCAGCAGCGCACCGGAGACAAGGATATAGACGTCCGAGGTCCGATCCTCGTGGGAAAAGACCGTCTCCCACTTGCGGAAGTTCCGTTCCCGCACGGTAAGGGGCAGCGCGGACAGTTGCTCGGCGGAAACGCCTTCGAAGATCGGAAGATTCAGCGCGAGGAGGTCTTCGACCCGCATGTCAGGCCCCTCCATCCGGGCGGGATCCGGGGGCCTTCGACGGGCTGCACGCTGTGCCGATGTATTTGCCGTACATGGGCCCCCCTTGGATCGCGAACAGTCGGAGGAAGCCGCCCCCTGATGATCCGCGCCCATCTAGGATGACCTCTTGCCCAGCGTCCAACGCTTTCGGACCCGACGGACGCGATCGCGCTGCCGCGGAGTGCACTACGCGGTCAGCATCGGCGTGGAGCAACAGGTACGGATCTACGGGATCGCCGACCATTGGGACGACAGACCGGGTCGACACTACCGAACAAGTGACTGCCGGCTATGACCGCATGGGAAACGCCGCCACGGACCGACCGTCGAAACGACCGGCCCGCAACGGCTAACCACCTACTCGGAAAAAACGACTCGTACCCGCAAACTCGGCAAACTCGGACTCGATCACTCGTTAAAACCGTACCCGGCGCTCCCGGGAACTCTTGCCGACTGCAGACCGCTGACCTCACGGTCACGGTCTAGCGGACCCGCGCACGTGGAACTGTGCGCTGGGACACATTCGGCAAAATGTCTTAAGAAAAAGCGTAGCGACCGCGTTCATATGACGATCCGAAGGCGGGGATCCGATGACGGTGGAGCGCTCGAAAAGGGATGTTTTTCGACAGTCCGTCTGACCTGGCGGGAACTATCCGAGCAGAAAGTCAGGATTGTCCCGCCCAAGCTGGACGGCCCGAACGGGAGCCGCATCCAATCGTCATGCCCTTGTGCTGCAGCCTCCACTGACGGGAGCGCCGTGGCCCTGAGCATCGAATGTGGAATTGGTCCCATCCGCCGTAGACTACCAACATGGCGGCCCGCACCTGTTCGATCCGCTGACTCAACCAGAAGTCGTGCCGGTGATTTACAGATTTTTCACCAAATCGGTAAATTTGATTACAAAATCATCCGGCAGCTTCACCCCGACCCTGCGAAACAAATGCAATGTGCCGTAGGGTCAGTCTCGGTGGAGGAAGAGGATACGGTCGAACATTCCGACCTGCATGCCCTTCTCGAAACCGAGGAGGGCAATTCATGGTCATCAGCGTCACGCCATCGCGTCATGGGCGAGTGCGGCCCGCGAGGCTCCGCCTTTCGTCGCTCTCGACCGACATGACCGACCAGGACTTTAAGCAAGGAATGCATGTCGATCCCGCCGCGGACGTGGCGACCGGATGTCGTGCAAGAAGGAGGACTTGATGATGGACGGTGGACGCACGAACCGGGCTGCGCCGGTCTTTATCCTTCTCGGCCCGCCGGGCGCTGGCAAGGGCACCCAGGCCCGCCTCTTGCAGGAGCGGTTCGGCCTCGTCCAGCTTTCGACCGGCGATCTCCTGCGCAAGGCTGTGGCGGACGGCACCGAGGCCGGCCTGAAGGCCCGACCGATCATGGAGGCCGGCGGCCTCGTCACCGATGAAATCGTGCTGGCCATCCTGCGGGAGCGCCTCGCCGCCCCGGATTGCGCAAAGGGCGTCGTCCTGGACGGCTTCCCGCGGACCGAAGCGCAGGCCGAGGCTCTCGACCGGATGCTGGACGCGAGCGGCCAGTCGATCGACGCAGCCATCTCGCTAGAGGTGGACGACGTGAAGATGGTCCTGCGGATATCCGGTCGGATGACCTGCGGATCCTGCGGCGAAGGCTATCACGAGACGTTCAAGCCGCCCCGCGTGGCGGAGACCTGCGATGCCTGCGGCGCGACGGACATGACCCGGCGTGCGGACGACAACGCCAAGACGGTCATGTCGCGGCTGGACGCCTATCACGCCCAGACGGCGCCGCTGCTGGACTATTACGGCGCGCGCGGGGTCCTTCATCGAATCGACGCCATGCGCGAGATCAATGTGGTCGCCGACGCGATCGCCGAGACGATGGTGGGCGAAACTGCCTGAGGGGATGGTCCGGAAAAGCCCGGACCGTTGAACGACGATTCACAGGAGGAGGAACGCCAGATGGCGGATCAAGTCACGAACTCGAAGGGGACCAGCCCTTCAAAGGCGGCGGAGGACGACTCGGGTTACTGGTCGGCCAACCTCCGGATCATCACGATAAGCCTGATCATCTGGGCCCTGGTTTCCTTCGGCTTCGGCATCCTGCTGCGCCCGCTCCTGTCGGGGATCGAATTCGGCGGCGCGGATCTGGGCTTCTGGTTCGCCCAACAGGGATCGATCCTGGTCTTTCTTGCGCTGATCTTCTTCTACGCCTGGCGCATGAACAAGCTCGACCGCGAACACGGCGTCGAGGAGGAGTGACGGATGGACCAGTTTACGATCAACCTGATCTTCGTCGGCGCGTCCTTCGCGATCTATATCGGCATCGCCATCTGGGCGCGGGCCGGCTCCACGGCTGAATTCTACGCCGCCGGCCGCGGCGTGAACCCGGTCATGAACGGCATGGCGACCGCCGCCGACTGGATGTCGGCCGCGTCCTTCATCTCGATGGCGGGCCTGATCGCCTTCGTCGGCTACAACAATTCCAGCTTCCTGATGGGCTGGACGGGTGGCTACGTGCTGATGGCGCTGCTGCTGGCCCCTTACCTGCGCAAATTCGGCAAGTTCACCGTGCCCGAGTTCATCGGCGACCGGTTCTACAGCTCGACCGCGCGCGTCGTTGCCGTGATCTGCCTGCTGACCATCTCCATCACCTACGTGATCGGCCAGATGACCGGTGCTGGCGTGGCCTTCTCGCGCTTCCTCGAAGTGGATAACGCGACCGGCCTCTTCATCGCGTCGGGCGTGGTCTTCATCTACGCCGTTCTGGGCGGGATGAAGGGCATCACCTACACGCAGGTGGCGCAATACTGCGTCCTGATCATCGCATACACGATCCCGGCGGTCTTCATCTCGCTGCAACTGACGGGCAACCCGATCCCGGGCCTGGGCCTGTTCTCCACCCACCAGGAAACGGGGCAGCCGCTGCTGACGACGCTGGACCAGATCGTTACCGATCTGGGCTTCAACCAGTACACGGCGGGGACGAGCTACTTCAACATGGCGCTCTTCACCCTGTCGCTGATGATCGGTACCGCGGGTCTGCCGCACGTCATCATCCGCTTCTTCACCGTGCCCCGCGTCGCGGATGCAAGGTGGTCCGCGGGCTGGGCTCTGGTGTTCATCGCCCTTCTCTACCTGACGGCCCCGGCCGTGGGTGCGATGGCGCGCCTGAACATCATGGACCAGTTCTGGCCTAACGGCGTCGAGGGTGAGGCCGTGTCGGTCGAGACGATCGAGAACGACCCGGAATACGACTGGATGGGCAACTGGATCCAGACCGGTCTGCTGGGCTTCGAAGACAAGAACGGCGACGGGCTGATCCAGTACTACAACGACGCCAATCCCGACATGCAGGCGATGGCGGCGGAGCGCGGCTGGGAGGGCAACGAACTCACCAACTTCAACCGCGACATCCTCGTGCTGGCCAATCCGGAAATCGCGAACCTGCCGCCCTGGGTCATCGGCCTGATCGCGGCGGGCGGCCTGGCTGCGGCGCTCTCGACGGCGGCGGGTCTGTTGCTGGCGATCTCCTCGGCCGTGTCCCACGACCTGATCAAGACGATCATCCGTCCGGACATCTCCGAGAAGGGCGAGTTGCTCTGGGCCCGGTGCTCGATGGCGGGCGCGATCGCGCTGGCGACCTATCTGGGCCTGAACCCGCCCGGCTTCGCGGCGCAGGTCGTGGCGCTGGCTTTCGGTCTGGCGGCAGCGACGCTGTTCCCGGTCCTGATGATGGGCATCTTCTCCAAGAAGATGAACTCGGCAGGGGCCATCGCGGGCATGCTGACCGGCCTGATCGTCACGCTGGCCTACCTGTTCACCTATCTCGGCATCCTGTTCATCCCCGGCACCAACCTGCTGGAGAACGTGCCCGAGAACTACCTGTTCGGCATCTCGCCCCTGGCCTTCGGTCCGGTCGGCGCCCTGCTGAACTTCCTGGTGGCACAGGCGGTGTCCAAGACGTCGGCCGAGCCTCCTGTCGAGGTGCAGGCCCTGGTCGAGTCGATCCGCATCCCGCGCGGTGCCGGAGCGGCTGCGGCCGACCACTAAGCCAATACGGATCGGCGGGTCCTTCTCTCCCGCCCCGCCGATCCGCACGACGGCTCCGTCCCGGCCAGACCGGGGCGGAGCGCTCTCTTTCCGGGCCACCCGATGACCGACCAGATCCGCGCCTTTCTCGCCCAGCAGCATCCCTATGCCGGCCTCGCCGCCGAGGTCCGTCAGCGCATCGCCGACCGCGCCGAACGGCAGCAGGTCTCCGAGGGCGAGACGATCTACACCTATGGCCGGCCGCTCGACGGCCTCTACGTGATCCTCGACGGTCAGGTGGCCATTCATGACGGCTCCGACGCGCTCGTCTCCCTGCTGGGACCGGGCAATTCCTTCGGCGAACGCGGCCTTCTGCGCGACGGCCTTGCCGCGACGACGGCACGCGCCCGCTCGGCGGTCGAGCTGCTGCGCCTGCCCTCGCCGCTGTTTCAGGATCTCTACGCCGGACAGAGCGCGGTTCGGATCTTCTTCGACCGCAGCCGCTCCACCACCGCAACGCCAAGTCCCGACGACCTGACGACCGTTCGTGTCGAGACGCTGATGACGGCCGATCCGGCGATCTGCGGGCCGGACACCTCTGTCGCCGAGGCAGCCCGCATGATGCGCGACAGCCGGATCTCCAGCCTATGCGTCGTCGAGGACGGCAAACTGATCGGGCTCGTCACGCTGCGCGACATGGTGGGCAAGGCCCTGGCCACCGACGCCCCCACCGATCTCCCGGTCCGTGAGATCATGACGGCGGATCCGCATACGCTCCCGCCATCGGCGATCGGATCGGACGTTCTGCACATGATGGCCGAGCGGCGGCTGGGCCACCTGCCCATCGTCGATGGCGGCACGCTTGCGGGCATCGTCACCCAGACCGATCTGACGCGCTTCCAGACCACCCAATCGGCCGGGCTCGTGTCCGAGGTGGCGCGGGCCGACGACGTCGCCGCCCTCGCCCGCGTCACCGAGCGGATCCCGCGCATGCTGAACCATCTGGTCGCGACGGGGCATCGCCACGATACGGTCACGCGGCTCATCACCGATGTGGCCGACGTCGTGACGCGCCGCTTGCTCGCACTCGCCGAGGTCGAGTTCGGCCCCCCGCCCGCACGCTATGTCTGGCTCGCCTGCGGCAGCCAGGGGCGCCAGGAGCAGACCGGCGTCTCCGATCAGGACAACTGCCTCCTCTACGAAGATGACGTCGACGAACAGGGTCGCGCCTGGTTCGAACGGCTCGCCCGGTTCGTGTCCGACGGGCTCGATGCCTGCGGCTATTTCTATTGCCCCGGCGACATGATGGCGACCAACCCGCGCTGGTGCCAGCCACTGTCCACGTGGCGGGAATACTTCGCCCACTGGATCGCGAACCCGTCGAAAGAGGCCCAGATGCTTGCCTCGGTCATGTTCGACCTGCGGCCCATCGGCGGAGAGGCCAGCCTGTTCGACGGGCTTCAGACCTGGACGCTCGAACGGGCATCGGGCAACTCGATCTTCACGGCGCACATGGCGCAGAATGCCTTGTCCCATGCCACGCCGCTGGGCCTGTTGCGGGGCTTCGCGACCATCCGGTCCGGCGAGAATCGCAACACGATCGACATGAAGCTTTCGGGTGTCGTTCCCGTGGTCGACCTCGCGCGGATGTATGCCCTCCAGGGGCGTCTGACTGCCGTGAACACGCGCGCCCGGCTCGAACAGGCGATCTCCGCCAAGATCGTCAGCCCCAGCGGCGGACGGGACCTGCTCGATGCCTACGACCTCGTGGCCGAGACGCGGCTGCGCCATCAGGCCCGCCAGATCGCGAGGGGCGAGAAGCCGGACAATTTCCTGCCTCCAGCCAGCCTGTCGGATTTCGAGCGCAGTCACCTGCGCAATGCCTTCGTGGTGATCAAGACGATGCAATCTGCCCTGATGCAAGGGCGGGGGGTTATGGGTTAAGGTCGGAACGCACGGGAGGGAGGAGCCCATGTTCTTCGAACTGGTCGGAACGCTGTTGGCCGGGGTCGCCGCCGGCCTGCTCGTCTGGGTCCTGAACCGGACGCTGAAGGGGCGGCTGCCCGCGTGGCTCGTGCCGGTCTCGGCCGGCGGCGCGATGCTGCTCGCGACGATATCCAGCGAATACGGCTGGTTCGCGCGCACCAAGGCCACGCTTCCCGAAGGCGTCGTCGTCGCCCAGACCGTCGAGGAAGCCAGCCCCTATCGTCCGTGGACCTACCTGCATCCGTTCACCAGCCGCTTCGTCGCGGTGGATCAGGCGACGATCCGTACCCATCCCCGGGTGCCCGATCAGCGAATCGTCGATCTCTTCTTCTACGGCCGCTGGGCGCCCACCGCGAAAGTGCCCGTCCTCTTCGACTGCGCCGCCGGGCGCCGGGCGGAGATCGGATCCGGCGTCCAGTTCGGCGAGGATGGCGAGGTGACCGGTGTCAACTGGCGCGACGTCCCCGAGGGCGAGCCGGTGACACAAGCCGCCTGCGCGGAGGCCTGAGCGATGCGCAACCTTCCCCTCCGCCTGCGGGTGTTCCTGTTCTTCTGCCTCGTCGCCGCCGGATCGGTCGCCGTCGTGCTGGCCGCGGTCTGGTTGGGCTACCGGCAGCTTGCCCAACCCGACGCCCTCTCGGCCTTCGTCACAGTCGCCGTCGTCTCCGCCTTCGGCGTGCCCGCGCTCGCGACATTCGTCTGGCTGCTCTTCGATACCAATGTCAGCAAGCCGATCGAGGCGATCGCGGCCCGCCTGCGGGTCGGCACCCATACCAACGCCGATGTCGGAATCGACGACGAACTCGCGCCCTATCTCGGCGATCTCGCTCCCGCCGCAGCGGCGCTCCACCAGAAACTCGCCGCCTTGGCCTCAGATGGTGGTCAGGGCTTCGCGGCGGACGTGGAACGCCTGCGGCGGCATCGGCTGCAACTGGTGCAGATCCTCTCCGACCTGCCGAACGCCACCTTGCTCATCAGCCGCGATCACCATGTCGTGCTCTACGATGGTCAGGCCGCCGACCTCATGGCGAGCGAGGCGCCCGTCCGACTGAACGGCAGCGTCTTCGACTACCTTCAGGAAGGGTCCGTCCGGAAAGCCCTGTCCCTGATGGGAACCGAGGACCGGCGGCGCAGGACCATCGCCGTCACCGGCCATTCCGGCGCAGTCTATTCGGGCTATATCCGCGTCTTCGAGAACGGCTGTTACGCGCTCATGCTCGAGCCGCTGGAGGTGGATGCCTCCCGCCCCCTTGTCTACGATCTCGACCTGCTGGATCGGGAGGCGTCGCAAGAGGCATCGGACACCGCGCTGCGCGAGCTCAGCGTCGTCGCCTTCGACACCGAGACGACGGGCCTCGATCCCGCAAGGGACGATGTCGTCCAGATCGGCGCGGTTCGCATCGTGAACGGCAAGATCGTCCCCGGCGAGACCTTCGAGAGGCTGGTCGATCCGGGGCGCCCGATCCCGCCCCATTCCTCGGAGGTGCACGGCATCGACGACGATATGGTCGCCGGCGCGCCGCCCTTCTCCGAGGTCTCGGCCGAATTCCATCGCTTCGCCACGGGCGCCGTCCTGCTGGCCCACAACGCCCCCTTCGACATGGCCTTCCTGCGCCGGGCGGCGGAAACCAACGGCGCGGCTTTCGAAAACCCGGTCATCGACACGGTCCATATCTCGGCCATCGTGTTCGGCGGCTCGGCGACCCACACGCTCGACGCGCTCTGCGAGCGGCTCGAGATCACGATCCCCTTCGAGGACCGCCACACCGCCACCGGAGACGCCGTCGCCACGGCGCGCGCCTTCGCCGCGATGCTGCCCATCCTCGAAGCACGCGGCATCCGCACCCTCGGCGCGCTCCGAGAGGAATGCCGCAAGCATCAGCGCATCCTGGAGACCGCCTGACGCCCCCGGCCCGTCCCCTTTCCGATGGACGGCCGGGGCGATCCGCGTCTTAACTGCGGCGGCCCCGCGAGACGGGACATGCCGCAACGACAGGACCAATCGCGACCTTGGCTGCTAGTTTGAAGACCCGCGACATGCGCATCACGTCGGTGACCCCGATGAAGGACGAGGGGCCCTTCATCCTCGAATGGCTCGCCTACCACCGGCTGATCGGCTTCAACGACTTCATCGTCTTCACCAACGATTGCAGCGACGGCACCGACCGCATGCTCGACCGGCTGGACGAGTTGGGGCTCGTGCGCCACCTTCCGAACCCGTCGATGATGATGGATCACGGCCGCCACCACTGGGCCGTGCTGGAATACGTCAACCACATGGGGCGCCTGAAACGCTCGGACTGGGTGTTCTCCTTCGATGTCGACGAGTTCCTGTGCATCAAGACCGGCGACGGGACGCTCGGCGCCCTGTTCGACGCCCTGCCCGAGGCGGAAGCCATCAGCGTCAACCAGCTCATCTTCGGCTCGGGCGGCGAACGGAATTTCGAGGATCGGCTCCAGATCGAGCGCTTCACCCGTTGCCAGTATCTCGAGGTGACGAGCACGGGCCGGCGCGCGCGCCGCGGCCTGAAGACCCTCACCTCGCGGGCGGCGGGGATGGCGCGGCTGTCCAATCACTCCCCGCGCTTCGACGAGGCGCGGGCCGCCACCGTCAAGTGGGTCAACGCCGCCGGGATGGACATGCCGATGGAGGGCCGCACCACCGAGATCAAGACGCTGGACGCCCCGCTCATCCGCCATGACCTGGCCCAGCTCAACCACTACGCCCTGCGCTCGGCCGACAGCTTCCTGATGCAATCGGCCCGCGGCAACGCCAACCACCCCGACAAGGCGGCCTCGATGACCTATTGGCGCCGGTACGACCTCAACGCGACCCGGGACCGTTCCATCGCCCGCTGGATAGAGCCGGTCCGAGCCGAAATCGCCCGCATGCGCGAGGATCCCGAGATCGACGCCCTGCACCGCGCCGCGGTCGAGCATCACCGGACCCGCATCGCCGAACTGAAGACGGATCCGCACTACGCCCATCTCTACAAGCGCAGCCGCATCGTCCACGAACGGACCTGGGATGCGGACGGCCCTATCGCGAAGGATTGAACGAGGACGGAGGCTTGCCCCCCTTCCCCGGCTTTGTCATCTATCGGCCACCGGGCCCATAGCTCAGCTGGATAGAGCAGCCGACTTCTAATCGGCAGGTCGAGGGTTCGAATCCTTCTGGGCCCGCCATCCGACTTTCAGCAGAAAGTCGGTCGCGGTCCGCACCCGCCCGTCCCCGGCCGGCAGTCCGATCTTCTCCGGTCTGCCATTCGGCTCGGGCTCCGTTCAGCCGGGTCCTTCGCCGCCCCGCGATGGGGCGCGGCGGTCCTATGTGGCGGCCACCAGGCGATACCCGTCGCCCGCGCGCTCGATCCGATGCGCTCCGGGCGGCCTATGCATGCCGGCGACGAGCAGCCCGTCGGATGCGGCCATGTCGAGGGCACGCAGGCGCGTCTCGACCGCTTGTCGCGGATCGCTGTCATTAGCGACGAAAGCCTGCGGGTTCGCCATCTGGGTCGGGGCGGTGTGACCGATGTCGCCCCAGATCAGCAGCTCCCGATCGCCATCCGCGACGCGGTAGCCGGTATGGTCGGGATGCAGATGTGTCATCACGACCGCGTCGATGGCACCGGGCGAGAGACCCAGATCCGTGAGCCGGTCGTCGAGCGCCCCCATCGTGGGTGCGAAGGCATCCGCGTCGAGCGTGGGCATCAGGTCCGGTGTCAGCACGAATGTGCCGTCCAGCAGCGCAGTGGCGCTGGCTTCGCCCACGGAGATGACGTCGGCGCGGGCCTTCCGTCGCAGAACGGCTGGCACGAGATCTGCGATTGGCACCCGCGGATGCCCGGCTGCTCGCGCTCCAGGACGTCGGCGCGATCACGGAACCGCTGTTCTACCCGCAGCTGATGGGCCTCAGCCCGTCGGAGAACCGGGACGAGGTGATCGGCCGTGCCGTCACGATGCTGCGCGCCGCGATCCGAGGCCGACCGGAGAGGCGATCGGGGCGGCGTTCACCGCGTCCGACCACCGCTTGCAGGCAAGTGATCCGGGTCACGGTCCTTGCAGGCAGATCGCCACTCTGCCCTGCCCATGCGCGGCCACCCGATATCCGATCGGGGACGGGAACAGGCCGGGACGGGGACGCGAGGCAAGGGCACGCATGTCGCGCAACCCAAAAGAGTCTCGCCGACCGGGCCCGATCTGCGCGCCCCGTCCTTCCCAGGTCTCCGAGCCGCCCTAAGACTTTTAGCGGGGTATGTGACGAGGGTTCCCGGTTCTATGCTGCATTTCATGAGCGTTGACATGCGATCCGACGCCGCCGAGGCGTCCATGGCCGGCAAGGGCTGGGCCCTTGTGGTCGATGACCACCCGCTCTTTTGCGAGGCGCTCGAAATGACCCTGCGCTCGGTATCCCCGGGCTGGAGCATCGTCACGGCGTCGACCCTGCAGGAAGGGCTCGACCGCATGAACGAAACGGACCCCCCGTCGCTCGTGGTCCTTGACCTGAACCTGCCCGACGTGACCGGCTTCGACGGCCTAATCCGGGCCCGTCAGGCCGCGCAGGGTGCGCCAGTGATCGTCGTGTCCTCGATGACCGACAACAAGATCGTGTCGGGCGCCCTCAAGGCCGGCGCGTCCGGCTACGTGCCCAAGCACTCGCGCCGCGCCGTCTTCAAGGCCGCTCTCGAAGCGATCGAGACCGGAGGCACCTACCTGCCGGATACGTTCCTCGACGGGGAGGAGGCCGGCCAGACATCCGGCGACGCGCTCGGCCGCCTCGCGACGCTCACGCCGCAGCAGGGCCGGATCCTCGATCTGATCTGCGACGGCATGCTCAACAAGCAGATCGCCTACGAACTGTCGATTGCCGAGACGACGGTGAAGGCCCACGTGACCGCGATCATGCGAAAGCTCGGCGTTCGCAGCCGGACCCAGGCCGTCCTCGTGGCCCAGGAAGCGCACTTTTCCTCCGTCAGCGCGCAGCCCGAGGGCTGACCGAGGCCCCGCGACGCTGGGTCACTTGTCAAGTCGCCGCTGAGACCGCATCCTCCGGTCTCGGAGGAGACGCATGAACATCCAACGCGACGGTCAGACCCCGTCAGCGTCCGTGCACATCTCGCGCGGAGCTTTCGTCACGGTGGAGGTGGCTGTAGACGATCACGAACCGGCCGCGCGCATCGCGGCCGACCTGGGCGATGTCCCGATCGCGCAGATCTTCCTGTTCTGTAGCCCGTCCTCCGCCTTCGAGACGCTCGTCTCGGATCTCGACGCGCGGCTGCCGGACGTGCCGGTCGTCGCCTGCACCACCGCCGGCGAAATCGGCGCACAGGGCTACGCCGACGACCGGATCATCGCGGTCGCACTGCCCAAGGCCCATTTCGCCACCCAGCCGATCCTGATCGAAACCCTCTCCGGCATCGACAGGACCGCCGCCGCGGAACGGGTCGTCGCCGAGCGGATCGCGCTTGCCGACGCGAACCCGGACAAACCCGAGGGCTTCGCCTTTCTCATGGTGGATGGCCTCAGCCTGCGCGAGGACATGCTCGTCGGCAGTCTCGCCCCGGCCCTCGGTCAGATGCCGCTCTTCGGCGGCTCCGCGGGGGACGGGCAGCGGTTCGACCGGACCCTCCTGTCGATCGACGGCCGCGTCTACCGGGACGCCGCGATCCTGACGCTGGTCCAGACGGACCACGCGGTGAAGGTGTTCAGCCTCGACAACCTCGTCCCGACGGACACCCGCATGGTCGTCACGGCCGCGGATCCGGATCGGCGCATCGTCAAGGAGATCAACGCCGAGCCCGCAGGCCGCGAATATGCGCGCATCATCGGCAAGGATCCCGAACAACTGGATGAGTTCACCTTCGCCTCCCATCCCGTAACCGTGCGGCTGGGCGAGGGCCATCACGTCCGCGCCATCCAGCGGGTCAACGAGACCGGCGAGCTGGTCTTCTTCTCGGCCATCGAAGAGGGGATGGTCCTGACGGTGGCCGAACCGGCCGAGATCGTGAACCACCTCGAACAATCTCTCGCACGGCTTTCCGCAACGGCGTCCCCGGCGGGTATTCTGGCCTGCGACTGCCTCCTGCGGCGCATTTCCGCCGAGCAGGGGCAGCGCGGCCGAGAGATCTCCGAAGTCCTTTCCCGCCATGGCGTCATCGGCTTCTCGACCTACGGAGAGCAGATCGGCCCGCTGCACCAGAACCAGACGATGACCGGCGTCGCTCTGTTCCCGCCCACGGGCAACGGCGGCGCATGACCCTCGTCGATCCGGCCGACCCGCCCGAGCGGCGCGCAGCCAAGCTTCTGCGGATCGCCGAGGCGCTGATGAACCGGGTCGAGCAATCGCCGGACCATTCCAGCCTCGCCTACGCCCAGTTCGAACGCGCCGCCCGTCTCGAAGGCGAGGTCCGCCAGCGGACCGAACAGCTCGAACGCACGCTGGACCTGCTCCACGACTCGAACGCCCGTCTTGCCGCCGCGATGGAGGAAGCGCAGGCCGCGCGCGAAAATCTCGCCCAAGCCATCGAAACCGTGGACGAGGGGTTCGCGCTCTTCGATGCCGACGACCGGCTCGTGCTCCATAACAGCCGCTTCTGCATCGACCTCAAAGACGTCGCCCCCAATCTGCGTCCGGGCCTGCCCTTCGCCGATTATGTCGAGTTGGTCAGTCGCAGCGAAATGCTGGAACTCCCGGAAAGCCAGACACCGGGCGAATGGCGGACCCGCCGCCTGCGCCGCCACTCGGACAGCCGCACCACCTTCAACGTCCGCCTGACAATGGACCGCTGGATACAGGTTTCCGAACACCGCACCGGCACGGGCGGCACGGTGATCCTTCAGACCGATGTCACCAAGGTCGTCCGGGCCGAGCGGCGCGAGCGCGACCGGATGATCGACCGCCAGGCCCGCATGGCGCGCGCAACGCTCGACCATCTCGACCAGGGCGTCGCCACTTTCGACCGCAACGCGAGGCTCGTCGGCTGGAATGCCCAGATGGAAGCGATCCTCGCCAAACCCATCGGGGAGGACGTGCTCAGCCTGCCCTTCACCGACCTGATGAACCGGCTGGCCAGCGGCTTCGTGTTCACCGGAGCCATCGACCGTCCGGCACTGGAGGCGTGGGCGGCGCGGCGCGGACGGAGGCGCAGCCTTTCGTTCGAGGTCCGGCAGATCACCGGGCCGGCGCCCCGGATCCATGCCGTCTCGGCCCAACAGATCCCCGATGGCGGCTTCGTCATCAGTTTCACCGACGTCACCTCCGAGCGCGAAAGCGAGCGCGCGCTGCGCGATCTGAACGAGACGCTGGAACGCCGCGTCGACCTGCGCACGAACGAACTCGGCGTCGCGTTGGAAGAGGCGCGCCGGGCGAACGCGTCGAAGACACGCTTCATGGCCGCCGCCAGCCACGACCTGCTGCAGCCCCTGTCCGCCGCCAAGCTCTTCGTTTCCGCGATCGAGGACCGCGCGCGCGACTCAGATCTGGGCGACGTCGCGGGCAAGGCGATCAGCGCGCTGGCCTCGGTCGAGACGATCATCGAGGCGCTGCTCGACATCTCCAAGCTCGACTCGGGGCGCGTCAACGTCACGGTCAAGTCGACCCCGCTGACCGCGATCTTCGAGAGCCTCGCGCTCGAAATGACGCCGCTGGCCGCCGCGCGCGGGATCGACCTGCGGTTCGTCCCCTGCACCCTCCGCGTCAAGAGCGACCCGGTCCTGCTGCGCCGCATGGTGCAGAACCTCGTCGCGAACGCGATCCGGCACACCGATGGCAAGCGGGTGCTGGTCGGCGTCCGCCGCCGTGACGGGACCGCCCGGATCGACGTCTGCGACATGGGTCCCGGCATCGCGCCGGCCGACCAGGCGGACATCTTCAAGGAATTCCATCAACTCGGCCCCCATCGCTCCGGCGCGAACGGGCTTGGCCTCGGGCTCGCCATCGTCGAGCGCGCGGCGGCAACCCTGAAGCACGGCCTGGGCCTCGCGTCCGAGCCGGGGCGGGGCAGCCGGTTCTCGGTGACGGTTCCGGTCGACACCGCGCCGGGCGATGCCCCCGACCGCGGCGGACCGGAGGATGCGCGCGAACGCCCGTCGCTCTACGGTCAGGTGGTGATGCTGGTCGAGAACGATCTCGAAGTCGCGCGCGGCATCACCCTGATGGTCGAGGGCTGGGGCGCCGACCTCATCCATGCCGAGAATGCCGAAGGCGCGCTGTCGTTGCTGGATGACCTGGGGATCACGCCCGATGCGCTCCTGATCGACCACCAGCTCGGCGAGGGGCCCGACGGGCTGGAATTGCTAGAGCTTCTGCGCCGCGCCCATGGCGACCTGCCCGCCCGCGTCATCTCTGCCGATCGGTCGGATGATCTGCGCCGCGCCTGCGACGGGGCGGGCGCGCCGCTGATCCCGAAGCCGCTCGACCCCGATCTGGTAGTCGGGTTTCTCGGCGCGGTGGCGGCAGGCCCGTAACCGCGGGCGCCCGATCAGACCGTGCGCACGTTTCCGTCGTGATCGACAAGGACGATCCGCCGGACAGCAGGCAAGAGCCTGATGCGGCGGATCCGCGGCTCCGTCGCAAGGACCAGCGCCGTCGACAGCCCGTCCGCCAGCGTCGCGCTCTCGGCCTCGACGGTCACGGTGGACCAGCGCGGCCCCGAATAGGGCGAGCGCGGATGCAGGATGTGCCCGTGCCGACCCAGAGGCGTCGCCGCCGGGCTGGACGTGGCCACGGCCCCTCCCGCAAGGGTGATCTGCGCCACTTCGCCATGCTGGGGGTCTTCGACACCGAGGCGCCGCGACGCCCCGAGCGCCGCCTGTTCGCCCAGATCGACGAAGGCGTCCTCCAGCCCATGGGCGCGCAAAACCCCCGTCACGAGGTCGGTCGCATAGCCTTGCGCGATCCCGTTGAACGTGACCTGCTGCGACCGGCCCAGACGGACCCGGCCACCGGTCCGGCGCACGCGGTCCCATCCATGCCACCCGAATTCGTCTCGCAGGTCGCCACGCGCCAGTGCGCTCCAGCCCGCCTGCACGGTCGGATCGAACAATCCACCCGTCAGGTGGTGAAGGTCGTCCGCCCGATCGCACAGGTCGAGGAAGAGATCCGGCGCGTCGGCGACCTCGCCGTCCCGGTTCAGGCGCGACACCAGACTGTCCGGGCGGTAGAGACTGAAGATCCGCTCGACCTCCTCGACCATCGCCAGCGCCTCGACCAGCGCGGGGGTCGCGATTTCGGGCGGGGCGGACAGCTCCAGCCGGACCCGCGCGCCCAGCGCCACACCGTCCCACCGGACCGGCGCGGCGGCGTAGGCGGGGAAGGCTGCGAAGCCCGCGGCGAGCGTCAGGAACCGGCGGCGTCTCATTCGGCGGCAATCTTCTCGGGTCTGGGGCGCATGGTTCGCCCCTTGGCTGCCAGGACCAGTGGCACGCATTGCTTGGGATCGTCATGGATCGTCACGCAATCGAGGCACTGGAAGCATTCCGAATAGTCTATCTTGCCCGATTTCTCAATGGCCCCGTAGCGGCACTTTACCTTGCAGAGCTGGCACGGGGAGCCGCAGGCCTCGCGCCGGGCGATCCAGTCGCGGCCCCGCACCAGCCCTCCGATCGCCATCAGCGCCCCAAGCGGGCACAGATAGCGGCAGAACCCCTTGAAGAGCACCATCGACAGCAGCAGCAGGCCGACGGCGTAGGCGACGAAATACCATTCCCGCACAAAGAAGGTGGTCACGGCGGTCTTGAACGGCTCCACCTCCACGGCCTGATCCAGCCGCGCCGGCGCAACCACCGCGATGCCCACCAGCCCCGCGAGAACCACGTATTTCAGCCATTTCAGCCGCGCGTCCCAGGTCGCTGACGGCTCGATCTGGGGCAGCCGCAGCAACCGCCCCAGATGCGCGGCGAATTCCTGCATCGCGCCGAACGGACATAGCCACCCGCAGAAGAGCCCCCGCCCCCAGGCCACGAAGCCCGCGATCGCCACTGCCCAGATCACCAGCGAGAAGGGGTCGTAGATCAGGAAGTTGTAGCTTCCCCCCTCGATCGCCGCCCGCAGCGTCGCCAGGGGCGTCACGATGGACAATTGCCCCTGCCCCCACCAGCCGACGAAGCCAATCACGGCGGCCAGGATGCCAAGCCGGATCGCGGTGTAGTGCCGGTGCCCCGCCAGCCGGTTCATCCCCGGCCCGAGGACGGCCAGAAGCGCGATCAACCCTACCGACAGCACCACCAGATCCCCCGCCCGGCCGCGCAACGCCTCAAGCCAGGGCGGGATCGGCCGGGGCACCTCCGGGCGCGCGAAGAACCGCGCGGGCGTCACATGGGGCACTTCGACCTCGACACGTCCGATCTCGGGCTGGAACATCCCATGCTCGCGCACCGCGGCGACCTTCAGCACCCATTCGGCCGATGGGTCGAAGCCCAGCCGGCGATCCGTCCGCAGGATCAGCCCGGCCCCGAAATCCACGGCATCGACGATCTCGTCGGGCACGTCATCCGCGAAGTCGATCAGCAGATCCGAGTCGCGAAACGCCACCGGGAAGCCGCCCTGCTCGGCGCTGATCCAGTCGGGCGCGGTGTTGCGCACGAACTCCTCCGAGACGAGGCCGTGGCGCGCGGTTTCCACCACGAGCACCGGCTCGTCGGTGGTGGAGATCGCCTGAAAGTTCTCCAGCGCGCGCATCCCCCTCTCTGACAGCACCGCGCGGGCGATCGAGGGCGGGCCCAGATCCACGACCCAGAGATCCATGTAGATCCCGTCCGGATCGGCCAGCGCCTCGGGGTCGTCGCGTGCCCAGATCGTGCCCTCGAAATCCGCCTGGATCTCGGCATTGGTGACGGTGTGGCGCGTGACGATCCCCTGCTCGACCAGATCGGCCCAACTCAGATCCTCTTCGACATTCGGATCCGGATAGGCGGGCGGCCCTGTCGAGATGCCGCCCATCTTCTCGCGCGCCACCTGCAGCGCGGCGGCGAGCACGCTCTCGTGGGCGATGCGGACGCTCGCCGTGCCCTTGGTCACGCCGTCCAGATAGACCAGGCTCGACCCCTCGGTCGCACCGCCATAGGGCGAGCCGACGACGATGCTGTCGCTGATCGAATGGCCGCGATACTGGTCGAAGAAGTCGTAGAACAGCCGCTCCGGCAGGCCCGAGACGAAGATCGGCTCGTTGTGGTCCAGCAGTTTGACGTCCAGGAACCGCCCGTCCAGATCCAGCGTCACCAGCATGTTGATCGACGCGCCCGAAAATCCGGGCAACGGGGCCATGGGTTCGGTCTCGAAGACATAGCCCGCATGGGCACCGCCCGAATTGAGCAATTCGTAGACGCCATCGTCGTTGAGCAGCGCGCCCAGTTCCATCGGCGGCACGATCAGCGGCGCCAGACGCTCGCGCGGGGACGGCTCGGCCAACGCGGCCAAAGCCGAGCATAGCACCGCGACGGCGCTCAGGATCGCGCGCAATCCTCCCATCGGCGTCACTCTATGCGGCCCCGGTCCGGCCCCCCATGCGACCTTGGTGGGGGCGTTGCAAGGGCTCCTGACACGGGGCACCTTCGCCCGCATGACCGACCGCGCGTTCCCCTTCGCCGCCTCTCTCGGCGCCCTCGTGGCGCTCTGGATCGTCGCGGCCTGGCTCAGCGCCGATCCACAGATCCTGCCGCAACCCTGGACGGTCTGGTCCATCGCCGTCGCCGAATGGCAGAGCGGAGAGCTGCCGCGCCACCTGCTGGCCACGCTGCGCCGCGTGGCGCTGGCCTTCGCGGCGGCCTTCGCGCTGGGTTGCCTGCTGGGCGCCGCGATGGGCGCAAGCGCGCGCGTCGACCGCTGGGCGGGCCCGTGGGTCGTGGTGGCGCAGAACGTGCCCGCGCTTGTGGTGATCGTGCTGTGCTACCTCTGGATCGGGCTCAACGAGGTGGCGGCCATCACCGCCGTCGCCGTCAACAAGACGGCCATGGTCGCCGTCACCCTGCGCGAAGGCGTGCGCAGCCTCGACGGCGCCACGGCCGATATGGCGCGCGCCTACCGGATGAGCCGCGGGACGCGCCTGCGCCACGTCGTGCTGCCGCAGCTCTGGCCCTACCTGTCCTCGGCCACGCGCAACGGACTGGCGATCATCTGGAAGATCGTGCTCGTGGTCGAGTTCCTGGGCCGCTCCGACGGGATCGGCTTCCGCATCCATCTCTTCTTCCAGCTCTTCGAGACGGGTCACGTCCTGGCCTATGCCCTCTCCTTCGTGGCGATCATGCTGGCGATCGAGTACCTGCTTCTCCGCCCGGTGGAGACGCGGGCAACGCGGTGGCGATCGGCCCGGGCCTGAGGCGCCGCCCTCCGGCACTCAGTCCGCCTTGAGCAACAGGCCCAGCGCCCCGACCGTCAGTGCGACCCCGACCAGGATGCCCAGGGGCGGCGCGGGCTGACCCAGCGCCAGCGACCACAGCGTCACCCAGGCGGGCACCAGATAAGTATAGGCCATCACCTTCGCCGCGGGCAGCCGCAGCGTCGCGAATTGCAACAGCGTGAAGGTCGCCGCCGAGGCGAAGACCGCCGTGTAACCGATCGCGACCCAGACGCGTGGCGGCAACGCGCTCCAATCCGTGGCCGCCAGCGCGGGCGCGCCCACCAGGCTGACGACGCAGGCCCCCGCCACCAGCGTGCCGAAGGTGAACACCGCCGCCCGCTCGCCCCGATTCAGCATCCGCACCAGCGGCGTGTAGAGCGCGTGCGCCGCGCAGCCCGCAAGGTAGATCCACTCGCCGCGTCCGACCTCGAACCGCCGCAGCGCCGCCCAATCCGCGTCGAAGATGACCCACAACGCGCCCAGCGCGCCCAGCGCCAGCGCGCCCGCGATCCGCGGCGTCGTGACCTGCCGCAGCAGCAGCCAGCCGAAGCCCGCCGCCATCACCGGCGTCAGCGTGAAGACCGCCGCCGCCGAGACCGGCGCCGCCGTCTTCAGCCCCTCGAACATCAGCACGAAGTACGTGGCGAAGACGGTGCCCAGCACGATGTAGCGCCAGGGTGCCGCGCCGGCGCCCCGTGCGCCGCCCGTCAGCGCCACGCCGATCCCGACGATCCCGGCGGCGACCCAGAACCGCACCGCGTTCAGCGCCAGCGGCGCGATGTCGTTGGCCGCCGCCGCGCCCAGCGGAAAGCTGCCCGCGACCAGAGCCGAGAACAGCAGCATCGCCCCGTGGCCCCTCAGCGCCTCGGCGCGGAGCGTCAGTATTCCGGATCCGGCCATTGCTGCGCCCATTCGCGCAGGAAGGCGCTGATCTTCTGGACCTTGGCCGTTCGGTGCAGGTCCACATGGGTCACCAGCCACAGCATGCTGGACCATTCGGGACGCGGGGCGAAGACCTGTTGGATATCCTCGCGCCCGTCTTCCGCCCAGGTGGGCGAAAAGCCGATCCCCAGCCCAGCCCGCATCGCCGGCCAGGCGGCGGTGATCTGGTTGACCTTGAAGGTGATGTTCCGCGCCGGGATGTTCTGTTGCAGCCAGGCGAAGAACGGCGCGCGCGGGGTCTCGTCGGCCGATCCGATGAAGCGGTGGTCGCCCACATCCTCCAGGCTGTCGGGCACACCATGGCGGCGGATGTAATCGCGCGAGGCGTAAAGCCCGAAGCCCTGATCGTAGAACTTGCGCACCACGTTGTCGGGCTGGTCCGGCTGGGTGCCCGCGCGCACGGCCAGATGCGCCTCGCCATATTCCAGCCGGAATACCCGCTCATCGGTGAGGAACTTGATCGTCAGGTCCGGATGCTCTTCCTGAAAGGCCGAGAGGGCGGGCGCCAGCAGCGGGGCGAGCACGGCCAGCGACGTGATGATCAACTCGCCCGTCACCTCGTCGCCCCGGCCCCGGATGCGGTTGGCAAGCTGCGCCAACTGGTCGTCGGTGCGCTGCGCCACGTTCAGCAGGTCCTGCCCCGCCTCGGTGGGGGTGTAGCCGCGGGCATGGCGCTGGAACAGCTTGGTGCCCAGCTTTCCCTCCAGGCTGTCGATATGCCGGATGACGGTGGCATGGTGCACGCCCAAGGCCTGCGCCGCGCCCGACACCGTCCCAAGCCGGGCCACCTGAAAGGCGGTCCGCACCTCGTCCCAATCGTTGAAGGCCATCTGCGTCTCCTGGTTGGCGGAACGGTAACCGCAAATACGCACAGCCGCTATAGCAAAGCGCACGTTGCGTTCGGAAATCCAGATGACACCTTCAGCGCACCGCATATCAGCCCGAAAGGCCCCGCCATGAACATCCTGCGCATCGACAGCTCCGCCCGCCACGACGGCTCCATCAGCCGCAAGCTCCTCGACGACGTCGCCGCCCGCCTCGGCGGCCCGGTCACCACCCGCGACCTCGCAACAGAGCCGCTGCCCCAGATCACCGGCACCTGGATGGGCGCCAACTTCACCCCAGAGGCCGATCGTACGGACGAGCAGCGCGCCGCGCTCGCCCAGTCCGACGCCCTGATCGCCGAGCTCAAGGCCGCCGACACGATCCTGATCGGCGCGCCGATCTACAATTTCTCGATCCCCGCCGCGCTCAAGGCCTGGATCGACCTGGTGGCCCGTGCGGGCGTGACCTTCCGCTACACCGAGAATGGCCCCGAAGGTCTGCTCGAAGGCAAGCGCGCCATCATCGCCATCGCCTCCGGCGGGACCGAGGTCGGCTCGGAGATCGACTTCGCCAGCGGCTACCTGCGCCATGTCCTCGGCTTCATCGGCATCACGGATGTCGAGTTCGTCGCCGCGGACCGCCTGATGATCGACGCCGACGCGTCGATGTCCAAGGCCGGCGACCAGATCGGGGCGCTGGCCGCCTGAGCCTCGTTCCGATGCGGTTCCGGCTTTGCCTCCGGGGCCGCATCGGCTAGAATTCAGGGGCATGACCCCGTTTCAGCTGCTCCTGATACGCTCCGCCTTCCTGCCCGCCGGTCTCGCGCTCGAGGCGACGGCGCGGATCACGTCCCTTTGGGCCGCCCAGGCGAATATCGGCATCGCCACCGGAGAGGCGGGCCGAACCCTCGCCCGCTCCGCCGCCGAAAGCTGGACCGACGGGGCGCGACGCGGGGGCTAGGCCGGACGGCGCTCATCGCCGCGACCCGGCCCTTATGTCGGCGGCAGGTCCCGCAGGGACCGCCCCGCCACGCCGCCCGACCTTGACCCCCCGCCCTCTGCGCAATAGGCCGCGCGCAACCCGGAAGCCCTGCCTTCCGGTCCCCGCCTTTCGGGGATCGCCCTCCGCCAGCGTTGTACGCCCGCGGGGGCGTTTGCGCATTCGCCGGGCCCGTCCCATCTAGGGGACGTCCCAAACCGAGGAGAGACGCGATGTTCGAGAGCCTGTCAGACCGCTTGGGCGGCGTCTTCGACCGCCTCACCAAGCAGGGCGCCCTGACCGAGGACGACGTCCGCACCGCCATGCGCGAGGTCCGCGTCGCCCTCCTGGAGGCGGACGTCTCGCTGCCCGTCGCCCGCTCCTTCACCAAGGCCGTTACCGGCAAGGCCACCGGCGCCGCCGTGACCAAGTCGGTCACCCCCGGCCAGCAGGTCGTCAAGATCGTCCATGACGAACTCGTCAAGACGCTGGAGGGCGACGAGGAGCCGGGCCGCCTCAAGATCGACAACCCGCCCGCGCCGATCCTGATGGTCGGCCTGCAGGGTGGCGGCAAGACGACGACCACCGGCAAGATCGCCCGCCGCCTGAAGGAGCGCGACGGCAAGAAGGTCCTGATGGCCTCGCTCGACGTGAACCGCCCCGCGGCCATGGAACAGCTTGCCATCTTGGGCGAGCAGATCGGCGTCGACACCCTGCCCATCGTCCCCGGCCAGCGCCCCGTCGACATCGCCAAGCGCGCCAAGCAGCAGGCCGCGCTGGGCGGCTACGACGTCTACTTCCTCGACACCGCCGGCCGGCTCCAGATCGACCAGGTGCTGATGGACGAGGTGCAGCAGGTCCGCGACGCGGTCTCGCCCCGCGAGACGCTTCTGGTGGTCGACGGCCTGACCGGCCAGGTCGCCGTCGAGGTCGCGCAGGAATTCGACGACAAGGTCGGCGTCTCGGGCGTCGTGCTGACCCGGATGGACGGCGACGGCCGCGGCGGCGCGGCCCTCTCGATGCGCGCCGTGACCGGCAAGCCCATCCGCTTCGTCGGCCTGGGCGAAAAGCTCGACGCGCTCGAAGAGTTCGACGCCCGCCGCATCGCCGGCCGCATCCTCGGCATGGGCGACATCGTCTCCCTGGTCGAGAAGGCGCAGGAAGTGGCCGATGTCGAGGCCCAGGAACGCATGATGAAGCGGTTCCAGAAGGGCCTCTTCAACATGAACGACCTCAAGGGCCAGCTTCAGCAGATGCAGAAGATGGGCGGCATGGAGGGCATGATGTCCATGATGCCCGGCATGGGGAAGATGAAGAAGGCGATGGAGGGCTCGGGCATCGACGACTCGATCCTGCGCCGCCAGATCGCCCTGATCGATTCCATGACCAAGAAGGAACGCGCGAACCCCGCCCTGCTGCAGGCCAGCCGCAAGAAGCGCATCGCCAAGGGTGCCGGGCTGGAAGTCAGCGAACTCAACCAGCTTCTCAAGATGCACCGCCAGATGGCGGACATGATGAAGAAGCTGGGCAAGGGCGGGATGCTCAAGCGCGCCATGTCGATGATGGGCGGCAAGGGCGGGATGCCCGATCCGGCCAGCATGGACCCCGCCGCGCTGGAACAGGCGCAGAAGCAGCTCGGCGCGCTGGGCAAGATGCCCGGCGGCATGCCCGGAATGCCCGGCATGGGCGGCGCAGCCCTGCCCCCGGGCCTCGGCGGTTTCGGGAAGAAGAAGTGATCACCTGCACCGTCCGATACGAGATCGACCCCGACAAGCTGTCGGAGTTCGAGCGCTACGCCCGGTTCTGGCTGCGCAAGATCCCGGAGATGGGCGGTATCCATCACGGCTACCACCTGCCGCACGAGGGGCCGAACGACGTGGCCTATTGCCATTTCTCCTTCGACAGCCTCGCCGCCTACGAGGCCTATCGCGCCGCGATGTGGGACGACGCCGAGTGCCTGCGCGCCTACGATTTCGCGACCCGGACAAAGTGCATCCGCCGCTACGACCGCAGCTTCACCCGGCCGGTGCTCGACGGCGCGTCCGCGGGCGATCTCGACCTGTGACCGCCACCGGCCTCCATATCCCGACGTTCACGACCGAGCGCCTGACCCTGCGCGCCCCCCGCGTCGAGGACGCGCCCGCCTATGCCGCCTTCTACGCCTCGGATCGCAGCCGCATCATCGGCGGTCCGCTGGACCAGACGGCCGCGTGGAAGATCCTGACCAACGATGTCGGCCACTGGCACCTGCGCGGCTTCGGCTGGTGGAGCCTCGATGACGGCACCGGCTGCGTCGGCTCCTGCGGCTTCCACCTGCCGGCCGGGCGGCCCTCGGTCGAACTCGGCTGGTCGCTCTTCTCGGGCACCGGCAAGGGCTACGCGACCGAGGCGGCGCGCGCCGCGCTCGACTGGGCCGACGGACGCTGGCCGGATCTCGTCAGCCATATCGACCGCTCCAACGTGGCCTCGCAGAAGGTCGCCGCCCGCCTTGGGGCCCGCGACAGCGGTCGCCCGCCGGCCCACGACGCCGATTGCACGATCTGGACCTACGAGGCGGCCCCATGACACCGCCGACCCTTAAAACCGAGCGCCTCATCCTGCGGGCCCCGCGGCTCGAGGATTTCGAGGCGTGGGCGGCCTATTTCGCCTCGGATCGGTCTGTCCCGGAAGGCGGCCCTTTCGATCGCGCCGAAGCGTGGCGGCGCTGGGCCGCGGATGTCGCGCTCTGGTCCCTCAGGGGCTACGGCGCCTTCGGATGCGATGACAAGGCGACCGGAGCCTATGTCGGCGAGGTCGGCCTCGACGAACCCGAAGGCTTCCCCGAGCCAGAGCTCGGCTGGTTCGTCGTCCCGCCCGCGGAAGGTCACGGCTTCGCCGCAGAGGCCGCGCGTGCCGTGATCGACTGGACGGCCGAGACCTTCGACTGGCCGCGCCTGGTGACGATCACTGATCCCGGCAATGCCCGCTCCATCGCTCTGGCCCGCCGATTGGGCGGGATCGAGGATGCCTCGCTTCCGGGCGTTTGTCCGGGCGATGCCGTCTTCCGCTACGATCTCCGGGGGATCCGCGCCGCATGATCGCGCCGCTCGACATCCCCGTCACGGACCCATCCGCGACCTGCGCCGCCGCGATCACCTCCGCGATCCCGACGCTGCGCACGTCGCGCACCGTGCTGCGCGCCCCGCGACTGGCGGATTTCGACGCGCTTCAGGCGATCATGGGATCCCAGCGCGCCGTCCATGCGGGCGGGCCGTCCAACCCGGTCGAAACATGGGGCGATTTCTGCGCCATGACGGCGATCTGGCTCTTGCGGGGTCACGGCATGTGGACCGTCGAGACCCGCGCCGACGACGTTGCGGGCTTCGTCCTGATCGGCACCGAACCCGGCGACCGCGAACACGAACTGGGCTTTCTCTTCGCCGAGGCATTCGAGGGGCTGGGCCTAGCCACCGAGGCGGCGACCGCCGCGCGCGACTTCGCCTGGACGCGCCTGCGCCTTCCCAGCCTCGTCAGCTACATCGCCCCCGGCAATACCCGGTCGGAACGGCTGGCGCGGCGCCTCGGCGCGACGGTGGACGGCACGATCCTCGACGGCACCGTCGCCGTCTGGCGCCATCCCCGGCCAGAGGGCGCGTCATGATCCCGACGCTGACCACCGATCGCCTGACCCTGCGCGCGCCGCGCCCCGAAGACGTGGCGCCCTTCGCCGCCTTCTATGCCAGCGACGCGGCCCGTTTCGTCGGCGGCTCCCGCCCCCGGTGGGAGACGTGGCGCTATGTCTGCGAAGTGGTGGGCCACTGGCACATGCGCGGCTTCGGCCGCTGGATCGCCGCGCGCCGCTCGGACGATGCGCCGGTCGGCCTCGTCGGCCTGCATCACCCGGAGGATTGGCCCGAGCCGGAAATCGGCTGGATGTTCTGGGAAACGGGACGGGGTTTCGCCACCGAAGCCGCCCGAGCGGCGCGCCGCTGGGCCTACCGGGAGGCCGGGCTGACGACGCTGATCTCCCTGATCGCCCCCGACAATACCCTGTCGATCGCCTTGGCGGAGCGGCTCGGCGGCGTCCGCGAGGCCGACTTCACGCATGTGAAGTTCGGACGCATGGGCGTCTGGCGCCAGCCGGGCCCGGAGGAGATCTGATGGCCCGCACCGATATCCCCGTCCTGGAAACGCGCCGCCTGATCCTGCGCGGCCCCGAGCCAGAGGATTACCCGAACTTCAAGGCGACCTTCGCCTCCTACCGGTCCCGCTTCATGGGCGGACCGCTGAATCCCTACGAGGCATGGATGCTCTATGCCGCCGAGATCGGCCACTGGGAGATCCGGGGCTTCGGCATGTGGATGATCCACGCCAGGGAGGACGACCGCGCGCTGGGCATGGCGGGCGGCTGGCAGCCCGCCGGCTGGCCCGAGCGGGAACTGGCCTGGATCATCTTCCCCGGCGAAAGCGGCCAGGGCTATGCGCTGGAGGCGACCCATGCCGCCCGCTCCTGGTTCTACCGCAACGGCTGGGACGGCGCGGTCAGCTATGTCGATCCCAAGAATGTCGACAGCCTGATGCTCTGCGACCGGCTGGGAGCGAAGATCGACCCCGAGGCCCGCACCGTCGATGGCAGCGACGTCTGCTACAGGCATCCCGGCCCCGAAGCCTTGCGCGACACCCGCCTCGCCTGGGCCATCGAACGCGAGATCGAGCATTACGCCGACCCCGCGCTTACGCCGGAGGGTGTCCCCGTTGACTGACTGCATTCCTCTCCCCGTTACCTGCCGCGCCGGTCTCCCCCACCCGGTCCGCACGATGCGCCGGACCGACCGCACGCCGAAGATGCCGGCCGCGCATGCCGTCACCGATCGTGCCGTCACCGGCCTTCGCGGCGGACCGCCACCACACGCAGCCGAAACGGCCCACATCCCCACATCATCCCGCCCGCGCCCCAAGGCGCGCGCCTGCTTCTTCTCGGCCCAAATACTCCCGCCGGAGGCCCGGATCGGACGGGGCTCGATGCCCCG
>NZ_JYFE01000064.1 GCF_000877395.1 Jannaschia aquimarina | reverse complement strand
GGGAAGGGGAGGGGGCCGGCGCACTGCTGGGCCATATCGCGGCGGGCTGGATCCTGCTGCCCTCGATCGCCCTGAGCGAAGGCGGGTTCCGCGCCTGGTCCCCCGGCACGCGGCCGGGACTGGAGAACCTGATGCGGGGCCTCGGCGCGGAGCTCGACCGGACGCTGGGCCAGATCGCGCTGCTGCGCGGCTGGCGGACGCAGGCGCGGGCGGCGGCGGCGCGGCGCAACGCCAAGTCGCGGCTGCGCGACGTGGTCACCCTCGCCGCCGACGAGCCGATCCTGACTGCGGCGCGCCTGCGCGCGGCGCTCGGCGTGTCGCGGCGCGCGGCCTTCACCCTGATCGACGAGGCTGCCGGGGCCGGCATCCTGACCTGCGTCACGCCGCGCACCCGCTGGCGCGTCTGGGTCCGTCCCGACATGGCCGCGCGCCTCGCCATGCGCCGAGGCCGGACGGCCGGCGCGGGGCAGGGGGGCGTCTCCACATCGGACTTGACAGAGGGGGTTCCGCAGGACGGGCCGGGAGCCGACGCCGCGGACCGGGCAGGGGAGCCCGCACATCGGGACGCCGAAGCCCTCGCCGCCCGCGAGGCGGAAGCGCTCGCCGCCCTCGACACCGCCCTCGCCCGCGCCGACGCCCTCCTCGCGCGCTACGCCGAAACCGGAACCCGCCGAAAGGACCGGCCGGAGTGAGCCTCGTCGGGCCCGTTGCATTGTTCGCCTCTGCGCATGCGATGCGAGGGCCAGGCTCCGTCAGGCAGCTTCTTTCGCGTCGCTGAACAGATTCCGGACGAAGACGATCTCATTTGCGACACCGCGCTCACATCCCGCGAAATGGCCGTTGCGGATCGCACGGAAGGTCTCGACGCCTTTCAGTGTGGCCTTGGCGGTTCTCAGACTCTGCAGCCCACGCATGGGCGTCAGACGATGCTGCAGGACGGCGTGGTCACTCTCGATCCGATTGTTCAGGTGCTTACGGGTGACATGTCGGATTGCGTCTGTCGGACCAGATCGCACATTCCATTCTCCGATGATCTTGGCGTAGCTGTGGGCCTTATCCGTAATGATGGTCATCGGGTGGTGGCAGCGGACGGTATCGGATGCCTGGCGCATGAAAGCCCTTGCGGCATTGGCAGTACGCCGTGCGGTCAAGCGGAAATCTATGAGCTGGCCGCATTGGTCGACAGCGCGCCAAAGATAGCACCAGCGACCATTCACGCGGAGGTAGGTTTCGTTGACATGCCATCGCAGTCCCCGCCAGTTGCGGTGCCGGCCAGAGGCGCGTTTGCGGATCTCTGGGCCGAACTTCTGGACCCATCGATACACGGTTGCCGCGTCCACGATGATACCGCGCTCGGCCAGGAGATCGCGCACGTTCCGATATGAAAGCGGATAGCGGCGGTACCAGCGAACCGCCAAAAGGATGACGACCTTCGGGAACTGATAGCCTTTGAACGGATCGCGGCGTCGCATCATTCGATCTCCTCATGTCAGCTGGCGCGTATCCGGCGACGGCGCGGCGGCTTGGGCGGACGATCCGCGCGCCCATCTCGCAGCGGTGGCAGACAGCATTGAGGGCGTGCATCTCGAGTCCGTCTGCCTCGGGAAGGTTGACCGGCCGGAGGTCAGTCCACTGGCCGACGGGTTGCTGCGCCGTATGCAGGAGGAAGCCGCCAAACCCGGCTTCCGCGACAGCGCATGAGCAGACCTCGAGGCGCTCCGCGCGGCGCTACCGCCGGAGGTCGGGGAGGCGCCCGGCGAACTGCTCTCGGAGAAGGGGATTGAGGCCCTGTTGGTCGACGGGATCGCTGGCGTCATGGCCCGGACCGTCGGCCCGTCAGACTGCGCCGCCTCCACCTGAAACGCTATGGCGGCTTTGCGGACACGGTGCTCACGCCGGACCGGTCGTCGAAGACAACGTTGCCGGCAGCATCGTGCTGGAAGGTGCGGCGCGGCATTGCGTTCTCGTCTATGCGGTTCACGACCAGGCCCTCCTGCCGCAACAGGACGTGGAACCGCCGATAGCCGAACCGGCGCCATCCGCCGGCCAGCTCGCGCATGCGGTCGCGCAGCGCTTCGTCGGCCGGGTCCTGAAATCGGTAGCGGATCATCGTCCGATCCGCGCCGACGAGATGGCACGCCCGCCGCTCGCTCATCTGATGGTGATCCATCAGACGAGCGACTGCTGTCCACTTGGCAGCGGGCGTCACCAATTTGAGCTCAAAAGATCCTTCAGACCGGCGTTGTCCAGCATCGCCTCGGCGTAGAGCCGCTTCAGCTTCGCGTTCTCCCCCTCAAGCGCTTTCAGACGCCGCGCGTCGGGTACCTAAGCCCTGTCGCATTCGAGGAGCGAACGATGAAAGCTTAAGTCGCTGCCCACAAAACCGGCAGAGGGCCAGTGAGAATAGAATAGACCGTAGGTCGGGCCTCCTTCTCCCAGAGCCCCGACCGAATTTCCCGTCAACCGCGCATGTGCGTTTCGCGAGCGAGGTTAGCCGTCGGGACGCCGCCCGGAGGGTTCAAAACAATCGTCCCCTTTACCGACACAACCGGACTGTTTTCTGCATTTATCGTTCGGCCCATAATTGCACCATTAAGACAGGATGGACATGGGGCTACTCGCATAATTGTCCGCGCGAGGTTGACTTCGTCGATCCAGCCCCGGTTGGAGCAGATTCTGCAGGAAGATGTGTTGATGCCACCGCTTAGATGAATATCCAACATTGGATCAATCCTAAATTATCGTTGTAGTATGCAGAGCGTCGAGCGAATCTGTGAACGGAAGGTTAATTTCCGGAGAGAAGTAAAGAGAACGGCAAAAATCCGCTCACCCATGACTATAGGCTATTCTGAAGTCGTGAGGATTTCCTCTCCGCCTCTCGTATCCGCCAAGCACCTTCGCTTCGCCAAGAGAGCTTCCGGCTGGGGCGGAATACGATTATTTGCGAGGGATAAGGCAGTACCGATCGACAGATCCGGTAGGGCAAGCATTGTAAGCCAACTCAAATGCTCTGCTGTCAGCTGGAATGAAAGTCTCAATATCCAAATATCGTGCGGGTCTCAAAGCATTTCAGTCAGCGGCCATATTCTGAATTCAAGATCATTGTATGCCATAACCGGCATCAGCCGAATATCGAAAAGGCTTAAAATGTAATCCAGCGTAACTGCTTCTCCTTGAAGGATATCGGGCATCTTCAGACTAGGAAACTCTGTGAAGACACAGACGGCAACGCTGCAGGCATTGTATTCCAGCGCTCCGGCTACGACCTGCCTGGGCAAAATTGGTGTGTGATTCGATGTCCCCTGCGCGATTAGGCTTCGCCCAATCGGTCTTCCTATCGCGTCAAGGTATACGGCCGAAGTTTGCATTCGGCACTGAGGAGCGGTATGCGATCTCACTACTTCATACAGTCTCGCATGGTACTGTCGTACAGGGTCATCTAGGTATCGAGCCGTTGTCCTTCGCTGGGAAAGCCGCCCCAGACGAACAAGACTCGAAGCGAGTGAAGGACCTACGTCAGAAACCGATCCAAGTTCATATTCTGATGCAGAAAGGATACCTTCCAATGATCCGAAGCGATCGTAAAGAGACCGTGTTACCTTCTTAGCTAAATGTTCCGGTATGGCATCTCTAACGTAGCCCTCCAAGTCTACCATCCCAAATTCGTCCTGTTGGGGCAAGCAGATGGGACTCATCTTCGATCATATCCTGACATGGTCTTGCGATGTGCGGGCCCTCACCGTTCGCAAGGGCCCTTCATTCGATGCTGGTAGTTTTGAGTTGATAATTTTAGTGGGCCTGCTCCAGCCAAGCTCTGCTCTGGCATCAAAGACTTAAAATTGAATTAATTTTATGCCTTACGTCGCGTTGGCTTGGCTGGCCACAGGCATACGACATTTCGGATTGATCTTGGTAGCGCTTTATATGACAGGCTGGCACTGTTTGCACAAATCGCGTGAGGGATTCATCTTGTGGATCCAGCGTGGTAGCTGGGATGCATGAGCGGACTCATACCCGCGACCTACAAGACCAGGAACTGGCCAGCCTACAACGAAGCGCTCAAGCGCCGGGGCTCGCTGGCGATCTGGTTTGAGCCCGAGATGAGCTGGGATGCCGCGCCGACAGGCGGGCGTGGCCGACAGCAGACATACAGCGACGCCGCTATCCAGACGTGCCTCTCGATGAAAGTGCTGTTCGGCATGGCGCTCCGGCAGACGACCGGGTTCGTCGAGAGCCTGCTGCGGCTGGTTGGCCTCGACTGGACGGTGCCTGACTTCAATACAATGTCCCGTCGTCAGAAGACCCTAGCCGTCAACATCCCCTACCGTGGGTAGAAGGGCCCGCTCCACCTGTTGATCGACAGCACCGGGATCAAGGTCGAGGGCGAAGGGGAATGGCACGCCCGCAAGCATGGTGGCCTCAAACGACGCGTTTGGAGCAAGATCCACCTTGGGATCGACGAGGAAACGCTGGAGATCCGGGCCGTCGAGATCACCGGGAGCCACATTGGCGATGCGCCGGTCCTGCCCGACCTGCTCAGCCAGATCCCGGCGGACGAGGAGATCGGCAGCGTCACGGCTGATGGCGCCTATGACACACGTAAATGTCACGATGCCTTTGCCGACCGCGGCGCCCATGCCGTTATCGCGCCCTGCAAGAACGCGAAGCCCTGGAAGATGATCACCGCCGAAGCAGTGGCGCGAAACGAGGCCCTGCGCGCCTCCAAAAACCTGGGCCGCGCGATCTGGCGACGATAGAGCGGATACCACCGCCGAAGCCGCGTCGAGACAAAGATGCATTGTGTGAAATTGCTCGGCCAGCGGCTCACGGCAAGGGACTTCGACCGCAAGGTCGCAGAACTCCAGGTCCGCATCGCCGTCCTGAATGGCTACACCGCGCTCGGCATACCCGTCACGGAAGCTGTGGGATAAGTCCGCCCGGGAAAGGGGAACATCGGCCATCACCCGATTTGCGCGACAGAGCGCTCTGGACCCGACGTTTTGTTAACACAGCCTAGAGCCTACAAAGCTCAATTACATAGAGAACAGGAGCCAGTCGGTGGAGGCTTGGTTTTGCTGGGTGATCGTGTCAATGCCGATGACATCAAAGTGTAGCGAACCGCTGTCGTGCTGGATTATCACGCTTCGGTCGGTGAAATCGATGCTGTCGACCGCTTCAAGACCATATACCTTAATCATATCGCCGGCGCTTGGATCGAAATCCTTGATGACTGTCCCGCTTGAGGTTCGCGTAAGTTCGAAAATGTCTGCGCCTGCACCGCCGACAAGCGTATCGCCACCGACGCCACCAAACAGTGTATCGTCCCCGTTGCCGCCGAGAAGTACCTCCGTCGCGTCTGAACCCCAGATGATATCGTTGCCGGTGCCGCCGTCGATCAGCATCTGCATCCCTGCGAGGCTGTAGTCTGGGCTCGTGAGGTCTATGACATCATCTCCACCCATGCCGAGAATCGTTTCCACATCGACAAAACGAGCCACGCCCATCCGCCCGTAAGTGTCGTGCGCTAAGGCAAGCGACCCATGGAACTCGGAGTAGTTGTCATGAAGAAAAAACGCGTCACTATCGTCGCTCAGCTGAATGACATCCGCGCCATCCTTCCCGAACACCACAGCGTCAAGTTTCTTTTTCCCAGCGATGCTAAGATAGACGCCTGTTCCAGTCTGGGCCATTGAACTGGCATTGTACGCAGAATATCCTTGGTCAAATGTCTCCGATCCATTGAGCAGAATCACATCGTCGCCTGAGCCACCATTTGCAAGATCGGCTCCGTCAGCCACAGTAATCCGATCATCACCAGCCCCGGCGAGAATGAGATCTGAGGCATATCCGCCATCAAGCGTATCATTTCCGGAGCTTCCGCTCAGAGTGTCCTCGCGAGAAGTTCCGAGCAGATGGAGGCCGACAGCCGTCAAATCCGCTCCGAACTCAAAGTTTTCGCGCTGCAGGATTTCATGTGGAGTGATACCTTCGACCAAAATCCGGGACTTTCCGCCACTTGAGTGGTTGAAGACAACCACTGATCCTCCTTCTGACTCGTTCCAGTAGGCGTGAAGATCGGCAACATTCTCAAACTCAGCCGCAGCGACATGGATGAGATCTACCCCGAGTTCGAAGTCCGTGATCCGATCTGCGATCGGCCCGAAGTCCTCCTCTCGGATCAAGAAGGTGTCCGCTCCAGCGCCGCCGGTCATGATGTCGCCCTGCGCAGCGCCAATAATCAAGTCGTCGCCATGTCCACCGTAAAGAACGTCTTCGCCATTGCCTCCGTATAGGCCGTCATTGCCAGCCCCAGCAAAAATCGTATCTCGTCCTGAAGCTCCAGATAGGATATCGTCGAACGAACCTCCGCGGATCGTATCATTCCCGAGGCCCGCTTTGATAGAACGGGCGATATCCACCACTTCGAAATCGTCATCAGAAGGGCTCCCATTGAGATGGATCGCCTCTCTCGACAGTTCATTCTCGGCGAAAATAGCTTCGTCATAACTGAATGTAAGTTCGACGATTTCATATGGGGCAAGGGTCAGGCTAAGGGACCCATCAGGTGCTACTGTTCCGACCTCCGAAATCAACGCGCCGACATCGTCTTCATTAGTAAAATAGGTCTTTCCTCTGGATACGATCACCTCGACATCCTCCGATCGGCTGCTCTCAAAGCTCATGACGCCATCGGAAGTGCTCTGGTCGATGCCAACCTTAAGACCTCGATCGAACATGAGTCCATGGGAAAGCCAAGCTGGATCTATTACGATATCTTGCGTTTCCTCATCGGTGGATGACAGATAGAAGACGATCGTTTCTTCGTTCCCAAACCCGTGTATGAGAATCTCTGTGGATGGGATCCTCACGGTGTCGGCGCCTTCGACCGTCAACTCGAGGGGCGAAAGCCCAATGAGACTGCTCGACATGAGATCGAAGACCGCCCCTTGGATGGAGTTCGTGACGATGTCCCGATCATCGTAGACTACCGCCCGCGTGTTTCCTCCGGCAAGATCATTCCGCGTATTGTGTTTCGGAGGCCAAATTTGGGCGTGATCGACACCGGCAGAAAGCATATCGGAAAACATCTGAACGATCGCACCGCCAGATTTCATGCCGAGTAATGCCCGATTGCTAGCCATAACGTTCCACTCGGTTACATGAAACTCAAGATCTGGACCAAGAACATCGCCCCAAGCGTCACGATGCCAATCCATCCGATATCCAAGGTTGTTTGAAGGTTCATCTGCGTGGTAGTCAGCCCAATAAAAGTGGTGAACAATCCCGTCTATCTCTGATATTGCCGCGTCAGATAGTTCCGCAGCAATCTCGCGATTCGCCATATCCCATCGATCTTTCTCGGTTAGGCCCTGCCCCTTGACTTTTGCGAAGTGGTAATTTGATGACGCGCCTGAGGGATTTGCGGTTTGGATCAGGACATCCATCGCCTCATCCCGACCAACCTCGAGCTCTGCTTTCGAAATAGCTTCTGCTATCTCTGACGCGATGCGACCGTACTCTGCCTCTCGGCTTGCTGCTGTAATTTCATGATCTATCGGCCCCCAATATTCGTTTCCGATTTCAAACGCAGTTACGATATCAGAGTAGTCCCGCAGGACGATCTCCGCGAATTTCTGGATGTCTTTAGGACCCGTGTAACTCTTGTCGGTCGGTAGAACAATCGAGACAGTGTAAGGCCCTTCTTCCGCCGAGCGCGCCCATGTGAGAAAGGCCCTCAGATCGGGTGGAATATCGTTATCGATAACGACGCCGTTCTCAAAAAAGGTTTCTGTCTGGCCAGCCGGGAATCGTAGATGGGTGAGATCGAGTTGCTCGGCCGCCTTCATATACGCTTCGGTTGGCAGTCCAGTTGCAAGATCAATATTTGCGCGATAGACTGTGTTTCCGCCGAAATACTCAGGGCCGATAATCTTGTCGGTCGCCCTAATATTCATAATGGAGATTTGCATGATCCGCTCCGCTTGTTCGGAGAGGATCTGTGCTTTGCCGAGAGGCAGAAATGTGTTTGTCGTCGTCTAAGCTTGTGGAGCAAAGGAAAATTTTGAAATGTTCGAACTCGCAGGCTGGGGGGAGGTGTTCGTGTTGTGCGGCTGCAATGGAAAATCCCAGCAGGATAATATCCGATTGGTCATTGCTGCAAACTATCCATATATATATTTTTAAGTCCATTCAAATCGAGAAAGCCTTCCTAATCAGCCGGCAATGCAGTCCCTGGCATTGTTTTTTCTTTCGGGGGCGCGTCGGCCACGAGGAGGATAGCCCTTAGCTCCGCGAGGGCGACGTCGTTGTCGGGAAATTCGACCGTCTCTCCCGGCCCCTGAATGATCTCCTACGAAGCCGCATCGAGGCAAGGGAGAGCTGCGTGAAGTCCTTCGGCAAACGCATCGTCTCCGGAGACCCCGACCGCGAGACCGCCGAGATTTAAATCCGCATTGTACTCATGAACCGCTTCAACGCCCTTGGCACCGCCAAGATCGCCCGCGTGCCGTAGCGCCGGTAGGGTAAAGGGCAGTCACGCCTTAGGCACGAGTTGCGCAACAACGCCCTTCGGCGGGGGTCTCCTTGCTTGCATATCGGAGTTTGACGGCACATATTTGCATTCTAGGATTTGCCAGCACCGGAGGTCGCTGCGATGCCCGCTCCCGCCCTCACCATCCGTCGCCTCACCGAAGAGGTCCACAACGCCATCAAGGCCCAGGCCGCCGCCGAGGGCATCAGCGCCGAGGAGAAGGTCCGGCGCGTCCTCAACGAGCGGTTCGCGCCGAAGCCCCATTCGGGTCTCGGCGATGAGCTATGCGCGCTCGCCGACAGCTACGATCTGCCGAAGGACGGCCCGGACTTCGAGCGCATCCGCGACGACGTGGACCCGGCGACCTTCCGATGATGATCCTCGATACGAACGTCGTCTCGGGACTATGCAGGGGCGCGGACCGGCCCATCATCCAGCCGTGGCTGAACCTCCAGGCCACGGAGTCGGTCTGGCTCACTGACATCGTCATCGCGGAGCTTCGCGTCGGCGTGCTGGGCTGGCCGGAAGGCAAGGGTCGCGCGCAGCTCGACGCGTTCTACGAGGACCTGATCGCCCGCTTCATGGAGCGTGGTCGTGTCGCGTCCTTTACCACCGCGACCACCCGCCATTTCGCGAGCGGCATGGCGAAGGCCAAGGCCGCCGGTCGGGAGGTGAGGAGCTTCGCGGAAGGGGCGATCGCCGCCATCGCCCTCGAACGCCGTATGATGGTCGCCACCCGCGACACCGGCCCGTTCGAGGCTATGGGCGTGCGGGTCGTGAACCCTTGGGCCGACCAATGACCGCTGCCCCCGATCCCAACCCGCAGTCCGACCGCCAGCGCCCATCCAACCGAAGGCTCCTGGAGACCCGCAAGGTCGAGCACGTCCGCCCGGACGGCAACGTCACCCGGATCCTCGTGACCGTCGGCTACGACCCGACCGACCCCGCACGCCCCATCGAGGTCTTCTACTCCGAGGGCTTCCGGTCGGGGTCCGACATAAAGTTTACGGTGCAGGACGCCTGCGTGCTGATCTCGCTCCTGCTGCAGCATGGCGTTCCGCCCGAGCGGATCGCCTCGTCGATGGCGACGCGTGAGAGCGAGGACGCGGACCTCACTTCCGGCGCGTTCGCGCGGCGCGGTGATGGGCCTGTGGTCTACGGGTCGCTGGCGGGGACCATCGCGGCGCAGCTGGCGGTACCGCCGGGCTGGGCCGAAGAGGCCGAATAGGTCAGGATCCCTCGGGCTGGATGCCCGCCGCCGGACAGGCGGACGCGGTGGCCGATCCTTGTCGCTCTTGGACACGACACGCCGCGGACAGCCGGTCCCGGCCGACGCGCCAGGGACGTCTTGAAGACGGCGCCGCGGGTGCAGGTCCGGCCCGTCGCCGTATTGTTGATGACGGATCGCACGGCGGTCGTAACGCGGGCGACGCGTGATCTCCGACTTGTTTCTCGAAGACGGGGTTTGCCGGATCGCGGGCGGCCGGTCCCCTTGGCTGCGCCTCGGCAAGCGCGAAGACGGCTTCCCCGGCCCGAGGGCCGCGGACCCTCCGCATTCGCGCTGGCAGTCCGCCCTGTCCCGATCCGGCCTCCAATCCCCATCGAAACAAGGAGGTCCCACGATGACCCGCTACAACCTCACCGTCCCCGTCACCTTCACCCAGAACGGCGAAGAGAAGACCCGTTACCAACGCGTCGGCACGATCTTCGAGAACATCCGCGACAACGGCGACACGATCCTCTCCGTGAAACTCGACTTCCCGGTCGGCGCCACCGAACTGGTCGGCTTCGTGCCCAAGCCCAAGGACGACGACCACCCCATTGAGGAGTGATCGCCCCAGGGGCGGCTCCGGCCGCCCCGACCGCTCCCATGGCCCCGGCTCCGGCCCCGGCCGGGCCGGCGC
>NZ_JYFE01000063.1 GCF_000877395.1 Jannaschia aquimarina | reverse complement strand
ACCAAACCCTGAACAGAGCTAACTCATAAACGCGGACTCAGAGGGGAGCAGGTCATTTCCTGAAGATGAACTCCATCTCGTCGCGCGAGAGCGGCGGATATGGATGGGCAAAACCGATGCGGCTGTAAAGCTGTGGGTAGCGGCTCATGCGTTTCTCAATGCCGGGCATGCCGATCAGGATCAGCCCGATCTCTGATCGGTCGAACTGGTCGCGCAGGTATTCCAGGGCGCTGTTGGTGAGGCGCTCGGCCTCATCGACAATGATCAGCTCAGTATGCCCTCCGCGCGGTTTTCTTGGTTGAGCGGATTGCGGATCGAGGGCTTGATCGATGCAGGCCTCGACACGGTTGCGGAGTTTGTTGAGGTCCTTGCGCAATGCGGCGAAGGCACTTGCCAGCGGAGGCGTGTAGAAGACGGTGCGCGACCGCGCTAGGGCGGCATAGACCTTTTCATCGGAGGGATCGCGTGGTCCCCAGCTTTCCAGCAGCGGTTCCGCGATGTCCCATTTGGAGTATCGCCGGGCGGAGAGGGTTTTACCGACACCGGCGGGACCGTAACAAAGCCCGATGGTGCGATCTTTCCGGACGGTGCGCGCGAACTCGACAAAGCGTTTATGGGCGCTGGTTTCGATGAAGGTGGTGCTCGTCATGTGCGCCGGTCTTCCTTGTAGAGCAGAAGCTTGGATTTTGCCGAAGGCTTTGGCCTGGGCTCGTGATCGGCGTCCGACAAATGGTCGGTCACAGACCCAGTTCGCCCCTTGATCTCCTGCCTCAAGGCGCGTCGTCGCGCCGTGCGGGCCTGCTGAATGTCCTTGAGAGAAATGGTGCGTCCGGCATGGTCCGGGCTGATCGCGCGGCAGAGGAAGCGGTTCCGGTGGAACACCCGGATTTCCGCCATGTCGCGCGGGTCATAGCGGATGGTGACATGCTCACCGACAAACGCCGCGAGCGTCGGGTCCATGTAGCGCAAACCCTGGAAGTGGATGCCATCCCGGCGCACGAGACGAGCTTTAGCAACGGTGAGAAGCAACAGGTCCAAAGCCTCGACACTCTCGGGCAGGTTCGGCAGCCAGCCGTCGCCGCGCCAGGCGGCATTCGGGGTCATGCCAATCTCGCTATGGCGGCGCGCATTGTGTGTACCGACCAAAAAGCGCCCGACAGCCTGATCCAGTTCTGAAAGCGAGAGTGCAGGTGGGCGTCGTGTTTTGCCTTCCGCAAGATGGCCCGAAAGCTCCGGTAGCAGCTCGGTGTTTACCGTGCCGAATATCCGTTCGATCTTGCCGCGCCCCTGCGGGCGCGCGACGGCCGAGAAGACAAGCTCAATGCGCAGCTCAGCCGCCACCTGCTCCAGATGCTGGCTTGTGAAATCCGATCCATGATCGGTGTAGAGCGTGCCGGGAATGCCGCAGACCGGCCAATCCGGGGCCGTCTTGCGCCAGATCGCCTGGCGCAATGCGAGCGCGGTTTGCAGCGCGGAAGGCGTGCCCAGGAACACGGAATAGCCCGCAACCGCGCGGGAATAGTCATCCTGTACGATAGTGAGCCAGGGCCGGGCGGGTTCGCCGTTGGCGTCGAGGATCAGAAGATCGAGCTGGGTGTGATCCGCTTGCCAAACGGCATTGGGCCGCTCGGCGCGGTGCCGATGGATCAGCTCGAACCTGTCGCGATATGCGGTTGGACCTTCATGGACGAGGCACAGCATGGCGGGATCGAGAGCGCCCATTACCCTGCGCACTGTCGCGTATGATGGGGCGGGATGGCCATCCGCCCTTGCCACCTCCGCGATGCGTCGTTGAATCGAAGCCGCTGACAGGCGCGGCTTCTGCACTGCAAGCGCCTCGATCCGGTGCGCCAAATCGGCGTGCAGTTTCCGGTGTCCTGCGTCGGAGCGCCCGCGCCGCATCAACCCGACGAGCCCAGCGTCATGATACCGAGTCAGCCACCGGCGCAACGTCCGGATCGAATGCCCAGATACACGCGCCACTTCCGTCAGTGGCACATCAGTATCAAGATGCGGTTGCAGGATCCGGAAACGCTCCATCGCCGTCCCGCGAGCCGCATCGGAGAAAGCGGCCAGGCTGTCCGTAAGAGGATCGTCCAGCGGACGGTTTGTCAGGGAGGTGGCGAGGTCCGGTTTCTTTGAGGTCATCGTGTATCACATGAATAGTACGCATTAATTTGCAATAGAGGTAGCTCTATCGTACGACTGAATGATGACAACGACCCGGATTGGCTACGCCCGCTGCTCGACCGACAAACAGGACCTGACCGCGCAGCGGGAGGCGCTCATCGCCCTCGGCGTGGAGCCGGAGCGCATCTATACCGACCACGGCCTCACGGGTCGAACCCGCGCGCGGCCCGGACTCGACCAGGCGCTCGCGGCGGTGCGAGAAGGTGACACTCTCGTCGTGACCAAACTTGACCGGCTGGCCAGGTCAGCCCCGGATGCCCGCACCATCGCAGATGGTCTCGCCGAACGTGGCGTTCGCCTTGCCCTGGGCGCGACGGTCTACGACCCTGCAGACCCGATGGGCAAGATGTTCTTCAACATCCTCGCCACCTTCGCCGAATTCGAGTCCGACCTCATCCGAACGCGCACCCGCGAAGGCATGAAAATCGCCCGCGCCAAAGGAAAACTGCGCGGCAAGAAACCCAAGCTCTCCGAAAAACAGCACCGCGAGCTGCGCCGCATGTACGACACCGGAGACTACTCCATCAGTGACCTCGCAGACGTCTTCGCCGTCTCTAGGCCGACGATCTACCGCACACTACAGCGCACCGAGAGTGCCAAATAACGTGCAAAAATCAGTGCCATTTATCGTGAAAAGTCACAGGGGGGTCGGTTCTGGCCTTGTCACCCGATGAGGCCCGGCTGAAACAGCCCCGACCGCCACGCTAGGCTGCATGTCGGCGGTACTCTGGATGGGTGTCATTGTGATCGCGCTCAGACGCTTTCGGTCGGCGCACACCACGAGCTGGACGTTTCTGCGCCTCGTCAACCGCCTCGCCGCCGTGACCATCGCTCGGCTCGCCGTATGCCTGGCGCTGAACCGGCCGCGCTAGGGGCTCTCAGGTTCGCTTGACCTCGCGCAGCGGCACGGCGCTCTCGATCGTTGCGACACCAGGCACACGGGTCAGGCGGCCGGTCAGGAACCGCTCGAAAGCGGCGAGGTCCTTGGTCGCCACGCGCAGCAGGTAATCGCGCCCGCCGGTCATCAGCCAGCATTCCATGACCTCTGGCATGGTCTGCACCGCGCCCTCGAAGGCCGCGAGCGCGTCCTCCACCTGACGATCGAGCTTAACGGAGACGAAGACGGCGAAGCCACGCCCCATCGCGGCCTCGTCGAGCCGCGCTCCGTAGCCGCGGATCATGCCAGCTCGTTCGAGCGCCCGCACACGCCGCGCGGTGGGCGTGGGCGACAAGCCAACGCGTTCGGCGAGAGCTTGCGTGCTGACGCGTCCGTCCGTGCGCAGAACGGCAAGGATGGCATGGTCGATGGAATCGATGGCGGAACACTCCAATGCCTGAGGGGAAGGTAGCGGATTACAGCGCGGAACGCACGGGCGCAGGCCGATTTAGCGAAACCCGCCACCTCAGGTCTGGTAGTATCGGACGCGGGCCAGGCGGATCGACTCGACGAGAAAGGGACCATGATGGACAGACCCCTCGCGCAACGCGTGATTGGCATCCTCGGCGGCGCGTCGAACGTCGCCACGGGCGCCTACTATGAGCGGATCAATGCGTTCGCCAACGCCCGTCTCGGCGGCTGGGACATCGCCGAGACGCTGATCGCTGGCATGAACTTCGGCAACATCGAGGCGCTGGTCCGCGACGGCGACTGGACGACGCTGTCGGCGTACATGGACCGCCACATCGCGCGGCTGGCCGCGGGCGGGGCGGACCTGCTGCTCTGCGTGTCCAATACGCTCCACCCCCCGCTGGGTGAGATCGCCGATCGCCACGGGCTCCGGCTAATCCACATCGCCGACCCGACCGGCGCGGCCATCCGTGCGGCGGGGTTGGGTCGTGTCGCGCTCTTCGGCACGCGCCCCACGATGGAACTGACCCATCTGGCCGAGCGCTACCGCGACCGGCACGGCGTGGAGGTCGTCCTGCCCTCCACCGATGAGCGGGTCGAGATCGACCGCATCATCTTCGACGAGTTGGTCCGCTTCGACGTGCGCGACGCCTCGCGCACCCGCTACGAGACCATCGCCCGTCGCCTCGCGGCCGAGGAGGGAGCGGAGGGCGTCATTATGGGCTACACCGAGATCTTCACCTTGATGCGTCAGGACGGCCTGCCGAACCTGCCGCTCTTCGACACGACGGATCTGCACTGTCGGGCCGCCGTCGACGCAGCCTTGGAAGGCCTATGACCGACCACCCTCTCGATCCTGTCGCGCGCGCGGCGCTATGGTTGTCGCACTGGACGATCCACCAGGCGAACCACGTCCGGCCCAAGGCCGAGGCCGAGGGCGAGGTGAAGGTGGGCGGGCACCAAGCGTCGTCGGCGTCCATGGTACAAATCCTGACGGCGCTCTACGGCCATAGCTTGCGCCCCGAGGACCGGGTGGCGGTGAAGCCGCATGCCAGCCCCGTGTTCCACGCGCTGCACTACATGGCGGGCAACATCGACCGCGACCGGTTGGAGCGGTTCCGCGGCTGGGGCGGGGCGCAGTCCTATCCCTCCCGGACCAAGGACGTGGACGACGTGGACTTCTCAACGGGCTCGGTGGGTCTCGGGGTCGCGATCACGTCCTTCGCATCGCTGGTGCAGGACTGGCTGCACGCCAAGGACCACGCCTGCCCCGATTGGCCCATGGGCCGGATGGTGGCTTTGGTGGGCGATGCCGAGTTGGACGAGGGCAACGTCTACGAGGCGTTGCAGGAGGGCTGGAAGCACGATCTGCGCAACGTCTGGTGGGTCGTGGACTACAACCGCCAGTCCCTCGACGGTGTGGTCCGCGAGGGGCTCTGGGAGCGGGTGGAGAAGGTGTTCGACGCTTTCGGCTGGCGCGTCCTGCGCCTGCGCCACGGCGCCCTGCAGCGCGCGGCCTTCGCCGAGCCGGGGGGCGCGGCGCTCCGGGCGTGGATCGAGGCCTGTCCGAACGCCGACTACTCGGCGCTGACCTATCAAGGCGGAGCGGCCTGGCGCACGCGGCTGATGGACGACTTGGGCGATCAGGGGGAGGTGACGGCGCTGATCGAGGCGCGAGACGATGCGGACCTCGCCGCATTGATGGAGAACCTCGGTGGGCACTGCCTCGGCACGCTATGCCAGGCGTTCGACGCCGCCACAGAGGACGACGTGCCGACGGTGTTCCTGGCTTACACGGTCAAGGGCTGGGGGACGCCGTTGGCGGGGCACAAGGATAACCACGCGGGCCTCATGACCAAGGCCCAGTTCGCGGACTGGCAGGCGGCGATGGGCGTGGCCGAGAGCGCGGAGTGGGACATGCCCGCCGCCGCAGAGACGCTGCGCGCCGCGCCGTTCTTCGCCCGCGGCCCCCGTCGGCTGACCGCGCCCGCCGTGCCGGTGGGCCTGGCGATCGATGTGCCGGATGCCGAGATCAGCACCCAGGCCGCCTTCGGAAAGGTCATGGACGGCATTGCCAGGGCAGGGGGCCCGCTCGCAGACGCGATCCTGACCACCGCGCCCGACGTCACGGTCAGCACGAACCTCGGCGCATGGGTGAACCGCCGGGGTCTCTTCGCGCGCGAGGATCGCGCGGACGTCTTCGCCGAGGCGCGCGTGCCCTCCACCCAGAAGTGGCGCTTCGGGCCGGGCGGCAGCCATATCGAACTGGGCATCGCGGAGATGAACCTGTTCCTGCTGCTGGGGGCGGCAGGTCTGTCGCACAGCCTCTTCGGGCGGCGCGTGCTGCCGGTGGGCACGCTCTACGACCCGTTCGTCAGCCGCGGGCTCGATGCCCTGAACTACGCCTGCTACATGGACGCCCGCTTCATGGTGGTAGGCACGCCTTCGGGCGTCTCGCTGGCCCCCGAGGGCGGGGCGCACCAATCCATCGCGCAGCCCCTGATCGGCCTGAGCCAAGACGGCCTCGCCGCTTTCGAACCCGCCTTCGCCGACGAGACGGCCGAGATCATGGCGTGGGCCTTCGACTACATGCAGCGGGACGGCGATGCGGGGCCCGACCCCCACACGTGGCTGCGCGACGCGACTGGCGGGTCGGTCTACCTGCGCCTATCCACCCGACCTCTGGAACAGCCGGGGATAAGGGCCGACAAGGACTGGCGACAGGGCGTGGTCGACGGCGCCTATTGGTGGCGCCCGCCCACGGGCCGGACCACGACCGTGATCGCCTACCAAGGCGCCGTCGCCGACCAGGCACTTGCCGCCGCGCACCGCATCGCCACGCCGGGGCGGGACGTCGCCGTCCTCGCCGTCACCTCCGCCGACCGGCTCAACGCCGGGTGGACGGCGGCGCAGGCGGCGTGGCGCGCGGGCCAAGGTGCCACCTCCCTTATCAAGCGTCTGCTGGCGCCCGTACCCCGCGACGCGCAGCTGGTCACGGTCCTCGACGGCCACCCCGCCACCCTGGCCTGGCTCGGCGCCGTCCACGGCCACCGCACCACCTCGCTCGGAGTCGAACACTTCGGACAAACCGGAACCGTCGCCGACCTCTACCGACACTTCGGCATCGACGCCGATGGAATCGTCCGCGCGGCCCGGGCCTGAAGGAACGTTCCTCTGAGTATGCCCATCCGAAACATCGCGACGAAACGCCGAGAGGGCAGGCCGTCAGGATCCGTCGACCTCCCGCGTTCCCGCTAGCATCGCGAGCAGATTCACCTGTCCCCGGGTCTCGGTCTTGGCGTAGACGCGCTTGAGGTACATTCGGACGGATGCGGCCTTCAGGCCGGCCCCGGACGCGATCTGGTCCGGCGTCCGTCCCGCAATAACTCCCAAGACGACCTGTGCCTCCCGCGGTGTGAGATCATAGGCCACCCGGAGGTCGTGCGACGACCACTGTGGCGGACGCGCCCATCCGGCAGCCAGCACGACCGTCGGTCGCCTGTCGGAGGAGGGACCGGGGAAGGTTCGGACGAGAAGCATCCGCCTCCCACGCGGGAACACGCCCCGCCGCTCATCGCCACACAGCGCTGCGGCGATGAGCGGCCGAACCGCCTCCGCCGCGCGTGCGTCCACCCAATGCGTGATGCCCTCTCGCATGCGTAAAAGCACTCCCTCGGCGATCAGGTTGTCGGCGGCCCCGGTCCGGCTCAGCATCTGACCGTCGGCCCCGATCACGAAGGTTGCGTCGAGTGCATGTGTACACGCGGTGGCCCCCGTGCGCCGTACACCCCGCCGCCGCAGCCCGTGTCCCACGGCCCGCCCCAATGCGCGCAGACTGCTCTCCGTCCGAACGAGCGTTGCGCGATCCAACCAGGGGCGCTCACGACGCAGGCCGCAATAGACCTGGAGGTCGCCATATCCCGGCACGGGCAGCCGCATACCGGCGGACTCCATCCCGATGCGACCGGGCTCCAGCACTTGTTCGTAGAGGTCCGACCGCCGAAGAGTGTCCCACGACATCCACGGTCGGTAATGCAGAAGACGTCCCGGCTCGCTGTTGGATAAGAAACGCAGCGCCGGATTGCGGCTCGGCGTGGAAAGATCGCCCCAGAGCCGCCCCCCGACGTGGCCGTCAAGTTCGGCAACCGCCCGTACCCCCGCCCCGTCGAGCACTGGATCAAGCGACCCAACGGCGAGCGTCGCGCCATCGATGTCGTCCGAGATGGCCTGCACGGCCTCTTCGAGAACAGACTCGCCGTCCGAGAGCCGCCAGAGCAGCTCGGCCATGTTCGGATCGTGACGCACCGCACCTCCCCCAAGGTGTTATAAGCGTCATAGCAGCATCCTTCCGTAACGGCAAGATGGCAGTGATCCCAAATGGGTATAGCTCCGCAGGCGCGGGACGATCACGCTTCAGGGAAATGCACCGTACCGAGGCTGCACGTCCCGAGGATCCCGAACATGCCGAAGACCGTCGTATTCCCGGATGCCCGTCTGTGGGCACAGTTCGATCCGCTCTTCGATCTGTCCGCGCTCTCGGGCGATGCCCTGGGCTGGACGCGAAAGGTAATCGTGGAGGCCCATTCGTCTTCGACGACCTTCCGAACTATGATCGACGCGTTGCGGACCGACGTGACTGCCGGCGATCCGAAGCTGCGAATACGGGACGAGACGGTCTCGACCAACGCGAGCGGTGTCCCGATCAGCGACACCAACGGTAATCGCTCGCCCGTCGTATTGGGTGAGCAGGTCACCACTCATGTGACAATCGACTCGACCGACTTCGATCTGAAGACGGGCCATGCGAAGAAGGACACCTATCTCGACCCGTCCGGCCGGGCGCATTTCGATTCGTTCTACACCGTCATTCTGCACGAACTCGTCCATCACGTCAGTGAAACGACAGCGTGGAAGCCAAATCCGCTCGTAGACGATGCATGGCCCAGCGACTCATCGGCGCTGTCCGGCTCGGGCGCGACCGTCGATGCGACCAACGACATCCTTAGGGAAATGGGCCTGCCGGAGCAACTGTCCTATAGCGGCACGGGTAGCGACGTAGGCGCCTTGATCGCGGGCAAGTCGTACGGCGAGAATCGAACCTTTGATCTCGCCCTTGCCGGTGACGCGGCGACTACAGTGCCGAATACGAGCAATCCCGTCAGTCTGACCATCGACACGACGCCGTTCGAAGTGCTGCTATCGGTGAGTATGCAGCCGGATACCGTCACGAAGGATCTACTCGTCGGTGTCGAGAACGCGCGCAACATCCTGATCAGTGCCGGCGAGGACGACGTCCTGTGGGGCAAGAACCTGGCCGACGATCTACAGGGCGGCGCTGGGAGCGACGTCCTGAAGGGTGAGGACGGTAACGACCTGCTGAACGGCGGCACCGGGGAGGACTTCATCGACGGCGGCGAGGGGGTCGATATCGCGGTCTTCGCTGGGAGCGTCGCGGACTATATCATCCAGCCCACCAGGTTTCTGGAATACGAAGTCAGCGTTGCCCGCAAGACGGCAGGCGGCGCGCCGGGGGAAACGGACTTTCTGAAGGGCGTCGAGTTCGCGCGCTTCGAGGCCGATGTCGCCGATGTCGACCTGTTGGGGTTCGTGCCGATCTTGCCACCGAGAGTCGGTGCGCTTGGGGCGAGCCTGTCGCAGAGCCTTGCAGAACTCGAAACTGCGGTCGGCGCGTTGTCGCTCGACACCCCTGCCGGGGACGTCGCGGTCGTGGGCCAGTCGGCGGACGATGCCGTCGCGTCGGTCGGGCAGGATGCGTCAACACGCCTGGACGACCAGAGTTCTGAGATCGCCCGCGTCTTCCGCACCGTGGACGCCGAGACCCGGGCTCAGGGCCTTTCGGCGGTCGAGGCCGCGACGCGTGCAGCGGAGCTTCTGGACGAGATCGACGGGGTTGAGATTGTCGACGGCGGGTCGACCGACGCTGTCTCGGCGGCGCCCGGCGCGCGCGGTAGGAAGTCTCCGCCGTCGTTCGACCTTGAAGGTGATGCGGGTCCGAGTTCGCAGATCGTCGTCGTCATCTCGGGCACCGAGTTTGCAACGTCCACGGACCTCGCGCTGGCGGGGGATTTGGGGATCGACGGGCTTTCGCTCGGGGTGGACGCTGCAGCCGACCTATCGATCGAACTCGGCTACGACCTGCCGTTCATTCTGGACTTCGGGGCCGCCACGGCGACGGAGGCGGTGACCTTCCTACCCGCCCGCGGCACCGAGTTCGTTCTCGGGGTCTCGGGCGACGTACGTGCGCAAGGACAGGCCGAACTGGGCGTTCTCGCGGCGCAGGCGCGCAGCGTCGAGGGGCCGGAGGGCGAAAGTGACATTGACCTCGTGGTGACGGCCGACCTGACGCAGGGCGGTGGCTTCGTCCCCGAGGTCGCACTGGAGGGGCGCGCCGGGGTGCGCCTCGCGGTCGAGACCGATCCGGTGACCGCGACCGTGGCGGGGACGACCTTTCCGATCCTGCCTGAGGTTTCGGGCGTGATCGAGGCGGGTATCGCCTACGATCCGGACGGCGGCGTGCGCACGATCGCGGCGGTGCGGGACGTGCAGGTCGATCTGCGCTCGATCGCTAAGCTGCTCGACGGCATCTTCGCCCAACTCGAAGAGGTCACGGACACCGCCCCGCTGCGGCAGCTTCTCGACCTCGTCGATGCGCCGATCCCGGTGCTCGACTCCTTGCTCGACGGCACCGACCTCGATCCGGACGGCACGCCCTATCTGGACGAAGGTCGAGAGGAAGAGCTCGACCCCGACTTCACCGTGCTGGACCTTCTGCTGGCGGCGCAGAACTTCCCGGGTGGCCCGGACCTGTCCGCGGCCATCGATGCCATCATGGCGTACAAGCAGCTCAAGTATATGCGCGAACAGGTCCGCGAACTCGCGGGCGAGGAGGGGGGCGTCGTGGCCCCCGACGAGCCGCTGGTCCTGGGCGGCGCGACGCTGGCGGACGGGACCCTCACGACCGGACGCAACGAGGGCGCAGCAGACGAGATCGCCGCCTCGCTGGCCGACCTCGCGGACCTGACCCGCGGCGCGCCCGCGATCCGGCAATCGTCCGGCGCCGGAGAGGACGGCAAGCTGGAGGCGCCGTTCCTCGAATCGCCCGAGGCGCTCCTAGAGGCGGCGAGCGCGCTGATCCTAAACGGCTTCGCCGGCGCGGAGCCGGTCGATCTGATCAAGTACACGACGCCCCTCATCGCATTCGAGACGCCATCGGTGCCGTTTGTGACGATCCCCTTCGTACCGCTGCCCATCGTCGCGACGCTCCAGGGCTCGCTCGGTCTCGCGACGCGCTTCGCGGTGGGCTACGACACCAGCGGCGCCGGTCCGGACGGGTTCGGCTTTGAGGACGGATTCTACGTCTCGGGCGCGCTGACCTCCGATCCGACCGGGGCGCCGAACGTGGCGAACAAGATCGCCTCGGCGTCCTTCGGGGTCGCGCTGGACGTCGCGCTGGAACTGGGCGTGGCGCGCGCGTCGGCCACTGGCGGCCTCGTCGGCAGTGCCGCCCTGGGCCTGGCCGACAGCGGGACGGGCACCGACAAGCTCTACCTCGTGGACGCGGATGGGTGCCTCTTCGGTGCCGCCGCCGGGTCGCTGGTGGCCGAACTCTCGGCCAAAGTTCGCATCGGGTTCGGGTTCTTCTCCTACGACAAACGGGTCGATCTGGGTCGCGAGGTCATCGCGCAGTTCGGCGTCGATCCGCTGTGCCCCGAGGGCGCGGCGGGCTTCGGGGAGTTGCCGCCGCCCGCCGAGGGCGAGGTGGGCGGCCTCGCGCGGCCCGAGGGGACCGACCTCATCCTACACGTCGGCGAGGAAGCGGTGAACCGTTCGCTCGCCGGCACCGTCGAGGACGACCCCGCGACGCCGGCCATCGAGACGACCGCCGTGAACGAAGCTTTCGCCGTCACTGCGGTGCCCCGAGATGAGGGCGATCCGCCCGCCCCGGTCGGCGAGGTCGCGGTGCGGGCCTTCGGGGTGTTCCAACGGTTCTCGGGCGCGCAGAAGGTGGTCGCCGACGGCGGGGACGGTGATGATCGCCTCTCGGTCGAGGAGGGCCTCGGGCTGCGCGCCGAGTTCGAGGGCGGCGCGGGCGAGGACCGCCTCGTGAGCGCCGAAGGCGACGACGTGCTCGAGGGCGGCGACGGGGCCGATGTTCTTATGGCGGGCGGCGGCGCGGACACGCTGCGCGGCGGCGCGGGCGACGACCGGCTGATC
>NZ_JYFE01000062.1 GCF_000877395.1 Jannaschia aquimarina | reverse complement strand
CCGGAGAGTAGCTTAAATCCCGCCAGATCCTGTCCAAGGATCGGGGAGCATCTCAGACGTCGAACGCCATCCTCAAATGGCAGGAAGACCGCCAGGTCGAATGGCATTACATCGCGCCGGGCAAGCCGATGCAGAACGGCTTCGTGGAGAGCTTCAATGGACGTCTGCGGGACGAGTGCCTCAACGAGCACCTGTCCCCGACCCTGCGCCATGCCCGCCATTTGATTGCGGCATGGCGCGACGACTACAATCACCACCGCCCCCACACGAGCCTCGACGGGCTCACACCGTGGGAGTATCACCGACGGTCAGCAAAGGACCAAACCCTGAACAGAGCTAACTAATAAACGCGGACTCAGAGGGGAGCAGGTCAGTAGGACGAAGTGTCATTTCGCGGCGGCTGCGCGAACGTCGGCTTCGCAGGATCGATCAGGGTTCAAAGACCCGTTGCCATCGACGGCAACAAAGCTGCGTCCCATGCACCGAGCTGTTCGCTGCGTCCGTCACCGGTATGTCCGGCAACGTCTCCGCATGCCGAAGCCCAGAGCTTCGTGGTGGTCTGATCGGATACCGCGCCGTTCCGGACTACGCGACTGTTCGATCGTAAAGGCTGCGGTGCCCGGCGTCACTCGTCGAAGGTTTCTTCCGTAACCTTGAACTGAACTGTTTGAAGTCCGCCCTCCGCATCCCATCGAAACCCCGTGACCTGCCCGTCAAGTGCGTCGAATTCGATCTCGACCACAAGAACCGCACCGAAGCGTTCGGCCCAGGCACTTATTCCGTCCGGGTATGTCATCTCGACAGTATCTTCCGTAGAGATCGTGAGGGAGGCGCGGGACGTCGATGCCAGGAGGTCCGCCGGGAAAAGAACGTCGGGCGCGTCATTGATCGTGATCGTGAGGCCCTCGGTTTCCGCCTCCACCGCGAAGGCGCCGTCGCCGAACGTCTGCATCTCGGCCGCAGGCACCCCGAACACCGCCAGGATATCTTCGACAAGCTCCTGCGGAGTGCGGTCCGATGCTGATATCAGAATCTCACGGTTGCGGGCCGGCAATGTGCCGTCCAACCCGCGCATCCTGACCAAGGCGTCCGGCGGGACGACGATCTCCGTCGCTGCTGCGTGCGGGTCTTCTGTTCCACCGCTGAAATCATCCTCGGCCCGGCTGGCCTGCATCGCCGGAACCGCCAGCGCCAATCTGGCCGGATCGTCCAGCTTACCTTCGATCAGGCCGAAGAACAGCGGTGTTTCTGCCCGTATAGACGCGATTTCAGACGCATCAATGACTTGCGCGACCGTGATCGAGGCCGGGGACGTTTCGAACAGGACGTCCCGCGTGCCGCCCATGATGACTGGGCCTTCGATCGGCACCGCCATTTCGAGGAATGCGGTCAGCATTTCGAAGCTAGGAAAGGTGATCAGATAGACAGGCGCTCCGGAAAAAGGGCTGACGCCCGACCGCACGCCGCGAGTGCCGGTGCGCGGATCGACGGAAAGGTCGCCTCGCTCTTCGAACCTGTCGGCGAAGGGCGCATGCTTGAACATGTCATACTAGTCTGGTCTCGCGACGTCAGGTACGAAGACCATCTGTGTCTGTATCCCGTACCCCATCTCAGCACCCCCGGGGCCGACCTGACGTCTTCCAGTCGTGTCCGTCCCGAAACGGGCTGTGCGTGACACGCCCTTTCATCATTCCGCGAATAAGGCGTGAATGGTAATCCCGCACGAAACGCATCTCTCCGCAGATTCTGCCAGCGGATGTAGTCCTGAGCGTCGTGGTATGAAATTCGAACTGCTGGGTGGCTCCCATCGACCCTCTGCCATTGTTCTGCGTCTTCAGGTTGGTATCTCCGCGTAGTCCACATAATCCGAGTGGGCGGTGTATATTCGCAGCCGCCGTCCTGGACACAGACCATGTATTCATCATGGGTAATCTCTGTCCGCCCAATTGCTATACGGAGGTCGATCTTCACCTGCGTCGGAGGTCCCTCATGTTTGTGATCGGGTACCTCACCTGGATCTAGAAATCCCAACTTGCCGTCCCGAACGGTCGTGCGGCTTCTTGTCTGATCGGGGGGCGCACCCATGGTGAACTCGCCCAAGGGCAGGACCACCATCTCGGGGCAGACATCGCAGTCGCGGAACGTGTCGAGGGGCGCGAGGTCGGTTGTCTCCTGACCGCCGGCACTCGCCGTCGACCAGAACAGGCAGACAGCTCCGAATGCGGCGGCGCGCACCGCAGATCGTAGAAATCCCAAACCGGTTCCTTCCCGTCGCGGCGCCTTCGTTGAAGTGAAGACGCGGTCGCCCCGGGCCGAACCTACGCAAAGGGACAGGTCGATCAACCCAGAAGCGATTTCAAACCGGGAATAACAGCCAAAACGATACGGCTGGCCAATGGATGTTCGTCGAACGCCTCATCTGCTCTGCCCGGCTTGCATGCCCTGCATCCGCTGAACTTGCGCAATTCCAGCGGCGAGTTTACCGGCCCGGCCATTGGTGGCTGGGACTGTTGCATTAGCGGGGCAGGCTAATTCGCGCCTGCCACGTAAACGTTTTTTTTCGGCTGCATCGAACAGGCCGGTGATGGACGCGATCTCGCCGAGAACACCTGATTGTCTGTGATGGACATGGCCGCGCCTGATGGTGCGGATCGCTTAGATACCACTCAGGGTCGCTTTGGCGGTTCGCAACGCCCGGAAGCTCTGACGATATCCGAGCGGACGCTTCATAGCGGCGTGATCGCTCCCAATCAGTTTGTTTCGCCCCTTCCGATCGATGTGCCGGATGCTGTCGAAGTGCGGATCCGGCTCTGATGCCGCTCGGTGCGCTTTGTGAGTTCTGAGCCGAGCTTCTGGACCCGGCGATAGACCGTCGACCGATCAATCGTCACGCCGCGCTCGGCCGGCAGATCCAAGACATCCTGATAGGACAGAGGATAGCGCAGGGACCGACGATCCGCGGAATGGACGATGTCCCTCGAGAGGCGCAGATGCTTGAACGGCGACCTGACGGGAATGATCAACCTCCAGCGCGAACCGTCAGATGGTAACTCGAAGTTACCGCAACAGTCCCCCGTCACACTGCTCCGTAGCTAACAGTAGTAACACGAGGTCGCGTTGAAAAAGCCTCCCCTGCATCCGGCTCTGGACCACCCGTTCTGTCATCACGGCGTGGGCTACGACGTGAACGCACTCGACGGGATGATCTCCGACCTGGACGCGCGCCTGACCCTTGCCGAAGGCGAGGCGGGCGGCGCGGCCTTGCGGGACGTCGTGCTGGAATGGGACGGCGGGACCGGTCAGGGGCCGCTTTTGGTCATCACGCATTTCCCGAATGTCGAAGCGATGACCCGCTTCCGCATCTATGAAGGCGCGATGATGATCGTCGATCCAAATCGGGACGGCCGTGTGCTCGGCTATTTGCGGCTCGGCTCCGCGGAACCCGACCCGATCAGGTACCCCGACCACGTCGTGCGCGTGGAAGCAAAGGCCGACACGGACGATTGACCCCGAATCCAGGTCCGCCAGCAAGCGGGGCGCGATCGAAGTGGTACACAACTGTGCTATGTTGGTCAGTACCAAACCGGAGATCACAGATGCGCCTTGTCCTTGTCCCGTTCATCTGCGCCGCCGCGTCGGCCGCGGCGGAGCCCGCCCGTTACGAACTTGATCCAGCCCATACCACGATCGCCTTTCTCGTGGATCATGTCGGCTATGCCAAGACGCTGGGGTTGTTCGCCGAAATGACGGGCAGCTTCGTCTACGACATGGAAACCCAGGACCTGTCGGATGTGCGGGTTGTGGTGTCGACGGCTAGTCTCGAGACCCTCAACGACGCTCGGGACAATCACGTGCTGTCGAGCGACTTCCTGGATGTCGAGTCGCATCCGCAGATGGTCTTCGTCGCCGATGGCGGCACGCCGACCGGCGAGACGACGGGCACGGTCGAGGGTGAGTTGACCCTGCTCGGACAGACGGGTCCGCTGACGCTGGACGTGACCCTCAACAAGGCGGAGGTCTATCCGTTCGGCCACCAGCGCTTCACGCTCGGCCTAACGGTTCGGGGCAGCCTGATGCGTAGCGACTGGGGGATGGATTACGGCGTGGCGAACGGGTTGGTGGGCGACGAGGTGACGCTGATCATCGAGGCGGAGGCGATGCGGGTCGAGGGGTGACGCCCTTCGCGGCCGGCGCAGATTGTGTCGAACGATTAAGCTGCGGGCTAAGGGGGTGGCCCGGCATCCATCGGGGTCACCCCTTCAGGGCCCCGGCAATCAGGGCCGAGACGATCATCCGCTGCAGGAACACGAACACGGCGACCGCCGGAACCACTGCCACGAGACAGGCCGCGGCGAGAAGCTGCGTGGTCGAGGCGCTGACGGACCCCGCGAAGTTGAAGATCGCCACCGAAATCGGCCAATCCCGGTCCCGCTCCAGCAGGATGAACGGAACCAGGAATTGCGACCAGTTCGTCACCATTGCCAGCACGAAGGCCGAAGCAAGGCCCGGGCGGGCCAGCGGCAATGTGATGCGCATGAGGACCTGCCAGCGCGATGCGCCGTCGACGATGGCCGCCTCTTCGATTTCGCGCGGGATCGCGTCGAACGCGACTTTCAAGAGCCAGACGGCCAGCGGCATGCCGAGCGCGCCGTAAAGCGCGATGACCGAGGCATCGAGGTTCAGGAGGCCAAGCGATCCCATCCAGCGATAGAGCGGAACGAGGATCACAAGCGGAGAGATCATCTGCACCGCCAAAATGGCGATGAGCGCCGCTTCCTTGCGGCGAAAGTCGAGGCGGCTGAAGGCGTAGGCGGCGGGAATGGCCAGCGCAACGGCGAGGCCTCCACCCAAGGCGGACAATTTCAGCCCGTTCCAGAGGTAGGTTAGGAATGCTGCGTCCGAAAGGATGCGTGCGAAATTACCGAGCGTCGGCGCATCGGGGATCAGGCGCGCTGCGCCAAGGTAGATCTCGGACGGCGTCCTGAGGGCGAGGCTGAGCATCCAGACGAAGGGCGTCGCGAAGAACACCGCGAGCAGGGAGAGTATCGCATAGGTCGCGATATCGCCGAACCGGCCGCTCAACGCTCGCGCCCCAGCCAGCCGAACACGAGCGTCGCCATCACCATCGCGAGCAGGAACAGGATCAGCGCCAGGACGCTGCCGCCTGCGAGATCGAGGTTGTAGAAGACGGTGTTAAAGGTGAAGAGCGACAGGACTTCGGTCGCCCGTCCCGGCCCGCCCCCGGTCAGGGCGAGGATCGCGTCGAACGTGTTCAGCGTCTGGACGGCGACCAGAACCGTGTTGACGGCGATCGCCGTGCGCAGAAGCGGCAAGGTGACCGACCGGAAGGTCCGCCAGGGCGATGCCCCGTCGATGGCGGCGACCTCGTACAGGGTCGGGTCGATCCCCCTTCTTGCGGCGTAGAACACGATCATCGAAAAGGCCGTGCCCTGCCAGAGGTTCGCGATCACCGCCGAGGCCAGGGCCATGTCCGGATCCGACAGCCATGCCACCGGCCCGAGCCCGGCGAAGCCGAGGAGCGAATTCAGCGTGCCGTAGGGCGCCTCGTCGAAGAGGATCTGCCAGATCAGGCCATTGGCGATACCGGGCACGACCCAGGCCGCGAGGACGAGCGTCCGGAAGGCCGTCATGCCGCGCAGCCCGCGTGCCTCTCCACGGACCAGTGTCAGGGTAATAAGAAGGCCCATTGCCTGCAATGCGACGACGTTGACGGCGGTGAAGACCACCGTGGTGACGAGGACCTCGCGCAGCGCGGGATCCCGCATCAGGGCGCGCAGGGCGTCGGTGGACCAACGTTCGGGTGCCCGGATCAGGGTCGCGTCGCTGAACGCAAGACGCACGACATCGACGACGGGCACCGCGTAGAACGCGGCCAGAAATAGGACGGCGGGGACAAGCCACGGCCAAGGCCGCCCGTCGGCGGGGGCGGGTCCGCGCGCCGTCGTCACGGTGCGATCGTCACGTGGGTCGGGTCACTGGCGCGCGTAGGCCGCTTGGGCGGCGGCGAACGCGGCATCGAGTGCCGCCTCCGGTTCGGCAGCCCCGGACAGCACGTCACCCAGCAGGATCTGGATCTGGTTCGATATCTCCGGGTAGATCGCGGCGCCCGGGCGGGCGACACCGTTTTCGAGCGCTTCGGCGAAGAGATCGAACTCCGCCCCTTCATAGGCATCGTACTCGTCGTAGAGGGCGGCGGACGTGGGCAGGAGGCCCTGATAGGCGTTGCCGGGGCCGGCATAGATCTCCTTGACCATCTCTCCGCAGAGAGCGCGTTTCTCGGGATCCTCGCTCAGCGCGGCGATCGCCCAACCGCCGGTGCCGGTCGCGCGTTGGTCCGCGGTCGGGCCGGGCAATTCGGAGACGGCCCAGTTGGCGAATTGATCCGGTGGCAAAGTGTTCCGAAGCTGGCCGAATTGCCAGTTGCCGCCGACGAACATCGCTGCAGTCCCGGCAGCCGCGGCAGCGTTGAAGGCGTCATAATTGGTGATCGACGTCACACGTGCCGGGGCGGCGCCGCTTTCCACGAGACCGGTATAGTATGCGATCGCATCGAGGAAGCGCTGCCGGTTCTCGCCTTCGCCGAAAACCGGCGCGCCGGTATCGTCGACCAGACGCCCGCCCTGTGACCAGAAGTTCGCCAACCAGTCGAAGGCCGTTCCCTCCCAGCGGCCGGCATTGAACAGGATGCCCTCGCGCCCGGCTTCGGCCGCTTGCAAGGCGGCGGCCTGCGTTTCCTCCCAGGTCGCGGGGGCATCGGGGACGACGCTGGTGTCGCGGTAGAGCACGCGCAAATCCGTGAACCACCACCAGGCGAGGACGTCGCCTTCTGCGTTCGTGACCGCCTCGCGGACGTATGGAAAGAGGTCGGCAACCTCTTGTTCGGAGAACACCATATTCATCGGCTGCAGGACGCCCGTCTGCCGGAAAAGGGCGAGCTGGCTGGAATCGACCATGGCACAATCCGGCCCGCGCCCCGCCTGCGTCTGCTGCAGCAAGCGCGCCTGTTCCGGGCCGATATCCCCGGTCTGAAGCTGGGTCTCGATCCGCCAGTCGGGACGGGCGCGGATGAACTCCTCGAAGAGCCCCGCGAAATGCTCCGCGGTCGCGGCATCGGCGGAGTAGAGGTCGTAGGGTGTCAGACGGAACGTCATCACGTTCGGCGCATCCGGAAGCCCCACGCGGTCACGGGTGACGAGATCCTGCGCGATGACAGGCGTCGTTGCGGCAAGGGCGCCGAGGGTGGCGAAGGCAATGACTCTCATGAAGGTTTCTCCTGAAGCGGGTCTTCGTAAATCGTGGTCAGGATCGCCCGGATGTCCTGCATCGGCAGGGTCGGGCGGTCCGGGTCAGGGATGAGGCCGGGACCGAAGATGTCGGCCGGAAGCCGGGAAAGAAGGCGGGGGTCGTCCGAGAGGATGTGGACAGGCACATCGGGTGAGGCGCCCGGCCCCGTCAGAAGTGGCGCGGGCTGGTGATCCCCCACGACGATGAACAGGGCGCCGTCGCCGTACTGTTCGACGTACTGCCCAAGAATTTCGAGAGCATAGTCCAGCGAAAGACCGTATTGCGTGCGGATCATCTCGCGGTCCGACCAGACTTCGCGAGGGCTGGCCCCTTCGCGCCGGGTGCCGTCGAAGATGGAGCCGTCGCCGATTGCCTCCCAGGGCAGGATGTGAGGCAAAGGTGTCCACGGCGCGTGGGATGTGATGAGCGCCACCTCGATCATCGCCGGACCCGCCCCCCGAAGATCACGATGCAGCGCCGTCCACGTGTATTGGTCCGGCATCGTGACCCATTCGAAGGGCTGGCCCGCATAGGCCAATCCCTTCGCATCCAGCGTCACGTCGTAGCCGTACCAGGCGGCCTCAGGCCAATCGAGCGTGATCGCTGGCATGGCGGCTGCAGTCCGCCAGCCGGCCGCGCCGAAAAGTCTGTTCAGGGATGGATGCGCGGATGCGATCAGGCGGTCGTAGCGGATTTGACGATCCACCCAGAGACCCGACAGCAGCGTGGCATGGCTCAACCAGCTTTGCCCGCCGCGCGTGGGCGCGGACAGCCAGCCGCTGCGCGCGCTCCAGCCGGCCGCAGCGAGGCCGCTTTCGACCGCCGTCAGACGTGGGACGGAAACGGCGGTGTAGCGCGGGTCGTCGAGATAGCTGCGTCCGTAGGATTCGACGAAGGCGAGGATCACGTCGCGACCTTCAAGCGCCGCGAAACGCGGCGCGGCTTCGGGGGCGGCGTGCAGCGCGTCGGTGAAGACGGCGAGGTCGGCGATCCCATCGCTCATCCGGCCGATCTGCTTGGCGACCACCGGCGTTACCGCCAGTTCGGCCCAGCCGGGGATCACGAGCGCCGCCAGCGTCGCCGCCAAAGGCGGTGCGGCCAGTCCCGTGCGGGTGGCGGGTGCAAATCGGACTAGTCGCGCGAGGCAGCTCCACAGCAGCCAGCCCACGAGCGCAAGTGCTCCGATCACGGCGGCGATCGCCGCCAGCGCCTCACCCAGCCCGACGCTGCCGGACAGGAGTGCCCAGCCGGAGACCAACAGGTGCAGGTCCAAAAGCGGATTGAACGCGCGTTCGAAGGCAAAGTGGGATCCGAGGTCGGCGAGGCGCAGCACGACAAGTGTCAGCGCCAACCCGACGACAGTCGCGCGAAACCAGCGTCCCGGGAAAACCGCGACGAGCACCAAGATCACCGGAAGCTCCCAAGTCGGGCGGACGAGCCGTTCCAGCGAGAGGCCCACCGGATGCGAAGGCATCACGAGTATCGCATGTAGAGCCAGGATCGCGGCTAGGGCGGCCAGCCAGTCCAGGGCGGTCCTTCGTGTCATTCGGCTCCCTTCGGCTCGACCTCTCCGACGATAGGCCGGACCCGGCCCGCCGGTCGATAGCAAAGCGCGAGAGCGGCGAAAGGTAGCACGGCCAACAGAATGGCGGTCCCGAAGGCGATGCCCGCGGCGACCCCCGCGGCCGGCGTGGCTCCGACGATGGGAAAGAGAGCCGCTGCCGCTCCCTCGCGCCAACCCCATCCACCGATTGTCAGCGGGATCAGCATCGCGGTCAGGATGGCAGGGATCAGCACCAATGCGGCGCCGGTTGGAAGTAAGGTGCCGGTCGCACGAGCGCAGGCGGCAAAGGCAGCTACATTGAGGAGTGCGGCTGCGATCGACAGCACGGCTTGCGTCCTCGCCACGCGCTGCGATGGAAGGCACTTCCGGATCAGGCGCGCGCCGCGTGCATTCTGCATAATTGCTATCAACAGGAGCGCGATAACGGCCAGCACGGCAGCCATGGCAGCGGTCAGAACAAGTGAGGGCGTGAATCCACCCGGCAGCAAGATCGTCGCCGCGAGGCCAGAGCCTGCCACGACGGCCAGTCCGATCTGGCCCAGTCCGCGTTCGATCGCGACTGCTGTCGCCGCGCCGCGCAGACCCGTTCTGCCATCCCGCGCACGGACCGCCCGGGTGGCATCGCCGAGAACGCCACCGGGCAGCGTCGCGTTGACGAACTGACCCGCCCCGTACTCGCGAAGTGCCCAAGCGGCGCTCATCTCCGTACCGAGACATCGCGCCACAAGCCTCCACCGCAAGGCCATCAGGACCGTCTGCATCAGCAGGGCCGCGACGGCGGCAAGCATCCAACCCAGCTCCATCGTCAGGAGCCGATCCACGATTGTGCGGCCGTCGAAGAGCCACAAGCACGCTGCAAGCAGCGCGGCTGCTGCACCGAAACGCAACACCGTCACCGCGCCGCTGCCAGTCTTCGTATATCAATAGCGAAAGACCACAGTACCAAGGCGGCGGTGCATAGGGCCAGGGCTCTCGCTGGCGCACCGGAGAGAACCGGTGTGCACAGAAGAACCAAGGTCCCGATCTGAATGACGCAGATCGTCTTCCGGCGCAGGCTGTCCTCCAGCGGTGCCGAGAGCCATGTCAGGCCCCATGCCGCGACGACGAAGATGTATCGCGCGAAACCCAGCACCAACAGTTCGGGCCCGGCGCGTCCCGCCGTCAACAGGATCAGCGCGAGGCAGGCGGCCAATGCCGCATCGACCTCCATATCGTAGGCTGCACCGAATTCGGACGACAGACCCTGTCGCCGCGCGAGCCAGCCATCCACGCCGTCCAACAGGAGTGCGAAGGCCGCTAGCGCTGCCAGCGGCCAGCCGGGACCGTGTACCAACCCCAGCGCGACCAGACCCCCGACGAGCGCCAGCCGAACCGTCGTCACCAGATTGCACGTGCCGACATGGTTGTGCGGGTAAGTCCGGGCCATGCTCCGGACAGCGAGGGTCAATCCGACAAGGTAGACCGCAAGACCGGTGGCCAGCCCTTGGGGTGCCGCAAGCAGCAGGGCCGGACCCAGCAAAAGCGCGAAACCCCCGCCCGCCACAGCGAGCTGCCGGGCCGGGGCCAAGGCATTCATCGACGAAAGGTCCATCCGGAGGCTCACGCTTGTGCACTCCGCGTCACTTTCCCCAGCAGGGGCAAGTGATCCGACGCCTGTGCAAGGTCCGGAGTACGCAGGACCTTTGCCGTGCGTACCCGTCCGCCCCGATCCGTAAGGATGCGATCCAGAGGCAAGATCGGAAAAGATGGCGGAAAGGTCCGCCGGGGCGGCCCCGAGAGGTCTAGCCCGGACGCCCACCGGCTGAAGGCGAGACCGCGCCATGGGCGCCATTCGTTCAGATCACCCATCAGGATCGTCTGCATCCTCGGCGCACGGGCGATCACCTGTCCGAGTGTCCGAATCTGCACAACGCGCAGGGCCTGCAACAGGGAAAGATGGCATGACACCACGCGGAGAGGCACGCCATCCGTCACCGTTTCGACCAGAACCGCCGCGCGCGGTACTGCGCCCGGCAGATCGACGATCCGCCGCCTCGTGATCTCGATATGCGGATCGAGCAAGAGGAGGTTGCCCAGAAAGCCGCCACCATGCGAATTCCAGCGCATCTCGGGCCCCCGATGGACGCTGACAAGACGCATTGCTTCCTCGAGCCGTGGCACGTCGAGCGCGGCCGCGTGGGGCGGGTCGTCCAAATCCGCCTCTTGGAGAGCGAGGATCCGCGGTCGCTCCGGCGCGATGCCGGACGCCGCGGCCGCGACAATGCGCGCGCCATCGAACCTGCCGTCCCGCCCAACCGCACGGTGGACGTTCCACGTCGCGCAGACGATGTCTGAAGGTCGGTGCATGATCCCCTGAAAACGCTCATTTGGCGGCACGTAGCGCCGTCGCAGCCAGCGCCCAATTTCGGGCTTGCGCACCGGAACCGGCAACGAAAGCTTGCCGTATGACCGCACACCCGCACGAAAGCCACAAGGGGGGCCTGTCACTTGCCGCCGCGTCGCTGCGGCGCTCCTTCGACGTCTACTATCGCGATCACGCCCGGACGGCCCGCATGGATGCTCTGAACGCCCGGCTCGTACGGCCCGGCGACCTGGTATTCGACATCGGCGCTCATTTAGGCGATCGCACGGGCAGTTTTCTGAGGATCGGCGCGAGGGTTGTCGCCGTCGAACCGCAGCCACGGATGGCACGCGCCCTTCGCCTTCTCTACGGGCGGCGCGCGGACTTTGCTCTGTGCGAGGCGGCTGTGGGCGAGGTGCCGGGGCGGGAAACGCTCTACCTGAACGCGCGGAATCCGACCGTCGCGACGAATTCATCCGCTTTCGTCGCGGCTGCAGCAAATGCACCGGGCTGGCGGGACCAGGTCTGGGACGGGCGCGTCGAGGTCGAGGTCGTGACGCTCGATACGTTGATTGCTGCGCACGGGACGCCTGCTTTCGTCAAGATCGACGTGGAAGGACGAGAGGACGCTGCCCTCGCCGGCCTAAGCTGTGCTCTGCCCGCGCTGTCATTCGAGATGACGACGATCCAGCGCGAAGTCGCGGTCCGGTGCCTCAACCGTCTCGACGGGCTAGCGCGCTACAGATTCAATCTGAGTCTCGGCGAAGAACATCGCCTGCGCAGTCCGGCGTGGCTGGACGCACCGGACATGATGAGGATGATCGCTGCACTGCCGGACGACGCGAATTCCGGCGATGTGATTGCGCGGCGCGTTTAGCGGTTGGTGCGTGGCAAGTAAGTTTCCCGCCCGCTGGCTCGCGGGGCAGCAAGGCAAGGAGCGATCTCCGGCACGTCCGTCCTGTCCGCGAAAGGCGTAACCCGGAACACACGCACAGCGCGCCGAAGTCCAGCGATAGGAACTCGCCGGACGGTGATCGACTGCCTCGGCGTACTGTCTGTGAGAAACCCGAGAAGGGTGGCCATTCACAAAGGCCGCATGCCATCGCTATCTGCTCACCCCCTCGATAACTCACTGCGTGGGCTCGAGGCGAACGAGATCGCGCCCCCGTCGGTCTGAGCCTGCCCCACACTTGCGCTTTACGCGATAGACGCGCGTGGGCGGCACGTCACGGCCGTCGAGCGGATCGCCAAATCATCCATGAGACAGATCGGTATAGCCAAATCTTTCGCACTCCCTGCGGAATGATTGATTTTCTATCTCTGTCTCATCGA
>NZ_JYFE01000061.1 GCF_000877395.1 Jannaschia aquimarina | reverse complement strand
CCGGAGAGTAGCTTAAATCCCGCCAGATCCTGTCCAAGGATCGGGGAGCATCTCAGAGTGCGCGTTTTGCACTTGTTATCGAAATGGATGCTGGAGAGGTAGAAGCCGAACTCTACGCTGAAGTTCAGGCGGCGATCGCGAACCTGAACCTCGCCCAGATTGTAGTTTGAAACTGAATAGTATTGAACACTATCGGCTACGCAACACTGCGACGCCTTGCGACAACCTATTGATTTAACTTGAAACCCCTTCCGCATCGCGGCCACCACAGGATAAAACAGCTCCTGAGGTTCGCTCACCATGCCCGATACCGACGTCAATTTCGCCCCTCCACCTGAAACGCTCACCACCGATGAGCGACTGGCGGAACTCGCCCGGATCCTCGCCACGGCTGTGGATCGCACCAACCCACCAAAAATAAACGAGAATTCTGAGAACGACGCAGACAGTTCGCTGGACATCCTCACCCTTGTTCGCCGTCGTCGTCACCAGTTGCGAACCCGATTTGGAGAGGACGAATGACGAAAACCAAAACGAAATCAGTAGGAAAGAGAACAGGCCGTGACGCTGCGCAGGACCACGCCGTGCTGGCGGACCTGGTCATGCTAAAGGCCATGACCGTGCCGGAGCTGCGCGAAAAATGGGCGGCGATCTTTAACGCGTCCGCGCCGAACACCAGCCGCCAGAACCTCGAGCTGCGGCTTGGCTACCGTATCCAGGAACTGGCCCTTGGCGGCATTGGCCGCGACGCGCGGCGGACGCTGGATGCGCTGGCGGCCGAGGTGGCATCCGGCGAACCCGGTCAAATGGTGTCCGACCCCCGCCGCCCGATGCCGGGCACCAAGCTGGTGCGCGAGTGGAATGGTGTCGAGCACACCGTCACTGTCTTGCCGAAGGGATTTGAGTGGCAGGGGCGTCGGTTCAAATCGCTTTCTGGCGCAGCCCGGGCGATCACCGGCGCGAACTGGAACGGCTGGAAGTTCTTCGGCTTCACACCACGCCCAAGGATCAGCAAATGACGCGCCAAACACAGACGCAACCGCCCCGCCGCCTGCGCTGCGCGATCTACACCCGCAAGTCGAGCGAGGAAGGGCTCGACATCTAATTCAACAGCCTCGATGCCCAGCGGGAGGCTTACGAGGCCTATATCGCCAGCCAGAAGGCGGAGGGTTGGGTCTGCTTGCGCGACAAATACGATGACGGTGGCTTCTCCGGCGGCACGCTGGAACGCCCGGCTCTGAAGGATCTGATCGCGGACATTGAGGACGGGCTGATCGACATCGTCGTGGTCTACAAGATCGACCGCCTCAGCCGCGCGTTGATGGATTTCTCCAAGCTGGTCGAGATCTTCGACAAGCACGGCGTCACCTTCGTGTCCGTCACCCAGTCCTTCAACACCACGACGTCGATGGGGCGGCTGACGCTGAACATCCTGCTCAGCTTTGCCCAGTTCGAGCGCGAGGTCATCGGCGAGCGGATCCGCGAAAAGGTTGCTGCGTCGCGCAAGAAGGGCATCTGGATGGGCGGGCCGGTGCCGCTGGGCTACAACGTGAAGGACCGCAAGCTGATCGTGGACCCGGCCGAGGCCAAAACCGTGCGGACGATCTTCACGCTCTACGCCCGGTCCAGTTCAACGGCGGAGGTGATCCGCGAATTGGACGCTCGCGCGATCCTGACCAAGACCGGTAGGCCATACGACAAGACTTCGCTCCTCAAGACCCTGCACAACAAGGTCTATCGCGGCCTCGCCGTGCACAAGGGCACTGCCTACCCGGGCGAGCACGACGCGATCATCGACGAGCCACTATGGGACGAGGTGCATGATGTGATCGCGAACAACAGCGTCAAACGGGTTGCCGTTGCCAAGGAACCCTCACCGGCGCTGCTGCGCGGACTGATCTTCACCGAAACCGGCGTCGCAATGACCCCGCACCACACCAAGAAAGGCTCGCGGCGCTATCGCTATTACGTCTCGATGGACGCGATCAAGAAACGGCCCAAGGCCGAGATCCGAGGCCCGCAGCGGCTACCCGGTGGCATGGTCGAGGATGCCGTGGTCGGTGAAATCCGCCGCCTGCTGCGCACACCGGAGGTCGCTGCGCGGGTGTCGCGGACCCTGCGCAAGGATCGGCCAGACCTTGGCGAAGCTGCGATCAGCGCGTCGCTTACCCAGTTCGACGACATGTGGAAGGCGCTGATCCCGGCCGAGCAGGCGCGCGTGATCAGGCTTCTGGTGGCGCGCGTCACCGCCAGCGACTCCGGGCTGGCGGTCGATCTCCGACATGAGGGCTTGGGCGCGATTGCGGCACTCATGGCCCCGGCCAAGCCGGAGGTAACGTAATGGCAGAGCCGGAAACCCTCCGCGTCCACATCCCGCTGACCCTGCGCAATCGCGGCGGCCGCCCGCGCATCCTGCCGCCCAAGGAGGTCGAGGTCGCCATGGAACGCGGCCAGGATGCCCGCCTCCTGCGCGCCATCGGTCGCGCTTGGAACTGGCGGCGCAGGCTCGAGCGCGGCGACGTCACCACCATCGCCGATCTCGCCAGAGACGAAGGCATCTCCGACCGCTATGTCAGCCGCGTGATCAGGCTGGCATGGCTTTCACCATCGGTGCTGGAGCGGCTGGTCCTGCTGTGCGAGCCCACGATGCTGTCGATCTTCGACCTCTGTGGCGTCGCGGAACTGCCTTGGGCGGAGCAGCCAGAGCGGGTGTTTGATTGAGGTTCCGGTACTCTTGCGCCGAGGCAGATGGCAGTACCGCTTCCGGTAAACTTAGAATAATTGACCAAAGTAGATTGCTGCAGCGAGCAAAATCCCAGTGTAGCAGATGAATACAAGCCGTCTTATAAGCTCTTCATTTTTGAAAGGTCTTCTGAATCCTAGATGCGCCATAAGTTCTTCCAAAGACTGAATGTTATATTCTGAGGACAGATAGTCAAAGTTTGGCGCGCTGATCGGATAGTTCAAAATCCCCCCTGAGAAATGGGGGTGGTTCAGTTCTCGCTCTCTATCTAGAGCGTCACTATCGACAGGTATGATATGGCAAGATTCTTCCTTCATCATTCTTCTCCGCCGCCATGGCAGTCTAATTGGACTGATTGCCCGCCAACTCCCGGCGGGCCATCTTCCAAGCCAAAAAGAGTCAATGTAGTTTTGAAGATTTATTGATTCCGCAGGCGTCTCCATGCCAACATCCTCATATTCTCCCTCGTTATAGCTCCTCCTTTTCTTTCGCGGCATTGCCTTAACGGTATTAAAATTACCCTCCACCATTGCCACAAAGAGAATCTCTGATTTCGGCTCAATGTCCTGTGCGGAAACACTCATATGTACCGGTAAAAATGCCTTAATCTCATCATGCTGAGCCATGCACTTGAAAATTGAGTTTAGTGTGGTTGGGACGGGGATCTCAGATGGAAAACGGGCATTTGACGCATCCAATACCTCAGCCAAATCAGCTTGTTGCTTTGGACCAAGTGTATCTATCGTGCATTCAATTCGTTTCAATCTAAGATAGCCAGATATCTTTCTAGATTTAAAAAATTGTGCCTCTGCTAGCTCTGAGACGCCAGCCTCAGTCAGAATTCTATTGATCTTTGATTTAACCATGCAAAATTCGCTCGGAACATCAATCGTAATATGAATATTATTCAGCGATTTTTTTGATGTGTTTCTGATTGCGTAACGAATTTGGAGCCATTCCAAGTTGAAGTCATCACCCATGGAAACAAGATAAATTAGGTGTTTCGGGTTCGTTTTTCGCTTTTGAGAGCGGACCGAGTGCTCTCCAATCCTTAAGTCAAAATCTGGATGTGAAAGCTGCTTGGAGCGAACTGCAAGGTAAACCGCTACGACGATCCCCAAGATCGCCACGACCGTGCCAACCATAAATTCCATGTAAGATGCCCGCTCATCAATGCCACCGTAGCTAAGCCTAGCTTTTCAAACAGCTTGATGCCAAGGCAATCGACGCAATTGACGAGGAAGCGGGTTGCGAACCCACCCAAGAAATCCGCCGATTTACGCTGGCATCCCGAGCAACGCGCCTACCGCTTGTTCCGTCTACGTTGCCATCGTTGTCTTTCGGATCGCCGATTTGGGTTTTGGCGGGGTTCGGCGGCAGAGCATTGAAAGGTAACGAGAAAACGGGACCGAACCGGAGCGGGCGAGGTTCGCCCAAACTGAGACCGAGGGCCATTCTGAGCCCAGCTGCAGCGTGGCGTCGCGTCTATGAAGTTCGGTCGGTTCTCGCAAACCCCTTTGATAACACGGAAAAATCCGTGCCCGTCAGGGCGGTGTCACTGGTTCGCAATGGGGACAATGGCGGGGGCTGTGGGATTCGAACCCACGAGACGCTTTCACGCCTGCCGGTTTTCAAGACCGGTGCCTTCGACCGCTCGGCCAAACCCCCGACACGCCCCGCATAGCCGCCACCGCGCCAGAGGGGAAGCGTCACGAAACTGTCGTACAGCTGTCCTAGGCGGCGCTTGCGACGATGGGGACGACGACATGCGTGTAATGGTGAATGGCTTGGGCCGGATCGGAAAGCTGGTTCTGCGCGACCTGATCGAGAACCCTGGCAACGTGAACCTCGTTACGCTCAACGACGCCAGCGGCGATCCAGAACAGCACGCTCTGTTGCTGGAATTCGATAGCGTCCATGGCCGATGGAACCGTGAGGTGCGTGCCGAGCGGGGCGGGATACACGTCCACGGCCGACACTTCCCTCTGACGTCGTGCCGGAGCATCGGCGAGCTTGATCTGGACGGGATCGAGATGGTCCTCGACTGCACCGGACACTTCAAGACCGCCGAGCGGATCGCCCCCTATTGGGAGGCGGGCGTGCGGAAGGTCCTCGTCTCGGCGCCGGTCAAGGATGGGGACGCCCTGAACCTCGTCTATGGCGTGAACCACGACCTTTATGACGATCATCGCCTCGTCACGGCCGCGTCCTGCACGACGAATTGCCTGGCTCCTGTCGTCGCCGTCCTGCGGGACGCGTTCGGCCTGAGCCATGGCAGCTTCACGACGATCCATGACGTCACGAATACGCAGACGATCGTGGACCGTCCGCACAGGGATCCACGACGCGCCCGATCCGCTCTCCTCAATCTGGTTCCGACGACGACCGGTTCGGCGCGCGCGATCATGGCGATCTTCCCCGATCTCGAAGGGCGGCTGGACGGGCACGCTGTGCGGGTGCCGCTATTGAATGCTTCGCTGACGGACTGCGCGTTCGAGCTGGAACGCCAGGTGACCGCCCAAGAGGTGAACGAAGCGTTCCGCTCTGCCGCAGGAGGACCGATGGCGGGCATTCTCGGAGTCGAGGACCGGCCGCTGGTCTCGACCGACTATCGGGGCGACCGGAGATCCGCCGTGGTGGATGCCTTGTCGACACGGGTCGTCCGGGGCACCCATCTGAAGCTCTATGTGTGGTACGACAACGAGATGGGATACGCCGTCCGAATGGCGGATATCGCACGCATGATGGCCGCGTGACCGATTTGCGCGGATACGCAGCGGTGACGGGGGCCTATTGGGCCTTCATGCTGACCGACGGCGCCTTGCGGATGCTGGTTCTGCTTCACTTCCACACGTTGGGTTTCACGCCGATCCAGCTTGCCGGCCTGTTCGTGCTGTACGAAGTCGCAGGTATCGTCACGAACCTGACGGCCGGATGGCTTGCGGCACGGTTCGGGCTGGCCTCGACCCTGCATGCAGGACTGGGCCTTCAGATTGCGGCCCTGCTCGCCCTGACGGCGTTGGATCCCGACTGGTCCATCGCAGCCTCGGTCGCCTTCGTCATGGGTGTGCAGGGCGCATCCGGTATCGCGAAGGATCTGGCCAAGACGTCGTCCAAATCGGCGGTCAAGTTGCTGGCGCCCGACGACGGGCTTTTCCGCTGGGTTGCCGCCCTGACCGGGTCGAAGAACGCAATCAAGGGTGCCGGGTTCTTTCTCGGCGCTGCGCTTCTGGCCTCGTTGGGCTTTGGCCCGGCGCTGATCGCGATGGCTGTCGGGCTGACCGCGATCTGGGCGCTCGTCACACTCTTCCTGCCCGCGGGGCTGCGTGCGGGACGCAAGGCGAAGTTCTCCGAGGTCTTCTCGGGAAATCCGCGCATCAACCGTCTCGCCGCCGCGCGTCTGTTCCTGTTCGGCGCGCGGGATGTATGGTTCGTCGTGGCCCTGCCGATCTGGCTATACGCGTTCATGGCGCCCCGCGTCGGGGAGGACAGCGCGTTCTTCGCGACCGGAGGGTTCATGGCGCTCTGGATCATCGGATACGGCGCCGTGCAGGCAGCTACGCCGCGCCTCGTGCGCAAAGGCACCAGCGGGAGCGCGCTGCTGTGGTGCGGATTTCTCGCCGGTCTGACTGCCTGCCTTGCCCTGTCCGCTGCCCTGAGACCCGAGCTGGCGTGGATCGTCTTGGCCGGCCTACTCGCCTTTGGCGCGGTTTTCGCGGTCAACTCGTCGCTTCATTCCTACCTGATCCTTGCCTTCTCCCGGGCCGGTCGCGTGACCATGGATGTCGGCTTCTACTACATGGCGAATGCGGGTGGTCGCCTATTGGGCACGATCCTGTCGGGGCTGGTCTATCAGGTGGGCGGCCTTCCTGCGGCGCTTTGGGTCTCGACCGCGATGCTTGTGGCATCCTGGTTCGCGTTGCGCACGATCCCGCGAGAGGACACCGCCCCGGCTTGACCGCGCGCCGCACGTGGGCACGGTGCCGGCATGTTCGACGCTCGCCTCCGACCGCTGATCGACCCGCCGCTCAACGCAATCGGCCGAGCGCTCGCCAGCAGGGGCGTGACGCCTGACGCGGTGACGATGGCGGGGCTGGCCTTCGGGCTCCTCGCGGCGGTGTCGGTGGCCTTGGGCGCGCCGGGCTGGGCGCTTGTCCCCTTGCTGCTATCGCGCCTGATGGACGGACTGGACGGCGCCGTGGCCCGCGCCACGCGGCCAAGCGATTTCGGAGGCTATCTGGACCTCGTCAGCGACTTCGCCTTCTACGGTGCCGTCCCGCTGGGCTTTGCCATCCTCGACCCGGAGGCGAACGCCGTCGCGGCCGCCTTCCTGATCTGGACCTTCTACATAAACGGCGCCTCTTTCCTGGGTTTTGCCGCGCAGGCCGCAAAACGCGGGATGGAAACTGCGGCGCAGGGGAAGAAATCGCTCTACTACTCCGCCGGGCTGCTGGAAGGGACGGAGACGATCGTCTTTTTCGTGCTGCTCTGCCTCTTGCCGGGCTGGTTCGCGACGCTCGCCTGGGGCTTCGGGGTGCTGTGCCTCTTCACCGCCGTCGCACGTGTCCTGAACGCCCGCGAGCTTTTCCGCTAGATCGGCCCACTTGTTTCCAGAGACGACGCGGGAAAAGCGGCAGGCGGCACCCCGATCCCCTCGCCCATTGACTTTCCCGCGACGATTTCCGACCCGTCGCGGACCCTAGCCGCGCCGAGACTCCAATGCTCTACCCCCTGCTCAAGAACGTCGCCATCGCAGAGCCCGAGGAGGGCCTGAAGGACAAGCTTGAGCTGGCAGAGAAAGAAGGGCGGCCGTTGCGCGTCAAACTGGGCTTCGACCCGACTGCGCCGGACCTGCATCTGGGCCATGCGGTCGTGCTCCAGAAGCTGCGCGACTTTCAGGAGGCGGGCCACACCATCGTCGTCATCATCGGCGATTTCACCGCATCCATCGGAGATCCGACCGGGCGCAACAAGCTGCGCCCTCCGCTGAGCGCGGAGGAGATCGACGCGAACGCGGAAACCTACCTCGCCCAACTGGGCAAGGTCGTCGACACCGACCGGATCGAGGTGCGGCGCAACTCTGAATGGCACGGCAAGTTGTCGGCCGCCGACATCCTGAAGCTGATGGCGCAGGTCACCGTCGCACAAATCATGACCCGCGACGACTTCCGCAAGCGGTTCTCGGACGGCCTGCCGATCCACCTGCACGAGTTGCTCTACCCGATCCTGCAGGGATACGACTCGGTCATGATCGACGCCGATATCGAGCTTGGCGGGACGGATCAGCTCTTCAACAACCTGATGGGCCGTCACTTGCAGGAAGCGGCCGGGAAGCCCGGGCAGGCCGTCCTGACCATGCCCCTGCTCGTCGGAACGGACGGCTCCGAGAAAATGTCGAAATCGAAGGCCAACTATGTCGGCCTGACGGACGCGCCCGAGGACATGTTCGGCAAACTGATGTCGATCTCGGACGCGATGCTCCCGAACTACATCGAGTTGACAGGCGATTTCGGCGACGATGCCCGCCGGGACATGCTCCGGCGGCTGGAGGCGGGCGAAAACCCGATGGCCATCAAGAAGGCGCTGGCCGCGAATGTGACGGATCGCTTCCATGGGGCCGGCGCCGGCGCCGACGCGCAGGCGCATTTCGAGCGCACGGTGCAGCAGAAGGCCCCCGAAGCGGAGGATCATACCCCGCTCCACCTCTCCGACGTGCCTGCCGGCGCGACGCTGCTGGACCTTTGCGCCACTGCGACCCCAACCCAGTCCCGCGGCGCGCTGAAGCGGCTGATCGCCGGCGGAGGCGTACGCCTGGACGGCGAGAAGATGGACGATCCGCAGGCCGTCCCGCAAATCAAGGCAGGGCGGACGCTCTGGATCGGCAAGCGGGATCGCTTTCTGCTGACGTGATCGGTCGCGTCTGCGACGAGGATCAGCGCCCGGTTCGAACATGGAGAGCGGGGTTGGGCTTGCGATGAACGTCGACAAGCGCTACGCGATCCCCCGAAGCACCCACAGCTCAGCCGGCGAGAGCGCTGCCCTCCGAAGGCGGATATCAAGTTCGGTGATCGGCAAAGGTGTGAAAGAAGAAGCGAATAAACAATGGCTTGAGCGGATATCGGGTTCGCTCTTCAAAAGGCCGAAAATCTCGCGTAAGCATCACGCGAACGGTATGCACCCGTAGCTCAGCTGGATAGAGCGCTGCCCTCCGAAGGCAGAGGCCAGAGGTTCGAATCCTCTCGGGTGCGCCATTTCACATTTTTCATTGGACACGCCGCTCGGGCCCTGAACGGCAGGTCCATGTCTGGGCTTCGGACACTCCTTTTCGGGACGTCGGTTGTTGGCCCCGCAAGGGCAAACCCAAACACCGTTTTCTTCCCCGCAGTCTCTATTGCGCAACCCCGCGTCGAAATCGGCTCGGGAGTCCGAAGCGGTAGCTCGGATGCATGAGCCGCCCCCCATCTCCAACCTTCAGGATCGGGAGTTGATCGACCAGCACCGACGCGCGCGGGCGTTGTGCTCGCTGACGATCCGGTTGGACCTCGGGGCGCGCAGGTATGCTGTGTCGACAGGCAGACATGGCCGCCAGCAGACCGACGGCGATATCGCCATTCGACCTCTCCGACGATGAAGGTGCTCTTCAGGACGACCCGGCTGTAGACGACCTGGCTTGTCGAGAGCCTGCTGTGGCCGGTGCGCCTTGACAGGGATGGGCCCGACTTCAGCACACTGTGCCGTCACCAGAGAAATCTGACCGTGAACATTCCACATCGCGGCGCAACGAAGCCCCGCCCGCATCCGCCCGTTCCGTTCGGAATGTAGCCCGCCGCAATGCCCTGTCGGGCGGTGGGTGACCCGCTGAAAGCCGCGCGGTCAAGAGCTCATGATCTGCGACGTCGACCGTCGGACCGTCGAATCCCAAATCCGCATCCATCGCCCGGCTGGATCATGCGGAGCACGATCTCGGGAGGGGCCGTCCTCAACCGCTTAGGCGGCCCCGGCAGCCCCGTTATGGACTCAATGCAAGAAGGCGGTCCGGCAACGCGCAAACTCGCCCATCACCTGATTTGTGGAGCAGGCTGCGCAGGCTCGGAAATCGCCACAAGAAATCCCTTCAACAGGCCCCGCGGATTCGAGGGACGGCAAAGTCAGACGCTTCTGCCATCCCATTGCGCGCGGCAGCCAAGCTCGAAGCTTGGCAAGAGCGCAATCTGGCGGCACGCGGATCACCAGGAATACAGGTCCGTCAACCGCACGGCGTGAGGGGCATTCAGATCAAGCCGTATCCCCGCCTCGCCATGAACGCCCACCTACCGCCAGCCTCTCAACAGTGTCAGAAGGTTGCGGGTGGACGGATCCTTTGCGGAGGCGTCCTCACCCTCGACGAGGGGACCCAGGGACGTGGCGAGTTCCTTGCCTAGCTCGACGCCCCACTGGTCGTAGCTGTTGATCCCGAGCATGACACCCTCGACGAAGACCCGATGCTCGTAGAGCGCGACGATAGCACCCAGGGTCGCGGGATCGAGGCAGGGATAGACCAGCGTGGTCGACGGGCGGTCGCCCTGAAAGACGCGGTGGGCGGCCTGTCGGTCGAGTTCAGCGCCCTCGAACTTGCCGGCGAGCTTGGCGCGGGCCTCGTCCAGCGTGCGCCCGCGCAGAAGCGCCTCGGACTGGGCGAGGCAATTGGCGATGAGCAGGCGGTGGTGGTGGTCCAGCTCCCGCTCGTGCCCCATGGCGGCCACCATGAACTCGCATGGCACGGGTGTGCGGCCCTGGTGGATGAGCTGATAGAAGGCATGCTGACCGTTGGTGCCCGGCTCGCCCCAGACGACGGGGCCGGCGGGACCCGGCAGGTCGTCGCCCTCCATGGTGACGCCCTTGCCGTTGCTCTCCATCTCGAGCTGCTGAAGATAGGCGGGCAGTCGCGCCAGGCGGTCGTCATAAGGCAGCACGGCGCGGGTCGGGTAACCACAGACCTGATGGTGCCATAGCCCGGCCAGCGCCAGCAGGACGGGCATGTTCGCGCCCAGCGGAGCCTCGCGGAAATGGTCGTCCATGGCACGGCCGCCGGACAGGAATTCGTCGAAGGCGTCCGGGCCGATGGCGATCATCAGCGACAGACCGATCGGGCCCCACACGGAATAGCGGCCGCCGACCCAATCCTCGAACCCGAAGACGCGGGAAGGGGGGATGTCCCAATCGGCCGTCTTTTCCTGCGCCGAGGAGAGGGCGGCGAATTGCGCGGCGGGGTCTTCCACCTCGGCGGCCATCCAGTCCCAGGCTGTGCGGGCGTTGGTCATCGTCTCGATCGTGGTGAAGGTCTTGGATGCGACGATCACCAGCGTCGTCGCCGGGTTCAGCCCGCGCGCGGTGTCGGCCCAGTCGGCGCCGTCCACGTTCGAGACGAAGTGGCAGCGCGGCCCGTCGTGATAGGGAGCGAGCGCGCGCACCGCCATCGCGGGGCCCAGATCCGAGCCTCCGATGCCGATATTCACCACGTCGGTGATGGCCCCCCCCTGCCCCGAAAAGTCGCCGTGGCGGATGGCGCGGGCGAATTCGCGCATCCGGGTCAGCGTTTCCTGCACGCCGGGGACGACGTTCTGACCGTCGACCGTGATCTCGGCATCGGGAGCGGCGCGCAGCGCGGTGTGGAGGACGGCGCGGCCCTCGGTCTCGTTGATCTTCTCGCCGGCATACATCGCGTCGCGGCGTCCGGGCACGTCCGAGGCCAGGTCGATCAGCAGGTCGAGCGCGCCATCGGTGATCGAGGTCTTCGACAGGTCCAGATGCATCCCCGCCGCGTCGACGGTGAAGCGGTCGAGCCGCGCATCGGTCAGGAGGTCGGCGATGGGGGTCCCGCTGAGGGCGCGGAGGGGATCAAGGCCTTGCCAGAACTTCATGTCGCGTCTCCCTCGGGGGTTGGTGTCAGGGGGCCCAGTGAACGGTCGCCTCGGGCAGAAGCGCGGCGATGGGCATGTCCATCGGATCGGCATTGCGGGCACGGTCCAGCACCTCGCGCTTGGCGTCGCCCATGATCAGGAGATGAGTCTCCATCGCATCGCGCAGGACCGGAAGGGTCAGCGTCACGCGGGCCTCACCGGCACCGGGGGCGCGCATCGCCATGAGGGCGGGCGCGTCGTCGGCCATGGCGGCGGAAAGCTTGTCGCCGCCCGGAAAGAGGCTGGCCGTATGCCCGTCCTCGCCCATGCCGAGCAGCAGGAGCGAGATCGGGAACAGCGCGTCGTAGCGCGGCAACAGATCGGGAATGCCGTCCTCGGGCGCGGCGGCATCGGTCGTCATCGGCACGAGGTTGGCCGCGGCGGCCCGGTCCGTCAGAAGCGTCCGGCGCAGGAGCGCGGTGTTCGAGCGGTCGCTCGTCTCGGGGACCCAGCGTTCGTCGTTGAGAAGGACGTCCACCCGGTCCCAGTCGAGCGCCGCGCCGGAGAGCGAGGCGAAGACTTCTCCGGGGGAGGAGCCACCGGGGACGCAGAAGCTGGCCCGCTCATGCACCGTGAGGCACTTGCGAAGCGCGCCGGCCAGCATGTCGGCCAGGCCCATGGCGAGGATTTCGCGGTCGGGATACTCGATCAGGTCCATCGCCCCCCCTTTCCGGTCACGCGTCGAGGTCGCGCCAACGGCGGCCGTCGCGGTGCATCAGCATGAGCGCCTGTTCCGGCCCGCTTGACCCTTGCGCATAGGGGTGCGGCTTGTCGCCCGCCTCTTGCCAGCGGTCGATGATCGGGTCGGTCCAGGCCCAGGCGGCCTCCACCTCGTCGCCTCGCATGAAGAGCGTCTGGTCGCCGCGCATCACATCCATGATGAGACGTTCGTACGCGTCCGGTATGTGGTCCTCTCCGAGCGCGTCGGCGAAGGTCATGTCGAGGGGAACCGTCGTCAGGCGCATCCCGCCCGGCCCCGGCTCCTTGATGGTGACGGCAAGCTCGATCCCCTCGTCGGGCTGGAGGCGGATCACCAGCGCATTGGGCGCAGACGTTCCCTCGCGGTCGAAGATGGAATGCGGCGTCTCCTTGAATTGAACCACGATCTCGGACACGCGGCGGGTCATCCGCTTGCCGGTGCGCAGGTAGAAGGGCGTGTGCTTCCAGCGCCAGTTGGAGATCCCGACCTTCAGAGCCACGAAACTCTCGGTCAGGCTGTCGGGGTTCTCGGCGTCTTCGGTATAGGACGGGCCCTCGGGGCCTGCCTTGTATTGGCCACGCACCACATCGGCGGGCGGCACGGGGTCGAGGGCCCGGATCACCTTGAGCTTCTCGTCGCGCAACCGGTCGGGATCGAAGGCGGCCGGCGGCTCCATCGCGATGAGGCAGAGGAGCTGCATCAGGTGGTTCTGCACCATGTCCCGCATGGCGCCCGAGTCGTCGTAATAAGATCCGCGACCGCCGACGCCTACCGTCTCGGCCACGGTGACCTGGACGTGATCGATGAAGCGCTCGTTCCAGAGCGGCTCGAACAGGACATTGGCGAAACGGACCGCCATCAGGTTCTGAACCGTCTCTTTGCCGAGGAAGTGGTCGATGCGGTAGATCTGATCCTCGTCGAAGCTGGCGGCGAGGTCGGCGTTCAGCTTGCGCGCACTGTCGAGGTCGTGGCCGAAGGGCTTTTCTACCACGAGCCGGCTGTTCTCGCAGGCGATGCCCTTTTCGCGCAGCTGGGACGAGAGCGGTCCGAAGAGGTTCGGCCCGACCGAGAAGTAGAACGCCTTGGTCACCTCGTCGCGCACGCTGGATTTGAGCGCGTCCCAGCCGCCATCGCCCTTGGCGTCGATCGCGATGTAGCTGCAGAGATCGCAGAATTGCGCCGTCATGTCGGCGTCGCGGATCTTGGCAGAGACGAATTCCTCGAGGCTTTCGCGGACAAGATCGCGGAAACTGTCGTCGGTGAGATCCGAGCGCGCGGCGCCGATGAGGCGGGCCTCGGCCGGCATCTGGCCCGCCAGGAACCGGCGGTAGAGCGACGGAATGATCTTGCGCTTGGCAAGGTCCCCGGTGGCGCCGAAGAGGACGATGTCGAAGGCGTCGACGGGGATCGTGCGCGAGGCCATGGAAGATCCTTTCCGGTCTGGTCCGGGACGTCCCGGACTCCGTTGGCGCTGATGCCTTCTATCGCCGCCTGACGTGGTGTCCAGCGCCGCCCGCGCGCGCGGCGAGCGTGCCGGTCGGATCCGAGATGGTCCCTCCGCCGACCGAAGCCGCAACGCCCGTCGTCGTCGGGAAAGAGGTCGGCAGGCCGCGGGCCACGCGGACCGCCATGAAAGCGAACGCCTGGGCTTCCAGCATGTCGCCGTCGAGGCCGACCGCCTCGACCGGCTCCACGGGGCAGGCCAGATCCTTGGCGAGAGCCGCCATGATCGCGGGATTGTGGCGCCCGCCCCCGGTTATCAGGACGCGCGATGGCGGTGTCGGGCAATGGCCGATCCCCTGTGCGACGCTGGCCGCGATGACCGCGACCCAAGTGGCCGCGGCATGCGACGGCGGTAGGGTGTCGATCCGTGCGCCGGCCTCTCGGAACGCGTCCCGGTCCAGCGACTTGGGCGGAATCCGCAGGAAATAGGGGTGGCGCAGCACCGCCTCGACCAGTTCGGGGCAGGCCTCGCCTTCGCGCGCAAGCCACCCGTCGCGGTCGAAGGGCTCGCCCATCCAGTCCTGCGCGAGGTCGTTGATCGGCGCATTCGCGGGGCCG